>DAOORA010000005.1:0-98889 GCA_035389045.1 Bacteroidales bacterium | reverse complement strand
GTTATACAATAGTGAAATAATAACTCAAAAGTATTAAATTTTTATAATCAACAAATATTTATAAAAAAACTTTTTAACAGGTAAACTGTTATTAAAGAATTAACATGTTATCAGGCAGTACTTTGAAGCAGGGCACACCAGTTTATTTTCCCAGCCATTTTTCAATCTTCTCGTTGGTCAGCATGATATAATTGACTTTTTCTTCAACTACGGCATTATTGACGAACATGATCACAGGCAGATTATATCCGGCAAGCATGACAAAACGTTCTCCTTTCAGCATGATATGGGGAATATCCTCTGTTTTGGTATCATCGAAAAACGAATCCATATCTTTTTCTTTTCCGTTCAGAACAAAATAGAATGGAATCTGTGGATTCTGTTTATTCAGAATATGAATTTTATAGGCAGCCACCCTGCAATGTTTACATCTGAGGCTCATAAACGCAATGATATGTTTCCCGCTGCGCAAATCAGTTTCCGGGGCTGCAATGTCGGTGCTTGTGTACAGGGTGTCGAGTTCCAGTTTGTACCCGGTAGTTTCTTCCTGAAAACGGTACGAGGCGATAAAATCGGGCGGATTTAATATAAAAGGCAGGCAAAGAGATACAATTGCACCGGCGATGATAATAATTTTCTGAAACCTATAGGTGATATCATGTTTTACTAATAACAGCAGTACCGCAACAGCCATCATCACCATGTTTTTTATGATGGATTCCAGGGGCGTCATTTCTAAATAATTACCGAAGCACTTACAGTTTCCTTTGTTTCCTTCAAGTAACAACTGTATAAAAAGATATATGGTAAAGGCAGCCAATAAAGCAATGACGGCTTTTAATGTAAATCTCCTCATTTTGACATTAAAAATGAGCATAAGGCCCAGGAAGAACTCCAAACCGATAAATAACCTTGAGATGAGCGGTGCGGTTTTCCATGTGGCAACGCCCATGTCAATAAAGGTGAGTTCAAACAATTCGATGGGGTAGAGTTTGGTCAGGCCGGAAATGATAAATACCATGCCGAGCATGATACTTAATACGCTGAAAATAATTTTCTTAATCATTGTTCTGTTAAAAACCATATTTGTCAATAAGATAAACTAAAGCCGCCATGGAAGCAGCGCCAAGTTGCAGTTCCCTTTTGTTTACCGCTTCAAAAACATCGGTGGAGGCATGTTGGTAATCGAAGTACCGCTGTGAGTCGGTCATAAGTCCGAACAGAGGGATATCCAGGTCTTTAAGGAAACTGATGTCAACAGCTGAATGTCCCTGAATAAAAAGCCACAAACCATATTCTAGCAGCAGGGGTTTCCACTCTGCAAGTCTTTGGGTCACCTGTTCACCTGCATCATAGCAAAATCCCTGGGGCGTAAAGCCTCCTGCATCACTTTCTATGGCTGCAATATGTTTTTCAGCTTTGCTCATGACGGTTTCGGCATATTTACGTCCTCCCCGCTGGGCCATTTCTTCATCCATGAATTCCACTATACGCAGGGTGTGTCTGAGTTTAATATCAAGTTTTTTGAAAATCCTCAGAACTTCCATTGCCTGTACTACCCCGGCGCCGTCATCGTGAGCGCCTTCGCCATTGTCCCAGGCATCAATATGAGCGCCCACCACGATGATCTGATCGGGAAACACCGTTCCTGTTAATTCTCCTACAACGCTGTATGATGCCGTATCTTCCTTTTCGGAGCAGGTGGACAACAGGTAAAGTTCCAGAGCAGTATCTTCTTTTAAGAGTTGGCTGAGCAGGTCAGCGCTCTTTATACCAATGGCAAAGGCCGGAATTTTGCTGGTGCTGTCGAAGTAGTGCATGATGCCGGTATGCGGAAAATCGTGATCGGCGAGGGTGAGCGACCGGTTTATGGCAGCTACTCCTCCGTACAATGCAGCCTGCGAGGCGCCTGCATATCTCTGGTCGGCGGCGCCGCCATAGGCAGGGAAGGTAGAATATGTTGAGGGATTGGCTGGCCGGTTAAAAAAAACGATTTTCCCGCTCACCTTATCTTTTCCCAGTTTTTTAAGCTCTTCAAAATTTTTCACTTCCACCACCCGGGCTTTCATGCCTTTTTTTCCGGTGCCCACAGCGCCACCTAAAGCACATACGGAAAGATCGTAATGACCTTTATCTGACAGGATTATTTTGCCTGTCTCTTTCGTGCCACGTTTCCAGTTACGAACGGTATGAGCCATGGTATAGACCGTGTCGGCGCCATTTTCGGCTAACACTTTTTTTGTCCAGTCGGCTGCCCTGAGCGATTGCGGCGAACCGCCTATTCTCCCGCCAATGTTTTTACACAGATAAGCTAAGTTGTCGTAAGCAGCATAATTGGTAAGCGCTTCGGTGAAAATCTTGCGGATTACGATCGAATCATTTTTCTGAGAAAACAACACAGAAGCGGTACAAATGATAAAAAATGATGTCAGGATTATTTTTTTCATAATACATAAATAAAAACCCCGTGGTAAAATTACCACGAGGTTTTGTATTTTATCCAAAAAATCGGAATTATTTTATTACCGATATTTTTTGACTGCTGATCTTATCGCCGCGGATGATTTTCAGGATATAGGTTCCGGTGGCAAGTGCGTCAACATTAAGCGTATGATTATTACCAAAAATATATTCTGAAGTGACTAATTTACCATAAACATCATAAAGCATCATTTCTGAATTTTCTGCATTAAGAATGGTCACAATATCATATGCGGGATTTGGGTATATCATGAGGTTGTCATCATTGCCGGCTTCGCTGAGCCCGGTTCCGCTTGCTGTATTTATTTTATCTATAAATAAATTGTTTCCGTAATCACTGATTGCATGGAATCTGATAATTAAATCGGACTGACCGGCAAAGAAGCTTAGGTTGATGGTATTGGTTGCCCATTGACCGGAGGTGGGTGTGAATGATGATGATGATGCCGGAGCTGTTGACAAGGTACTTCCTGCCTTGTCGAAAAGGCTTGTCCAGCTTGATCCGCAGTTATTTGATATCTGAACCTGAAGCCTGTCATCATAACCGGACTGGTACTGGGCATAGGCATGGTCGAATGAAAGATGATACGTTGAAACACCCGACAAATCAAGTCCATAAATGTACAAATCATTTTCAACGCCTGTCTGAGCAGCATAAAAGTTCATCCGTGCCGATCCGGTGCCGATACCAAAAGAACTAGTGGCATGTCTGGCCCAATAATTACCATCTACCACCCAGCCGGCAGGAGGAAATGACGTACTGGTAAATTCTTCGTTTACCGGCGTTGTGCTGAAGGTCAGAAACCCGTTATAGGTTGCGGAGTAATCATCATTGAGGGCATTCAGGTCGTTTACGCCGTTGGGCATGGTGGTAAAACATTTTACCACATGTGATCCCTGTGCCGGCGTAATAGGGTTGGTGATCGTGACGTTGGTTGTTGCTCCCGGCGCCAGGGAACCTGACCAGTTTTGAGATACGGTAGCCCCTCCGTCGACGGTATAATTGATTATTGCACTTGTGAGTACATCCGTACCTTTGTTTTTCAATACCACCGTTGGCGTAATAGTATTTGTGGAACAATGCAATAATGGTAAACCCGACACAGAGCTTATAGAGGCGTCAATGGCAGGCTGATTCATCAGGCATCCGCTTCCTGAAATAATTTCCTGGTTGCCTTCGGATACGAAGGCGATAATTTCAAGTTCGGCTAAATTAACCGGCACGCTGGTGTAAGCAGCGGGAACAGTGTACGTGATGGTGGTGTCTACTTTCAGGGTGCCCGATGCGGTATTGGTATTTTTTATGGTAACACCCCACTGTCCGGTCAACATATGCCTGAGCATATGCTGGTGCAGGTACTGACCATCGGGAGTGACCATGGTGGGATTGCCGCTTGAGCCCGATTGTGGCCCTTTTATGTTGTTCTGCAGGATGGCAATATTTAATTTGTTTGTGGTAACCGTGCTGTTTCCGGTGTAATATACCTGACAGTGAATGGTAAGTACCCTGGTGACATAATCTACCTGGGCAGACACGCCAACATTGAGATAGGAGGGTTGTCCCAGAATGGTGGTGGAAGCGGCAGTCCAGTTGGTGCGCGACATGGCTGTTCCCCCTGATGATTGTCCCATACCCGAAAAAACATGGCGGTTTACCGTCCCTGCCGGGTAAGCGGTCAGATCCGATTGTGAAGCAATAGCCGATCCGAATGAAGTCCTGTAATCTGGCTCCCCGGCATCGGGCGTGGCATAACTGCCCGTGTGAATGGCAATTACGTAAGCATTATTTGGATTGGATGTCATAATAGTACTTGCTACTTTATGCCCCAGAGGACAATAGCCGCAATGTATACCTGTGAATTCTTCAAGTATGACATTTTTGTTTTCAGGAGTTGTGCTCACCGGTATTTGCGCATTCAGGCTGATAACAGGGAGTACAAGCAATAAAAAAAGTAACATTTTTCTCATAAAAAAACTTTTTAAAGGTTAATGGAATGTGTATTTGAATATTAATGCAAAGATATGAAATTCAATGCAAACTTACATAAAAAAATATTTTTAACGTACCTGAACGCCTAAATATAAAAAAGCATTTATATACAACGAATATACATACCAGGTATTAAACAAATCATAATACGGTTCAACCGCATTGTTCTGCTTTGACAAAACCCTAAAAAACATTGAAATTCAATGACAAAATAAGAATCGGTCAGTTTGTAGGCTGACCGATTACTTCTATCTGATTAAAATCCGAATATAGTATGCGCAAGTTAAATGCTGGCAGGGAATTATGGCAGATGATGCTTATAACTGCCGGCGCAAAACATTTTTATTAAAAACGTCTTCTAATGTTTTAGGCACGTTTTTAAACAGGCTGGTCAGTATCATAGCCGAAATGATATAGGGTTTAAATCCTGCTTCGATATAGGTCGGAATGCGGTACTTTTCAAAAACAGATTTTTCCACTTCGCCTTCTTTACAGGATACCCCTGAAATATCGGCCGGTAAACAATGCATGTACAACGCTTTGCCCTCTTTGGTATGCTTCATGTTTTCTTTATTACATTCCCAGTCTTTGTGTTTGGCATTGTTGGCGAGACATTGTTTTTCCAGGGTTTTCAGTCCCTCAGCATCGCCGCTGAGGAGGAGTTCTGTACGTTTTTGCATCACGGAATAGGGCGCCCAGCTTTTGGGGTAAACGATATCAGCATTTTTAAAAGCTGTATCCATGTTTTTCACGACTTTAAAACTTCCGCCGCTTTCAAGGGCATTTTTAAAGGCTATGTCCATCACTTCAGGTATCAGGTCATAACCTTCAGGGTGTGCGAGTTCTACATGCATGCCAAACCTTGACATCAAACCGATGATGCCTTGTGGCACCGACAAGGGTTTTCCGTAGCTTGGTGAATAGGCCCAGGTCATCGCTATTTTTTTCCCTCTGAGGTTTTCGAGCGATCCGAAATGCTTTTTCAGATGCAGCAGGTCAGCCATGGACTGGGTAGGATGGTCTATATCGCATTGCAGGTTGACGATAGCCGGACGGCAGGGGAGTACCTTGTGCTTAAAACCGTCGTCAAGGGCTTTGGCCACCTCAAGCATATAGGTATGTCCCTTGCCTAGAAACATGTCGTCGCGGATGCCGATGACATCGGAAAGAAAGGAAATCATATTGGCAGTTTCCCTGACGGTTTCGCCATGGGCAATCTGCGACTTGGTCTCGTCAAGGTCCTGCACGGCCATTCCCAGCATGTTACATGCCGAAGCAAAAGAAAAGCGGGTACGGGTGGAGTTGTCACGAAAATTGGAGATTGCCAGCCCGGAGTCAAAGAGGCGCGGGGAGATGTTCTGATCTCTCATGGCTTTTAATACCTCGGCAACCAGCAGTATCACATTCAGTTCATCCGATGTTTTATCCCATGTCAGCAAAAAATCTTTAGCATATAAAGATGTTTTAAATCTTTTTATTTCATTAATTAAATCCTGAATTTTTTCCATATTATATATTTTTAAAATGATGATGCGTAAGCTGCATAAAATGCCGAAGCTGTGACCAGGTCGCTGACCGCCACTTTTTCGTTGGGTGCGTGGGCAAGCACCTCATTACCGGGACCGAATCCGATCACAGGTATTTTGTACATCCCGTTGATGGTGACTCCGTTGGTTGAGAAGGTCCATTTGTCGATGACAGGTTTTTGATCATAAAGCTGCTGATACGCGTTAATACCTGTCTGTACTGCGTTGTGGCTTTCTTCAATTTTCCAGGTCGGGTAATATTTTTCCATGCCATAATTCAGGCCTGTATATGCCGTTCCGTCATAATAAAGTATTTCGGCGACAGCATCCATATCTTTGATAATCTCCCTGATTTCCTGCATGGCCGATTCTTTGGTCTCTCCCCATGTCAAACGGCGGTCGAGATGGATCTTTGCATAATCAGCCACCGCACACAACGAAGGGCTTCCCGATACAAACTCTGACAGAGCAACCGTTCCTTTACCTAAAAATTCATCAAAGGCAAGACGTTCGTTGAGTTTTTCAATTTCCAGGCAAACACGCGATGCCATATAAATGGCATTTTTACCCCGTTCCGGTGCAGAGCCATGGGATGATACGCCTTTAAAAGTTATTTCAATCTCCATGCGCCCGCGGTGTCCGCGGTATATCTTCAGGTTAGTGGGTTCGGTACTGATGACTACATCGGGAACAATCTTGTCTTCCTCGATGATATATTTCCAGCAGAGCCCGTCACAGTCTTCTTCCATAACACTGCCGACACAGTAAAGGGTCATGTCGTTGCCGGGCCCCAGTTCTTTTAATATCCTGCCAGCAGTAACAAAAGCTGCAGGGCCGCCTTTCTGGTCAACCGTGCCTCGCCCGTGAACAAAGCCCTCTTTTATCAGGCCGTTCAACGGATCGAACGACCAGTTGGCCATGTTGCCGATGTCAACGGTGTCGATATGCCCGTCAATAGCCAGGATCTTTTTCCCGTTTCCGATACGCCCGATAACATTACCGAGGCCATCGATACTAACTTCGTCAAAACCGGCCTGTTTCATCTGAGCGCTTAATACCTGTGCCACTGCTTTTTCCTGTCCGCTGAGGGACTTGGCTTTGATTAGCGCTGAAAGATTATCTGCTGTATAATCCTGATACTTTTCTGATAATTCTCTGATTTTTTGTACGGAAATATTCATATTACATCTGTTTTTTTGGCAAAATTAGCACAAAAATAATGACCAACCCAAATAAAATTGAGTTGGTCATTATAAAAAATCTTACAACGAAATATTATTCTTTTTCGGCAAAAACGAGCTTGTATACTATGCCGGCCAGCATGGCTCCCACAAGAGGCGCCAGCCAGAAAAGCCACAACTGCCCCATAGCGTCGCCGCCTGCAAAGATAGCCTGGCTGGTGCTGCGGGCCGGATTTACCGATGTATTGGTGACCGGAATACTGATTAAATGTATCAAAGTAAGCCCCAAGCCAATGGCGATACCTGCAAATCCTTTTGGCGCCTTGGGGTGCGTGGCGCCTAGGATGATGATCAGGAACATAAACGTCATCACTATTTCTGTGATCATGGCCGAGAGCATATCGTAACCGCCGGGAGATAATGCACCGTAACCATTCGATGCAAAGCCTCCGGTTTCAAAACCTTCTTTACCACTGGCCATAAGATACAGAATAGCTGCACCCGTGATACCACCCAGCACCTGTGCTACAATATATGGTATCAATTCTTTTTTATCGAAACGTCCCGCAATCCATAACCCCAGCGAAACAGCCGGATTGAGATGACAACCCGAAATATGCCCGATAGCATAGACCATGGTGAGTACCGTAAGCCCGAAAGCAATGGCAACACCAACAAAACCAATGCCGAGTTCAGGGTAAGCAGCTGCCAGCACTGCGCTGCCGCATCCTCCAAGAACCAGCCATAAGGTACCGATAAATTCTGCAACAAGTTTTTTCATGTTTTTCAATTTTTATAGTTAATATGGTCAGAACAAAAATATTATAAAATTTTTATATCATTCCAAATGTTTTTTTATTTAACATTTTTTATGATACAGGATATAAAACTACTTATTGAGACACCCTCATCAGAGTCCATAAAAAATTTGTAATTTTGCAAAATAATATTATTATGTCTGATATAATTAAAATACTTCCCGATAATGTGGCCAACCAGATTGCGGCTGGAGAGGTGATACAGCGTCCTGCCTCAGCCGTGAAAGAGCTGCTGGAGAATGCCATTGATGCAGGCGCCGATGATATTCAACTGATTATCAAAGATGCCGGAAAAACCCTGATACAGGTGGTGGATAACGGTGCCGGGATGTCGGAAACCGATGCCCGTTTGTGTTTTGAACGTCATGCTACTTCAAAAATCAATGAAGCAGGCGACCTGTTCAAAATCAGTACCTTTGGTTTCAGAGGCGAAGCGCTGGCCTCCATAGCAGCAGTGGCTCAGGTGGAAATGAAAACCAAAAGACGTACGGACGATGTTGCCACACTTATTGTTATTGAAGGCTCAAACGTCAAAGAACATACCTCCTGCAGCGCTGCCGACGGAACTTCCTTATCGGTGAAAAATCTTTTTTTTAATGTTCCTGCGCGCCGTAATTTCCTTAAATCGGATACAACGGAAACCACGTACATCATTGAAGAATTTCACCGGGTAGCCCTGGTGTATCCCGAAATAAGCTTTTCTTTTTATAACAACGGAAAACTGCTTACCCGGCTTGACAAAATGCCGTTGCGGCAACGCATTAATTCGGTGTTCGGACAAAATTACGGTGAGAAGCTCATCGCTTTGAGCGAAGACACTAATGTGGCCGACATAAAAGGATTTATCGGGAAACCTGAATTTGCACGAAAAACCAGGGGGGAACAGTATTTTTTTGTCAACAAGCGTTTCATAAAATACCCTTACCTGAATCATGCCGTTGACAAGGCCTATGCTGAGCTCATACCTGACCAGAGTTATCCTTCATATTTTATCTATATCACAATAGACCCGAAAAATATAGATGTAAACATACATCCGGCAAAAACCGAGGTCAAGTTCCAGGATGAAAAAATATTGTACAGCATATTAAAAGGGAGCATCCGGAAATCCTTCGGGTCGTTTAATATTACACCAAGCATAGACTTTGAAGCCGAAAGAGCGCTGGATTTCGGTGATATTGGCAAACCCGATGTGATAAAAATCCCTACTGTTAAGATAAATCCCGATTATAATCCTTTTCAAAGCAACCGGAGCGGAAGCCCTTCCGGGGATTTTCATAAACCCGTGGATAAAAACCTAAAAAACTGGGAAACCCTGTATGAATTGGGAAAAGAGATTTCTGCCATCCAAAAAGATAATGATGATGATAACAATGAGGAACAAAAAGAAATCCCTCTGGATTTTGAACAGGAATCATTTTTCTGTTTCGGAAAAAAATTCATCATTACCCCGGTGAAATCAGGTCTTATGTTCATTGATATTGTGAATGCCCGCGAACGTATCCTTTATGAAAGATTTCTTCAGACCGCCGAAAATCAGAATCCTTCGTGCCAGCGCCTGCTGTTTCCGGGAACGTTGTTGCTGAACCCTGCCGATGCGGAGTTACTTGCCGATATCATGAAAGATATGAGCCTGCTGGGATTCGATATTGAGGCTTTCGGAAAAAATACCTTTGTGGTCAACGGGGTGCCTGCTGATCTTTCAGACCACGACATCAATGAAACCATAGAACGGCTGTTGGAAAGTTACAAAAAGAATCAACTGGAAGCACATTATGAAAAAAGTATCAACCTGATCCGCTCATTAGCCCGGAACCTCGCAGCCAAAACCCCGTTACACTTGTCCTACGAAGCTATGCAGATGCTCGTTGGCGAGTTATTCGCCTGTTCCATGCCACCGACCTCGCCTTCAGGAAAAAAAGTACTGTTCATATTAAGCTTCGAGGAAATAGAAAAGAAATTTAAATAGTATCCTTTAGTAAAAAAGTTGTATATTTGTTAATAATAATCTTAAAATTAAAATTTATGAAAAAGTTATTTATCGCTTTATTAGGTGTTTTTGCAATGGGACAATATGTTTATTCCCAGGCAAATGAAGGCAGTGTTGAATTTGATAAAGCAGACCGGCCTGCCGTAATCGGTGAATTTGCTTATACTACCGATGTGGTCGAAGAAACTGTTATTGCTGACCTGAAAGAAAAAGGCATCAAGAAATACAGCAGCAAAAAAGGTTTTATGATCTTTGAAGAAGCCCTGTTTACTCAGATTTCAGCCAATAAAATCAATTTTTATGTAAAAGTTGAGGAAAAGAAAAAAGAAAAAGAAAAAACCGTACTCACGTTTATGGTCAGCTATGGACTGGATAATTTTATCAGCAGCGCCATGGATGCAACCATTATCAATAACACCAAAACATATATGAATGGCCTGGCTCCTAAGTTTGCCGCCACAAAACTGGGTAAAGATATTGATGCCCAGCAGAAAGTTTATGACAAAGCGGTAAAAGAATATGAAAACCTTGTGAGTGATGGCGAATCACTGGCTAAGAAAAAAGCAGATATCGAACAGGAAATATCGAAAAATAAAACCGACCAGGAAGCCCAAAAAGCATTAATGGCAAAAGAAAAGGCAAATCTGGAATTGTTGCAGGGACAGAAAAAATAAAAAGACACCGGTAATCAGGATAAAAAAGCCGTCAGCATGATGTTCTGACGGTTTTTTTTGTGTAAAATTGCATATAAATTCTTTTTTCCTTGACAACAACCTTTTTTTACCTTATTTTTATCACTTCATCCCAAAAAAAAATACTATGAAAAAGAAATTACTTTTTTGGATACTGTTTGCAGGAATGTATACAGCTACCGAAGCACAATGGATACTGCAGTCGACCGGATTTCCTGTTACGTCACGCGGAATAAGAGATATATGCGCCGTAGATACCAATGTGGTCTGGGCTTTAGGTTATGACGGAAGTACAGCCAGCGCTCCCCAGATACAGGAGTTTACCCGTACTACCAACGGCGGCGCCAAATGGAAAGCCAGCAGCATTCCCGGTTATACCGGCTCAGGCCTGGCGATGATCAGTGCCGTTGATTCGATGAACGCATGGATACCGGTATGGTATGCCAACGGTGGCGGGACTATCATTCGTACCAGCGACGGCGGAGCTACATGGACGCCACAGCCCACTGCTATTTTTACCGCCCCCAATGGCTTTCCCAATGTAGTGCATTTCTGGAATATCAACGAAGGCTTTTGTATGGGCGACCCCAATGGTGGTTATTTCGAAATCTATACCACTGTTGATGGCGGAACAACCTGGGTGCGCGTTCCCCAGGCCAACATACCACCTCATCTTAGCGCAGAATACGGCACCACCGGCCTGTACTCTGTGGTGGGCGACATCGTTTGGTTTACCACCGGCAAAGGGCGGGTTTATAAATCGGTTGACAAAGGCCATCACTGGACCGTCAGCGCTACCGGAAATACGTCACAGCAGATGCAGATCTCTTTCAGGGATGCCAATCACGGCATAGTAAAAGTAAACGTATCGCCCTATGATACCTATTTTACCATTGACGGCGGCGCCACCTGGCAGCCATTGGTATTTTCAGGGACTTTTTATGCCAACGACTTCTGTTATGTTCCAGGAACCACGTCCACCTACATTTCTGTCGGCGCTGATTATGTCAACAGTTTCCAGGGTACATCATACAGCACGGATGAAGGCCTTAACTGGAACGTGATACCCCTGTCGGATACCACCCAGTTTCTGGCAGTGGATTTTGTCGATGTAAACCACGGATGGGCCGGCGCCTTTAATACCGACAGCGTTACCGGTGGTATGTGGAAATATAACGGAAATATATTTGTTTTTGATTCCTGTGCCGGGTTGGCAGCTCTTTTTACCCCAAGCGCCGATACTCTTGATCTGGGCACTTCCGGCTTATGTGTTTTTAATGACCTGAGCACCGGCAACCCTTCGGCCTGGAATTGGGATTTTGGCGACGGAAGTACTTCTTTTTCACAAAGTCCAAGCCATACCTATACCACAACGGGTACGTTCACGGTTGGGCTTACCGTTACCAAAGGCAGCGCCTGCACATCTTCGTATGCCGGAACCGTCGTTGTAATTAATACCTCTGGAATCGTAAAGATCGACGACGCCCCTGCGGTGCAGATCTGGCCCAATCCGGCAAAGGATGTGCTGCATGTTTCTGCTGGTACAGCGATAAAAAACATTGAAATATATAACAGCCTGGGACAAATTGTCCAAACGGAACCCTCGGGGGAAATGCGACTGGAAATTAATACAGGTAATATGGTATCCGGCATATATTTTATCCGGATTTCAACAGAAAAGGGTCAAACGGGAAAGAAAATTATTATCGGGAATCAGTGACAATTTTACTGGTATTATTTAAGGGCATCTCTAATAACCTTGATCGGGCGCCTCTAAAAACAAAAAAGTTCGAGGCAGTCGAAGTTCTGAAAACCGCAGTGTACTGAGCGTACATGAGGATTTGAAGAACGAAGATGAACGAAGAAATTTGAAGTTTTTAGAGGTGCCCTTAAAAGACTCTAATATCTTTGGCCTGTCATAACTGACAGATCAGAAGATATAACATCTCTTAGTTAATAAAATTTTATCAGGTCAGTTTTATTTATAAATGCTTTTGGTATTTTTACCCGATTATATGGGATATATGCTAAAGATTAAAATAATATTTATAATATTTATACTTTTTGCAGGTTTTCTTTTTTCTGAAGAGGATCCCAAAGTTGATTTTCCCGACATTCCGCCGGCAGGGGTCAAATGGGTGGATTCTGTATTGCATAAGCTGACACCGGAACAACGCATAGCACAGCTTTTTATGGTGGCTGCCTATTCAAATATGAGTCTGAAAGACAACGAGAAAGTCACCGAACTGGTTAAAACATATAACATTGGAGGAATTTGTTTTTTTCAGGGAGGCCCCTTGACACAGGCACGTTATACCAATTACTGGCAGTCTGTTTCCCAAACGCCTTTGTTCATAGCCATTGACGGAGAATGGGGGGTAGGCATGCGGCTTAAAGACAGCGCTGTTTCTTTTCCCAGGCAAATGACGCTGGGCGCTGTACAGGACAATAAACTGATCTACGCCATGGGTGAGGAAATAGGAACCCAGTGCAAAAGGCTGGGAATACATATCAATTTTGCCCCCGTGGTTGATATTAATTCCAACCCGGCTAATCCGGTAATCAACAGCCGTTCGTTTGGCGAGGATAAAAAAAACGTGGCTGCCAAAGCGCTGTCATACATGAAAGGCATGCAGGACAAAGGTGTGATAGCCACTGCCAAACACTTCCCCGGCCATGGCGATACGGATAAGGATTCGCATACTACGCTGCCTGTCATACATCACGCCAGGAGGGAAATTGACAGTGTTGACCTTTACCCATTCAGAAAGCTCATCAGCAACGGATTGTCAGCCGTGATGGCCGGGCACCTGTTTGTACCGGAACTTGATACCACCTCCAATCAACCATCATCCTTATCCAAAAAAGTAGTACATGATGTGCTGATCTCGCAGATGGGATTCAAAGGCCTGATCTTTACCGATGCTCTGGGCATGAAGGGCGCCAGCGAAAATTCAAAACCAGGCGAAATGGAGCTTAAAGCATTGCTTGCAGGGAATGATATTCTGTTAATGTCTGAGGATGTCCCCCTGGCCATCACCTATATAAAAAATGCTATCGACAGCGGACAAATAACTCAGAAATTCATTGATGATAGATGCAAAAAAGTCCTGACCTTTAAGTATAAAGCAGGGCTGGCCAAATACAAACCGGTAAAACTCAAAAACCTCTATGCTGACCTGAACAATATAAAGTCGAAGATCATAAATACGAACCTTTATCAGGCGTCAGTTACCATAGTGAAGAATACCTTTCACATACTGCCTGTTAAAAACCTTGAAAATCAGAAAATTGCGGAGATATCTTTCAATGCGGATTCGTTGAATACTTTTGCTATATCGGTTGATAATTATGCGCCTGTAAAGCATTTCAGCTTTGACAAGACCTTTGATACCACGGCTTTTCCGGAGCTGAAGGAACAGTTAGCCGAAAGCAACCTCGTGGTGATTACGGTTCACCAGACTTCTTTTACATCCTCCAATAATTATGGATTTTCGCCCGAAATTATCAGATTTATCGGGGAGATCAAGAAAAGTAAAAGGGTGATCCTGAACTTGTTGTGTAATCCTTATGCCCTGGCTAAGCTGAGCGATACTTCTGAAATCAGCGCCATACTGGTTTCGTATCAGGGCAATAAGTCCACGCAGAAAATCTCTGCTGAGGCGATATTTGGAGGCATTAACGTTAATGGAAGACTGCCCGTTACGGCTTCAGCACAGTTTCCTGTCCGTACCGGGTTTAAAACCAATTCATGCCGTTTTACCTATACTTTTCCTGAAATGTCGGGGGTCAATGAAAGCAGCTTATTTAAAATTGATTCTATAGCAAAGCAGGGAATCAAAAATGAGATATATCCCGGCTGCCAGATACTGATAGCCAGGAACGGCCAGGTATTCTACAATAAATCTTTCGGGTATCATACATATGATAAAACCACCCCTGTAAAAAACAGTGACCTGTATGATGTGGCTTCCCTGACCAAAGTCCTGGCTACCACGGTTGCCGTGATGAAACTTTACGAAGAAGGTAAAATAAATATTGACACCACTCTGGGCTTTTATCTGCCGCAACTCGGCAAATCCGACAAGGCCGGTATCACCCTCAGAAACCTGATGATACACCAGGCAGGGCTTAAAGCATGGATTCCTTTCTATAAAAAAACATTCGTCAACGATACCTTAGATTCATGCATATACAAACCGGTACGTTCGGATGATTATCCCTACCGTGTGGCAGACAGCCTGTACATCAACAAAAACTATAAAGACTCTGTTTTCAAAGAAATAATCAATTCGGAATTGAGAGCCACAAACGATTACGTTTATAGCGATCTGGGATTTTATCTGCTGAAAGATATCATTGAACGTATCACGGGTGAACCTTTGGTCCGCTATCTGAAAAAGCATTTTTATGAATCGCTGGGACTAAGTACCCTGTGTTACCAGCCGCTGAACTATTTTGACACCTCGCGAATCGTACCCTCTGAAATTGATACCGCCTTCCGTAAACAGTTGTTATGGGGCGATGTTAATGATCCGGGAGCTGCGATGCTTGGCGGAATAGGAGGGCATGCCGGGATTTTTTCCAACGCCAATGATATTGCCATACTGATGCAGATGCTGCTCAACGAAGGCGATTATGGAGACCACCGTTACCTGATGCCGGCGACTATTGAAAAATTTACTTCCTACCAGACCGATGACAGCCGCCGGGGCCTTGGATTCGACAAGCCGGTCCGCGATAAAAGCCAGGGAGGCCCCACTTGCCCGGAAGCTTCGTCTGCAAGTTACGGGCACTCCGGCTTCACGGGAACCTATGTATGGGTAGACCCTGAATATAAACTCGTATACGTGTTTCTGTCGAACCGAACCTATCCCTATTCGGCCAATAATAAACTGGTAACCTCCGGCATCCGCACGGAAATACAGAAAGTTATTTATAAAGCCATCATGAAGGCGAAAAAAGGTTAATCTTTCTCGCAAAGACGCAGAGAGAGGTTTATTTCTCGCAAAGACGCAAAGACGCTGAGGGAGATTTATTTCTCGCAAAGACGCAGAGGCGCAGAGTAAAATCCTTTTATCCCCATAACCTGCATTTTAAACCCCGGTTAAATCGTAAAGCTATTATAAAGCGCAACCTGTGGACTAATATTTTGGGGGTTACCCTTTAATTCTTTGGCGAACACTGGTTGGTGTATAATGTTTATATGATACCTGTTTTTGCAAAAAATCAAACTAACAAAACTTATTTATTTTCTTGCAACTTATAATTTCAACAATTATATGTAAACCGGGTTTAATGAAAAATACGCCAATTTTAAAGAAGATATTTTGTATTTCAATAGGAGAGGATTAAAAATATTGCATGGATTCCGGGTCAAAATACTAAGAAATCCTCACTTTTGATTTACTAAGTTATTATTATTTAATATTTTACATTACAATGAGTCACTTTAATTATTTTGTACATTGCTTGGCTATAATATGAAATCCGATTGTGTAGATAGTGATTAATAGGTAAAATTATTAACCACGTTATATAAATATAAAACTGATATTTTAAAACGATTTTAATAAAAGTTCCGATAAAGATTAATTGAAAAAATAGGAGCAAATCTGACTGAGAACGGAAATTTTAAAAAATTCAGCAAAAAAAACGCCTATAGACAATAATTCATAATTGTAAATACTTAAAAGTACTTAACATTTGTAAATTAGAATAGTGTTAGAAATGTAAATTACAAAAGTAAACATATGATGTAATAAACTGTAATACTGTTAAATACACAAATATGAATACATTTGTAAACTTGCCATCTAAATATACACATGTAATTTGTTACTAATAATAATTGTAAATCAGTATATACATTGTAAAAACAATACTAAATTTATCTTAACAAATTATAATCCAGTATTTTAATTAATTTAGATAAAGTATTTATTCAATCTAATACACTTTTGTGGACACATATTACCTGTAGATAGTAATTCATATTAATAGATTGTATTTTAGCACAATAATTTAATCTAATTTACGTGTTAGTTTAGGTAGAATTATTAAAAAGACAGTTTACATAACTAAACTAAAAATAATTACACATGTAAATTACAAATGTATTACTTTTGCAAAATCAAAATTTAGATTTGTAATATGGTTGACAGAATATTATTGGTGTTGAAGATAAAAAATCTTACACCCTCCAAATTTGCCGATGAAATAGGAATTCAAAGGTCGAGCATGTCGCATATCATGGGTGGAAGAAATCTACCCAGTTTGGACCTGATCACAAAAATTCTGAAAAAGTATCCGGACATAAACTCTGAATGGTTAATACAAGGTGAGGGTCCAATGTTAAAAACAATTCAGATCGACCTCTTTGAACAACAAACAGAAAAACTTCCGACGGAAATACCCACTCCTGTCATGGATACTCAACCCGAAATGCAGGCCATAAATGAACAAAAAGCTGTACAGGAATTCGAAAAAACAGTTGTAAAAGCCCCTGAAATCGTACAACCTGAAATAAAACCTCCTGAAATAAAGGAGGTTGAGCCTGAAAAATCTAAACCAACCGAAGTGGAAATTCCACCAGTAAAAAAGGAACAAAGTGAAAATGTACCGGAAAAGCCTGAACAACCATCAACCAAAAAAACTGATGCCACTCTTGAAATAGAGAAAATTGTAATATTTTATAAAAACCGTACGTTCAGAGAATATTACCCAGAACAATAAAACCTTTCACTTTCCGCAAAAAAGAAGTTACATTCCTTTTGTGCATTTTCATCACTGTCGGAGCCATGCACGGCGTTTTTCTGCATACTGCTTCCGAAGTCATGCCGTATAGTGCCTTCAGCAGCTTCTGCCGGATTGGTTTTTCCGATCAGTTTGCGAAAATCCTCAACAGCATTATCTTTTTGTAACATGGCCACCATCACGGGGCCTGAAGCCATAAAAGCCACCAGGCTTTCATAAAAGGCCCGTTCTTTATGAACTGCATAAAATTTTTTTGACTGATCTTCAGTCATCTGCATCGTTTTTGCGGCCACGACAAAGAAACCGGCATCAGTGATCCGGGCTAAAATGCGTGCTGCCTCGTTCTTGCTGAACGTATCAGGTTTGATTATGGTTAACGTGACATTGTGTGGCATAAGCTGCTGTTTTAAATGATGTGTAAATATAATAAAAATCAATAGTTCAAACTAAAAATAATAAATTTGTAAAAAAAATATCGTGGAAAGTTCGTTCATCAAAGAGTTACAGCGCCATTTAAAGACCTCGGAAAATATTGTTGTGCTCACCCATCATAATCCCGACGGTGATGCGGTGGGTTCTATACTGGCTATGTGGTATTATCTGAAAAACAAATATAATGTTACAGCTATGGTGCCCAACAACTTCCCTGATTTTTATAAATGGATGCCCGGCGCTGACTCTATAAAAATTGCAAACAAAGAAAAACAGGCATGTGCCGATCTCATTGCAAATGCAGATATGATCATTTGCCTCGACTTCAATGTACCTGAAAGAGTTGGGGCACTTACACATGATCTGAGACAAGCAAAAGCCATCAAAGTATTGATAGATCATCATTTAAATCCTTCCAACTTTTTTGACATAGCCTATTCCAGGGTAGAAACATCGTCCACGGCAGAGCTGGTTTATGAGTTTATCGAAGCTATGGGCGATGAGTCGCTGATTGATTATAATATGGCAGTCGCCATCTATGTAGGCATAATTACAGACACGGGTTCATTCAGCCATAGCTGCAATTATCCCCAGACGTATACCATCACGTCCAAACTTTTTGAAAAAGGTATTGATGCCGCCGAATTACAACGGCTGGTGTTCTGTAATTTTTCGGAGAGCCGTTTGCGGCTTCTGGGATATTGCCTGAGTGAAAAACTTACCGTTATTGAAAAATATTCGACGGCTTATATAGTTATTACTAATGAGGAAATGAAACGTTTTCATTTTAAGATAGGCGACAGTGAGGGGATAGTCAATTACGGGCTTACCATGAAAAATATAAAACTGGCAGCCCTGTTCACCGAAAAAAACGGTTATGTAAAGCTTTCCTTGCGAGCTGCCGGCGCCATTGATGTTGATCAGTTTGCCCGGAAACACTTTACCGGCGCCGGGCATAAAAATGCTTCAGGTGCCGACATCAGGAAACCCCTGAACGAAAGTGTCGAAGAATTTATTTCTATATTAGCATTGTATGAAAATGATCTTGCACAAAAATAATCCACGGAAATTATTCCTGCCTGTATATGTGTTGATGTTGCTTGTATTCACTTTTGGTTGCGGGCAGGAACAGCAAAAAAAAGTCATACTCAATGAAGATTCCCTGAAATCAGGCCTTGTAAAGGCGAACAAGACACTTTCAGCCAAAGAAGACCGTGATATTGAAGATTATACACAAAGGCACGAATGGACCATGAGCAAGACCGGTACCGGCCTCAGATACCAAATCTATAAAAAGGGAGCAGGGGCAATGCCCGAAGATAACGACAAGGTGGTCATCAGCTTTGTTGTATCGCTCATCAATGGTGTGGAATGTTACAACTCTAAAAACGACGGGATGAAATTGTTTGAATTAGGCAAAGCACAGGTAGAGAGCGGCCTTGAAGAGGGCATAAAACTCATGCATACCGGCGACAAAGCCAAACTGATCATCCCTTCGCACCTGGCCTTTGGGTTCATGGGCGATGAGAAAAAAATTCCAAAACGAGCCACGCTGATCTATGATGTGGAATTAGTTGAAATAAAAAGGTAGAGGGTAGGTGGTAGATGGTAACTAATGACTGATGGCTGATAACAGCCGCTGATATGAAATGTAGCGGATTTCGGAACGGAGTCACTATCCGCCGTTATAATATTTATTGCGTGCAGGAAAGCTCGCAAACCCCTGTGACCGTTAAGTTTTATACCCTCTGTTCGAGGTTCATGCCTTTTATGTTATCATATATTTTTCTGTCAATTGATTCCATTTTTATATTTAAAACCCATTTGATAGAGTTGTCTTCCTGATAAAGTTACCCAAATAATTAAAAAAACGATAGCCAAAAAGTAAAAACTTATCGCTATCACAAGGAATTGATTAAGCGTATTTTCAATAATTTCAGCAATAACTCCTGATAAACCAGCAAATAATCCGGCATACGCAGCTTTTCTTATAAAAATTTTACTGTTTAACATTACATAGGATATCATTGTCCATGCAACTGATACTAATACGTAACTAACTAAAAAGGCATTCACATCAAACAAAGTAATCATTGTCTTACATGCTGCTATACACATTGCTTTTTCTTCATTAGTTGTCGCAAGATCATATTGGTTGCTCAGTCTTAGAACTGAAAACCCGGTATTGTTCGCAAAAAAAATAGCAATACCTATAAAAAAAAGGATTGTCCCTGGAAGTAATATAGCCCGGTCTGATTTTTTTAATATCATGTATAATGATAATATGAAAGGAATGAATAGTATATAAGAAATCATTCCTAACAAATCAAAGAATAAGAGTCCTGACAAATTGCTATTATTAAAAAGTTTAAAAATTTCAAGCGGATCGTCACTATTTGGAATAAGTGCATAAACAAGTATTTCTCCAAACATTAATATTGCAATCAAAAATGCTGCAATACTTCCAACCCTATAAAGTTTCATGCAATTTTCACTTTCAGTATTTAGTTCTGATCCATTCATAATTTTAAATGTTTCGATTGTGTTTTTCAGCATGACCGGAACTGCTCACTGATAACTGATAACTGATTACTGATAACTGATTACTGTCAAAAACATCCTCCTACGGACACCCCAAAGCCCGGCAATATCTCTCCGGTTTTAGTAACATAATGCGACACTACGGCGAGCCTGAGGAAGAAATTATTCTTTGTTTCAAGACGGTATGCCAGTTCCGGCACAATATTCACATTGAATTCCTCGAACAAAACGCTTTCAAATGTGGAACATAGTCCGGCTTCGAATTTTTGTGTGGCATGTCCGAAGGTAACATTGAAGCCCAGCGGGAAACTATAAGCATTGCCGACAACACCATAACCTCCGCGGGCCTGCAGACTGAAAATATCTTTCCGTATCAGGGTGCGCTCATAGTTAAAAGAATAGGTAAGCCCGCTGCCTGGCGCTTCGAAATAAATAAAGTTGTAAGGGCCTTTTTTTACTTTTTCTTCTTTGGCAGGTTTTTCATGTTCGTCAGGATTGTACTGGTAGGTATAATCCGTTTCGGCTTCTTTCTTTCTGGAAAATTCGTCTAACGTCTGAGGTGGGTTGTTGTCGAGTGCCCACATCAGGCTCAGGTCAATGCCTGCCGACCAGTTCTGAAAATCACTGGTCACTGCCTGACTGAAATCCAAGTGTCCCGGCATGGTGGACAGAAAATTATACCGCAGCGCCGGTAAAATATCTATATACAGGCGGTTTTTTAATGGAATACTGATACCTGCCTTAACTATTCCGCTGAAACTGGTACCAAAGGTGATTTCTTCCCCGGAGGTGCTGGTACCCGGTATGCCATAAGGATCTTCGCCCGTGACTTTCACTCGCCGAAAATCGCTGTATTTGATATTCAGAGATATACCTGCAGCAGCCTGGAACCTGACCTTGCCTTTGGTGGTTCTATATCCGGCCAGGAAGGGTGCACAAACATAAAGCTGGTTGGCTTTCACTTCTTTACTGTAAGTCCAGTCTCTGCCCCAGGCATTTATTGTTACCTGCCGGTCAGGATATTGGGCTCCCAGCCATGAAATGCCGGCGCCGCCTTCGAGAAAAAATCCGTATTTTAATTTGCATACAAAACGGTATCCTAAGTTCAATCCAAAGGATGGTTTCGGGTTAATCGAATCATTATTATTGCTGATACCGGTATGAGCGGGAGCTAAATAAAAACCTGCCGAGCGTCGCAGAGTATCCTGATTCTGTGCTTGAATGACGGTGAAGATCATCAGCGCCAGTATAATAGAAAATACCTTTTTCATAGGTCATGATATTAAGGATACGCAAAACTAATCGTTTTTTAATGAAAAGAAAAAATCAAAACAATTTCTCAATCTTTTTTTGAGGTGCCAAAATTAAATAGGATTCCTTATTTTGTACCGATAGCTATCGGTACTACATTCGGAAAAATAATGATTTATGTTAAGCAGAGTGAGGGGAATGGACAGTGTACAGGCAGGACGGCGAGGAATCTCTATTGGGGTTAAAAGTGCAAATGCAATTTTGGACTTATTATGGATGACATATCAATATAGTTTGAAATATAAGTCAGAATAATTAATTATTTGTTGGATCTTTCAATTGCGAAACAATTCGGTTTTTATAAACCAGCACCTCAAAAAAGGAATAGCCGATATTTCATGTATTCCGGCATATACCACCTTCGTCCGGCGTGTATTAACGCTATGCTGATTACAGCTCTGTACATGAAAAAGACAATTTTTTTCCATGTCCGAACCTGAGGATCAAAATACAGGGTTAAAAAGCATAACTGACGCCTGCCATCATATTAAACCCGTATGAAGGGTAGTTATACCACTGGTAATATTTGATGGTAGTGAGGTTGTTGATATGTATCCATGCCGACAGAATTTTGGAATAACGGTATTCAAAGCCAAGACTGAAATCGGCATAACCCTTAATGCTCTTTTTTACCGGGTTGGGCCCGACGAAGGTCTTCGCATACATGTTAGAACGGCCGGTGATGCCAGCAGAAATGATAAACTTGTCACGGATATTATACCAGAAGTCAATATAGGCGTCAAAGATAGGTTTCTGCCAGGCTTTAAACTCATGATCCATCTTGTAATTATAGAAGTTTCCTCCGACAAGCAGCTTGAACTTTTCATCCTTCTGATAGGCCAGTTCGCCTCTTACATTCAATAAATAGCTACTGTCGTAAATGATGACGAATTTGTTTTTTAAGGCGAGGGTGGTATCCGTGACATAAAGCGGTATATTTTGAATACGCGAATATGAGACTGCTGCTGAGAAATTCAGTGTTTTGCTGATATTGCTTTTTATCCCTCCGAAAATGTCAAAGGGTGTGCTGGTATACGACAATGGTATCACGGAATTGATATAGGGATTCTCGTTGGTAAAACTGTAAAATGTATTTTGTACAAGGCTGCCCTTGACGCCGGCAAAAACAATTAAGATATTCTTTACAATATTGAACTGCACATCAGCAAACGGGTAAAAATGCATGCTGGCAATGCTGTCGGCAGCAACAGAAACATCGATACCGAGGTTGAAATTAAAACCTTTAAAAGTCGTTTTCAGGTATGGTTTCACGGTGATAAGGCCTGCATTGTACTGCCGTGAAGAATCCTGGTCAAAGGTGTATTTTATCTGCGCATGCAGTCCCAGCACCTGTGAACTGGTGATTTTAAACAGATGGAGGTCTTTGTTGATGTCACCGGTAAAATCGATGACATTCTCAGTTGTTTTATAGCGGTCGCTGAGATAATAATATTTTGCAGCTGCAGTATAGTTTAACTTTGTTGAATCGGGGTGATGGATACTTCTGAAATAAACATCGGCATGGAACAGGTTAAACCGCTGCTTGTACAGGTCCCGTTCTAAGGGGCGGATAGAATCAGCCAGTGTTTCTTCCTGGAACCCGTAAAAATGGTAAACGTTGCGTTTATATCCCAAACCACCGCCGATCTCGGTTTTCTTAAAGAATTTTTTACCGTAAAAATCAACCAGGTTCTCACTATTACCGGGATAAGCCCATTTTTTGAACTTACCCAGGTAGGAATGATGTTTGAGGTGGCCTCCGACAGAAAAGGAACGGGAATAGTTGTTGTTTATGAAAAACTCACCGTAAGGTGAGGTGTAGTTTCCAAAGCCGGCTTTGACAAGGCATTTGTATAATTTCGACAGGTTAACGTCGCCGACACGGGCGGGTTTGATAGGGTCTGCAGCATATTGGGTTTTATACCTGCGTGTGATCATCGGGTAACTCATTTGAGGCCTGATATAGGTGGTGTCGGTATAGGAAGGCTGGGTGTTAAGTTTGTTGGCGTCAGAGATGGTGGGCTGGTAGGGGGCTACCACCGTAACTCTTTCATCGTAGGGTTTCTGCGCCTTAACGGATGCCGTGTATGCCATTATTAAACATAAAACGAGGCAATATTTTATTATTTTCATGACCGTGGTTTTGATGTTATTGTTGATTTTCATGAAAGTTCATTATTTAATTTCTTCGAGCATCGGGCCGGGTTCATTCTGAAGTTTTTGAAGTTCTTCAGCTTTTTGTTGTTCTTCAAGTTTTTCGGCTTCAAGTATGGCGTTGAGTTTGTCCTGGGCTATCTTCACCAGATCGGCGCCTTCGTAATTCTCGATGATGCTTTTCAGGGTATATTTGGCCTGATGGCGGTTGCCGGTTTTTACATAGTTGTCGGCCAGCAGTATGAAAGCTTTAGCCACCCAATAGTCATAAGAGGGAATCTGATTGATCAGGTCGAAAGCCATTTTTTCCGATTCCGCTGTACTATTTTGGTGATAATAGATCTCGGCAACAGCATATTTCGCTTCGGCACAGGATTCGCTTTTTGACAGTTTGGTGACGATGTCAAATTCTTTCAGAGCAAGCGTCGTATCCTTGAGTTTCAGGGCTGATTTCGCTATCGTCAGATGTGCTTCGGTGAGGAGTTCTTCGGGTAACTTTTCGGCTGTCAACAGTTTTTGAGAAGCGCTGATGGCTGAACTATAAAGCGCGAGCAGGTAATTACAACGCATCTGTCCCGACCGGGCAGTCAGGATGTTTTCCTTATATTCGGCATATTTCTCAAGGTCATTGTAATTATTAAGCGCTGCCTCGTAATTCTTTTTTCCATAGTTGATCACAGCTGCGTTGAGCAGGGATTTTTCCGTAAACTTGGTCCTGGGTTTACCGATCACGAAATCATAGTTGGGAAGGGCATCCTCATATAGTTTTGCCCTGTACTGACATTCGGCAAGGTAAAAATGGGCATCAATCTGGTAGGCGCCATTTGGAAATTTCGCGATATAGTCTTTAAATCCGGTGATCGAGTTTTCGCAGTCGTTGCGCATATACCTGTTTTCCAAAGCAATATAAGTGATGGAATCCTGTTCGGCATCGGAAACATTGGCAAACGGGAGTTCTTTAACATATACAAAGAAATCTTCTACGCGATCCATATCAACATAGATATTCCGTATGCTGACCAAGGCTTCTTTTGATTCTGGAGTGCCCGGAAAATCACTTACAACTTTTTTCAGTACCTGTAACGACTGTTCGTCTTTTCCTTCGTTATAATAGATCATCCCTTTTTTCAATAAGGCCTGGCTTATATATCCCGAATTCGGGTATTCCCGGATGAGCATATCGTAATAATCAATGGCTTTTGCGCTATTGTTCAGGTTCTGATAGGTGTTGGCAGTCTCAAAAATTGCCGATACCCGGTAATTCGACTTTGGATAATTATCGATGAGGTACAGCAACGAAGCTGCTTTAGTCTCGAGCTTTGCCGAAGCGCCCTGTGCCAGAGCTTTCTGATAGATGGCGTAGTCGGCATCGATGAGTTTCATCTGAATGCTTTTTTCATAATATTCCATGGCATTGGCAAAATCTTTATTCATAAAATAGCAATCGCCGGCACGGTTGTATGCATCATTTATGATCCGGGGTTCCGCCTTTTTTGCTTCAGCAATGAAATTCCTGAAATTGGAAAGGGCAGAAGAATAGTTGCCCTTTTTGAAATAGGAATAGCCAAGTCCGTAATACGAATTCTGGTACGATTCGGTGCCGAAAGCGCCGGAGGTAGCCTGCAAGAGCTGATAATTCACTATGGCCGAATCGAATTTTTCCAGACGGTAATAGGCCTCGGCAGTCCAATAGTACGACTGTATCTCAATAGCAGAATTCAGCGGATACTGGTTTGACCGGGCAAAAAGCCCGATGGCTTCATTCATTTCACCGTTATTGAAGAGTTCGGCGCCACGCAGGTAGGCGATTTTCTGATAGGCCCTGTTGAGCCTGCTGTCGCGCTTTTTTATTTTTTCAAGCGAGGTCAAGGCATCTTTGTAATTTTTGGTGTTAAGATACAGGTTCGACAGGTATTCGTAGGCTTCATCCAGATTATCCGATTCGGGATACTTCTGAATGTATTCATTGAACACATTCACAGCCTCGTTATAAGGATTGTAAGAGGTTTCATAGGCCAGCTTGGCATAACTGAACATGGCATTTTCCTGAACTTCCTTGTCCATATCCATCTTATAAGCCGAAGCAAACATGTTCATGGCAAACTGTTTTTGTTCAGTATTCATATAACATTGTGCCATATGATAATAGGCCAGTTGTGCCAGAGAGTCATTTTCTGCGGTGCTTATTTTTTTGAAGTTCTCAATGGCTTTCGCATAGTCATTGGTTTTGAAATAGGTATAGGCGATCATGTAATAATCCTGGCGGGAAAGCGGTGCTGTATTTTTCTGAAGAAACATTTCGATGTATGGGACCGCATTTTCGTATCGTTCGGTATGGTAAAAGGCTTCAGCGGTGATACGGGCAATTTCGGGTGTTCTTTTACTGCTGCCCGCCGAATCGAGCAGGGCGGGGGCTATAGCTATGATCTCGTCGTACTTCTGCTGGTAGTAATAAATCTGAACCATGTAATACGGGGCTATCTTGCTGTAGTTTTCATCGTTCAGCAATTTCTTAAATGCTTTCAGCGCTGTTTCATAGTTTTTTTCGGTATAGGCTATATGGGCATAATAATAATTGGCCGGAGCATAATATTTTGATTCTTTATTGATGATCTCGTAAAAGGATTTTTTGGCGTTGGCAAAATCCTGTTCCATAAAGTAACTGTATCCTTTTTTGAAATGATAATCCGACAGTTCTTCATCATTGAGTTGGGCAACATCTGTTTTATCAAAGGCCAGTAAGGCATTGTCGTATTTTTTGTTTTTGAAATAATAATCTGCCAGTTCATAATAGCCATGGTTTACCTTAGGGTTTTCAGGGTGGTCTTTAATAAATGCCATAATCAGATTTTCTGCATCGGCATTGAACAGGCGAAGCGCACATAACGCATGATAATAGGCCGCATTGGAGCGCTTCTCCACCGGATAATTGGTGGTCTCAAGCAACTGGCTGAACTTTTCCTGGGCTGCTCCGTATTTTTCTTTGTTAAACAGCTCTATGGCATCCCGGTATTCAGCCATGGGCTTCCGGTAGTTAGTGGTTTTCTGTGCATCAGCGGCTGTGGCGGCCATCAGCAGAATAACACAAAAAACAGCAGAAAGAAATTTTTGTAACATAACAATAGGCTTTTATTAGGTAACCGGTTGTTGCTAACCGGTTCATACACATGATAACTAATTTAACAGCGAAATTATTATTTAATAAAATTTCAATAACTCCCTGTAAGCCTTAATTATTAACAGCTGTCGTTTGATAACTTTGCAAAAAATTGTCCCGGAAACTGTGTCGTTTTCCAATTTTTTCCGGCATCCTCAGAACAGGATCACAACCTCTGCAAACTACTGATATGTTGAAAAATGAAATTTATTTCGCCGTATGTAATGTCGTCACCGAGTAATTCCTTAATATCGCTCTTTGATTTATGAGCGTTGTCAGCAATGACAGCCAACACTTTTTTCAGTTTTTCTTCCGAGACAAATTCAGTGACTTTTAATGCGCCGCTGCCCACAAAAGGAGCCAGATGTCCTTCGATGGTGCTGATGGCAAAGCCGCGCTCTCTGGCTATTTCGGGGATGCTTTTTCCCGACTGGTACAAGTCAAAACTGACGATTTTTGAATCTGTTTTTTCTTTTTTTACTTTCACCGGAATGTCGATCTTTTCGGGAACAATATTATGCTCCTGGCAGTACTCATATATCATAGTAATAATAATCTCGCCGAAGAGTTCCAGCTTGGCCCGGCCAATACCTTTGATAGTTTTTAGCTCCGGTAAGGTAAGGGGGAGTTTGTTTGCCAGTTCGGCCAGTGTTTTTTGAGGTAATACCTGGTATACGGGAAGGTTGTACTCATCGGCCCGCTGATTTCGCCATTGTTTTATAATATGGTATAATTCCGGGTGTCTGATAAGGTCTGAAACCATCGCTTGCGCTGTGCTCTTTTGTTTTGTCGGACGAAAATCGAGTTCAGCATCGGTTCTTTTCCTGATGTACGACAGGGTTTCAAAACCATTGACCGTGTTTTCCAGGCATAATAATTTGATAAACAAATCTTTCTGAAGTTTTTCTAAAGTTTCTGTTAAATCTTTTTTTATGGCTTTATTATCAGTATCAAAATGAGTTTTATCAAAGAAATCACGCAACTGAGTTTTCATTTTTTCAGAAAAATATACCGCTGCTTTTTTGATGCGTTCCTGTAGTCCGGCATTTTGCTCCGGGAGGGCATCAGCCTGCAGGTACTGCTTCAGTTGAATATTAAATCGTTCTGCAACCTTTAATAAATCTGTTTCAAAGTAATTCTTTTTATCCAGCAGCTCGTTTATCAGTGCGGCATCCAGGATATTGGCATGGGTTTTTGTGAGTTTCACAAGTTCTTCCAGCCTGTATCTGAGTAGTTTAAGGTCAAAAAGCTCGAAGATGAGATCCTGCTGATACAATTTTTTTGATTCCAGAAGCTTTTCTGGTCCCGGTTCGTTTTGCCGGGCTTCTTCGGTATAGCCGCTAACCAGCAAATCGGTTTTTATGCCCGACACTGCAATGGGCGTGCTTAATACAATGCCTTCGAAGGTGCGGCAGCGGCTGAGGGCTACATAAACCTGCCCGAAAGCAAAAGCGGCGTTGGCATCAATAATCACTTTGTCGAAGGTAAGCCCCTGGCTTTTGTGGATAGTTATCGCCCAGGCCAGGCGCAGGGGAATCTGCGTAAAAGTGCCGGTAATATCTTCATCAATCTCACGTGTGTCGTCGTTGAGCGAGTATTTGATATTTTGCCATTCTACTTTGTTTACTTCTATGAGGATTGCATCCGACGGACACTTTACGAAAACGGTATCTTCTTCGATGCGGGTTATTTTGCCAATTTTGCCGTTATAATAACGTTTTTCGGGCGATGGGTCATTTTTTATGAACATCACCTGTGCGCCGGCTTTCAGTTCCAGCTTGTCATCGGTCGGAAAATCATGCGGGGCAAACTCGCCGTCAATGTCGGCAAGAAAAAAATGCGAGGCTGCTTTAAGGCTTTTCAGTTTGGCCTGGTTGATATTAAAAGCAAGGGCATTGTGGGTTGTAAGCGTTATGTAACCTTCTTCTTCATCGGGACTGAAACCGGATATATAACGTGAATTTATCTCTGCGATAGTTTCTGCATCAATGTTGTTATCACGTACTTTGTTGAGAAGATGGATAAAACGCTGGTCCGACTGCCGGAAAATCTCTTTTAACTCTATGCTGACCGGCTGTGATTTTTTTAATGCAAAGCTGTCAAAAAAATATATGCTGTCGTAAAATTCTTTCAGGATTTCCCATTCATCATCTTTTATCACCGGTGTAAGCTGGTGCAGGTCACCTATCATAAGCAGCTGCACACCGCCAAAGGGCTTGGAGCGGTCGCGGTACCGGCGTAACACCTCATCCACGGCATCCAGGATGTCGGCCCTTACCATGCTTATTTCGTCAATGACGAGCAGGTCGATACATTTGATGAGCCTGATCTTGTTACGGCTGAATTTGTGCTGATAACCTTCAGCCCTGACATCTGCTTTTTTGGCCCGCAGCACTTCAGGGATGACAGGGGCGAAGCTCAGTTGAAAAAAAGAATGTATGGTAACGCCGCCGGCATTGATAGCGGCCACACCCGTAGGGGCTACCACTACGATGCGCTTGGGTGTGATCTTTCGTAAATTATGCAGGAACGTGGTTTTTCCGGTACCTGCTTTGCCGGTGATAAAAATATTCTTGTTGGTATATTGAACAAATTCTGTGGCGAGTCGCAGTTGTTCATTTTCGCGGTATTCCATCATGAATTTATTTAGTGCAATTGGTAGTACGACTTGTAGTCATTCAGCCAATTGCATGGTTGAAATCGTTTTAGTCGTGCTACTAATTGCATAGTTGAAATCGTTTTAGTCGTTCTACCCATTGCATGGTTGAAATCGTTTTAGTCGTGCTAACAATTGCATAGCTTATATCAATCCTAAATCCATTGCTTTTCGTTTGTTGGTAATCTTCCAGTTTCTTGTTCCGAATAAATCCCTATAAGAAGAAAACTCCCAATCTTCAGCGTGTCTTACCATACCGGCTTTTACAGGATTGTTGTGAATATAGTTGAAGCAAATTTTGGGATATTCTTTTTCAGGATTTAAAATGTTAATTGTCGTGCCATAACTGGCAGAATAAAATGCAGGGCTTAGGGTATCGTTTTTTGTAAGACATATTGCTTTGGTATGAGGTTTAAATAATGTCCCCGTGCGGTTTTCCTGATTGTTGATGGCACGGGTATATGAAGTCAGTATTATCCCAATAGATTTGTTTAATGTACGTGTCGAGACAGCACCAGAATTCGTGTTTTTACATGTAACCAGTTCAACATGATTTACATATAGCATCAGATGAAAATGATTGGGCATCAGGCACCATGCCACGACATCTGAATAGGGGGTAATATGGGTTTCAATTTTTTTTATAAACAAAAAATAATTTTCTCTGTTAAAGAAAATTTGTTCCCTGTTATTGCCTTGATTATATAGGTGAAACAAATGACTCTGCTCGAAAACCATAAACTTAAAAGTATTATTGCAATTGGTAGTAAGACTTGTAGTCATTCAGCCCATTGCATGGTTGAAATCGTAATAGTTGTGCTACCAATTGCATAGTTGAAATCGTTTTAGTCTTGCTACCAGTTGCAAAAGTAGTCAATAATTCATTTATATTGAAAAGAAATACATAAATCAAAAAGGCAAAGTGATGTTTTGCTCTTTCGAACCAATAAAAAAACCGGCTTGGTGGCCGGTTTTTTCAATCTTTTATTGCTGTTATTATTCCTGGTTCTTCTGTTTGCTGCGTATCCGGTATGCCATAAGCAGGCCAAGACCGCCGAAGATAAGTATCATGCTGCTGTACACGGCGCCAACCAATCCGCTATCGCGTGTGTATTCGGTATATTCTTCTTTTACTGACTTGGTCGTCTTTCCATGATCTTCTGAATCAAGATCTGCATCCACTTCCTCAGCTCTGTTGATGGAATCCTCCTTCAGTATCAAGGTCTTTAAAGCAGAATCCGATTCTGTGTTGCCGGGAAGATTCTTTAAAATAACTTCTAAATGTTCAGGAGAAGTGGTCTTTGTAACCTGATGCGGTTCTTTGGGAATAAACTGCACAATGATAATTGATAGAACAATTCCGATACCGACGCCAATGCACAGCAGCGCAAAACGCAGGGTGCCAAAGCGGTCAGTTTTCTTTTTATTGCCCGGTTCCAGGCCTTTTTCAATCATCGCCATGCGTTCGTCGTTTTCGTATTTACGCATAAATACTAATGTGGTGAACAACCCGAGGAATAACGTAATGGGTACTAATATTCCGAAAAATGTTTCCATAATGTTTAAGTTTTAATTGGTTTTGTCAGTATGACGCCACGAAATCCGATCCGGTTACAAAAAAACAAATTTTTTTATTATTATGCTCATTTACACCGCAAAGAATAATAAAATTTATTGCTCGTTCGGGATTATATCGCCGATAAAAAAATTCTTGACACCTGTTTGCGATTGTAATAACAAGGCAAATCCTTTTTTTGAAGTGCTATTAGAAAAAATAATTACTGAGAGTAACGAAAAAATGGTGTTACCCTGGAAACACGACCAAAGAGATAATCGATAACAGGTGAAATGCTCTTTTGCTGTTTTTTCCGACTCCTGGAAACACGACCAAAGAGATAATCGATAACAGGGGCAGCGCCCCGAAATATTTGCAAAGCATTAATATCGCACAATAATTATAAGAGACTGTTTCAAAAATCCTTTGTGCGCCTTTACGCCAGCCTTTGTGCTGCTTCGTGGTAAATATAAGTAATTGAACCACAAAGGAACACAAATTACACAAAGGTTCACAAAGGTTAAATACTGCTAAATTTTGACTCTTGAGACAGCCTCGTAATATTACATTATTCACGAACTTGTTTTGCGAAGTTTGCAATTTGTTGTGCGAAGTTCGAATTGACATAATTATGTTATTTACAAACATAGTTATGATCATCGCCTCAAAAAAATGATTTAACCGAATCAGGGCAAACCCCATTGAAAATCAAAATTTTTTATTATATTTATACAATTTTTAATAGATTTGTAACCTTTGCATGATACCGGGCGTCTATTGTTTAGTGTTATGAACAACGAAGAACAAAACTGGATCAACGAATGTCTGCAGGGAAACGCAGAGGCCTTCAGAAAACTGGTGGATGCCTATAGGCATTATGCTTATACGCTGGCGATGAGGATAACAAAAAATGAAGAAGATGCCGAAGAGGTGACGCAGGATGCTTTTATGAAAGCTTATGTTTCGTTGAAAAGTTTTAAAGGAGAGTCGAAATTCAGCACCTGGTTTTACAAAATAGTTTTAAATATGGCCATGACAAAAGTAAGACGCAGAAAACCGGCACATCAGAATATTGACGATGTGCATGTTTCATTGGCAAATGACGATGAGCCAATGCGTAAAACCGACCGTACCTACTATGTCGAAAAAGCCATCAATGCCCTGCCCGAAGATGAAGCAGCCATTGTTACCCTGTTCTATATGGAAGGCCAGTCGCTGGGCGATATTGCTGAAGTGGTAAACCTGAGCCTTTCCAATACCAAAGTAAAACTGTTCCGTGCACGGAATAAAATGGCCGGATTATTGAAAAATGAATTGAAAGAAAATATATATTCACTGCTATGAAACACTTATCAGAAGAAACGATCATGGGACTTTGCGATGGCATGCTTACGCTCACAGAGCAGGCTGCTGCCGAAGCCCATATTGCTGCTTGCGACGACTGCCGCGAACAGCTGAAACTATTTCAGTCGCTGGATGCGATGCTGTCAGCAGAGAATATTCTTACAGCCCCGCCGGTAATCACCAACCGCGTGATGCAGCAGGTGGAGCTGCACAACAAGATCATGCTTCGCAAGGCGCAAAGCCGCAAAACATTGCTCAGATTTGGAATAATCATGCTGGTATTTATGCTGGCTCTTATCGTCCTGGCGTTCTTCTCAGGAGCGGTCATCGAATTTCAGACGCCGGGATGGATGATTGCTGCAAAAGATTTTTTTAATGATTTAAAACTTCCCGGTATCAACCCGGTATATCTGTTCATAATTGTCCCTGTGGTATTCCTGCTATTTGCTGAACGGCTGATAAACCTGCTAAGGAAGCAGCGGTTGGCGGTTTACAAAGAAGCTATTGATTAAAAATTCAGCAGATAATATTGTTCGTGTTCTATCAGCCATTGTTTACGCCATAACCCTCCTGCATAACCGGTCATATCTCCGCTTTTTCCTATCACCCTGTGGCAGGGGACTATAATGGCCATATCGTTTTTCCCCACAGCATTTCCAATCGCACGAACTAATTTCTTGTCCTTTATCTTTATGGCAACCACTTCATAACTGACTAAATGTCCGAAAGCAATTTTGCTGAGCTCCGACCATACACGCTGCTGAAATTCGGTTCCCACTTGCTGAAATGGTACGGTGAATTTTTTTCTTTTACCTGCAAAATATTCCTGAAGCTGGTTTGCACAAATGCGGAGCAACGGGATGGACGACGGATGAATTTCGTCCTCCTGGTCAAAAAAGTTAACTGACGTAATATATTTATTGGTACCCTGGATAAGGATATTCCCTATTGGTGATTTAAATATCTGTACGCCAGTTTCTCCCATAGTACGACTTTTTAATTGGAATAATACAATCCCAGCGAACTGGAAGTAACTTTACTGATGCGCGTCTGTATAGAGGTGCCCCGGTCGGTAGGAGGCACATTTTTGGTTGAGGAAGAATTGGGGCCTATGTTATAAAAGGCAATTTTTTCCGATTTCCAGGTGCTGCCATCCACCAGGATATAATTTACGTAAACAGTAACTTCGTTGACGGTGTAAGGGAGGCTGTTAGTTAGTGTAACCGATGGATTGACAACGACATTAAAAGGCCCGTTCGACCAGTTGGGCCGGGCAAAAACATGTTTCCTCCAGTTGGTGCGGTATGCCGCTTTCTGTTCTTCTTCTCTTTGCTGCTCAGCAGTCAGATTATTCGCTTCTTTAGCTTTGTTTGATGCAGTGGTGTTCTTTTCACCCGGTTTTCCAGATACAGCGCCAGGTTCGCCGGCCTCTGCTGATGAATCGGTATGAGTTGCCACGGAATCTTTGCTAAGGGACCCATCGATATCTGAACGGCATGATTTAAATACAAGAAAAAATATCAATGCTGCAATCAGCAGGGTTCCTAAAACTGCTCCAACAATGATCCATACAAGGGCTTTCTTATTCTTTTTCACGACAGGGGCAGAAGGCGGTGTTTTCGGGGTGAGCGGGGGAGGCACGCTGATATTGGAAGGCAGGGGCGGGGGCATTACAACGAACAGCGATTTCAGTTCTTCTATTTCGCCTGCAGGTTTCCAGGTATCCATACCTTCGCACCAAACCATATAATCCTTACTGATTTTTGTGCTTTTTAGTTGTTCCAGATCAAATGGGCCTTGTTGGCTTTGTCCGTCGTGGATAAAATATTGTTTCATGTTAGTATTTTGGTTTATAGGTTGTTCCGTTTCCTTATATAAGTCTTTGTTTTCTCCGAATCTGAACCCGCAATTGATGCAGAAAACAGATATTTCATCGAATTTTTCCTTACAATTTGGACAGATATATTTCATAACAAATGTATGTTAAAAATCTCCATAAAGGTATAAATTTTTTTTTATTATGACATATAATCTTTAAGGAAATATTTTGATGTGTTACACATTGTATTTGATTATTCTGAGAATCATTTGTCTTGAAACTGTATACTATGTTCTATTGCTTTTGCTTAAAGTAATCAAAAGCCTCTCAGTATAGTAATAATACTGCACGTTAAGAAACCTCATAGAAAATACATTTAATAAATAAAATATGTTTTATGCAATATTTCTGGTTGTAAATTTAAAAAAATTTATCCCCAATCAGGATTTTATTTGTCCAAAAATTATAAAATATGTATTTTAGTTGTGATCAATTTCAATCGGTCATGACAATATAAGTCGAATTATTCAATTAAATCAATAGAATTATACATTAAAATTAATGCATATTGCACGGTATCGAAACATTTTTTATCATGAAAAAATACATAATTAAAATTTGTCTGCTTAGTATCCTTGTGGTGTTTATTAACCATGAGAGTTTTTCACAGGGTGTGGGAATAAACAATACGGGAACCCCTGCTGACCCTTCTGCACTGCTTGATGTAAGCAGCAATTCCAAAGGTGTTCTATTTCCACGAATGACAACCGCTAAAAGGGATTCCATCGTGCTGCCGGTGCAGGGTCTCATCATTTATAATACGACCACAAACTGTCTTAATTATTTCAACGGATCTGCATGGATGGAGTTGTGTGGAGACTGCATACCGTTGCCTACAACCGCTAATGCCGGAGTGGACCAATTAAATATAAACGGAGTAACTACCACTCTCGCCGGCAATGTTCCGACATCCGGGACCGGCGTATGGAGTATTATTGCAGGAACCGGCGGCAGCATTTCCGATCCTTCTGATCCTGTCAGCAGTTTCACCGGATTGGCAGGAAATTCATACACCTTATCCTGGGCTATTACAACCCCTTGCAGTACAAGCTATGATACCGTTAATGTATCTTTTTCATCTGTTATTACCCCATTGGGAGCCTGCCCCTCAGGAAAGAAATTCTTATTCGTAGGAGGTAAAGATAACCTGGGCGGAAATACAGGTACTTCCATTGTTCAACTCAGTTCAAACTGCAACATTATTGCTGCCGGGTACACGAGTAATTACGGCGCCGGGAGCAGTGACTGGCTTATTGTTGACATTGATACCAGCGGAAATTATGTCTGGTCAAAAACAATCGGGGGTACTGGTGCGGATGGCACACCATATATTGACACCACACATGACGGAGGTTATGTGATTGCCGGCAGTGTCTTTTCGTGGTTGCATTCCAATTCAGATGTATTGTTAGTAAAATTTGACGCATCGCACAATATTGTTTTTTCCAAAGTTCTGGGTAGTGCAACCTATAGCGAAGATGTATCCGCATTATCACTGGCCCCCGATAATGGATTTTACGTTCTATGTAAGGCATCTGCAGGGTCTGCTACGCATGGGGTGCTTATAAAATTCAATGCTTCGGGTGTTCAACAGTGGGTAAAACTTATTGCGATTAACCCTGCTGAACCTACTTTTTTTACGGACACTTACAGGGATGTAAAAGCGACGCCCGATGGCGGCTGCATTGTTGTGGGAGATACATGGACATACAGAATGACCGGAGCATATAACCAATGTATGGTTCAAAAATACAGTTCCACAGGAGTTCTTGAATGGGCCAGGGTTTATGGGCAGACAGACCCTCCGTATAATACTTTGGGGGGGTACGGAGTTGACAACACTACCGACGGAGGTTACATAGTCAGCGGTTACCCCGGATCTGCCAATAGTTTCTTGTTCAAATTGTCTGCTACAGGTGATGTCCTGTGGGCAAAAAATACAACAACAGGCATGTTTTCAAAAGTTATTACCTGTTACGATGGCGGCTTCTTCGTTTCAGCAATTTCTGCTTATTTCCAGGTACATAACAGCAGAACTTTTTACAAGTTCGATATCGGCGGAAATCTTGAATGGGTAAAAACCGACAATGTTGCAGATGGCCACCCAAACCCATTTGATTATTATGGCGATGTATTTCAGGTTCATGATGGTTTCCTGACAGCCGCCGGCACTCATAAGCACACCAATGCTTACGGACTGACCAACCTGTGTGTGGAAAAATTCAAATTTGACGGTACGACATGCTATTCAAACAGTGTGACAACCTCAATGGCGGCGGTAACATTGGTTACTGCTGATGTTACAGCGGCTGTACAAACAAACCTGCAAAATCTAACCGTTTCAACTTCGAGCCCGGTTGTAACACCTGTATTACAAAATATTGACCACTGGACCGATTGTTCGCAGTAAATTTCTGACAAGTATCATCCATCAACCTTAGAGGGATACGAACATGATAAAAAACATGCTTCAAGTTACGACCGAAAAAAAATACCTGTTATGAAAACCAAAACAATATTTTTTTTTACTTTTTTGATCTCAGGAATATGCCTCTCTGTGATTGAAAGCCCTGCACAGGGAGTCGCCATCAATGCGAGCGGAGCTGCTGCCGATCCGTCATCAATGCTCGATGTGAAAAGCACGTCGCTGGGCGTATTACTTCCACGGATGACGACCACCGAACGGGATCTGATTATTTCACCGGCACAAGGATTGTTCATTTATAATACCACCACCAACTGCCTGAATTACTATGCATCAGGGTGGCTGGAGCTTTGCGGCAGCTGTGCACTCGTGCCGACAACCGCCGATGCAGGCGCCGATCAGCTTAATGTTAGCGGAACAACCACCACTCTGTCGGGAAACACACCCGTTTCGGGTACAGGAATGTGGAGCATTGTGAGTGGTTCCGGTGGCTCAGTTAATACGGCATCAAGCCCTGTCAGCACATTTTCAGGTATTGCTGGAGCCACTTATACACTGAAGTGGACCATTACTACCTCATGCGGGACATTTTCGTCAGACGAAGTCGTCATTTCATTTACACTTTCAGACACAAACCCCTGCATCGTTAAAACATTCGGTGGTACAGGTTCCGAAGCTTTGGCTTTTCCCTGGGAAGTCGGAAATATGGTGATCACAAATGATGGTGGTTATGTCATAGCCGGGTCATCGGATTCTTATGGCGCCGGAAATACGGATGCGTGGATCATCAAATTAGACGCCTCAGGCGCCATCATATGGCAAAAGACATATGGAGGAGCAAATTATGACGCAGCATATTCCATTATACAGACAAATGATGGCGGTTATGCGGTGACAGGATATTACAATATGCTGTCTGCAGGCACAAACGCTGATTTATGGATTTTAAAACTGGATGCCGGCGGTAATGTTATCTGGCAAAAAACTTATGGCGGTGCAAATAGTGATCTGGGATACTCAATTATTCAAACAAATGATGGTGGCTATGCTGTTTCAGGCAAATACAATTTCACCACAAATGATGGCGACCTGTGGGTTTTAAAAATAGATGGTTCCGGCAATATTATGTGGCAGGAATCTTTTAACGGACCCTATGAAGATAATGCTACCACTATCGTACAGACAAACAATGGCGAATATGTGTTGACGGGAAAGACCTATACCGGCTTGGGAAGCTACGATGTCTGGGCAATAAGATTAAACAGCGCCGGCTCCGTCGTATGGCAAAAAGCATACGGCTCTGCTGAACCGGAACAGTCAATCACTATGGTCAAAACAAACGATGGAGGTTTTGTTTTAACAGGCCGCATTGGAATGACCCGCTATGGCCTACTAATGAAAATTGATTCATTGGGCAATATAATATGGCAAAAAAGGTACGGTGGTACCACTGAATTTGTGGGAGAATGCATTATTCAGACAAATGACGGGGGGTACACCTTTGTGGGATATTGTGATATCACGGGTATGTCGTACCAATATATCTTAAATAAGCTGGATGCAAACGGGAACCATATATGGCAGCGTCATTATGGCGGAACAGAATACGAAATTCCCACAACAGTTGTTCAAACCCCATCGGGGAACTATGCTATGGCGGGGGTCACAAAAAGCTATGGTGCAAATCCAGGCGGAACTACAGACATATTGTTTTTAAAGGTTGCCACGGATGGAACAGGCCCGTCGTGTACAGGAACTCCATATAACATTCTGGAAAATATAACATTAACGGTAGTCAGCACCGCTGTTAATCCATACATTACATCGGTAACACCGGTAAATACCTCTGTGACTCCTTTAACGACAAACACTACAACGACTAATCCATGCACCTGCCCTTAAAAGAAAGCAAATAATGATATTTTTAATAACTGCCTGACCTTACGGTCAGTTTATTGATCCTGGTTTATTATTACTATTCAAGGACTATCTTGCGGACAACATTCAGGTTTTTTCCGCTTAGCCGCATATAATAAACACCTTTTTCAAAAGCAGTAATATCAATCTGTTTGCTGATAATTTTCGAGTTGTCTGTAATTCTATCCTGATAAACGCTGCTTCCGTTAATTTGGTAAATGTCCAGCGTAATGTCATCACAGTGGTTGTTACTAATGATAAGATTAAACACGCCGTTGCTGGGGTTGGGCTGGCAGACAATATTTTTTTCTGTCTGGTAATCATCTATTCCGCCTGCTGTAATATTGATGTACTGTGTAACTGAATCCGCTGTGCAGTCGCTGTATGCCACAAGGGTAACAGCATAAGTACCCGGAGCGGGATAGGTATGATTGGCATCGGCCACAGTACCTGTTGTCCCGTCGCCGAATCTCCAGAGATAACCGGTGGCTCCTGTTGACGTATTGGTAAAGTTTACCTGGGTTCCGTTTGCTGAATATGTAAAGCCTGGCACGGGAACCGTACAGTCAAAGATGTGAATATCATCAACGGCAATTCCTTCTTCGGGAGTCATCGAAAACTGCCCATGCAGGTAATGTATCCTGAGTTTAACCCCGGACTGGTTGCCGCAAAAATCTAATGCATGAGTTTTATATACCCATCCGGCGGAACTGCCGTTCCAGCTGTTGCCCCCGGTAAAACTTGCCACATACCAGTTATTTGTTTCATTAGGGCCTACTACTGCCCACGACATTCCGCCATCTATTGACGCTTCCAGCACGGCGGTGGCGCCCATCATCATCATCGTTTCGTGCCAAACATATAATTCGATAACAGGGTTGTTGTAGCCGGTAAAGTCAAAACAGGGACTATACAGATACGATTCTTCATTGCCAAGCGTGTAGCCACTGAGATTTGTTTTCCAGGCCATGGAGGGGGAATGGGCAGTATTTATAAGCGCCGAAGCCGGAACGCCATAGGCCCACGAGGATGTACCTTCGGTGTACCAACCGCCATCACCCGATTCAAAGTCTTCGGAATAGGGGAATACGGAAACACCCGCACTGTTCGTTATCGTAACCGTGACGGTGTCGTTAGCATGATCTTCATCATTGGCCAGGCCTGTTGTTATTTTAAAAACATAATCTCCAATGGCGGAAAGATCAGCGGTTTGCGTAAAGCTGTAAAAAATGGTTTCATTTGAATATATAGGCATGTTAATGGTATCGGTGACCCATGCTCCACTATTTATCTGATAGCTTATCGGGAAATGACTTTGGGCGTTCTGGCCAAAATTGGAAAAAAGTACCCCTACATATTCCTGGTTGCCGAGGTTGCAGCCGCTTTGGGGACTCTGCAATGTGGTTACCCCCAGATCGTTGGCCGGCGCTTCATGGATATAGATATCGTCAATGGCAACACCCTCGCAGATGGTAGCATAGGGGCCATAATAATACAACCGCAGCCGGACATTGGGTTCACCACCTGCTGAATCCAGGGTGTGGCGCACATGTGTCCAGTTTGAGAGGTTGCCGCTCCAGCCATAGGGCGTGTTATACCAATTAGGTTCAAACATGTTCCCAACCCGTGTCCATGTGGCTCCGCTGTCGATGGAAACCTGCAGTATGATGCTATCGGTGCCGGGAGCCATCGACGAAGTGGCATACCAGATATTAAATTCTATTTCTGGAACATTGAGAGAACTAAAGTCAAAACACGGCCCGGTGAGGTTCGACATTTCCAGCATATTGGCGTTGGTGGTCAGATTGGTAACCCAGCATTTCGTTGGTGAGGCAGCATGATTGATGATGGGTTTTACGGGCGTACCCCATGCCCATGATGAGTTCAGGCCGCCGCCAACCCATCCGCCATCGCTGGATTCAAAATCCTCAAGATAAGGGAATGTGTTGATGGCAAGCATGTTGTTTATGCTGATGCTGCTGGTGTCGTTGGAATGATCGGTATCTGTTACTAAACTGGTATAGCACTTAATTTGATATTGCTGAACTGCGCCGAGGTTGGCAGGAGTAGTGAAGGTATATTGCATGGATGTTCCGGGATTTAAAGCAGAAGTCACCACTTCCGGAGCCATAGCAATGCCGTTGATAGAAAAACCTATGTTGAAGTTGCTTTGTACGGTGGTGCCGAAATTTTCAATCGTGACCTGTATGTGTTCATTGCTGGTTAAGCCGCAAGATGTTCCAGGATAGAGTATTTGAGTGATACCTATATCGTTGGCAGGAGCCTGATAGATGCTGATATCGTCAACGGCAATGCCATCTGACTGTGTTATAAGACTTCCGTAAAAAAATATTCTCAGTTTTGCATTGGGATTTCCTGCCAGGCTGTCAACCCTGTGGCGTACTGTGATAAAATCATTTCCCGGACTGGTCCAGCCGTTAGCGCCATCATACCAGTTTATCGGGTCGTTTTGCTGGCCAAGTGTTTCCCATGTGTTGCCGTTATCAGCAGAATATTCAACACGGCAATAGTCGGTGATCCCGGTAGTGGCTACCCAGAGGTTAAACTCCAGCACCGGAGCTGTAAGTCCTGAAAAATCAAGACATGGAAAGTTTAGATAGGAAGCCTCACCCTGATTGTAATTGGTTTGCAAACCGGTAACCCAACATTTGGTTGGCGATGCAGCATGAGTGATTATCGGTTTTGAAGGGCTTCCCCAGGCCCACGATGAGGATGATCCACTGCTGCCATAACCCCCGTTGCCGGTTTCAAAATCTTCGTGATAAGGAAATGTGCTTATCACCTGCGAATTGGTCAACAGCGCCACGGCAGTATCATTTAACGGACTGTTGTCTGCAACTTTGGTATATACAGAAAGTTGATAAGTAGTATTGACAACAGAAAAATTACCATGTGCTGAAAAAGTAAAAAAAAGCGTGCTGTCGGGCATTATCAGGTCATATACCGTATCCGTGACGGGTGTGCTGCCGTCAATGGAATATTCAATCAGCACTGAATCAACAGGCAATAAACCATTATTAGCTAATTCAATAGTGATTTCTTCCGAAGCTGTCAGGGCACAACCTGATAGCGGACTGACAATCTGTATTATAGCCATATCGTACGGATTGATTACATCTATTTGTATATCAAAGGCCGTTGATGGATTGGGCAAAATGTAGATCGGATCCATGGTGGAAACAATGATATAATATGTAGTTCCTGCATCCAGCATGACATTGCTCACCGAAGGATTGCCCAGCAAACTTTCAGCGGACGCAATACATGATGTGCCGGGCTGGTCGGGGCAGTCGTCAACAACAAAAAGCCCCACAGCATTTCCGGTATTGGTCAGGGTAATATTAACATATTGGTCAGATGCCGGGCTGTATGAAAAAACAAAATCATTACCGGTCATATAGTCGCTCGCACAAGCATCGGTGTTATCAAAAGTGTCAGGAAATCCGGCGGTGGTCATGCCGGTCTGAACAAACGGCAGGGTGGAGATCGCATAGGGAGTGCTGCACGATGACCCCGGCTGTGAATACACCTTAATCTGAAACAGCATGATTGTTAAAACAATCCATAATAATTTTGAAAAATTTTTCATGATTCAATTCTTTTAAAACAGTAAACTATTTTTATTATTAATTCAAACCCTTTGCTTAACAGGATGTCTAAGCAATTAACCGGGGTAAATTAATACATTTATTTTCTCATCATCTGCCGCATATTCCGCATTTGTTTCACAGGGTTTTTTCCGGCATTGGTCATCGAACGCATGATCTTACGCGTATCTTCAAACTGCTTTATCAGCCGGTTAACTTCCTGTATCGAGCTTCCGCTTCCTGAGGCTATACGTTTGCGGCGGCTACCGTTGATGATATCGGGGTTTTCACGCTCCGAAGGGGTCATAGAACTTATTATGGCTTCTATTCCCTTAAAGGCATCATCGTTAATGTCAACATCTTTCATGGCCTTGCCCATGCCGGGTATCATTCCGACAAGATCCTTGATGTTGCCCATTTTCTTGATCTGTTTGATCTGATCTATAAAATCATTGAAATTGAACTGGTTTTTGGCGATTTTTTTCTGCAGTTTTTGTGCTTCTTCCACATCGTATTGTTCTTGCGCACGTTCTACCAGAGAAACAATATCACCCATGCCGAGGATACGGCTTGCCATACGTTCGGGATGAAAAACATCAATAGCATCCATCTTTTCGCCAAGGCCGATGAACTTCACGGGTTTGTTCACCACAGACCGGATCGTTAAAGCAGCGCCACCACGGGTGTCGCCATCCAGTTTGGTCAGCACCACACCGTCGAAATTCAGCCGGTCGTTGAATGCTTTGGCTGTGTTGACGGCGTCCTGGCCGGTCATCGAATCCACCACAAACAATATCTCATGGGGCACCACCGCATTTTTGATATCTGAAATCTCATTCATCATTTCTTCATCAACGGCCAGACGTCCGGCAGTGTCGATGATGATCACGTTATGTCCGCGTTCTTTTCCGAAATTTATCGCTTTTTTGGCTAGCGAAACCGGCTTTTTATCCTCTTCATCACTAAACACTTCAACATCAATCTGCTGCCCGAGTACTTTAAGCTGTTCAACAGCAGCAGGGCGGTATACGTCGCAAGCCACCAGCATAGGGTTTTTGCCTTTTTTTGTCTTCAGGTAATTGGCAAGTTTCGCCGAAAAAGTAGTTTTTCCTGACCCTTGCAGCCCGGCTATCAACACTATGGAGGGATTGGTCTTGATGTTGATATCCGATTTTTCGGTACCCATCAGCTGCGTCAGTTCGTCATGTACGATCTTTACCATCAGCTGCCCCGGTGAAACAGAGGTCAGTACATTCTGGCCTATGGCTTTGGCTTTGACATCTTCGGTAAAACTCTTGGCAATTTTATAACTCACATCGGCATCAAGCAGGGCTTTTCTTACTTCTTTAAGCGATTCGGCGACGTTGATGTCGGTGATATGCCCTTGTCCTTTGAGAATCTTAAACGCTCGGTCGAATTTCTCACTTAGGTTTTCAAACATCTTCTTCAGTTTTATTATGCTGCAAAAGTAAAAAAAACTATAATAACAGGGACTGATTTGTTTAATTACCAACAGTACCATCACTTACAAATGTGAAAATAGTATGTGTCGGGGTGCCTGCATACAGGCCTTTTAGGGAGGATGTCACCCCGACACTTACAGAAGACGGTAAAAAATTCTTTCCGAATCTTGCAGATTATTTACTTTTGCATAATCTAAATTTATAGATAATGGTTCTACTCGATGGAAAAAAGATCTCCGATGAGATCAAAACAGAAATCTCCAATGAAGTCCGCAAAATGTTAGCTGAAACAGGTCGTGCGCCGCACCTTGCAGCCGTTTTGGTCGGAGAAGACCCGGCAAGTCAGACATATGTCGCTTCAAAAGAACGTGCCTGCAAAGAAGTGGGTTTTATCTCTTCTGTATATAAATACCCTGAAGACTGTTCGGATGCGGACCTGCTCAGCATGGTGGATTTTTTGAATAAAGATGATGAAGTCGACGGATTTATTGTACAACTGCCTCTGCCAAAACATATCAACGAACAAAAGATCATCGAAGCCATCGACCCTAAAAAAGACATTGATGGTTTTCACCCGGTGAATGCAGGCAGGATGATGCTCGGGCTACCTTCTTATCTGCCGGCCACGCCATACGGCATCATGCTGTTGATGGAACGTTACAAGATTGAGACCGAAGGAAAAAACTGCGTGGTGATTGGCCGCAGCCATATTGTAGGGACGCCCATGAGTATTCTTCTATCCAGAAACAATAAATCGGCCAATTGTACGGTAACCCTGTGCCACAGCAAAACCCGGCAGTTAGCTGAAATATGCGCCCAGGCTGATATTCTGGTTGCTGCTATCGGTAAGATGGAATTTGTGACCGCCGGCATGGTAAAAAAAGACGCCGCGGTCATTGATGTGGGGATACACAGGATCCCTGATGAAAGTACAAAGTCGGGATTCCGCCTTAAAGGTGACGTAAAATTCGATGAAGTGGCTAAGAAATGCGCTTACATCACTCCGGTACCGGGAGGCGTGGGGCCGATGACCATTATTGGGCTGCTGATGAACACTTTGAAAGCGGCTAAAAAAGAATACTATAAATAAATTGGATTCCAGTCAACTTTTGAACGAAGGGAAGCTCCTCCCGCTGATGGAAGAGTTTTACAGCTTGCAGGGTGAAGGTACACATGCCGGCAAAGCTGCGTGGTTTATACGCATTGGCGGGTGTGATGTCGGCTGCCGCTGGTGCGATAGCAAAGAATCGTGGATAGCCGGTTATCACCCCCTAACACCGACTGACGAAATTGTGGCACATGCGGTGCAATGCCCTGCGCAGGCTGTTGTGGTAACAGGAGGGGAGCCGCTGCTTTACAATCTGGATTATTTGTGTGCTAAGCTCAAAGAGCATGGAATAAAAACATATCTCGAGACTTCGGGCAGCGAAAAACTCAGCGGGCAGTGGGACTGGATATGCCTCTCACCCAAACGCAATGCCCCGCCGCAGGCTGAAATGTTTCAGCGGGCCGATGAGCTGAAGGTTATCGTATACGATGAAAGCGATTTCGACTGGGCCGAAGCCAACGCCCGTTTTGTGTTGCCGGGCTGCCGCCTGCTGCTGCAACCCGAATGGAGCCGTTATAAAACCTTGATCCCGCATATTGTTAACTACATACTTCAGCATCCTGAATGGGGCGTATCACTGCAATCGCATAAATTTATGAGGATACCTTAGGACAACAAGAGGTTTTTATTTATCCTTTCTTGTTTTGTTTTCTAAAACTTTCAAACTTTCCAAATAATTTTTTTCAGCTTCGCTCAATGTTTTTTGCTGATACTTTTGGTATTCTTTGGTAGCCTTTTCAACAGCAATTTCGTGACTGACAGCGCCAGCGCCCTGCAATAGGTGTTCTCCACTCATGGTTAAAATATTATCCAAATGTTTTGCCCAGTCTTTCATTGTCATTGCTTGTTCCCGCTCAGCCTGACGTTCTGCAAAATCCAAATATCCCGAAACTATTTGCCCAAGCGAACGAAGTTCCTTTTCGTTTAAATAATTTTTTGCAACCACAACGTCTTTCAGGTAGGGCCGACTGCCTGGAAAAGTCATCAGTCCCATAAATTCTTTTTCGGCATCAGCACGGTTGAAAATAACTTCGGCAGCTGTTTGTCCGTGTACGGCAAAATGGATTTTATTTTGCACTTTTTTGAAGAACTCAATTGAAACTTCTGCTTTGGGGTCGTAATCGATGCTGGTTGCGTAAATATCAAGCACCTGCCGGTAAAATACTTTTTCGGAAGCACGAATATCGCGTATGCGCTGCAGTAATTCTTTCCAATAGCCGCCACCACCCAGATTTTTCAGGCGCTCATCGTCCATGGTAAACCCTTTGCGTATATATTCATTAAGGCGTTTGGTTGCCCAGATGCGAAACTGAGTTCCCCTTTGAGATTTTACCCTGTAACCAACTGAAATAATAACATTCAGGTTGAAAAATTTTACCGGTTTATCAGAATTTGCAATGTGCAAAAATTGCACATTGCTTTTTTCTTCCAGTTCTCCTTCTGTAAATATATTAGCAATATGCTTTAATATTACACTCCTGTCGCGTTCAAACAAAGTAGCCATCTGCTCCTGCGAAAGCCAGACCGTGTCTTCTTCAAAACGAACATCTACCGAGATTTTCTCGTCTTCGGTTTTGAATAAAATAAATGACGATTGATTATTTTCCATTTTATCTCTCTGATTTATTCATAAATACATTCGTAAATTTTTGGCTTACTTATGGTTTACTTAGGTTCCTCTATTTCTATGTGTTACCGCCTTGCTGTTCTTTTAATCCATAATTTGTGCTTCGTCCGCCACTTGCTTCTTTTTGTAAGATATTCTTCTTTATCAAATCCTGTATATCCCTGAGAGCTGTGTCTTGTGAGCATTTATTGATCTTTCCCCATTTAGAAGTTGTCAACTTTCCGTCAAAGCCATCAAGAAGCCTGTTGATTACTTTTTGCTGTCTGTCATTAAGAATTGTAGTGGCATGTGATTTCCAAAATTCTGCTTTATGAAGTATTTTTGATAACGTTACTCCTGTAACAGCAATAGCATTTATAAAGCATTGCAAAAACCATAAAATCCATTCCGTAATGTCGGAACTGCCTCTTTGGGCTTTTTCAAGTTTTTCATAATACTGATTCCTTTCAACCCGGATCTGAGCAGACATGCTGTAGAACCGTTTGATACTTTTGTCTGAACGTGACAGCATCATATCGGTAATTGCCCTGCATATTCTTCCGTTTCCATCATCGAATGGATGAATGGTAACAAACCATAAATGAGCAATGGCTGCTTCAAGCACCAAATCCAATCCATGTTCATTTTCAAACCATTCCAGAAATTTTTCCATTTCAGGTTCTATTCTGTCTGAGTCTGGCGCCTGGTAGTGAACTTTTTCTTTCCCCATCGGTCCTGATACAACCTGCATAGGGCCGGTGGTGTCTTTTCTCCAATTTGCGACTGTGGTTTTATAAAGATTACTCCAGCCTGTCGGAAACAACGCTGCATGCCAACCAAATAATCTGTCTTTTGTCAAAGGCAAGTCATTTCGTTGAGTAGCGTCAAGCATCATTTCAACGACACCTTCAACATGACGTTCCGAAGCTATGGCACCAGCAATGTCAATACCCAGACGCCGGGCAATCGAAGAACGTACTTGTTCCATCTCCAGAAACTCGCCTTCAATTTCAGATGATTTGATAACATCTAATGTAAGAGTGTTCAGTACTGCGTCATTTTGCAAATCAAAGCCCAGCGATTCCATTTTCCCCATGAGCCGGCCCTGTTGATTTCTCGCTTCGCCCAGTTTTATCATTACTTTCTTATTGTCCCAGGTGAAGTTTGTCCAGTTTTCTTTTTCGTGTAAATACATTTTTTCTCCGCAATTTATACGACAAATATACTACTTTTTCTCCGCAAAAAAACTTTCTCCGCAAAATTTGCCCAGTTTAAGGCTATTAATCTCCGCACCGGCTTTTTGGTATGCTTTCTATGCTGATAGGTACTGCTATTTCATTATATATTCGGAGTCTCAGAATAAATTTATTTTATAAATGTTTGGGCCGTATCAAGTTTATTTATGTCCCCCCAAATATATAATTTATTGGATAAAAGGTATTTAACGTTTTTGTGGTAGGTAAAACATACATTCGGCATTTCTTTCAACACTACAGGAATTAGTTCTATTACTGGCTCTTTTTTGCACCACTTTCAGTTTCCCGGACCGGTATTTGCAAAATAAACTTAAATTTGTCCGGTTATATATATAATAAACTACATCCAGCCATGCTTATAAAAAAAACAATACTGATTTTTCTTTTCCTGCTTTTTATCCTGCCGTTTTCGTATGCCCAGTTCAATTATTCCACAAAAAACCAGAAAGCCATAAAACTTTTTGATAAAGCCCTGGAATACTTTCAGACCAAGGATTATATGAACTGCGAATCGAACCTGCTGAAAGCGCTGAAAGAGGATGACCAGTTTATCGAAGCACACATGCTGCTTGGCAATATTTACGAAGAACAGAAGCTCACAGAAAAAGCCATACATTTTTATAATAATGTCATCGAAATCGATCCGGAGTATTTTGAAGGAGTTTATTTTAATATAGGTTCCGGAGAGTTCTCCATCGGTAAATATGAAGAAGCCGGGCAGCATCTGGAAAAATATCTGACATATAGCGACCAGGCTCCCAAGACGGTTAAGCGTGCAAAGTTCCTTTTAAAAAGTTGCCGTTTTGCTGTCCATGCCGTAAAAAATCCGGTTCCTTTCAAACCTGTGAATCTGGGCGACAGCATAAACACTTCAAATAACGAATATTCACCCTCGCTGACCGTGGATGAACAGACGCTGGTCATCACAGTGCTCAGGCCCCGTGATGAATATACCATTCATTCATTTCCCAAAGAAGAAGATTTTTACATGAGTGTCAAACGTCCCGACAGTCTCTGGGGCAGGGTGCGCAAACTCGGGGCTCCGCTTAATTCGCACGGAAACGAAGGAGCGCAAAGTATAGCGCCCGACGGGAAAACATTGTATTTCACCATCTGTAACCGTTCGGACGGTATGGGCAGTTGCGACCTCTATGTGTCGCAGCGCCAGGGAAACGGATGGAGCACGCCGGTAAATATGGGCGTCAGGGTAAACTCTGGGTCATGGGATTCGCAGCCCAGCATTTCACCCGACGGGAATACCCTGTATTTTGCCAGCGCCCGCGAAGGCGGCAAAGGTAATATGGATATCTGGAAAACAACTAAGGCCGAAAACGGAAGCTGGTCATCACCGGTAAACCTTGGAGATTCCATCAATACTGAACTTTCGGAGATGTCACCCTTCATTCACACCGATGGTAAAACACTCTATTTTACCTCTACCGGACATCCGGGCATGGGCGGAATGGATATTTTCTATTCAAAGCTCAAAGATGATGGCCAGTGGTCTACGCCAAAAAATCTTGGATACCCGATCAACACATTTAACGATGAAGGTTATCTGATTGTTAACGCTCAGGGTAATAAAGCATACTTCTCGTCTGATCAGTTCGGAGGGCAGGGAGGCATGGACATCTATTCTTTCGATCTCTATGAAGAAGCCCGCCCCACAGCGGTGAACTATATGAAAGGCACCGTGTACGACGCCAAAACAAAAAAAAGGCTTGAGGCCAAATTTGAACTCATAGATCTCACCACCTCCCAGGTGGTCGCGCAGTCATTTTCAGATCAGCAAACCGGAGAATTTCTCGTCAGTCTGCCCACCGACCGTAATTACGCACTGAATGTTTCAAAAAAAGGATATTTGTTCTATTCAGAAAATTTTGAACTGAAAGGTGCCCATTCCCAACTTAAACCTTTTCTAAAAGATGTATATATGCAAGCTGTTGAAACTGGGAGTGTTGTGGTTTTGAGAAATATCTTTTTCGATTTTGACAAATTTGACCTGAAACCTGAATCCCAGGTTGAGTTAAACAGATTGGTTGACCTTTTAAATCAGAACAAAACCATGAAGATTGAAATCGGCGGACATACCGACAACAAAGGTACTGCTGATTATAACCAGAAACTTTCGGAAAACCGTGCCAGGTCGGTTTATGAATATCTCGTAAATAAAGGAATAGATAAAAACCGTCTTTCATACAAAGGATACGGCCTTACACAACCCATCGAACCCAACGATTCCGAAGAGGGCAGGGCTGTCAACCGGAGAACGGAATTCAGAGTAATAAGCAACTGATTTGCAGTTTTTTTTATCGCTTCAACAAGTATAATGGATATTGGGAATCAGGGGCTTATAAACCGTGTTTGCAAAGCCTGATGTGAAATTGTATTAATAATCACATGTGCACATTCGTACCACCATTCGTACCTCTATTCGTACATTCGTAAATTATTTTTTATCGTTATCTTTGCGGAAAAAAAGTCCACTTGTCATTCTTTAACATTACCACCGAATATTCTTTATGGCTTGCCATCCCATGCCTGATGCTGGGAACCGGATATGCCATGCTGCTCTATTTCCGCGAAAAACGCCACGATTTCCGGAAAAATATCATCAGGATACTTTTTGTATTGCGAACCCTGGCAGTGTTCCTGATATCTTTTTTACTGCTTTCCCCATTGGTCATGACACGTTCAAGAACCTCCGAAAAACCGTTGATACTGGTGGCCCAGGATAATTCCCAATCGCCTTTATTCTGTAAGGATTCGGCCAGTATCCGCACCTCCTATACTGAAGAACTCAGGAAACTTATCAGGGAACTTGACAATGACTACGACGTAAAGACCTTTACTTTCGGTGAAAAGGTCACCGAAGGAGACCAGTTCAGTTATACTGAAAAACAAACGGATTTTTCGCTGCTAATCGATGAACTGCAGGCACGCTATGCCAACCGCAATGTCGGCGCACTGATACTTGCCTCCGACGGTCTGTACAATAAAGGCACCAGCCCCTTATACCTGTCGGGAAAGTTAAAATATCCTGTTTATACCATAGCACTGGGTGATACCAATATCCAGAAAGATCTCATCATTTCACGTGTAAATTATAACCGGATAAGCTATCTGGGGAATATGTTCCCCATCGAAATAGTTGTTACTGCTGATAAATGCAACGGGCAGAAGGCCACACTTACCGTCTCCAAAGGAAAAGAAACGCTGTTTACGAGGACCGTTGATATAAACAGCCCGAGGTATATTGAAACCGTGCAGATGCAGATGGAGTCAAAACAACCGGGAATGCAGCATTACAGGGTAAGCATCTCTGCTCTTGACGGAGAGATCAGCCTGATAAATAACTCGCAGGATGTTTTTGTGGAAGTGCTTGACGGAAGGGAAAAGATATTACTGCTTGCCGGAGCGCCTCATCCCGATGTGTCAGCATTAAAGCAAAGTATAGAAACCAGTAAAATATACCAGGTTGATGAATTCGTTGCCGGCGATTTCAATAAACCGGTCAGGGATTACAACCTCGCCATCCTGCACCAGATACCTTTCAAAGGCAGGAATAACCAGGCATTATTGCAAAATATCAACGACAACAAAATTCCTGTTCTGTATATCATTGGCTCCTCATCTGATATTCCGGCCGTGAATGCTCTGAAAACAGGATTGAATATTAAACAGGCGGCGGGAAAATATGACGAAACCACACCAACAATTGCCAACGATTTCGCGCTGTTCACCGTTTCTGACGAATTAAAAAAAATCAGCGCCGGTTTTCCGGCTTTGATGGTTCCTTTTGGTGAATATGCTGCCGGCAACTCGCTCAATGTGCTTATGTATCAGAAAATTGGAAGTGTTCAGACACAGAAACCCCTGCTGATGTTCAATACCGCCTCCGACCCCAAAACAGGGCTGATAGCCGGAGAAGGCCTGTGGAAATGGAGGTTGAACAATTACCTGCAGACAGGTAACCAGGTTGCTTTTAACGAACTGGTAAACAAAATGATACAGTATCTTTCGGTAAAAGTTGACAAAGGGCGCTTCCGGGTGAACGTGAAAAACAAGTTTTATGAAAACGAAGCTGTTGAGTTTGATGCAGAAGTCTATAACGACAGTTACGAACTGATCAATGAACCTGAAGTAAAACTCAGCATCACTAATGCAGAAAACAAAACATTCCCCTTCACATTTACCCGCACAGCCCATGCATATCATATCAATGCCGGGATTTTTCCGCTTGGTGAATACCGTTTCAGCGCTCAGGTAAAAACAGGACAGGAAGTCCTGCAGAAATCGGGTGTTTTCAGCGTGGTGCCTGTGAATATTGAATCGCTTAATCTTGTTGCCGACCACCAGTTATTATACTCATTGGCACAAAAAACCAATGGCAAAATGATATACCCCGGACAACTGTCACAGTTACATGATTTACTGAAAGCCCGGGAGGATGTTAAACCGGTTACCTACGTTAAAAAACGTTTCAGCGACCTGGTGAACCTTTTCTGGGTTTTCGCAATCATTGTGATGCTGCTGTCGGCTGAATGGTTTATACGTAAACGATTTGGCGCTTATTAACCTGAGCTTGGGTTAAAAATAATTTCATAGAACGACAAGGCCGGAATTGGTGTTATATCACCCTGAAATGGGCTTTGCCTCTCCCTGAAAAATTTCGTATATTTACAGCATATTTAAAATATATCTTCTGACTTCCGTTGATCTTTTTCTTCTGTTATTATTAATTATAAAAACAATACATAATTATATGAATATCAAAAAATTAGAGTTTTTAATAGTTTTTTTATTTTTTTTGTCAGCAACCTCAAATGCAGCATTCATCAGCAATTATCCCGTCACGGTAACCCAGCCTGATGGCATGATATTAAAATGTTTTGTGACAGGAGATGAATTTTATAACCGCCTGCATGATGCCAATAATTATACGATTGTAAGAAATTCCCAAACAGGATATTACTGTTATGCTGTTAAAATCCATAACGAACTTGTGGCTTCGGCATTTGTCGCCGGAAAGACAAATCCTTCAGCGGCGGGCTTGCAGCCGGGAATAGATATCTCAGCAGAAAAGGTACTGCAACTAAGAAAAAAGTTTCATGATATGCCTCCAAGGCTGAAGAACAGCTCATCACAAAACACCAAAGCTGCGGGCACCCTGAACAATATAGTGATATTCGTTCGTTTTGCCGGTGAAGCTGAATTCTCCGACAGCATTTCGTTGTATAACGACCTTTTTGTAAATACCCCTGGAAATGTATCTATGAAAAATTATTTTGAAGAAGCATCATATAATCAGCTGCATATCAACTCAGTATATTACCCTTCGCCCGGCACTTTGGTCATTTCTTACCAGGATGCCTATACGCGTGATCATTATTTGCCGTACGATGCCTTGCTGAATCCTGATGGCTATACCGATCAGATGTACGCTGAGCATAACTTGCTGGCCAATGCAGTCAACGCGGTGAAAAGTCAGATACCTTCTGGTCTGAATATTGATTTTAATAACGATGGCTTTGTGGATAACATTTGTTTTGTCATATCCGGCGATGTCTCCGCATGGAATACCTTATTGTGGCCACACCGGTGGACTTTATATTCGCAGGTTGTATATATAAACGGCAAACAGGTGGGAGATTACAACCTGCAGGTCAGGAATTACTTGCTTTCCAACGGAGTAGGTGTGTTGTGCCACGAGATGTTTCACACTTTGGGCGCTCCCGACCTATACCACTACAGTCAGGATGGCCTCAGCCCCGTGGACGCATGGGACCTGATGGGTAACGACCTGATCCCTCCGCAGTCTATGGGAGCCTATATGAAATACCGCTACGGCAACTGGATATCATCCGTTCCGGTGATCTCTGCCCCTGGCAACTATACACTTTATCCGGTCACCAATCCAAACCAGAATTGTTACCGCATCAATTCCCCGAATTCGCCAACAGAATATTTTATCGTGGAATACCGCAAAAAGGAGGGATACTATGAGAGTTCTCTGCCCGGCTCAGGACTGATCGTCTACAGGATCAATAGCGATTTTGATGGCATGGGAAACGGATATTACGACGGCTCCTCTGTTCTCGACGAAGTATATATTTACAGGCCCTATGGCACTTCCACCGTCAACGGATATGTTGATAATGCATATTTCAGCGCCGGCGTAAACAGGAGAAAAATAAACAACAACACCAATCCTTCATGTTTTTTATCCGACGGTAGTTTTGGATCACTCAACATTTCAAATGTTACGGCTGCCGGCAGCACCATTTCTTTCGATCTGAACGACGGCCCCGCATATCCTGTTAATACGGGCATCGAAGAATTGCTTGCCCCGTCATCAGGCTGCGGGCTGACAACCACAGAACACCCCGCCGTGATGATAAAAAACTTTGGCACCAACCCGGTCAGCAGCGGCCTGCAGGTGCATTATCAGGTAAACGGCGGGGTAATAGTTACCGAAGCATACAACGGCTCTCCAATACCATCCGGCACCTCTGTACCTTATACCTTTGCTCAGCACACAGACTTTTCGTCGCCCGGTAACTACACGATTACAGCATGGACCAGCATCCCATCCGACGGCAACCATGCGAATGATACACTTGTCATTCCGGTGACCAACGGTTCCTTAGCTTATATTGCAGGTAACACTCAAAACTTTACAGATGTTTATAACGATCTGGGAACCAACGGTAATGTCATCAGCACCGCTGATTACGATGACGCCAACTCTGCGCCGGTGAGTATCGGATTTACTTTTCATTATAATTGTATGGATTTTACTCAAATTATTTTGAACACCAATGGTTTTATAAAGCTCGGCAACATACCGCCTTCATCAGCAGCGCTTTTTTTTACAGGGGCTCAGGATGCTTCCGGCGGTATTTTCAACAGCCTGTTACCAGCTGATGTCAATATCATCAGCGCCTTCAACCACGACCTGATGTCAGGCACAGCGCCTCCTGAATACCGTGTGCATACTTCCGGCAGTGCACCAGACAGGATATGCACGATACAGTTTAAAAATCTTCGCGACAAGACCACAACACCTGCTCAGCAATACGACAATATATCATTTCAGATAAAACTTTTTGAAACTACCAACCAAATTGAGATTGTTTATGGCAGCTGGCAAGCATCAGCAAATGTATCGGATTTTAAGACTTCAGCCGTGGGATTAAAAGGGCCGGGCAGGGAGTACGGACAGTTGCTGGTAGCCCGCAAGGGTTCGACACAGGAGTGGTCACAGGTGATTTTTGAAAATGTAAACTACAGCTCAACCGCTACCCTGAATTTTGGGAACCCGCCGCTAAGACCGGCACCCGGGACAGGCCGGACATTTTTATTTTCTCAGGAAATCCCGCCTGATGTAATTACTGTTCCGGCAACAGCTGTCACCACTACCTCAGCGGTGCTGAACGGATTTGTGGATGCTAATAATGTCCCCACAACCGTCAGCTTTGAATATGGTATAAATACCAATTATGGGAATATAATTACGGCAACGCCCAATACGCTCAGCGGAAACACATCTGTACCCGTTTCGGCTTCCATTAGTGGCCTTAGCGCCAACACCCTTTATCATTTCAGGGTAAAAGCAACAAATTCACTGGGGACCTTCTACGGAAACGATTCTGTTTTTATTGCCCAATATAATACCACCATTGATAATCCCGTGGTAAGTAGTTTTGCGGTAAGTCCTAATCCTGTGAGGGAATTATTGACAATCAGTGTCGCCGGGCAACCCAATAATGCTTCAATAACGATTTATGATCTCCGCGGTCAGCTTATTTATACGTCAGTTTTGCAGCAAGCTGTAAAGGAAATCAATACCTCCTGGCTTGCAAGCGGGGTTTATTTCATCAGGATATCCGATAAGGAAAATATTATTATAAAAAAATTTGTAAAACAATAGCGAAAATGGCTAAATCATTTTTTGAGGTGCTAATAATATTTATTGATGACAATAAAACCCCAGATCACGCATTTAATAGCTTCTAATACGCAACCCTATTTTTTTTAATATTATTAGTTAGGTGCAGAGCACCGTAATATTTGTAAAATAATAATAAGTGCGAAAAACAAGGTACAGCGTACCGTAATATTAAACTTCTGGTTATGTCCAAATCCTTTAGGTAATAAAAAATTCATCTTGTTTTTACACCGTAATAATAAAATGTTTTGATAGAGGAAATTTGTCAAAAAGACATTGAAAACATATGATTTTTAATTATTATTTGAGTGGTGGATCTTATATTACGGTGCTCTGCACCTTACTTTTTTGAGGGGTGCCACTTCTTACAAATATTTCGGGGCGCTGCCCCTGCTAAAGTCTTCTTTCAAAATTGTGTTTAAAAGAAAACATGTTATTTTCCGATGACTTTGAATCGTCATTTTTTCTACCAGCACCTCAAAAAAAGAAATTACCGAAAATCACTCACTCAAAGTATGATTCAGCGTGAGGTCATATATTTTATTGAGTATGATTGATTCTGAATACGGTTTGCCTTTTATTTACTCCCAAAGACTATATCCATTGTCGGTAAAAGATGCCATTGTTTTCCGAAAGGATAGTCACCGTAACATAGTTTGTAGCCGCCTTTGATCCTTGCGTTTTTACCCAAATTGCACATGATAGTGCCTGTGTTTTCCATAAAGAAATTATGCTCTTTTACGGGTAAAACAAAGAATTGCAGGTCAAACATATAGGACCAAGAACGCTTTATTTTTCCCCTGATATCAGCGCCAAGTCTGAAAGTGCAGGTATGGAAAAGATGTGAAGTTCTGGGGTATATCAAGGGCATATCCACCGTAGCAAGAGGGTCAAGAAAACCGTTGTGCATACCCAGAAAAAAGCCTGCGCGTGCCGTAACATAGGCGGTATCAAACGCCTGTCTGGTAACCAGAAAATTACTGTACAGGGTAAACATCTCCGGAAAAGTGAACTGAGGTGATAACATGCCCCCGGTTCCTTTGCGGCTGAGCAACCTGAAAAGCAAAGAATTGTATTGCAGGCCATGGTCGCTGGACATATAAAAGCCCTTGGCATCAGCAAGAAATATCTTTACCCCGGCATTGGGAACTGCAAAGTTCTGAAGTACGTTGGTGGTGATCTCAACCCTGTTGCTTATTCCGTAACGAAAAGGCTGTACCAATCCGCTTTCATATTTGTTTTTGCGCATCAGAAAGGCAGTCCGGTAGCTCCACCGGTTAAGAAAAGGTGAACTTTGAGCGGTAACCTCCTGAACCACTAGCAAAGCTATTATGCAAATTAAAAGTCGTTTCATGTTTTTCTGATTTATTTGGGTAAAATCAATAAAGAACTGACAGGGCAGTGGTCGGATTCGTAAAAGGCATCCTGGTGAGTAATTGTAGAGCCTTCTATCCAATCCAGATTGGTGAATAAGTAATCAAGCGTACGATCCCAGGTTTCTGCGGGGCGGGTTGTATGGGTAAAATGTGCCGGCTGATTGGCCAGATAAACGGATAGTGGCAGAGCACATTTATAAGCGCCGTAAACCGGCCACAGCCAGGTTTGTTCATTGGTGTAATCGCTGCCGGCTTTATGCATAGGGTCATCACCTTCGTTATGAAACGACTCGCCGGGACACATGTCTTCAAAGCAATAATCAGTTTTTGTCGAGCCCGGCGGAAGGGTGTTCAGGTCACCTCCGGCCAGAAAATATTGTCCGGCTGAATTGAGTTCATCAAGTTTTGCTTTGAACTCCTGGTAATGCTTATGTTTGGTGTCATCGGTGGCAAAAGCTGAAGCGTGAATATTTACCACAGCTAATTCTTTAAAACCGGGAATCTGTATCGTCGCTGTGATCATGCACGAACGAAGATAAAAATATACCTCTATGCTGCTTTGGTCGCCCCGCAGCGAAAGTTGAATACGCCGGGCATTGTTGATGGGCCAGGGCGAAAGTATGGCAAGCCCCATATCCATCCGGCCCAGTCCATCACTGGGAATATACTGTGAACGCCATTCAGGAACATAGGCAGCATAATTGAAATAGGTGTTGTCAAGAATATATTGAAGCTCATTGATATAGGAAGTCCGCTTTGAATTAATGTCCACTTCCTGAAGCATCAGAATATCGGGTTTCATCTCATTGATTTTGGCTACAACAGCATTAAGATGAGGAAGCACATCCTCCTGAGAATATACAGTAATATTGCCGCAGGCATCGCCAAACCACTCCGAACGTCCTATGCCGAAACGTATGTTCCACGTCATAGCCCTGACAGCCGAGTCAGGAGCAGGGGCAGGAGTCTTATCTGACGCCTCGTAATATTCAGCATCCAGATCCTCATCTTCCTTGTACTGTGTGGCCATAGGTTTACACGAAACCAACAATAATGCAAAACCGGCTAAGTACAAGCTTAATTTGTATAAGTGAGATTTCATAGTTTAAAATTTTCGATAAAGATATTTCAAAATCATTTAAAAATGATACTGCTAACATATTTATGCACACTAAAGAAAATATTTTATTTGGATTGATTTTTATAATCACCATATAATCAATATAATCCGGAAATAATTATTATCTAATAAAGGCACAGCGTTACTCTTGTTTGTTTTTTATACCGGTATTAGAATGCTTATGGCGTGATAGTTCGGAATTTATCAATTCCGGCAGGAATGATATCCCCGGATTATTGTTAAATATGAGAATTACCTTGCTTTCAATCTCCATAATTTATATATTTACACAACGAAACAACTAAATTTTAAAAAATATGAAAAAGTCTTATGCATTAACTATTCTGGCAGCCATACTTATTCAGGCAAACTGGATTTTAGCCCAGACGCCTGTGCTGTATTATAAATTCGAAAACAACCCCACTTCGACTTCAACCCCAAACTGTGGTTACCCACATGCCGGCAATGCCATGGCTGTATTGACTTCTGTGACACTTGCCGGGGGCGGGCAGTTTGACACTTGTTTGCAAGGCACCGGTGTTGGATCAGCAGGAATAAATACCGGATGGAATATGGATCTGGGGCAGAAAAGCTGGACCATAAGCATGTGGGTATCCATTCCTTCTCCGACAACAAGCGCATCGTATTTTTTTGGCGATGCCGGAATTTCTTTCCGGTGTTTCCAGGGCGGTGTTGCAGGACAGAATAATCTGATCCTGAGAGGAAACGGGATTACCGATGTGACGGTGACCGGTATCGGGCCTGCGCCCACAACCGTGACCTTCGTCTATGATTCGGCAACCTCGGCGATTAAAGCCTATAAAAACGGCGTGCTGGATAATACGGTCAGCCAGACTCCGCTGAATTTAGGCGCAGGTACCGGCTTCAAAGTAGGCGGCTACGGTTCGAGTGTGTCCCTTACAGGTTTTATGGATGAATTCAGGCTGTATAAAAGAGCCTTGTCCGATGCCGAAGTTGCCGCAATATGGAACCTTAACTCTGAGTGCGGCGAAGCCAACTTCGGATTATCACTGCCCACTCCGGGAGTAAATACTAATTATGTGAGCATTCCATATGTACCGGCTATGAATGGTTTGACCAACGTCACTATTGAGGCGTGGGTAAAACCGGGAGGCCTCACTACATCCAATACGGTCCTGAACAAGGGGGGGGGCAGCTTCGATTACCAATTGGGTATCAATGCTTCAGGAGTGCCGTTTTTCAGAGTACAATCCACAATTATCACCTCTGTTGGTTTAACTGTAAATGCCGGAGAATGGACACATCTGGCCGTCACCTACGACAATACAAATGTGAGGTTTTATAAAAACGGGGCACTCATCTCAGTGGTTCCCTGTACTACGGCTATAGGTACTTCAACCAACGAAATGCGCATAGGGCGGGGAAATGCTGACCCCGGATCAGGAATTATCGAAGAGTTGAGATTATGGTCCGTGGTCCGCACCAATGCCGAGATAAACAGCAACAAATGCAGGAAATATCCTTCTGAATTTTCTTCTTCTACAGGTTTGAATGCGCTGTGGCACTTCGATGGCAACCTGATTGATTCTGTTAGTGGTTTTAATGGCACCAGGACAGGAACTGTCGGATATGATGAATTCGTATTTCCGGCCCCCCTGATGACATGTACCTGTCCGGGCACAAGCTCTTCTTTAATGGATGAAGCCTGTTTCAGTTATACATCACCCAGCGGAAACTATACCTGGACCAGCTCCGGTATTTATATAGATACGATTTCAAATATGGCCGGCTGTGACAGTATCATCACATTCAACCTGACCATAAATACTGTTGATACAAGTGTACTGCAAAATGGCATCACACTCACAGCCAACGCATCAGGTGTGACCTGGCAATGGGTAGATTGCGATAATGCTTTTGCTATAATACCTGGCGCCGACGGGCAAAGTTTCATTCCTTCCTCAAACGGTAACTTTGCCGTGGTGATCACCGACGGACCTTGCTCAGATACCTCCTCGTGCCACAGCATTACAACGTATGGTATTGCTGACCGGGATCCCGACATTGTACTGGCTGTATTTCCCAATCCCGGAAACGGAGAATTTACCATCAGTTCAGGAATAGTAGCCGATGAAATCCGCATAACAGATATCCTGGACAGAGAAATTTTAAGATTTAAACCGGAAAAAAACATTGTGAAAGTAGACATTGGAAGCCATGGTAAGGGCTTTTATATGATCAGGATAAATTACAAAGATCAGCAGAAAATTGCCCGCATCATTGTGAACCGCTGATAAATCCTATTTCTTAAAAATATCGGCATTACTAAGGCAAACGTCACAGAAATGCTAAATTTGCAACCAAATTCATAAACATGAAAAAACAGTTGCTCCTGTTTCTTTGTGCCGGGTTTTTGTGTCTTTCTTCACTTATTGCCCAGGAAACAAAAAAAACACCTGCCGGACTGGGCATTGATGCCGGGATGGGATATAATATGATGAATCTTTCCGGAAAGACAAACTCAGGCAACGACACTATGGTGCATTACAACCGTTTCTGGATTCAGCCCTGCCTGCGGCTGCATTACGACATCAGGATCAGAGACTTCAGCGGAAGCCGGAACAGCTTAAAGATAAAAACATTTATCGGCTATTATACCTTTGGAGGGAAAAGTAAAAAAAATGATATCGGCGAATATGATATAGTGTCATTTTCATCCATAGAAGCTGGGGCCGGACTTGCTTTCGACCTTGCCAATATGTTTCAGATCACCCCGCTGGTCAAGGCACAATATGTCATTACCGCTACCGAACGTTACATCAGGGAAACCTCTATTCCTGCCTCAAAGATCAACGATATTACCAATCTGTTCAGCTATAACGCAGGCTTACAGTTTCGTTTCCGGTATAAACATTTCACGGTTGGTATTGAAGGCTGGTACGGACTCGCCGATATCCACAAAGGCACAGATAAAAAAGCGAAGGAAAACAATTTCAGGCTGTTGATCGGCTATGAATTTTGAAAAAAAGGATGTCCCATAAGGTATTATAATAATCTATGCACAAAATCCTTCTGAGACATCCCCTTATAGTACTATAACTAACGTTGTATCAAAAACTTATCAATAAGAGTCTTGTCTTCACTGATAACTTTCACAAGATAAAATCCTTCCGAAAAAGCCTTTATATTGGCAACAATTTGCCCGGGATTCTGAACAGAAACCGGCGCAAATAGTTGTTTTCCGGTCAGATCGTAGAACGTAATCTCAGGAGAACTTATGCCCGAAGGCATCATGATAGTGATATGATCCGTGGCGGGATTGGGAAACACCGTCAGTTCTTGATTTTCATCATTTACAGTAATACCTGTAACATCAGTGGAGTAGGTGACGGTCCATCCCTGGTCCTGTCCGGCATTGTCGGTTGTAAATCTCAAATACAGCCGGTTGCCTGTCGAAACCACCGTGGGGGGGAGGTCATGGCCGGAGTATTGGCCGATGAGCGGCGCTGTGGCATCTGCGCCATCATAAATACTCAGGAAATCATGCCCCTGTTCAGTAGCAAATGAGTTAAATATCAATGTAATAGGCTGGTCGTTGTCGGGCGCTATCAGCCATTCACAATCCGTATCATTCCAGTAAAGTGAATATTTGCTGCCGTCATGAAAGGTTTTTTGTTTCGCATTAAACTCTTTTTTTCCTAAACAATACGGATAAAAGTAAGGCGCGATATTCATCACGGCGGCCTGGCTGCTGCTGAAATTGCCATTGCCGGAGTTCAGGTTGCTGAGATAGAAATATCCGTTACCGCTGCCGCTCCATCCCCAGTTGAAATGAAAAAAACTTGAGTCCTTCACGCCGTCGCATACAAAAGCATGTCCTCCGGCACTGCCAGATCCGCTGTAATACACCGGCAGTTCCATCTGGAGGTTGTCAATCAGCATTTCATTCCACACTTCATTGGTGAATTCGCCTTTCTGAAGGTATTTCATCCGGTTTGAATAATTGAAATGGCTGATCATCGCTTCGGGAACATCACCGGAACCGGCACCCGAAGAGAGGGGGGTATAATTCATATTGACCGAAACACCGCAGTGATATATAAGAGTTGAGATAGCTTCTTTACTCAAAGGATTGATTATATTGGTCATGGTATTCCAGTCGTATGTGGTTTCAGCAAAGTTGGCGCTGATGATGCCATAAAAAACGTGGCTGTATGAATGAGTGTTAAATCCGTGCTCGGGATATTTATGATAATACATGATCTGAGCCATAGCAGTGGCCACACAACCGGCATAACATCTTCCTCCGGGCCCGGAAGCAAACTCCGGACAATGAAAATTATATCCGCTGCCCTGATCCCATTTACTGTCCAGAAGGGGAGCCACCAGAACCTTAGAACTGTTTTTGGTGAGATTTCCTCCGGAATATTTTTTCCATGCGTTTTTTATCATTGTAGCATATTCATAATCTGCTTCTGACGCTCTGGGAGTTCCCGAAAACTGTCCGTCAAGCCACCAGCGCATCGCCGGAGGAATAGCGGTCAGGTTCAGATTGCTTTCGTCAGAATAACCTATCACCGGATAGTAATCATCATCGGCAGATACCATCACCCATCCCTTATTACTAAAATTGACAATATAGAAAGCCAGAGTATTGCCGGTATAATAGTTTTCAGTGCCTGTCACAGCGGGCCCGTCTTTAATTGCATCCGTTATATTTAAATAACTATAATAAAATGTTTGGGCTATAGTTACAGCTTGTGCCTGGTCAACAGGGTGAGCATGGAGACAGAGGCTGCCAAAACAAACCAAAATTAAAAATGTCAGTTTCTTCATGTATTATAAAATTTTACTGCAAAAATATTAAATAATTCATTTAGAATTTGGCTTTTAGCGATATTATGAAATTTATTCCGGGGGCCACGATGCCTGAACTGTAGGGCCGGTATCTCTGGTCGGTAATGTTTTCGAGCCCTGCACTCACCGAAAGATTTTCGATAAGTTGGTACATTGCCTTAAAATTCAGCGTATACCATCCTGGTGAACACGGATTCCCATCAGCATCCACAGCGTAGATCTCCGGTTTTCCTTTTTCTTCTTCAGGAAGGTCTTTGAATTTTTTCCCTCCGCTATACACTGAATATAGCTGAAGCGACATTTTATTATGGTTATAGGATAGTCTGCTTACACCCGTCCAGGGAGCGGCATGGCGCGAAGGGCTTGTACTTCCGTCATCGAGTTCTTCAGTGCCTTTCTGATAGGTAAAGTCGGATGATAATCCGAATCCCACAGGTAATTTCAGTTCAAAACCTGCCTGTACTCCCAGTATTTGCGCAAATGCTGCATTCTGCACCGCCTGTATCCTGCTCATAGTGCCGTCGTACATAAGGCTGTCGGATCCATTCATGGTGAAATCACGCCTTACCATAGCCTTATTGAGATAGGTGTAAAAGCCTGTAACATCAATCTTGACAATATCCCCGAAAATCTTTGCTATGCCTATTTCCGCATTATAAGCGTATTCTGCCTTCAGCCCGGGATTGGGAACAACCACAGCTCCCTGTTCCGAATCGAACACTTTGCCCATATCATCTACGTTGGGCGAACGGAAGCCCGTGGATAAATTAAGATTCAGTACCCATTTTTCGGTAGGCCGATATACCAAGCCCAGGCTGCCGCTGAGTGCTCCATTGTCGATTTTGGCTGTTGTAAAAGGAAAGGGATAAAAAGTCGTGTCAAAATCAGCGTTAAGCAAATAATGATTATATCGTATGCCCGACTGTAACAGTACTTTGGGCGAAATTTTAAACTGGTAGTTGAGGTAAGCCGCATAAGAAGCCCAGTTGGACTTAGGATAACGCGACGGCCCTGCAAAGATACTGCCTGTTGAGATATCCTCATCTTTCCCTGTCGATACCACATCGTCATAAACTGCTTCTATGCCATAGTAAAACATATGCTTGCTGCCTGCTGATTTATTGAAATCAACATTCAGCGAATAGGCTTCCACATTTTCAATTCTTATATGTCTGTCATTTTTATTAATATCCCTGTCGATACGGCTTTCTTCAAACGACTGCCAGGCCAGACGCACCGTCAGTTGGTCATACGCCACATTATTGCTGTTATGGGTTACCTCCAGGGCATTCATCATCCACTTTTGCGGGCCGTAGTACCATTCACCATATCGGGGCAATCCTTTTTTATAACGGATATGCCTGTCGTAGCGTGAAAATTCTGATGTCACCGAGTAATGAAACCCATATTGTATATCCCATTTGCTGTTTGGACTGAACCGTATCTTCTGCATCATATTAATCTGGGAGTAACCCGAAGGCCGCTGCACTTTGGGATTTTCACTGGTCACAATAACATCCGTACTGTCCTGCCGTTGTACATAAAAAGGCCTTAAGTATTCATCAGGGCCGTAGCTGCCCATGGTCAGGTCGCCGAACTTACTGGAAGTAATACTGGTTAGTAAAGCCCATTTCTTCCAGCCGGCACCTGCGTGAAAATGAGCTGTGATTTCATTATTAGCTGACGAATAGCGCGTTACAGCACTCCCGGTGAACAGTGGATTGCCACCGTCAGACAAGCGGGGAGTCAGTGTCTGAAAACTCATTACCCCTCCGATAGCATCACTGCCATAGATCACGGATCCCGGTCCGAACAGCACTTCTGCTTCTTCAATGGCAAAAGGATCCAGCGATATTACATTCTGTATGTTTCCCGCGCGGAAAATAGCGGTATTCATCCGGATGCCATCTACCGAATACAACAGGCGGTTGGTGGCAAAGCCACGTATCATTGGGCTGCCGCCACCCTGCTGGCTTTTCTGTATAAAAACCTTTCCGGAGGCAGCAAGCATATCGGCGGCTGTTTGAGGATTCTGCAGGTTGATTTCTTTCGGATGAATAACAGTTATTTTGCCGGGAATATCATTGGACTGCTGTCTCCATTTGGTGGCCGAAACAACGATCTCGTCGAGCGACACGCCCACGGGTTTTATAAAAAATTTAAAATCCGACTTGCTCAGGTCGGCAAAGCTCAGGTATTCAGTTTTATATCCCAGATGCCGTATCTCTATACGTTCAGCTCCGGCAAAACCGGAAAGATCCGTTTCTCCTTTTGCATTGGTATTGGCAACAGCAAAAGGTTTTTTGCTCGAAATGGCGACATTCTCAACAGGCTGGCCTGTTTTAAGGTCGCCAATAAAGATTTTTTGCGAATAAACATAAAAACAATGAACACTAATAAATAAAAATAATATATTTTTTTTCATGACGATATGATCAATTTATTGGTTATTAATAATATAATGATTGGCTTTAACTGATAGCTTCAAGCCAGTGGTGAGATCGTATTAGTTTGGTTAAACTAAATTTTTCGGAGGCACAAAAATGTTGTTCAAAATGGCCGTCTGAATCGAAAAGAAATAATAAAAATTCCGGTCATTGATGTCTTTAGGAAATAGCAGAAGTTTTCTGTGTTCAGGAACAGCATCTTTAATAATATGGGCTACAAAATTATGACTGTTTTGCTGATATGGAGTATTAGAATCTTCGTGGTGTATAAGGTATTCTTTGAAAAAGGCAAGAAATTTTTCTTTCTTTTTATCTTTAACACAGAAAAATATGTTATTACTGCCTTGTTTTTTGATCTTTATGATCTCATACTTTTTCCCGTGATAATAAAATTCATCTTCTTCATTGCAGTTGTTATAACCGTTCTCGGATTGAATTTCACCGCCTGAGATGATGATATCCTCTGTGTTATCATAACTGGAGTAATAAATATGTTCGCGGTAATGTCTTTTATTTCCCCTTACTGTGATCTGGAATGCCAGGTAATACCCGAAAATATTGAACAACAAGGCCGATATAAGAAATATGGATAACAGGCGACGCATAACAACGCAAACCTACACAAATTTTAGAACATATATGTAAGCTCATTAAAAAAATTCAATGTTCTTACGATATTTATTTGTTACTAACCCTACCTGAAGTGACCAGATCAGAACAAAATGGTTTTTCTCCGGTAAGTTTGGGAGCAAAACCATGAAAATATTTCTTTCAATTAAAAATAAGCTATTTTTGAAGTTACTTTTACAAATGTTTTCGGACATCTGTATTTCTTTGGAATGAAACCGGTCGTAATCAAATTACTTTTCAGAAAAATACTTCAATATGAACAAAAAAATCTTAACACTTAACAACGAATTTGAAGCGATGAGAATTAAAGAAATTCTTGACATCAATGAAATTCCAAATATGATAAGAAGCTTTCATGATACCGCCTATGATGGCGTATTCCAAAGCCAGTTTGGATGGGGTGTATTGGAAGCCGATGAAAAAGATGAAGCAAGAATTTTAGAACTACTAAAAGAAATATTGGATGAATGATGCAGGGATCAAGTGAATAAATATGCACAAAAACTAATTTTTTAATCAAAAAAGACTGGGCTGAATGGCTTTTGGGATTTTTTAAGGTTTTATTATATGCACAAATTATAAGGTTATGATCATGAAATTTGAAAATATACAATCAAAGTTTTTACTGTAAGAATCGCAAAAATTTTGTAATTTTGTTATAGAAACCTGAAATAAACTAAAAAATGGAAACCATATCTCCCAAAACTGAAATTGAAAGCACTTTTTCTTGCGTAAGAGCCATGTCTTTTATTGAGAAAAAAAGTTCTTTTTTGGAAGAAGAAAAAGTAAATGCTTTTTTGGATGCAATTTTAGATTTTAAAAAGAATTTGATTGAAAAAACTCAAAAGTTATATGATATTAACGAACGCATTGAAAAATTAACATGGTTTAATGATTTGAATGATGAATGTTTGATGCTAATTAATGATTTAATTTCTACTGCTAAGGATTTACGTTCTACATTAATAAGGCAATATATTTCAATGACTTTTATAAGAAAAAAGGGCATAGCAAAAGATGAAATTAAAGATTTGAAAAATGCTATTGATGAACTTAAAGAAGCATATGAAGATTTAGAATCGGTTTTCTTTTACTTGCCCAAAATGCCTGCATTTGCTGAAACGACCAGACAACTTTCACTTGTGTGATGGAAATATTTTGTATAGAGGATTTCAAAATTGAATTTGAAAAACTCACTTCAAAAAGGTCGTACAAAATTCTGCATCAGGAAATTATAAATTATTTTTTCAAAAAATCTATTGCTGATCTTCGCTCCGGAACCAGATTGAACAATAGTGATGAAACACCATACATAAAAAAGAGATTGGGCGGAAGTGGGGGTTATAGGGCATATTATCTTTTAATAGTGAAAGAAGACCGCTTATACCTGATGTTTGTGCACCCTAAAACCGGTTCGTTGGGCTCTGATAATATTAACGATGAATCAAAGGCCTATCTTTATAAAAAGGTTTTAAACTGTATTAAAACTGGGGATTTATACAAGGTTGAAGTTGATGTAAGCAGCAATAACCTTGTTTTTAATAAAATTTAAGATTATCCAATTACCTTGTGAACAAATTATGCCCCAGTCGCGGCGTGTTTGCAACTTCTTTAATAGCAAATACACAACCCCAATGGCTTACGTTTTATAATCATCGAATTTTATTTATTTGTTTTAGAAAAATTCAATTGTAATTTTGCTGAAAAATAAACTATATGGAAACAGACAAAATTCTTTCTGCTTGCGGGTTATGGTGCGACGAATGTGAACATTACAACACATTATGCGATGGTTGCCATACCGTTAAAGGATCCACATTCTGGGCCAAAGAAATGATGCCGACAAAAGTTTGTCCTTTATACGACTGCGGCGTCAATCAAAGAAGGTACCGCGACTGCGGCGATTGTGCCGAACTGCCCTGCGCTGCGTTCCTGCAGATGAAAGATCCGAACTCCACGGAAGAGGAACATCAGAAAATGCTGGTTATCAGAAAGAACCGCCTCACAGAACGATAGCCGTCCATTAAATGCATTACAATATACCTGTCTTCATTCCCCATCTTGGCTGTCCTTTTCAATGTGTTTTTTGTAACCAGAAATATATATCAGGCAAACAGAAAGCGCCGGAAGCTGATGATGTCCATAGTATCATCCGGCAAAAACTGTCTACCATTGACGTTCAGAGCGCTACTGTGGAAGTGGCATTTTTTGGCGGCAGTTTTACCTGTCTGGATCCCGGACTTCAGGAAAAATATCTGCAGCTTATACAGCCGTACATCAATGACCATAAAATCAAGGGTATACGATTATCTACCCGCCCGGATTATATTGATAATAAAAACTTGCAATTACTTAAAAAATATCATGTCCGCACCATTGAGCTGGGAGTGCAATCCATGAGTGACTCCATTCTGCAACAAGCCGGAAGGGGACATACGGTGGGCGATGTGGTAAAAGCCTCAGAACTCATCCGAAACAGCGGTTTTACCCTGGGAATACAAACTATGATCGGTCTGCCCGGGGATGATGCGGTAGAAAATATTCATACAGCATCCCGCGTAATCGGCCTGAAACCCGATTGTGTCCGTATTTATCCTGTTCTGGTGCTGAAGGACACCGAACTTGAACTATTGTTTTCGGAAGGGAAATATAAACCATTGTCCCTATCATCTGCTGTTGATAGAGTTGCATCGGTGCTGGGTTTGTATATCCGGGATAATATCAACGTAATAAAAGTAGGATTGCACCCCGCTGAAGATTTCGGAAAAGGCGGTAAACTCCTTGCAGGCCCTTTTCATCCATCGTTTCGCGAATTAGCCATGACGAAGTTATGGAAAAATGAATTTGATCAATTCATAAAAACAACAAAATGTCAGGATACGAAAACAAAAAAAATAACCCTGACAGTAGCTGATTCACAATACAATTATGCTATTGGTTATAAGGCTGAAAATAAAAATTATCTAAAGCAATACTTTAATAAAGTGCGTTTTCAGCGCTCAGAAAATTTAAACAAACTGCAATTTAATGTGGATTATTGCTGACAAACGATTACCTTCAGAGGCAAAGCACCAACTAGGCCTCTTTGGAAATCTGCTTGAATTTGAAAGCTCCGGCATTGTGTATGAGGCTATCAGTGACCATCCTGATGTTTTTATGTGTGATACCGGCGCTGGTTTGATCGTGGCGCCAAACATGCCTTCGGATTATATTGATTTATTTACTATGAATAATATCAATTACAAAACCGGAAATATACCCTTAGGAAAAAGATATCCGGATACCGCCATGTATAATGCGGTGATTACCGGCAAATACCTGATTCATAATCTGAAATATACAGATAAGACTATTCTTGAGGAATGTAACAACAAGATACATCTACATACTAATCAGGCCTATACACGCTGTAATCTGATGGCCCTTAATGAAAATGATTTTATTACCTCTGACCGGGATATTGAGAAAATTTTGAAGGCGCAAGAACTGAATGTTCTTTATGTTGATCCTGACGGAATACTTTTGCCCGGGTTTAGAAATGGTTTTTTTGGCGGTTGCTGCGGACTTTATCGCGGGATACTTTGCATTACAGGCAATATACAACATATGGCAGCAGGAAGTTCCATCCAGCGTTTTATTGAAAACAGTAGCCTTGAATCGTTTCCATTATGTGATGGTGAACTCTTTGATGGCGGAGGAATTTTTTTCATTAATACGTAAATACATTTTGTCAGTAGTAATCTAAAAGCTATTTTTGAAACCAAATCACGGGACTGACCATGAAACTGTCTGTTATAATTGTCAATTACAATGTAAAATACTTTCTGGAGCAATGCCTTCATTCTGTGTTAAAAGCAGGACATGGTATTGACATGGAAGTGTTTGTGGTAGATAATAATTCTGTGGATGGTTCAGTAGATATGATCAGGGAGAAGTTTCCTGAGGTAATGCTCATTGAAAACAGCGAGAATAAGGGGTTTTCAAAAGCCAACAACCAGGCTATAAAACAGAGCGCAGGTGAGTATATCCTGTTGCTCAACCCCGACACGGTGGTTGAAGAAGACACCTTTTCCAGTATACTGAATTTCATGAATCTACATCCTGAGGCGGGCGGGCTGGGGGTGAAGATGCTTGATGGTAAAGGCCATTTTCTTCCTGAGTCAAAACGCGGGCTGCCAACACCGGCAGTGGCTTTTTATAAGGTGTTCGGGCTTGCAAAACTCTTTCCCAGGTCAAAGGTTTTTGGCCAATATCATCTGGGGTATCTCGATAAAGATAAGATACATGAAGTGGAAATCCTTTCCGGGGCATTTATGCTGTTGCGCAAAAAAGCACTCGACAAAGCCGGATTGCTCGATGAGGATTTTTTTATGTATGGCGAAGATATAGATATTTCGTATCGTATCACGATGGCAGGATATAAAAACTATTATTTCCCCGAAACACGCATCATACATTATAAAGGCGAAAGCACCAAGAAAAGCAGTGTCAACTATGTCATTGTATTCTATAATGCAATGATCATTTTTGCCCGTAAGCATTTCTCACAAAAAAATGCCCGTGCTGTTTCTTTCCTGGTTAAAATTGCTATTTTTCTGAGGGCTTTTCTGGCGCTTGCCAACAGGTTTATAAAGCTGATCTTTTTGCCCTGTTTTGATGCTGCCCTCATTTTTGCAGGAATTTATTTCATAAAAAACTATTGGGAAACCCATGTGGTTTTTCGTGATGGCGGCTCATATCCGATTGAATTTATTGCTATTGCAGTTCCTGTCTACATCCTGGTTTGGCTTTTTTCGGTGCTGATGAGCGGGGGTTATGACAAGCCGGTCCGTCCTGTAAAGATCATACAGGGGGTGGTGATCGGAACGATACTTATTCTTACCGTATATGCCTTGCTGGGCGAACACCAGCGCTTTTCAAGGGCGCTGATCATTCTTGGAGCCGGATGGGCAGCCTTATCTATGGTTACTACACGTGTACTGCTTCATCTGTTGAAATTTAAACAGTTTAAAATCGGCGCAGAAAACGACAGAAGGTTTATTATTATCGGCGATGAGGAAGAAGCAGAACGGGTTGCACGGTTTATGCAGCGGACCGTCATCAATTATGGGTTCATCGGCCTGGTGAGCACGAGTGAAAAATACAGTTCCTCAAGAGGATTCATTGGAAATATAAGCCAGCTGGCCGACATCATCAATATTTATAAAATCAATGAAGCTGTTTTTTGCTCCAAATCAATGCCTCCGCAGTTGATCATTGACAAAATGACCGAGCTGCAGTACACCAGCATCGATTACAAAATTGCGCCTCCCGAAAGCATGTCCATCATTGGCAGTAATTCAATAAATACCGGCGGTGATTTATATGTGATGAACATCAATGCAATAAGCAAGGTGTCGAACAGGCGCAGCAAACGTATGCTGGATATTTTGACCGGCCTGCTGCTTTTGGGATTTTATCCTGTGGCAGCCTTTCTTGTAAAACACCCCCTGGGGTTTCTGAAAAACATCTTTTTAGTCCTGGCAGGCTTAAAATCGTGGGTGGGATTCAATATGTCCGTCACAGGCGAAATACACAAACTGCCCGCTATTCGTAAAGGAGTGCTGAATCCCGCTGATGCCATAAAAAAAAGGTCTCTTTCTCCGGAGATTGCCGAAGGTCTGAACATTTTATATGCTAAAGATTATAAGATAATGAATGATATAAACATTGTCATAAAAGGTTTTCACAACTTAGGGAACAGATAGTTCTGTTTGTAAATCCCTGTTGCCACCCTGATACAAAAACTGTGTTTATAACTTATTAAAAAATCAGCAGATCCGATTTTTAGATTTTATATTTTTGCCTGTAAATTCAACTTTACCAAATCAATTTTTAAAAAATGTCATCTAAAAGAGGAATGATATACTACCGGGGCTTGATTATTCTTTTTCTTCTTTTATCAGAAATTGCCTTTTCTCAGAAAAATATTGAAGCTTCGGGCGATGAAAAAATCGCCAAACAGTTTTTTTTGTTCAACGACTATGCTACTGCTTTAAAAGAATATCAGTTTCTCTACGCCAGGGATTCCAATAACAAGGATTACTGGTATCCGCTGGGTATCTGTTACCTGAACACCAATATTGATAAAAAGAAAGCTATTCCGTTTCTTGAAGAAGTCACGAGGCAGAAAGATTACGATCCGGAAGCCATGTACGAGCTTGGCGTGGCTTATCAGATTACCTACCGCTTTGAAGAAGCTATGGAATGTTTTGAAAAATTTAAAAAACTGATTTCCGGGGATAAAGACCTTAATTATATTTCCGCCGACCGGCAGATTGAAATGTGTGAAAACGCTATGGAGTTGATTAAGAATCCTTTAAATGTCACCTTCGAGAATGTGGGTTCCCGCATAAATTCACCCTCACCCGATTATAATCCATATGTAAATAAAAAAGAAACCGTGTTGTATTATACCTCAAAACGTTCGGGAAACACAGGTAACCTGATCGATTATGACGGGTATTATACCGCAGATATTTTTGTTTCTGAAAACAAATACGGCGTATGGGAAAAATGCAAAAGACTGGTTCCGGCCATTAATAGCCCCCTGGTGGAAGAATCCTGTGGACTGTCGTCTGATGGTTCGTATCTGTTTGCCTTTGTCGACAACCTTGAATATAAAATGCAGACATGTATGTCGGTAAAAGAAGGAAAAAGTTTCCAGAAGCTCAATGCCATAGCGGGTAATGTTAATAATTCCAAGTCAGGTATTTCATCGGTTACTATAACCCCGGACAAGAAAATGATTATCTTTTCAGCTGCCCGCGAAGACGGGCAGGGCGGCAGTGACATTTATATATCCAAGTTGCTTCCTTCGGGACAATGGGGTACCCCCGAAAACGCCGGCGATGAGATCAATACGACGTATGATGAGGAATTCCCATACCTGGCGCCCGACGGAAAAACTTTATATTTTGCTTCAACAGGCCATAACAGCATGGGGGGATTCGATATCTTCAGAACCACATGGAATAAAGAGGATAACACCTTCACCGAGGCCGTCAATATCGGGTACCCGGTAAACACACCCGAAGACAATAATACCATATCATTTACCGGTTCGGGAAGATATGCCTATGTTTCCGCCCTGCGCGATGACACCTACGGAAACCTCGATATTTACAGGGTGATCTTCAATAATGTAAAAGCCGGACATACGACCATAGTAGGTAACCTGACAGAAATGGATTCCCTTGATATTTTTAAAAGTTTCAGTGAATCCATGAAGAACACCATCGACAGTCTGAAGCAGTTTACCGTGGAGGCCTATCTGACACAGAATAAAGTCACGGATTCGCTTGCCAGGAGTTATGCGACAGCGCTCAAGGCCACCGAAGAAAAATACGACAACGGCCCGCTGGTGACCATCAAAGCCATCGACCTGGCATCCAATAAACTGAAGGGTATCTATAAGCCCAACCGCCATAACGGGAAATTTATCATGGTGTTGCCACCGGGTGAGTTTCGTATTGAAATATCCTGTGAAGGATATCAGGAGCTTACAGAAATAATAAAAATAGAAGACAGGGAAACACCGGTGGCACAAATTTCAAAAACATTCAGGCTTACCAAAAAATAAATCATGAAACTTAAACTTAACAGGCCACTGGCAGTTCTCGATATCGAAACCACAGGACTGAATGTTGTTACAGACCGTATTGTTGAAATATGCATACTCCGCGAAGATCCGGATGGCAGCCGTGATATAAAAACCCTGCGTATCAATCCCACCATCCCGATACCTCCATTGGTCACAGCCATACACGGTATATCAGATGATGATGTAAAAGATTGTCCAACCTTTGCAGATATAGCACCCGAATTGAACCGTTACCTCGACAACTGTGATCTGGCAGGATATAACTCCAATAAATACGATATCCCTCTGCTCATCGAAGAATTTATGCGTGCAGGTATAGAGTTTAACCTCTCCGGTAGACGGTTTATTGATGTACAGAATATTTTTCACCGTATGGAACCCCGCACCTTAAAAGGAGCTTACAAGTTTTATTGCAATAAAGAAATACAAAATGCCCACTCTGCCGAAGCAGACACCCTGGCCACCTATGAAGTGCTTTTAGCCCAGCTCGATCTTTATAAAGATGCGGAATTTACCGATAACAACGGCAGTACGAGCAAACCTATTGTCAACGATGTACAGGCGCTGCATGACTTTTCTTTCAAATCAAAGAATGTAGACATGGTAGGGCATATTGTCTATAATGAAAACAATGTGGAAGTGTTTAATTTCGGCAAACACAAAGGAAAATCGGTAGAAGAGGTCTTTAAGAAAGAACCTTCCTATTACGACTGGATGTCGAAAGCCGATTTTCCACTCTCCACCAAACGTGTGATCAATGCTATAAAACTGCGCGGGTTTAATAATTCGTCAGTAAAAATTAAATAATTTTTTTAAAAAAACTCCCAATAATAGCATAAAACTGAATCCGGAGGATTCAAATAGTCGTAAAAAACAAAACACAAAGAACTTGCGACCCCGGCGGGGTCGAATATTTTTTTTACTCAGGAGTACAACAAAAAATTTCTCATTTTAATGATATAAACTATGAAGATCATCTGTATCGGGCGAAACTATTCAGATCATATCCGGGAGATGAAAAACGATTTGCCCAAAGAGCCTTTGTTTTTCCTGAAACCTGATACTGCGCTGGTTACGCGCAACCGGCCTTTCTTTTACCCCGATTTTTCAAATGATGTTCAGTACGAAGTCGAAATCGTATTTCGTATCTGCAAAGTAGGGAAGTATATTCAGGAAAAATTTGCACATACCTACTATGATGAAATTGCTGTAGGCCTCGACATGACTGCCCGCGATCTGCAATCGGAGGCCATACACAAGGGACTTCCATGGGAAAAAACCAAAGGCTTCGACGGTTCCGCACCCATCAGCAGTTTTGTGCCCCTCGCTGAGTTTCCCGACATAAAAAACCTTAACTTTTCATTGAAAAAAAATAGAGAAACAGTACAGTCGGGAAACACGTCTCACATGATTTTCAGCATCGACCAGATCATTGCCCATGTTTCACAATTCATCACCCTGAAAACCGGCGACCTGTTTTTTACGGGGACGCCAGCAGGCGTTGGGCCTGTGAAAATAGGGGACAGGCTTACCGCCTACCTGGAAGACAAGAAAATGCTGACTTGTAATATCAGGTGATGATTTCTGTTTAGTGCCTGTTCGAAAACTCCATGTATGAATCTTAGCGTGAAGGCTCTAACTCAACCACACCTTCGGTACGGTCTGATTCTGTTTTATGAATATAACCTTTTTTATCATATTCCATATAAAAATGCCAGCGCTTCAGGCTCAGGCCATAGCCGATCATTTCTTCCCTGGTGAAATTCCCGGATGCATCTGTAAAACCTTCTAAATTGTAAGCGCTTTTCTCTTTGTTACCGGCCTTCACTTTCACAATAACTAATACGCTATCAACAGGCTGCTGTGTTACTTTGTCGACAACAGTCACCGAAAAAGTTTTCGGCCCCTCACAGGAAACCAAAAATAATCCTATAATAATTATGACGATTGCGAAAGTATTTTTTTTCATTAAAATGCCTTTTTAATCCTGTTTTTTGTTTTTTAATAGGTTATTTTTTATCGGGACACCAAATGTATTTATTAATTGTATCAAAAACAATAAAACTCTTATTAGTCATTTACTTTCTTTTATGTATTTCGGAAATTGCACAATTATTGTATATTTGTTTAGCCAAAAAATAAAATTATGAGATCACTGAAAATATTTTTTTTGTTAATCTGTTGTAATACAATGGTATTCTCAGGGTTTAGCCAAAGTTCAGAGTGTAAATTTGAAACCAACAAAACAGACCCCGTTACCGCTGCGCCTATAAAAAAGATTAAAACCAAACTCACCGGAACCGATATCTTTTATGTCATCATCAGCCGAAATGACACTTCTTATGTTTTGACACTGAATTTCTGGATCAGCGGGGCGCTTAGGGAGGTTATTGAAAAGAATGATACCGCTTCTATTGCCCTGTCCGGAGGAGAAACACTGTTGCTATGTTCAGTGGCACGTTCTAAGCCCATCCCTCATTACGGCGATCAGGCCTGGACCGAGTACATGGTCGACTACCCCATACGTTCGGAAGACCTTGAAAAAATGATTGAAATGAAACCCCTCACTATGGCTTTAAATGTCGGTATTGAGCCATTTAACAGGGTACTTAATAAGAATGACGTGGAAAAGCTGAAGGGAATAATCCGCTGCATTATGAAATAGGTGACTTTTTTTTCATCAATCCTCTTACCTCACAGGGTTGATGGTGCGCCTACCGATAAATAGCCAATTTATAAGGGCAATACGAAACAGTCATCCACCGGCAGATATCATCATCTGACTAGTTCAAGGCACTCTTTTATGATCCGGCACACATCTCTGATCTCATCCTCCGTAATAATCAATGGTGGAGAAATTCTGAAAGCTGTATCGCAAAACAAAAACCAGTCAGAGATGATCCCATTTTCTGCTGCCACACGCATAAATTGTTTCAATTTGTCAGCAGAACCCAGCTCAATTGCCATCAGTAAACCTTTGTATCGTATTTCCCTGACGTGTTTTGCATCTTTAAGTAATGAATAAAATAATTCTGCTTTATATTCTGTTTCTGAATGTTTTATATTTTTTTGAATATAGATAAATGCAGCCAGCCCTGCAGCACAGCACACCGGATGTCCGCCAAAAGTGGTGATATGTCCGAGGGCCGGATTGTGAGTGAGCGAATGCATGATTTTTTTTGAAGCGATAAAAGCGCCCAGCGGCATGCCGCCTCCCAGAGCTTTGGCCAGAACCAGGATGTCGGGTGTGACATTATAATGTTCAAAAGCAAAATTTCGCCCGGTACGGCCTATGCCGGTCTGAACCTCATCAAAAATCAATAAGGCCCCTGTTTCCTTACATCGCTGAGAGAGTTTTTCTAAAAAATCATGCTCAGGCAGCACAATACCTGCTTCGCCCTGCACAGGCTCGGCAATGACACAGGCAGTTTTCCCGGTGATACGACACAACCCTCCGGCATCATTAAACTTCAAAAAGCTTACATCCGGTAACAAAGGGCGGAAAGCTCTTTTGAGTTCAGCACTTCCCAAAACGCTCATAGCGCCCTGAGTGCTGCCGTGGTATGCATTTTCAAAAGCGATGATCTCTGTTCTTCCTGTATATCGTTTGGCCAGCTTCATAGCGCCTTCGATGGCTTCGGAGCCGGAATTTACAAAATACACATTGTTCAGATTTTCAGGCAATAAGGAAACCAGTAACTCAGCATAACTTACTTGTGGCGATTGAATAATTTCGCCATAAACCATAAGATGTGAGTATTTTTCAAGTTGCAGGGTTATAGCCTGCATTATTTCTTTGTTTTTATGGCCGGCATTGCTCACTGAAACACCCGATATCAGGTCATAATATTTTTTTCCGTCACTATCGAATAAAAAAACTCCTTCGGCGCTACATAACTCTATACCTATCGGGTTATCAGATGTTTGCGCAAGAATTTCGTAGAAAATTTGTCGTTCATTTATCATAATTAAAAAAATATCTTGATATTTGAACAAAAATACCGTATTTTTATAAAAAAATTGTGTTATGAAAACAAAATTGGTAACCCTGACTACGGCAAAATATTCAAAAGCCCTGTTGCTGAAAAGCCGGCTGGAATTTGAAGGTATTGAGGCCTACCTCGCAAATGTAAACCTGATACAGTCTGACGTAGCATCGGGTGTAAAACTGCTGGTTAAAGATACCGATGTCAAAAAAGCGCTGCAGATCGTTAACGAAATAGAAATTATAGACTCAAAAAAGGAAGATATCCCCATCAGGCAAAGTATCAGCAAAATCATTTGTCCGGTGGATTTTTCCGAAGATTCACTCAACGCCTCATATTATGCCCTTCAGCTGGCAGCCAAAATAAAAGCTGATGTTAAGTTTGTTTATGCCTGTTATAGTATGCAACCCATGGCCAATCCCTTTCCTGATGCATTCAGTTATCAGATCGGTATGGGAAACATCTTTAATGATGAAAAGATGGATGCTAAAGAGGGCATGAAAAAATTCAAAGCCACCCTCACCAAATATATTAAAGAAAAGAATTTGCCTGAAATCAGATATTCCGCCAGCATTATTTTCGGAGATCCGATAACGGCCATCCCGCGTCTTTGTAAAAAATACAAATCGGCTATGGTGGTGATGGGCACCAAGGGCTTGGGTAAATCAAGGAATTACCAGGCAGGCAGCGTAGCGCTGAACACGATTGAGAATGTTTCCATTCCGGTGTTGGTTGTTCCACGGGAATATGCTTTTGCAACAATAGAAAACTTTAATGCCATGTACCTGACCGATTTCGACGACAGGGATTTCAGTTCCTTCCGGAGGTTGATGAGCATTATCAGTGTTTTTGGGGTAAATGTCCACTGCATTCATATTCAGCAGGAAAAAAATGCTATTAATAAAATTATGCTCGATGAACTCACCGGACATATCAAAAATGTTTACAGCGAATATGACATCAGTTGCAAGTTGATCAGCAGTAAAGATATCTCGAAAAGTGTTGCAGACTTTGTAAAAACCAATAAAATCAACCTGGTCACTCTTAATGACCGGAAAAGAAACTTCCTGATGAAGATCTTCAGCAAAAGCATCGTTAAAGACATACTTTTCAAGGTAAATACACCCTTATTGGTTTTCAAGGTATAGCTCAGGCTTGTTGTTCCTTTGTCCCTTCGCGGTTCGTTTCTTTTTTGGTAGGAATGAGAAAGACCGTAAGCGGTTTGAATTCGTACCTTACTATTGGCCAGTTGTCAGGATTAGTTTCCAGCACGGTTTTAATTTTCGAATAGTTTTTATGCATAAATTCTGATATAGCTGCCGCTGTGATTGAAGGCTGGCAGTTTTTTCCGAGGTTCGGACCGGTCACCGGAAGTTTGCTTTTCGTAAGTATCTGTGCTGCTGCTTCAAGGCGGTCCAGCCATGCGATAGGCTTATTGTATTTGGACTCTTCCATTTTGACACTCGGCTGAGGCAATCCTCCTTCCGAATCCATCATATCAAAGTCCAGATGAAAATCCTGTATCCTGATAGGTTCATCGGTAATATCTACGTTTAAGTTGGTGGCAAAGCGTACCGCATGTCTTACAATTTTGTTCAGCGATTTCAGATCGCCTTTATAATTTTTCAGTTTGTTTATGGCCTTCTCTGAGAGCATATATGAATATCTTTCGGATTTCAAAGACAGCTCTGCCAGAATATCAGCAACATGATTGGTTATGAGATTTAAATGTTTTTCATTCATTTCTTCTTTGTTTCTTAGAGATGAAACAATCTTTCGGACATCCTTATTCATTGATATTAAAACCTTCCTGTCGTTTCTGCATTTTTCGGCCATCATATTCACGACCCGGTACATCATAATTCCGATAATGGTCTTATTGTTTTGATCCATAGGCGTTTCAGTATCACTTGGCATGAAATTGCCCAGGTTTTTATTGAAATAATAATAGATCAGGTCGTTTTTTTTGTCATTTTCATTTTTCACGGTTACCAACAGTATATGCCGGTCATTCTCATCAAATACATCCAGCTGTTTAATGTTTGTGGTTTTCTGCTCCAGAGGGACATCCTGCGAGGTATACCAGAAATATTCCATAGGCTGATCATTCCTTAAAGTCTCAATCTCTTCCATGGTCTTTGCCTCATCAAAAGGAATATCAGAAAAGTTTCGGGGCATAAACGGTTTTTCAATTTCTATTGCTTTCACAGCATTGGCTTTTGCGGAATAGAATATAGCCATAACCTTGGAAATACCTTTGACAATCTTGTCGGTATTGCTGATTATATATTCAATATCGCTAACAGAAAATGAAAAGTTTTCAGTCAATGTCTCAAAAATAATCAACAAATATACAGATTAATTTCAGATAATGCAAATTTTTATAAAAAAAAACTTTAAAACTTAAACATTAAAGTTTAAATTTTCAGCCTTGAAAAATTGCTTACATTTAACTTGAATTATAATTAAAAAGCTTTATTTCAACATTTTAAAACAATATTTTTGTACGAAAATTTGTTTATTTGAAAAAGTAAAACAATAAAAAAATAGCAATGCTTAAAAACCAATTAAATCGTACAACAATGGAAATATACAGCCCCAAACATGGTAATGCTACCAGGTTCAGTCAAAATGTATTAAAATCAGAAACGCTTAAGAAAGCAAATCCTGAACAGCCGGGATTAATAATTAAATTTGAGAAGGTCGGAGAAGCCGGTAATTCCGGAGAAAGTAAGAAAACCGAAGAACCCAGGGTTCCCAAAAAGAAGCCGGCCCAGCCAAAAGAAAACTCGCTGGTCAATTATTTCTATGAAGTGCTGAACAAATTTTTCGGCGCCGAGGAGGTGATGTGATCCGAATGACGGTATCATCAGTTTTTCGTAGTGTCAGGACAAAGAAACAATACTTCAACCGGCAGTCAGGTATCAATGATCCAGGGGAGAAAAGCCAGATCAGATGATAAAGGGTATCAGCGCTTTACGGGTTGCCGGGTATTCGCTGAAGTGTTTCCTGTACCAATCATGGTGCGAAAAAGCCCTTGGCAGAAGGTTTACCATAGTCCACACAAAAAATGAAAAACCGGCGAGTGACCAGGATAGAATGGCAAAACCCATCCATTCCATGATCTCGCCCAGGTAATTCGGACAGGAAACAAAACGAAACAGCCCTCCCTGAGGAATCTTATAATCGAACGAATGTTTACGGAGTTTGAAAAGGATATTATCGGAACTTATGTTGATGATAAAACCGGCAATAAAGATGATCACTCCGGCAACAAAGCGGTAATCGGTGAACCAGGAGTTTTGATAATTGGCAAAAAAACCAAGATAATACCCGTTGAAAAAAGCATTGAACGTATTGTATATCAAGCCGAAACTCATGATCACAGCAGGCATTTTTTTGCCATTTGTCTTCAGTCTGAAAGGAAAAATGAGGTCGCGGTTGACATAATGCAGCATCCATATCAAATAAATAACCAGACATACCGGATTTGTGGTATTGTCGCCGCGGAAAAAAAAGAATGAAAACAGGATCAGCGGCGGAGATTCCATGATGATCCATCCCAGACGGTTGTTGATCAGGGCGCCCCATTTATTGCTTAAAAATTTGCCGTAAGGCGCCGTAATTTTAAAAAGAACCCCGAAAATGATGAGGCCAAATAAAATCCAGCAAATTAATATTATATTAAAAGTATATTCAGATATCATCGTCGATGGGCTATAAATAGCTGTTTTCTTTGAACCAGTGCAGGGCATCGCCGATGCTCTCACTGATATTTCTGTTTTTAAATTCCAGTTCTTTTCGGGCTTTCGCTGACGAGATGTTCCTGTTGCTTTCAGCCAGAATGGTAATGGTTTGTCTGTTAAAGACCACCCGTATCTCTTTGTTCAGGAATGGTCTGACTACAGGTAAGGCGGCTTTGGCAAGCCATAGCGGGCATATAAACCACGGACGTTTTATCCCGCTTATCGTGCTGAAGGTATCACCGAACTCCCTTATGCTATGCCATTTTCCCGACAACAGGTATTTTTCGCCGGCTCTGGCCAGGGTTATTGCATTCACAGCAGCCTGAGCTACGTCACGTACGTCCACAAAATCGTAACCACCACGGACCAGGGCAGGAAGTTTCTTATGGTACAGGTTCAGGAGGGTACGGCCGATGAGTGAAGGTTTATGGTCGCCGGGACCAATAATAGACGTCGGGTTCAGTACCACTGTTTCCAGCGTTTTACAGTTCGCTTTTCTTATGATCTTTTCAGAATCGGCTTTGCTGCGGTCATAGATAAATTCAGGTTCGACAGCCAGAGGACGTTCTTCATCAAGAGATTCATTCAGCGGAAAAGGATTGAAAGCATGTATGGAACTGAAATGGATCAGCCTTTTTACATGATGCTCCATGCATTTGCTGACCAGGTTGCGGGTACCGTTTACATTGGTGCTGTATACCGTATTGTCATCGTTGAGATTTACCGAAATGTATGCCGCAGTGTTGATAACCACATCGGCACCTTCTAGAAAGGCATCGAGTGTTGACGGATCATTTAAATCTCCTTTGAAAATCGTAAGCGGAAGATGGCGAAAAGCTCTGTCATCTCTGAATGATAATACGTTGACTTCAAACCCTTTTTCTATAAGCAACGGACACAAATTGGCCCCGACATGTCCGCTTGCGCCTGTGACGGCAACTTTCATCAAGTGTAATTTTCGGCGAAGGTAAATATTTTTTTCTTGCAAGGCAGGGTAAAATTTTCAGAGAGCATGTTTTCTCCCGACCTTTGCTTAAGACAATGAAAATTGTTTCCTGCGGACAAAACAGATTGAAGCAGAGAATATAAAAAAAATATGCGAACCGCTGTGACAGATTAAAGGTCATGTATTTATTGACTCATGGCGCATTTATTATCAAAGAATATCGGTCCGTTGTTAATACTTTTGCCAACCCTGTATTATTGATTCTTCAATATCCTTAAAACCATATCCCTGTTATAAATGGCTTCGGTATATTGAGGGTGCCGTTCAATGGCCTTGCTGTATTCTTCCAGGGCGCCCCGGTAATCTTTCAGCTGGTAGCGTGCGTTGCCTCTTTGATTATATGGCACGGCATCCTGCGGGTTTCTCCTGATCACTGCGCCGAAATCCCAGATGGCGCCTTCGTAATCTTCCGACAGGTATTTGGCTTTGCCCCGGTGATAATAGGACATGGCAAAACCGGTATCTATTTCAATGGCCTTGTTAAAATCCTTTATGGCGTTTTTATAATCGCTGATGGCATTTTCATTGAGCCCCCTGTTGAAATATGCTATGGAATTACCCGGGGATAATCGGATTAACATGCTGAAATCTCCAATAGCGCCGCGATAATCACCTGTGATGTTTTTTGCAGAACCCCGGTTGTTGTATGCGTCAATAAACAAGGTATCCAATTTAATAGCCAGGTCGTAATCTTTAATGGCTCCGGCATAATTATGAAGCGCTTTTCTGGCATTACCCCGGTAATAATACTGTACTGCAATATCGGGATTTATTTCAATGGCTTTGTCCAGATCCTGTATGGCGCCTTTATAGTCATTTAAATTGTACCTCGCCAGGCCCCTGTTGGAATAAGCTTTACAATAATTGTTATCTATCGCAATGGCCTTATCAAAATCCTGTAGCGCCATTTTCAAATACTTGTCTTTCTCCGGATTATAGCTTCCGTCTGTAATAGAAGCATATACCTGATAATAATATGATCCCCGGTTCAGATAAGCAAGTTTACATCCGGGGTATTTTGCTATAACATCCGAGAAGAGAATGTCATCGTTTTTCCAGGTTTTTACACGCTGGCCTGATATAATTGAAAAAATAATGAACCCCAGAATAAATATCAGGGAGAGGTAAATTTTATACCCGGAAAATTTTCCTGTCATATTTTTCTGCAGAAACTCAAAAAAGCGGCCTGCCACAAAAAACAAGCCTATGTAAGGAATATACGTATACCTTTCGGCCATAGAGGCCGTACCTATCGGAATAAACTGCAAGACCAGTATTATGGTTATGACAAAGAACAGAAAACCAAATACCGTATCTTTTCCCCATTTGCGCGAATACCATACCCCCCAAAGTATAAGCAAAACAAGTAATATAGAAATATAATATATTATTAAGGGTGCGCTTCCACCTTCAGTGGGATAGGGATAAACTGCAGATAATTTCACAGGCAGCAATGCTTTATACAGGTAGCTCACAAATGAAAATGAAATTATCGCAATGTGCTGCATGAAAGGGATGTCAGAGGGTATTTCCCTGACGGCATCCTGCTGTGAAAAAAGCGCAATGACTCCGAAAAGTATAGAAATCACAAAAAAAGGGATTTTTTCAAGCAGTAATTTCTTTTCGTATTTTCGGTTGGTGTAATAATCAAAAAGAAGCATTACTAAAGGTATAATAACCGCCGCCGGCTTGCTCAGGCACGAAAACAGAAAAAAAACTAAAGCTGAAATTATTTGGTTTAACCGCTTGGTTTGAAGGTAGTTGGTATACATGATCAGCGAAAGAAGAAAGAAAAATGCGTATAGCACATCTTTTCTTTCGGATATCCAGGCAACCGATTCGACATGCATTGGATGAACGCCAAAAAAAGCAGCAGTAATCAATGCAACCAGCACATTCCCGGTATATATTTTTCTGATTACAACAAAAACCAGCACCGTATTGGCCATATGAAGCAATATATTGCTTAGTCGAAATAATAATGCTGAATCTCCGGCTACCTTATATTCGGCAGCATACATCAGCATGGTGAGAGGATGGTAATTGCCGACATAAAACTCTGTAAAAAAGCGTTTTATATTTATCCAGCCCATATTTTTTATATGACTGTTCCCGCTTATATAATAATTATCATCCCAGGTATGCAGAAAATCAAATGACAAGGCTTTAAAATAAATGGCAACCACGGTAAATAAAACAAGCGCTATGGCAATCCATAGCCATCTGTCAGCAATGGGGGCTGCATTTCCCGGGGTGGCTTTTTGTTTGTTATTTTTCTGACACTTGTCTTTTTGCATCTGTGAACGATATTTGCCTCAGCAATATATTCTTTAAGTTCCTGCTGTCTTTGCCTGATGGGGTGTTATGTTCAGGGTTATTTTGAATTCTCCATAAGTGTCAGAACCATATTCCGGTTATTGATGGCTTCGGCATATTTAGGATTTAATTCCACAGCCTTACTGTAATCTTTCAGCGCTCCGTCATAATCTTTCAGCATAAACCTTGCAGAGCCTCTGTCGTTATAGGCTTTGGCATAATTGCTGTTTCTTTTTATGGCCTGGTCAAAATCTTCAAAGGCACCCTGAAAATCATTCATATTATATTTTGTAATGCCTCTGTTGCTGTATATCAGCGCATTGTCCGGATCCAGTGTCAGCGCATGATTCAGGTCGGTAAGGGCTGCGTCATATTTTTTTAGTTCACGTTTAGCATTGCCCCGGCCGGAATAGGCATCAGCATTATTTTCATCCAGAGCGATGACGCTGTCGTAAATACTTATGGCATGGGGAAAAATCCCCATATTATAGACAGCGCTTCCCATATTCTTATATGCTTTTATTTTATCCGTCTTTTTTACTGAACGTTTCAGGGCATTTGCATATTCCTGATAGGCTTTCTTCAGATAAGCATCCCTTTTATTTTTGTCATCCGCATAAGCACGGTAATAGGCCAGGTAATAATCCCCGGTAATAAAATAGGGCAGGGCAGCCCCGGGATATTTTTTCTTAACATCGGAAAACAGTATTTCATCATTTTCCCATTTTTTTACCCTGCCGAAGCTGATGACGGAAAACAGGATAAAAGCCAGTGCTAATGCTGCAATAAAATAGTTTTTCGCTTTATTAATTTTTTTATGGGTACCGTAAGAAACATATTCAAACAACTTGCCGGTAAGGAAAAAAATACCTATATAAGGAATATATGTATAACGGTCGGCCATGGATGCAGCTCCGACAGGGATAAACTGAAGCACAAGGATGATGGTAATTAAAAAGAAGAGGAATCCGAAAACGATGTCTTTTCCCCACCTCAGCGAATACCATACAAACAGGAGCAACAGGATAATGCATGGTATCGAAAGGTAATACCACAGGGGCAGCATTCCACCCAGTTCAGCGGGATAGGGGTATATAGCCGAAAGATTTACAGGGACAAAAGCTTTGATTATATATGATAAAAAGGAAAACGAAAACACAGAAATATGTTCCATAAAGGTCATTTCAGGCGCCAGATACTGAATAGCACCTTTCTGGGAGTACATGGCAATAATCCCGAATACGAGTGATACGGCAAAGAAAGGCAGCTTTTCAAGGATGATTTTTATTTTAAATTCCCGTTTCAGGTAGTAATCAAAAAGCAGCATCACCAACGGTAATATTACAGCTGCAGACTTGCTTAAACAGGAGAGGACAAAAAATAGAAAGGCAACAGACAAGTGTTTGATTTTTTGAGATTTAAGGTAAGTTGTATACATTAGTAGTGCGAGTATAAAGAAAAAGGAATACAGTACGTCTTTTCTCTCAGCCACCCATGCCACCGATTCGATGTGCATAGGGTGTACAGCAAAAAAGGCAGCGGTAATTATGGCCACACGGTCGTTTTGGGGAATGATCTTTTTGATCAGCAGAAATACCAGTATTGTATTCAGCAGATGCAGTAAGATGTTGTTGAAGTGAAACAGCGAAGCATCGCCGCCGCCGATCTTATAGTCAATGGCATAGGTAAGCATGGTAAACGGCTGGTAATTCTGCACATAAAATTCGGTGAAAAACAGCTTGATGCTGTCCGGATTCAGATTTTTAATGTGTTCGTTTTCACGTATATATGCCTGGTCATCCCAGTTCTGAAGAAAGTCGAAGCCTATAGCCCTGACATAGATCACCAATGTTGTCAGTAAAACAATCCCTAAAGCAGCCCACGCCCATGTGCTGATGAACTTAGTGCCGGACGCCTGAGTGGCTTTCTTCTGTTGTACTTGATATTTATTTATTCTTTTATCCTTGTCTTTTGTTTTCACTTTTTAAATTATTACGAAAGAACATATATTTAATTACCCTTCAGCCATAAGTTATTTAACTGTATTCATTAATTTCGCCAGAACTACTTCCCTGTTTTTCAACGCTTCTGCATTTTGTGGATCTAATTTAATAGAAATATTGTAATCTGCGAGAGCGCCTTCGTAATCCTGCAGCAAGAATTTTGTTGAGCCTCTGTTATTATAAGCCATTGTAAAAAGAGTGTCAATTTTCAGCGCGCTGTCGTAATCTTCAAGAGCGCCTTTGTAATCTTCCAGAAAAAATTTTGCTGAACCTCTTGTATGATAAGCAATAGCGCTTTGCGGGCTTACTTCAATGGCTTTGGTAAAATCTTCAAGAGCACCATTATAATCTTTCAGCTCACGTTTTGCTTCACCGCGGTTGATTAATGCATTAGTATATTTGGGATCAAGCAAAAGTGCGCTGTCGTAATCATTGATGGCAGCCGGATAATTATTTAATAAACCTTTGGCATAACCTCTGTTGGAGTACGCATCCGGATAATTTCTGCGAAATAATATAGCCTTACTAAAGTCGTCCATGGATTTTTTCACATACATTTCTTTTTTTACAGGGTCACTGGCATTTAAAATCAAGGCATGGTATTTTAGGTAACAAACACCCCGGATATAATGTGATAAATAACTGTGCGGGTATTTTTCAATGCCATCCGAAAAAAGCGTATCAACATCGGTCCATTGCTTTACCCGCTGATGGCTTATGACCGAAAATACTATGAAAACAAGCAGGAAAGCAATTATGACGCTGTTTTTATATTTTCTGAAAAAAGCATTAGTGTTACTCGTCATATAGGCTGTTAGTTTTCCAATGATGAAGAAAATGCCGGTATAGGACATATAGGTGTATCTGTCGGCCAGGGCAGCAGCCCCGACAGGCAAAAACTGAAGCACGAGAATAATGTTTATCAGAAAAAACAAAGTGCCGAAGACGCCATCTTTTCCCCATTTACGAGAATACCAAACTAAAATTATCAGACCTGCCACACAGGGAATGGCCAGATAATACAATACCGGCAGGACACTGCCGATCTCTTTCGGGTAGGGATAGATTACTGCAAGGTTCACCGGCACAAAAGCCCTGACAATATAACTGATAAATGAATGAGAAACCACTGCAACCTGCTCAATGAATGACATTTGAGGGGGCATATCCCTGATGGCGTCCTGCTGCGAATATATCGCCACGATGCCCGTAATTACAGAAACAGCTAAGAAAGGAATTTTTTCAAGGAACATCTTCCATGAGTATTTCCTGTTGGTATAATAATCAAAAAGAAGCATGACCAGGGGCAGAATAACCGCGGCAGATTTACTCAGACAAGAGCAAATGAAACACAACCCGGCCACGGTCAGGTATTTTAGATCTCCCTCCTTAAGATATTTTATATACATTATAAGCGAAAGCAGAAAGAAAAAGGAATAGAGCAAATCTTTGCGCTCAGAGACCCATGCTACTGATTCGACATGCATAGGGTGTACCGCAAATAAAGAGGCGGTTATCAATGGAACAATGATATTTTCCGGTGAAATTTTTTTAATTAATACAAAGACCAGATACGTATTTATCAGGTGCAACAGTATATTATTAAAATGAAATAAAGATGCGTTCAACCCGGCTAACTTGTACTCCAGAGCATAAAACAACATGGTCAGAGGCTGATAGTTCCCTACATAAAAGCTTGTGAAGAATAGTTTGATATTGGCCCATTTGAGATCTTTGATGTCAACATTGTCAATAATGTAACTGTCATCATCCCAGTTGAACAGGAACCTGTAATTCACCGCTTTCAGATAGATAAAGAAAGTGGTGAGAATAATGATGGCTATGCCTGACCAGATCAATACATTGCTATATTTTCTTTTTGATCTGTCGTTTGCTTTTTTAGGCTTGCCCGTTTTTTGCCCGGGTTTTGATATTTTTTCTTTGGGGTTCATGATGATTTATTTGCCGCCTGGGTGCAACAATAGATTATACTGTTCGGGCAGGTCAACCAGTTTAAGTTCACGGAAACTGCAACAAAATTCATATGTTTTTCCTTTCTTATTTCAGCATCTTTAATACCTTGTTTCTGTTTTCGACCGCTTCCACCAGCTGAGGGTCATTCTCTATAGCCTTGTTGTAATCTTCCAGTGCGCCTTTATAATCTTTTAGCATATACCTTGCAGACCCTCTGTCGTTGTATGCTTTTGCAAAACGTTCATCAATTTCAATGGCTTTTGTAAAATCATCCATAGCGCCCTGATAATCATTAATGCGAAATTTTGCGACACCTCTGTTACTGTATGAATAAGGATTTTGCGGATCCAATGCAATGATGTTATCCAAATCTTCAAGTTCGCCCCGGTAATCCTTTGCCTCGCGTTTTGCATAACTTCTGTTGATGTAGGCTGAAGGATTATTCTTATCGATATTGATAGCTCTGTCATAATCAAGTATCGCATTGGCATAATCCTTCATCATGAACCTGCTGAATCCCCGGTTGTTATAAACATTATAGTTGTTCTTATCGATAGAGGCTGCTTTATCAAAATCCGACAAAGCTCCTGTGTAATCGTTCAGATTATTTTTTGTGATACCCCGGTTTATCAAAGCAATTAAATTATTGGAATCGATTTCAAGGGTTTTATTAAAATCTTCAAGAGCGCCTTTAAAATCCATAAGCTTACTTCTGGCGTTACCTCTGTTAATATAAGCATTTAAATATTTGGAATCTGTTTTTATTACCTTATCGTAATCATATATAGCGCCATAGTAATCTCCGAGATCACTTCTTACATTTCCCATGCTGAGGTAGGCGATAGCGGTATCCGCTTTATTCAAACCAAATTTCAATGCATTTTCATAATCCGAGATGGCTTTATTAAAATAGTTCTCTCTGTTTCTGCTATCGTTCGCAAACATTGTTTTGGCATAATAATTTGAGTAATAGTGTCCCCGGTTGAAATAAGGGACACAGCAATCCGGGTATTTTTTCATGGCATCAGTAAAAAGTATTTCATCATTTTTCCATTTTTGCACCCTTGCAAAACTGATTGCTGAAAAAATAATAAAACACAATATCATCAGGCCAAAAGGTACTTTATTGAATTTTTTATGATTTTTATCCAAATGCCTTACAACGTATTCATAGATTTTGCCTGTAATGAAAAACAACCCAATGTAAGGGATATAGGTATAACGGTCAGCCATGATTGCAGCCCCGAAAGGCAAAAACTGAAGTACCAGGATGATCGTGATAAGAAAAAAAAGAAATCCGAAAATACCGTCTTTACCCCACCTGCGCGAGAACCATACGGCAAAGAGTATTATCCCTGTGAAGAGCACAGAGAAATAGAATATCAGCGGCAGCATCCCTCCGGTTTCATGCGGATAAGGGTGAATGGCCGACAGATGAACAGGTATGAATGCTTTATAAATATAACTAAAAACAGAATAAGATACCAGTGAAATGCGGTTGATTAATGAAATGTCAGGCAATATATATTCCATGGCGCCTTTTTGCGACAGTGTGGCGACATAGCCGAAAACAAGTGAAATTACAAAAAAAGGAATTTTTTCTATAATGATGGCCCACCTGAATTTACGTCCGGTGTAATAATCAATAAGAAGCATCACTAAGGGCAGAATAACCGCTGCCGACTTACTCATACAGGAAAGTATGTGCAGGATAGCCGCTGACACCAGGAGCAATACTCTCGGTCTTTTGATATATTCTGCATACAATATCAGTGAAATCATGAAAAAAAAGGAATACAGCACATCTTTTCGTTCCGAGATCCAGGCTACAGATTCAACATGCATAGGGTGAACAGCAAAAAAAGCAGCCGTGATCAGGGCAACAGCGTTTCCTTTCGGAACTATTTTCCGTATAAAAATAAAAACAAATAAAGTATTGAACAGATGCAGTAAGATATTCGTCAGATGGAACACTGAAGCATGTCCTGCGCCGATTTTATATTCTATTGCAAAAAATAACATGGTTACCGGTTGATAATTACCTACATAGAAACTGGTGAAAAACAATTTGATGTTTTCCCACTGCAAACCCATGATATGAGCGTTCTCATAAATATATTGATTGTCATCCCAGTTTCGCAGAAAATCAAATTTTATGGCATTAAAATAAACAGCAAAAGTGGTAAGCAGGACAAGCAGTAAAGCGGTCCAAACCCATTTATGCCTGATGGCAACTGGCTTTTCAGTTGTCTTTTTCCCTGAACCGGTTTTCCGGGTATTTTTTTTGCTTTTGTTTTTCTCGGTCATTTATGTATGTTTCTACTATAATTTCAGCAGATACCAAAAGGGCAGGAGCAATTTTCCGTGTACATTTTTTGACAAATATAATTCCATCGGAAAAACTATACAAGAAAGATATAACAAATAATTTGACCTGACAGCGTTCATTTTTGGGCTAATCGCATGACATATAAATTTTTTTGTAAGTTTGTAAAAAAATATTATGCTGGAAACAGAGCTGATCCACCATGTGGTTGAAGCAGTCAAAAAACTTTATAATCAGGATATTAACGCTTCCTTGGTGAGTGTTCAGAAGACCAATATTCAATACAGGAATGAGGCCGATTTTACCCTGATGGTTTTCCCACTGATACGATACTCGAAAAAATCACCCGAACAAACTGCTAATGAACTCGGAGCCTTTCTGAAACAAAATCTGGGATTCGTCGAAGGTTTTAGTGTAGTTAAGGGATTCCTTAATCTTCGCATCGCCGGAAATTACTGGATGGATTTTTTAAGAAACAATTTTTGCGTCTGCAATTATGGAATAAGGAAACCGGAGGAAAATCAAAAGCCGGTAATCGTAGAATATTCATCCCCAAACACGAACAAACCCCTGCATCTCGGACATATCCGTAACAATCTTTTAGGCGATTCGCTGTCACGCATATTAATGGCCAATGGTAAAAAAGTGATACGGGTAAACCTGGTGAACGACCGTGGCATACACATCTGCAAATCCATGCTTGCCTGGCAGAAATGGGGCGGGAGTGAGACTCCGGAAACTTCAGGACTAAAAGGCGACAAACTGGTTGGAAAATATTACGTAGAGTTTGACAAACACTATAAAGCTGAAATTCAGGCCATGATCCGTGACGGAGCCACCGAAGAGGACGCTGCAAAAAATGCCCCGCTGATACGGGAAGCCCAGGAGATGCTGTTGAAGTGGGAGCAGGGCGATCAGGAAACACGCGAACTCTGGGCTCAGATGAATTCATGGGTTTACCAAGGATTTGACCTGACCTATAAAAATCTCGGCATCACTTTCGAAAAAACCTATTACGAGTCGCAGACGTATTTATCAGGGAAAGATGTTGTGAATGAAGGCCTTAAAAAAAACGTCTTTATTAAAAAAGACGACGGCTCGGTTTGGGTTGACCTTACTGCGGATGGCCTGGATGAAAAGTTGCTGTTACGTGCCGATGGAACTTCGGTGTATATGACACAGGATATTGGGACGGCCATTATGCGGCAGGATGAGTTTTTACCCGAAAAAATGATCTATGTCGTTGGTAATGAACAGAATTATCATTTCGACGTGCTGAAGAAAGTCCTGATAAAAGCCGGATATGCCTGGGCCGGAAATATTATCCATTTTTCCTATGGCATGGTCGAACTGCCCGAAGGTAAAATGAAATCACGTGAAGGAACCGTGGTGGATGCCGATGACCTCATCGATGAAGTTACCGGAACGGCAAGGCAGATCACCACGGAACTGGGAAAACTGGAAAGTTTTGATTCGGAAGAAGCGAACCAATTATTTCGAATGATTGGTCTCGGTGGATTGAAATATTTTATCCTGAAAGTGGATCCGGTCAAAAATATGATGTTCAATCCTAGAGAATCTATTGATTTTGACGGAAATACAGGGCCTTTCATTCAATATACCTATGCCAGAATCCAATCCCTGTTGCGCCGGTCGGGTAAAAATTCTGGAGATCTGGTATTTTCTGATTTCCCTGTATTATTGGAAGAAGAACGGGAATTGCTGTTTCTGTGCTATAATTTCAGGCGAACCTTATCGCTTGCTGCTGAAGAACTTAGCCCTGCCCGCATCGCCAATTATGTTTATGATCTGGCAAAACAATACAATCAGTTTTACCAGCGGATACCGGTACTGAAAGATGAAGATCATAATCTCGTAAATTTCAGACTCGCATTGTCCTGTTTTACAGGTATAATTATTAAAAACTCTATGGAGCTGCTGGGCATTGATGTCCCCGAAAGAATGTGAAAGAATATTCTGAACATGAAACAGATTAACCTTATAATCCATTGATGTATTAACCGGAAAACCATAAATTATTAGTTAAACTAATGCTTAAAATAAACATAAATATATTACTGTTAATCATTATGTTATTGATGAATTATTCTTGTAATACGACAAAGACCAGCCGATCGTTTACCATTGGCAAAGGAGGTGGGTTTACAGGCCGTTACGACATATACAGGGTATGTGAAAACGGGTCTGTATACCTGGTCAGGGATGATATGACCGAAGAACTGCTTATGAAAGCCGGAAAAAAGGAAATCGCAGGTATTTTTTGTCAGTTTGATAAGCTGAACATCACAGGAACTACATTTTCACATCCGGGCAACATGACGTCATTTATCCTTTATACGCTTGATGGTAAAACCTATGAAATAAAATGGGGAAGCCCCAATGCGAAGCCTCCCCAACAATATGTGGATTTTTTCGATAAGGTCTGGAGCCTTATCAGAAGAAAATAATCATCATTTCTTTATTATCTTATTGTTATATATGCCTTTGCCGGTGCTCATCCTGATGAAATAAATCCCCGGCGCTCTCCCCGTCATATCCATCTGAAAGACATTCGGGCCAATGGAAGAGTGTTCCGTTTTGCTTTCAAGCAGTTTGCCCTGAACATCCATAAGTTCCATATTTACTTTCTGCAACTCATTTGAAAACAGGTTGATATAAAGAATTTCATTGACCGGATTAGGGAAAATTTCGAGATTTCCGCTCAGGTCTTCTGCTTCGATACCTACATCTGATATCTGCATGAATTTTACATTGTCCACATAGGCGTTATCCATAATTAAGATCAGCGTGTCCTTACAAATATTCCTTGTTTCAAAAGTAACATTGAATTTAGTTCCGGCATGAGCGCTCAGGTCAATAAAATGCGTGACAAAAGGATCGGAATATGCCGTTACGGGGTTGTAGGTGCCGCCTACCTGAATGCCGTTGACCAGCACCCTGAAATTGCTTGCTACTGAATAATCGTAGCTGCTGCCCAGCACCATTTCGTAGCCCTGTTTACCAAAGGTTTGCTTCAGGTCGTATCGCATGTGGGCTGTGGTCCAGTTGGTTGCATCAACGCAAAAGGTTATTTTTGCAGACAGAAAATCGTTGATGGTCCACGTATTTGAACCATCAGGAAATTCGAGCATGGTGTAATATGCAAAAGCATTGCCGCCGGTCATCTGGAAACCTTTGGCCCCGGTGTTATGGGCGGCAGAAGTAATAGACGCATTGGCATAGGGCGCCAGGCTCACCATATACATATTGCTTGCATTGCTTTGCTCAAAAGTTACGATGGTATCCGTCAGGCTAAGAGGATTTTTGACTGCATAACTTACAAACTCATCATTGGTATTCAGGCTGTCGATGTCGAAGAAGGTTTTGGCTTTGAAGGTATAGCTGGCTCCGGAACCGGACAGGTCGGCAGGAGTGGAGAAGGTGAAATAAAAAACCGAATCCGGATACATATCATAAGCTGTTGTTAAGGTGTCATAAATATAAGACCCGTTGTTAATACTGTAGCCTACCGGGATTTCATGGCCTGCAGGCAGGTATTCACAGCCAAAGAATCCTATTTTTATGGTCACATCTTCCGCATGGCTCAGATTACATTCGGTGACCGGTGAGGCAAAACCTGTTACCCCGACATCGCTGTTCTGATATAATTTGTTTTCGAAGGTATAGGTGGCCAGTGTATCATTGTATGCAACCGTATCATTGACATACTTTACCCAGCAATCCACCGTATGATATCCCAGGGTGTGAACATCGGCCGTAACAGAAAAAGTGAAATCGAGGGAGTCGCCGCCATTTATGGGGGAAGTGAGGATAAGCGTATCATTTACTATAGGCCCTCCGTCGGCCTGGTAGAAGAAATAAATGCTGTCGCCGGCATTTATCGGCAGATTGCATCCATTGTAAAACATCCTCACTTTGACAACTTCGCTGGACATGCCACAAGCCGTTTGAGGTGTGACCACCTTGTTGATATAAACGTCGTTATCAGAAATGCCCATACCCACACCCACGGCAAACCAGGCGTTGGCGGTCTGGGCCATTTCGTTGGAGCAGCTGCCGTAAAGGTCTGTCGCTGCCTGTATGCTGGCTATGCGCATATCATAAAAGTTGGATGCCGGCGTCAGGTATACGGATAGTGCTCGGTAAGCTATCTGTGCTGCTTTTTCAATACCGATGCTGTCAACAAGATAAACTCTGCCGTTGTCATTGGTGCCGCTGCCGCCTTCCGAGAGCAGGTAAAACCAATAATTTGCCACACCGCTGTTTCGGTGCACTCCGCCATTGTCCAGGGTGCCGGTATACCAATTTGTGCCCAGGTAGGTATCGGGCTGCCCGTCTTCGTTAGGATCCGACATATTGCGGAAACCATTACCGCCGGTAAGATCGAAATCTTCACCCACAAACCAGTCGGCCAGGGAAGGAGTGGCGTAAAACTCCACTGCTGTGCCGAATATATCGCTGAAAGCCTCGTTCAAAGCCCCGGGCTCATCCTGGTAAATAAGATTGGCGGTATATTCTGTAACACCGTGGGTAAGCTCATGAGCGCAAACGTCCAGAGCCGTGAACGGGCCTTCCTGAGCGCCGTCGCCGTCGCCATACGTCATACATAATCCGTTCCAGAAAGCATTGGCATAATCCACATCGTAATGAACATAACTGATCAGGGGTGAACCCAGGTCATCATAGCTGTCCCGGCTAAATTTATCCATATAATAATCATAGGTGACTTCAGCGCCAAAATGGGCATCGGTGGCTATCTCATCCTGTTGTGCATTCACGTTATTCCAGATATTGTCGGTATCTGTAAAATCAACAGCCGTATTATAATCCGTAGAAGTGTTCATATCATAGGTTTCGATACCACAGCGCCCGGATTCCCTCAGACGATAAGCGCCGGGGCCTGTAGAATCCACGGTGATGGTTCTGATGCCGCTGTATTTGGTATGTGCCGTGCCGGGAACATCGCTCACACGGATCAGATCAAGGGTACGAAGAACTTTGCCGGTGAGGGCATCTATATAAATATTTTTATAGGATAACGGCTTAACAGCATAAACATTCACCTTGTAGGCCAATACATATTTCGCAGCATCCTTCCCGAAATGCTTGTCGAAAAGCACCAGTTGGGCTTGAGGATAGAAGGTGGCAGCGGGATCTTTTTTCATCTTTTTTATAAACGCTTCATTACCGGGATTTTCCCACATATAGCGCCCGGCATGGGTATAAGAAATGGCTTTTTCAACAGCATCAGCCGGGGACAGGGCAGGTGCGACCGGCACATACTTCCCTGTAATAATGGTTCCGTTACCCATGACAGCTTTTCCTTCGAAGCTGTGTATGAGGTATACAGCTCCTTCAACCGGAATTCCCTGGTGATATTGCTGATACCGGTAGTGAGTATATCCTGTTTTGTCGGTCACCGTCCGTACTATCTGCATCTGATCGTCCGGGTTCAGGCCAAATTCGCTTTGGTACAGATTAAATATCTGAGCAGGATCAGCGTCCAGCTTGCTTTTAAACTCAACCCAGCCTGTTTTGTCTTTAATAGTGGCAATTTTGAGGATAGTTTTACTGATTTGCCCGTATGAAAGGCTCGCAGTTATGAAAAATACAACTGCAAAAAGGCATAACTTAAAATTTTTCATAAAAGAATGGGATTATTGTGATACGTGATACAAAGATAAAAACATTTGGAAACAGTTTTTATTTTAAAAAAATTTAACCTGATTAAAACCTTGTACTGCAGGCACAAAATAACAGGTAAAAACATATAAGAACAAGGGTGTGCCGTTGATACACCCTTGTTGTTTTGTATATAATTTTGATTCATAAGAGTTTCAAGGATCTTCCCGGGTAATAGTGATACATGTTAAAATGTTAATATCATAATCATTTTATTATTTTTTTTTATTAAAATAAATTTATATATTTGTTTGGGTCTTTGGTGACAATTATTGATTTATTAACAAAAAAAATTTAACATGAAAAAATTATTATTACTTATGGTTTTATGGTTAGCAGTTTCCATCGGATATTCCCAGACACTCACACGCGAAGTGATATCCACCGGCGGGGATTTTCAGCAAAACAGTTCAGGGTCATTGAGTTTCACCATAGGTGAAACGGTGGTTGAAACCTTCGAAACTGCCAATATCGATCTTACACAGGGCTTTCAGCAGAACGATCTATTAAAGTTTATGATCTGCGGAAAAGTAAAGTATGCCGGTAGGGCCATTCCGGGTAGTCCGGCGCCCAATCCGCCCTCGTATAATCAGGCGATCTACAACATCGACAATGTGGTTGTGATTCTGAAACTGCAGTCCAACGGCGAGGAAATAGCCCGCGATACCAGTGACAATTCGGGAAATTACCAGTTAAGCAGTGTTTCCCCCGGTAATTACCTGCTGTGTTATGACAAATACACCCCAGATACTATGCAATCGGGCAATGGCGTAGATGCAATAGATGTGACCATATTGAAATATTATATAGGCATAGACACTACGGTAGACCCCTCGCGTAATTTCACGATCCGTTATAAAAAAGCCGCCAATGTAGATAATAATTTGGCGATCAATGCGATAGATATTTCGCGTATCAAGGCCAAAATCGGGGCTCCGTACAATACGGCGAAGAATTTTCCCAAAGGCAACTGGGTGGCCCTCGATACGTTGGTCAGCGTGGGTGGCAGCGACCTGAATGTGACGCTGAAAACGATCTGCTACGGGGATTATAATGCATCCAGCAGTAAATACCGTGACTCGACGGTCACCTGGAGCCAGGTCAAATCTGTTGATAAAAACATCATAAGTGTTACTGACGAATACCTGATGACGAGTGATCCGTCGTATTTTGAGCTGCCGCTGCGTATCAGTGCCGGCATGAAAGAATTTTCGGCACTGGGGCTTGAACTGAGTTATCCTCATAAAGATTATGAACTGGTAAGTGTTTCGATGCCGGGTGCCGGCGATAAAAGCAGCGCCGTGACCATCAATCCAACTCTGGAAGAGATCATCGCATCGGATGACGATCTGCTGGTTACCGACGAGGAAGGCGTGATCAGGGTGGTGTATGCTACCACCGGCTATTACGATGTAGCTGCGGACGCAGAGCTTATCCGCCTGGGCTTCCGTGCGAAGAGAGATCCGGGAAAGGGTGTATTGGATTTTGAACTTTCCGGTACGGGTGTGATCGGCAACCGTTACGGGGAAGAGGATGAAGATGCCTACCTGCTGATGCCTAAAGTTTTTGTGCAGGGTGATCAATCAGTGACTGGCTTTGAGTTTGTGGGCTATCCCAACCCGTTTGACGGTGAGGCCACACTGGTCTATACCCTTCCTGAAGGTGGAATGGTGAAGATCAATGTTTACAATGCTATCGGTGAGTTGGTGTCCGTTCTGGTGAATGAAACCAGCGCTGCCGGCAAACACACCTTGTTATTTTCAGCGAATGCGCTGCCGGCTGGGATGTACACCTTCAAACTTGAATTTGCAGGAACTCAAAAGAACGAACAGGCCATTTTAAAAATGATAAACAAACCATAAAAAACATATATAAAAAAGAAAATATAAATCTAAAAAAATGAAAACACTCATTCTGAAATTGGCAGCAATTGTAATCATCACATTAGCACATCAGCTAATCAATACATCATCTTTTG
>DAOORA010000004.1:0-108377 GCA_035389045.1 Bacteroidales bacterium | reverse complement strand
AAAAATCCATCATAAATCTTATGTAACATAAAATCAAAACAGTTTCTAAAAAAGTATAAAAAACTTTGCGCCTGCAAGAGAAAGAATTTCCCGTAGTCCGCCTCGGCGGAACGCAGATTTGCGCAGAAAGGAGGAAATATTGCTCCTCTTTTTACCTGAGTTTTTTGGTCCTTAACCTTAACGAGTTCATGACCACAAATACATCCGACAGCGCCATGGATGCCGCAGCTATCATCGGATTTAATAATCCTGATGCAGCTAAAGGAATTGCGATGACATTATAGATAAATGCCCAGAAAAGATTTTGTTTTATGACGGTCATGGTGTTTTTACTGATAAGGTATGCCTGTGGAAGCAAATTCAGTTTTCCGTTTAGTAACACTACCTGTGCTGATTTTACGGCTATCTGGGTTGCATTACCCAGCGAAACGCCCACCGTAGCCCTTGAAAGGGCAGGAGCATCATTGATTCCATCACCCACCATTATCACACCGCCGGACTGGTCTAAACGTTCAATAAGGGTAAGTTTTTCTGCCGGGAGTTTTTCTGCAAACACTTCATCCATTCCGAGTGAGCTGGCCAGTTCATCGCATTTTTGTTGCCTGTCTCCGCTAAGTAAAAGAGTACGGATACCTTTTGATCTGAAAAAAGCTATGGTTTCTTTTGCTTCCGGCCTGATTTCATCTTTAAGATCTACAGTGGCAATTATTTGGTCATTTTTTACCAGGTACACGTCATGTTGATCTTCATGGGTTACATTGCCTGCCATACGAAAAGACCCAGCCATGTAACGATTTTCTTTGTTGTCTTTGGCAATGATTCCCTTACCTTTAATTTCTTCAATATCAAGCAGTTTTATAGCTGTTTCTCCCTCAAGTTCACTGAGGATAGAAACTGAAATGGGATGTGATGAATACTTTTCCATAGAGTACAGCAGTGAACGGGCTTCCTGCATGCTGATCCCGAAGGTTTTAAGTTCTTTGATGACAAATTTTCCGGTAGTGAGTGTTCCTGTTTTATCAAAAGCAATGTTTTTCAGGGAAGTAATTTTTTGCATGGTGCCGGCGCCTTTTATCAGAATTCCCTGCCGTGCCACCCTGCCTATTCCAACCACCACTGCCGTGGGGATAGCCAGACCCAGGGCGCAGGGACATGCGATTACCAGCACGGCGATACTTCTGAGCAGGGAATATTTGAATCCGATTTCGAAACCAAAAAAGTTGACGACAAAAGTCAACAGGGATAATATTACTACTGCGGGAACAAATACCGCACTTATTTTATCGGCTAATGTCTGCAGCTTAGGCTTGTCCTGCTGGGCATTTCTGACAAGCTCTATGATCTTCCCCATCACGGATTTTTCGCCAACAGCCGTGGTTTTTACCCTGATAATTCCCGAACATAGAATAGTGCCTCCGACCACCGGATCTCCGGTGCTTTTGTTTACGGGCAGACTTTCACCTGTAACCAGCGATTCATCAACGATTCCCTCCCCCTGAATAATTTCACCGTCGGTTGCGATTTTATCGCCGGAATTGACAAGTAAAATGTCGCCGGCTTTTATTTTTGATACCTCAGTTTCTGTTATTTTTTCTGTATTATTTACTACAGTGACAACTTTAGCGATAGTTTTCTGCATCTTCACAAGATCGTTAATCGAACTTGTTGTTTTGCGCACCGAACGGTGTTCCAGCATGTTTCCCAGAAATATCAGACTGATGATGCCGGCTGCAGTTTCGTAAAACTGATATTCATGGCCCAGATTGAGTAATGTGCCGGTGAGGCTGTAAAAAAATGCTGCCGATGATCCCAGCGTTATCAGCACATCCATATTGGGAACGCCGGAACGCACCGAGTGATATGCACTTTTACCGAAATACCATATGCCGGCAACATATACTGGAATACACATTGTTAGCTGAAAAAATGGATTATGCATAAAATTCAGCGGAATAAACATAGCGGCCAGCAACGGAACCGTAAAAAATAAAGAAAAATAGAACTTCCGTTCGATAGTGCTCAGGCCATATATTTTGTGAGGCAGGTTTTCCTCGTCATCAGTTCTGGTATGATAGCCCATTGAGTTGATCTTTTCAATGGCAGCCCTGATCTGTTCCGCTGTGGCATTGCTGAATCGAACTTCCGAAGTGGTAAAATTGACATCTACCTGCTCCAGGCCGCTTTTTTCAAGTTGTTTTTTTAGGCCAAGCGCACAATTGGTGCAGTCCATACCCTTTACAATCAGTATAGTATCATTGTTTTTTTTCATCAGGTATAAAATGTGTTCCCCGTTCCTGTTTTATTAATTACTTTTGTTGTTATCCATACAAATTTAGTTTATTCCCGCCTGTTATGAATGAAATTATTTACCGGAACGAAAAAAGAGTCAGGTACATTTTTATGATCCTTTTTGGGGCCTTGCTGTCCATATTGCTTCTGGTGTTATCATTTTACAATCATCCCTCTGCCGATGATTTCAATTATTCAGTCAATGTGAGGCAATATGGGTTATGGGGAGCCCAACATTACGTTTATACAACATATAACGGAAGATATTTTGCGGCTTTTTTGCAGCATTTGGACCCTTTGGTGCAAGGCTCTTTTTTAGGTTATAAACTAATGTCCTTCATACTGATAATTTTTAGCCTTGCTTCATTTTATTTCGTAATTAGTACCTTTTTTCATAAATCGGGAATGATCGAAAAAGGATACCTTGTTTTCCTGTGTTTTTTTTGTTATATATTGCTTATGCCTTCGGTTGCGGAGGCTTATTACTGGGTCTCCGGCGCTTATACGTATCAGACAGGAAATATTTTAACCCTGTTTTTTATCGGGTTGATGGTGTTATACAAGTCAAAACCGAAGAAAAAGTATTTTATTCTATCAGCCCTTGTTTTAATGGCCTTGATAGGAACCAACGAAACTTCTATGCTGATCATCGTGATGTTGCTATTGTTTCTCAATGTGTTGAATTATATTCGCTTTAAAAAAGTTGATTCATTTTTTTTAGTGCTGTTAATGGTAGCAATAGTATGTTCTTTAGTGGTTTTTTTAGCTCCGGGAAACACAAATCGTATGGCACAAACAAATCATCATCAGTTTATGTTTTCGTTCAAGAGTGCCATAGAAGAAGCCATAGATGTGTTAAGTAACTGGTGGTGGATAGGCGCTTTTATTCTATTTACCACCTATAGAATTACAACGGACTCCCTCTCGGAAAAAACAGAAACCCGGTTTGAGAGCATTTATCTGAATCCTTTTCTTGTTTTATTATTGCTATTTGGCACGGTAGCTGCCGGATTTTTTACCTGTTACTGGAGTCTCGGACTGTATCCGCCGATGAGAATGATCAATACTATTTATTTTTATTTTATTACCGGTTCATTATATACAGGTATTTGTATTGCTGTAATGCTAAAAAAATCACGTATCAGAATTCCGGACATACCGTTTTCACAGATGTTGGTACCTTTGTTATTGATGGTTTATGTATTTAAATATCAGAACAACGTGAACAAGGCATATACCGATTTAATTGACGGTACTGCTCATAAGTATGATGAAGAGTTGATGAACCGGTATCATTTTTTATACACTGATGATTGCAAAACCTGTGAAGTTGAAAAAATAAAGCACATCCCCAAAACATTATTTTTTAGTGGGTTGGATGAAAAAACAGATTTTACCATGGCGGAATATTATTCAAAATATTTCGGTAAAGACTGGATTAAAGTAAAGCCATAATTTATGAATGAGGAAATGGCCGGCATCAGGTTTATTTTATTAAGAACAATTCTATTCAGAATGTATTATTGACCAATCAAATTATGATTATGCAAGCATTAAAGTTCAGAAATGTTGCTATCAACCCGGGCAATCCGGGCTGGAGCAGTTGTATCCGCCGTGAACTTCGTATGTACCAGAAACGGGGCGATATCAGAAGTGATTTTTCGCGTGATTACAATCGTTTGCTTCATTGTAAGGCCTACCGCAGACTGAAGCATAAAACCCAGGTTTTTTATGCGACACAAAACGATCATGTATGTACGCGTATCGAACATGTTACTCACGTTGCTTCGGTAAGCTATTCGATTGCCAGTTTTCTCGGACTGAATACCGAACTGACCCAGGCTATCGCGATTGGCCATGACCTGGGCCATGCCCCTTTTGGCCATGAGGGTGAGTATATCCTTCGCAAGATTGCTCTGGATGAACTGGGTGAATCGTTCTGGCATGAAAAAAACAGCCTTTTTTTTGTCGACAAGCTGGAGACACTTCCCGACCTTCAAAACAAGGAGAAAAACCTGAACCTGACCTATGCGGTGCGTGATGGCATTATTTCGCATTGCGGAGAGGTGAATGAAAACGCCATTTTCCCGAGGAAGGAGTTCATAAGGCTTGAAGAAATTGTAAGGCCTAACCAGTATGCACCCTATACCTGGGAGGCTTGCGTGGTGAAGATCGCAGACAAGATTTCGTACCTGGGCCGGGACATTGAAGATGCCCTCACGCTGAAGATACTCGATAAAGATCAGATCGCCGAACTTTCGGAAATAGTGACCAGTATCAAAAAAATCAAGGTATGGCAGATCAACAACACGATACTGATGAATGATTTTATTATAAATCTGTGCAGGATGAGCACCCCTGAAAAAGGGATTTTATTTTCGGAGAAATATCTGAACATGATCAATTCAGTCAAAGCTTTTAATTATAAACATATTTACAAGCACAAAAGGTTGGATTACTATGGAAAGCTTGCCTCTCTGGTGATAAATTCCATTTATTCCGCCCTGGCATCTTTGTATGTTCCCAAAGACAGGCTTATGGCAGCCCTCAGCAGGCAGGAAGCCATATATCCCTCATTGATCGGGGCTTTCAAATATTGGCTGGTAAAATATTCAGATATCTGCATTGAAGAACGTAGAACCTCAAAATTCGGTAATGAACTGGTATATGATTACAATAATGAAGCGGATTACAAACGGTCGATCCTGCATTATATTTCCAGTATGACCGACCATTTTGCCATGAAACTGTTCGGGGAACTGACACGGTTTTGATACTATTAAAAAAATGATAATTTTGTAAAAATAATTTATCTGAGATGCCACGCAAAAAAGAAAAGATCATTGATATTCTGGAACTGTTCAAATCGAAGTCTGTGTTAAAGCAGACGGTCTATCAGAATACCCTTCAGGTGTTTAACGAGCTTAAAGGGGTTGCCCGGGATTTTTCACTTGAATCCCAGAAATTGCTTAAGAAAAACAAACTCACTAAAATACCGGTAGAATTCAGGAGCTTTGGCGAGTTCGAGGCAGAGCTTACTTTTGCCGGCGATTCGCTGATTTTTATCATGCATACCAATGTTTTTGAGTTTCCGCGTGATCACAGCATCATGCGTAGTGCCTATATTAAAGAGGAGCCAGCGCGGGCCTACTGCGGGATTATTTATGTATATAATTTTCTGGCGGATTCGCTGCGATATAACCGCGAAAATGATATCGGTTACCTGGTGGCCCGTATTTTTGTGAATAAAGAATTTCATTTTGTCGTGGAAGGTAAAAGACAGACACAGTTTTTAAGCAATACTTTTGTTGACGAACCTATTGATTACCCGATATTAAGACAAATTCTGGAAACTGCGGTGCATTATTGCCTTGATTTTGATCTATTGCTGCAACCTTACGATATGCTGAAAGAAACCTCGGTGGCCCAGATCAAGGAATATTCATCCAGCATGCGCATAACAACAGGGAAGCGTTTGGGTTTTCGTTTTCAGGCAGATCCTGAAGAACAGCTTTGATCAGTAAGGGAAAAATTTTTAAGAATATTTTTTGCATTTAAAAATACTTCGTATCTTTGCACCCTCAAAAACGGAAACAAAAACAAGGCCCGTTCGTCTAGTCGGTTAGGACGCCAGGTTTTCATCCTGGAAATCAGGGGTTCGAGTCCCCTACGGGCTGCGAAAAAAATAAATAATAAAAAATGGCTAATCACATTTCATCTGAAAAAAGAATCAGGCAGACAAAAACCAAAAGATTGCATAACCGCTATTATGCCATCACCATGCGTAACGCCCTTAAAGAATTCAGAAACCTGAAAGAAAAAGAAAAAGTGCAGGCAGAGATGCCCAAAATGATTTCAATGATTGATAAACTGGTAACCAAGAATATCATTCATAAGAATAAAGCAGCCAATCTGAAATCGGGCATGGCAGCATTTTGCAGCACTATGAAATAATTATTTTTACTGTTTTTTATATCCGGCCCTTGTCACAAGCAAGGGCTTTTTTATAATTCATAATACTTTTATAATAAAATGTCTGAACTCCGGAATATCAAACAATGGGCGGAGGACGACCGTCCGCGCGAAAAGCTGATCGCCAAAGGCAAATCAGCATTGAGCGATGCGGAATTACTGGCCATCCTGCTGCGCTCTGGATCCACAAAGGAAACAGCGGTGGATCTCTCGAAACGGCTGTTATCGGAAGTATCGCATAATCTGCTGGAGTTGTCTAAGCTGTCACTCACAGAACTCACAAAACTCTATGGTATCGGAGAAGCGAAAGCATTGAGTATTATTGCTGCCCTTGAACTTGGAAAACGCTGCAGGGTGTCTGAAGTGGCACAGAAGGAAAAAATTTCAGGCAGCCGTGATGTCTTTGAGTATCTCCAGAGCAATCTTGCCGATAACCAGTATGAAGAGTTTTGGATTTTACTCCTGAACAGGGCCAATAAAATAATCAAAAAAGCCAGCATCAGCGAAGGCGGTATTGCCGGAACCGTGGCCGACCCTAAAAAAATCTTTAAAACGGCCTTAGAGAATAATGCCACCTCGATTATACTCTGCCACAATCATCCTTCGGGTAACATCCGGCCCAGCGAGGCAGATATCAAACTAACCAAAAAACTCAAAGATGCCGGGGCGCTGATGGATATCAGTGTGCTGGATCATGTGATCATTGGCGATAACACCTATTTCAGCTTTGCGGATGAGAACCTGATGTGATTGATAATTATCCAGATGTAATTAACACTCGCAGGAAAAAGCCGTGCTATCCAACATTGATTATTTGTGTTTCCGGATCATCTGGTGAAACCTGAAAATATGCTTTCTTGACGTAGCCCTGAAAACACCTTCATTTACTGAACGTACCTCTTCGATGGTATAGAACGTCTGTGGGTTATAATTGTTCAGCACAGTAATAAACTCTTCGAGATCTTTGCGTTTTATGATCGACAGGATTACTTTAACTTTTCCGGTAGCACCTTCGGCATTCATAATGGTAATGCCGTAATTTAATTCTCTCAGCCGTATGATCAGATCGGCGGCCTCACTCTTTAGCATTACCCTTATGATGACATTGCCTATCGACATTTTTTCATCCAGCAGCATACCCACATAGTTCCCCATAGCATATCCCCCGGCATAAGCTAAATAACATAATGGATTGTCAAGGTGTTTCATTATTTCACCTATGGCGAGCAGCCAGATAAGCGATTCAAAAAATGCAAATACTGGCGCCCATTTTTTAAGCCCTTTGGCGACAAAAATCATTCGCAGCGTTCCGACACTCTGGTCGAATATGCGTGCACAAAAAATGAGTATAGGAAGTATAACCCACGTAAATACCGGCGCATCGCTGGCTAATAAATTTAAAATGGTCATAGTTTAGGTTATTTATATGTCTGGTACAAAAGGTTAATAACTATATGTTTGATTATCATTTATCTATATTTTCACCCTATGATATTGTGCATGGGCAAATATATTGAAAATAATTAATTATAAGTTGAAATATTTTCAGATTATGGAAAGAGGGCGTTTTATCCGGAATAATCAGAATTTGAGGTTTAATCCCAAGCCGTTGCCGGTTAATCCCAAATCAAGTTTGTAATTGTTTTGTGAGGTTTTCAGTGTGTTTTTATACATTTCAAAAGCAGTGTTCATTTTTTTCTTGGCCGTGAAATACAGCGGCAGGCCGGCAGCCAGGAAAATGGTACCAGCGCCCATGTATATATAACTTGCCCCGATGTTTGTTTTATCTTTTTTGCCGTCGGTGTTGCTCACGATCAATGCAATGGTGCCGAAGGTCAGTAAACCCCCGCCAGCGCCTATCAGCCCCCTGCTCAACGAATACCTCTTGTATCCGCTGCGGTACATTTTATAAGCTTCCGCATTGTTGTTTATATCAATAAAATTCATGACATTCATTACGGTCTGATCGCCGACTTTTTCCTTGTAGATATCATTTTTCCCGTTTTCGTAATTGATCATGAAAACTTCCCTGCGGGGCATCGAGATGGATTGTTCGGTAACCGGCAGATTTTGCCTGCGGAACTGTTTGATCTTCAGTTTTACAAAGCCTGGTTGTTTATCGCTTTCATTAAAAATCCGGAATATTACGTGGTCTGGAGTTGTCTCAACCACCTGTGTTTTTATTTCTTTGCCACTATTGGTCACAATGATATCCTGGCTTCTGGCAGCAAAAGCACAAACGCATGAAATGATAACTATGAATATTTTTTTCATAAATAAGTTATGTTAAAATTCAGGGTTCAAAGATACAAAAATAGTCATTTGTATTTTTTCTCATTTTAATTCGGCATGGTGTTGTCATGAAACTGTTTCTTTTACAGGCGGGTTCATCCTGACTGATAAACTTTTTAATACTATCGTGTGATTTTAAAAATTTAATAATTAAATTTGCATAAACTTAAAAAAACCACCATGAAAAAACTGAGTTTGTTCTTATTTATAGTTGCTTTCAGCAGTTGTCTTTTTGCCCAGGAGTATTATGCGCTTGTCCGTATGGGAAAAGACTGGGGCTTTATTGATAAAAAAGGCTCCTATGTAATTAATCCGCAATATGCCAATGCAAAGAGTTTTTCAAACGGTATGGCCAGGGTTCAGCAATTTGGCAGTTGGGGTTTTATCGACATCAAAGGTACGTTAGTTATAAATCCGCAGTTTGAAGCGGCCGAAGATTTCAGTGAAGGTCTGGCCCGGGTCAGAAAATTCAAGCAGTGGGGCTATGTAGACAAAACCGGTGTATTTGTGGTTAACCCGCAGTTTGATGGCGCTGAAGATTTTGTGTCTGGACTGGCCAGGGTCAGGAAAGGGATGCAATGGGGTATCATTGATAAAAAAGGAAGTTTTGTTGTTAATCCGCAATTTGACGCTATCGGAGCGTTTCATGATGGCCTTGCCAAAGCTCTCAAAGGCAAACAGTGGGGATATATTGACAAAAATGGAACATGGATAATTAATCCTCAGTTTGATAATGCGGAAGACTTTTTCGGAGGATTTGCCCGGGTACGCAAAGGGTTTGACTGGGGTTTCATCGACAAGACCGGGACATATGTGATCAATCCCCAGTTTGAAGCTCTGGGTGATTTTTACGGTGGCCTTGCCCGTGCAAAAAAACTGAAACAATGGGGATATATTGATAAAAAAGGACTTTGGGTGATCAACCCCCAGTTTGATATTGCTGAAGATTTTAATGGCGGCTACGCCCGGGTGAACAAATTTAAGGAATGGGGCTATATTGATGAAACCGGAAGCTATATCATCAACCCGCAATTCGGTGATGCTTTCGATTTTAATGAAGGTATGGCCCTGGTGCGCAAGGGCACTCAGTGGGGCTTTATAGATGTAAAAGGATTATATGTTATAAACCCGCAGTTTGATGCGGCCCGGGACTTTGAAAACGGGCTGGCACGCGTGCGCAAAGGGCCGAAATGGGGATACATTGATAAAAAAGGCACTATCGTGATCAATGCCCAATTCGATAATGCGGAAGACTTTTTGTATTAATAGTCTGTTCATTAATCATGCGGATAATGGGTTAATAATTAAATTTAACCACAATTAACCAAAGTAAATTTACAAGGTCTGCCATGGCGGACACAAGGAAAAATCCCAATTTGATAGGGATGGAAGAAGTCATCATAAAACATCATAAGTTCTTTTCGCGTTCATACGGCCATAGTTGCAGCCTTTGTTGAGAGTATTTAATAAGGAACTTAAGAATTCGGCTAAAAGTCGAAGAACCAATACTTTTGTTATTAAATATAGTAAGATTTTAAATCATTAATATTCAGTTTTTGTGTTACTTATGGCATAGCCATCCTCTCCGGGGTGGTTTGTTTTGAATGCCTTGTGGTAAAATTTAATATATATTTACCTTTTGATTCAAAGTACGTGTAGTTTCTGTGTGTCGTTTTCCGACCGGACAATTTGTGTTGAAAGAACCCATATAATAAGGATTTATTTGCCCGAAGTTTCCTCTACCGCCCTTTCATAAATCTCTGGATGATACAATGGCATGGGGCAATCACAATAATCAAGAGGGCATCTTATCAATGAATTATTTAATGTATAACCCGTGTAGATGTTGCCAATGGATTGGGTATAAAGGCCGTAACAGGGACATAAATTGCCGTTGGGATGGGCCACAATAACATTATAACCTGCATTGCATAATGTATTCTTTCGGTAATGGATGTCGGTAGCACCGCAGTCTGTTTTCGTGAAATTAAAAATTTTGTAATCTTGCTTTGTATAGGAATCGGGGTACTTTTTTTTGTGAAACATCGTGTTCCACACACCTCTGTATGCCTGAAATTTCATTTCAATACCATGGTCCAGAAATATTTTTCTATATTTTTCTGCTTTTTTTGCTAAAACCGGATAAGCTATTTCTTGTGCATATATCTCAAAACCTTTGTCTTGCAATAATTTGTAATTACTGAAATAGGTATTCAATAATTTTCGTTTTTCCAGTTGATCGATATGTGCAGATGCTTTTATAAGCACTACCCTTTCGGGATTAATCCTGTCAGACAGTTCTTTTACCTTAGGACTGGTTAAATTGGTCATCAATGTGATGTAATTGCTTTTTGTTGTTTCTTCAAATACTTCTATTATATTTTCAACAAGTAATGGTTCTCCTCCGGAAAAAATAATTTTAATGGGTTTTTGGAATAGTGCAAGAAATCTTTTTAATCCGGCAATGTTGATAATCTCAGACGTATAGTTCCTATCAATTTTTTTTGCAGAACCACAACAGCCGGGACAACTGAAATTGCAATAGTTTGTGACTTCCCAATGCAAAATAATATCATAATCATATGATTTTTTCATCATAAAAAGCAAAATAGATTTGAACCACAGAAAAGCTAATTTGATTAAACTTACACCAATAAATACATGTAAAAATAGTAAAATAAAAAAAGTGCATAAAAAACAGCATGATTGTATTGTAATATGTAATAAATAATTTTATTGCAACATATAGTTGTCAAATAAAACAGGAAACCATACTATTGTATAAAATATGAGAACATACCCAAAATCAATAATTATTCCTATTACTTTCTGTTTTTTTTAAAATTGGCCGTTTAATTTTATCCAGAAATCCTTTCTTGAGTTTAGCTGCTATATGATTATTTAAATAATACTTAGTGTGCCAGGGATTGGTGTCAATAATTCCGTATTTACCAGGATTCAAAAACCAATCGGTTCTGTAACTAACCCCAGCTTTGCTTACTTCATAATTTTCTATATGTTTTCTTAATTTAAATAAAAATAAAACAGTCTTTATGAAATCGATCAGCGTTTCTTTTGGGGAATCAACAATAATAAATAATGAAGCTTTTATTCCCGCTTCATCGGTATCTTTAATAACCTGCTTCATTACTTTGACATTTAAATTCTTTTTCATCAGATCCAGAATTTTTTGACTGCCACTTTCCACACCATAATGCACATGTACGCAACCTGCCTGATACACTTTTCTTAGAAGTTCAGGTGTAAGCCATTTCTCAGGTCTTGCTTGTGAATGCCATTTTACATTTAAATTGCTTTCAATAATTAAATCACATATTTTGTTCAGGCTATCAGCTGAAATAGCAAGGGTTGAATCTGCCTTATTGAAGAATTGCATATGGTATCTTTGCTTTAGATATTTCAATTCATTGACAATATTTTCAGGGGAACGCTGCCGTACTTTTCCCCAAAAAGGGCTCTCATTACAAAAAGAGCACCTGTTTGTGCAACCCCTTACAAAAGAGGCAGAAACCGCGCCCATTTCAGGTGAAAATTTCAGGTAATCATCAACAATGTCATCATAATCCGGAAATGGCAGGGTATCTATATCTAAAGGCTTTCTTGATCCACCATAGACAACCTTGTCATCATGAAGCATATATATTCCTTTACAAAGTTTACGTTCTTGTACAAATTCCAGCAAAGTACCTTCTCCTTCACCAATAGCAATAGCGTCAACACCTGCTCTTAAGAATTTCTCAGCATTTATGTCATAGCATCCAGGGCCACCAAAAATGATCGTTTTTTTTGATTTTTTTTTGATTTCTTTAGTTAATATAACTGAAATATATTCAGTGGAATTATTTATTGAAAAACCTATAATATCTGCATTCCGGGAAAGAATATGCTCCAGCATTTTAGTTATATCCAATTTGGGCAAAATAGTTTCTTTAAACCCATCCGCTGAACTCCAGACTGTTTTGCAATCATCTGCCCATAGTTCTTTATTCTCACTATCTATGTATGTTTTCATATTCAGATCCAAAACAGTTGCATCTTGTCCGTTTTTTACAAGGTATGACTTAAGAGAACATACACCTAATGGCATATTTATTACGTTTTTTGAAATAAAGCCACAGGGTGGATAAACTAATAGGGTGTTCATATAAAAAAAAGTTGGTTCATTATAATTTACGAAAGTAATACAAATTAAAATGAAAAATACTTGCAAGACGGATTCGTTAGTTTGATATGAAATAAAAAAAAAGCATGGGCACACGTCCACGCTTTTTTACAAAATAACCAAAAGAAAAATTATTTTTTTCCGAAGGTAACCTTCATGTCATCAATATAAAACGACTTTTTATCAGTACCCCAGATATAGATGGCAATCCGGTCGGTCTGCATGATATTTTCGGGCAGCTCAATGGTGGTTTTAATCTCTTTCCACTGGTTAGGCACCTGAACGGAATCTTTCAAATCAGTTCCCTGCCAGAAAATATTTTTTTCGACAGAATCTATACTGATCACCATGGTGCTTTTTATATCCTTTTGCGGATAAAGTATCCAGAAACTAACGTCTACTTTTTCGGGAAGCGTATCATTGATATTTTTAAAGAAATCCCTGAATCCGAAGCTATACTGCTGAACCGAATCAACCCGGCTTGAAAACTTTCCTGAATGAGCTGTTTCGCGGGTTAAGGTTGTCTGGTTTATCCACCCCGTATTTTCCATGTCGCTGGAGAAACATGTAACTCCTGCTTTGTTTTCGTTTTTTTCTTCTTTATTGTCTGAACAAGCTGAAAATAAAACGATTGCACAGGTAATGACTACAAAAATGTGTATGGTCTTCATAGATGTAAATTTTTTGCAAAAGTATAAATTCATTTTATTTAATCGCAAACAGATGTCTTTTTTTATGCGCTGAATGGAAAAATGTAGACAATCCAGAGAGAAGTATTTAGATCACTTTATATTTCACCAGTCAATATATACCGTGTATAGGGGATAGCATGCTGGTCGGTAAAATCATGGTTCAGGAATTTGTAATAACCTGCCACAGCGACCATAGCAGCATTATCGGTGCAAAATATGGTTTTTGGCAAAAAAAGTTTCCATCCGTATTTTTCTTCATTATTTCTCAGTACCGAACGTAAAGCGCTATTTGCCGAAACACCGCCCGATATGGCTATACGGCGGATATTGGTTTTTTCCGAAACTTTAATAAGTTTTTTCAGAAGTATGGATATGATGGCATGTTGAATAGATGCACAAAGATCAGGCAGGTTTTTACGGATAAAGTCCGGATCGTCCTTCAGGCGGTCGCGGATAAAATACAAGAATGATGTTTTTAATCCACTGAAACTAAATTCATTATCTTTAACCCTGGGTTCCGGAAATTTGAATCTTATCGGATCACCTACAAGAGAGTTTTTATCAATCATCTGGCCTCCGGGGTACGGTAACCCGAGAATTTTTGCACATTTGTCGAAAGCTTCTCCTGCGGCATCATCTATGGTGTTGGCAAGAGTTTCAAACGAGATGAAACTTTTAACCTTGATGATTTGGGTATGTCCTCCCGAAATGAGAAGGCACAGATAAGGAAATCCGGGCGCCGGTTTTGGATTTTCCGGTTCTGAAATAAAATGTGACAGCAGGTGTGCCTGGATATGGTCTACCTCGATCAGCGGTATATTCAGCGCCAGGCCCATAGCTTTGGCCACCGAGGTGCCTACGATAAGAGAACCGAGTAAACCGGGTCCCCGTGTAAATGCGATTGCAGACAGATGTTTTTTTTGTATATTTGCTTCGTGGAGTGCCTGGTCAATAACGGGGATAATATTTATCTGGTGTGCCCTCGAAGCATATTCGGGGACTACACCACCAAATTTATTATGTATTGCCTGGCTGGCAATAATATTCGACAGCAGGACGTTTTTATTGACCACGGCCGCAGAGGTATCGTCGCAGGACGATTCAATGCCTAGAATGATAGCATCCATGTATTGAATATGAAATAAGTTTTCAAAGGTATAAAAAAAACACTCAAAATAGTAATCATTGTCTTTGCCGTGCTTTTTGTGCTGCCGGCAGGGATATTTACGCTGGTTCAGAGCAACCTGGTGCAAACGCAGATCGCCAGAAAACTTTCGCATTATCTTTCGCAAGAACTGAATACGGTGGTGTCTGTTGACAAAGTCGAAGTCCGGTTCTTTATGAACGTCATGCTGAAAGGCGTTTACATCGAAGACCTGCACCATAGCGTGCTGCTGAAATCGGATGTAATAAATGTAAAACCCGGCAAACTCGATGTGTCCGGCAATTACTTTGAATTAAAAAAAGTAGTACTGAAAAATACGTTCTTTAATCTGAGAAAATATAAAAACGAAAGCAAAACCAACCTCCAGTTTATTCTTGATTACTTCAAGTCTGAAAAAAAGAAAAAAAATCCCGAAAAGTATCCTTTAAAAATTTTTATTGATGATTTTCAGTTGTCGGGTTCAGGTTTTTCTTTTATTAATGAAGATAAGGAGCATAACAACAATGGGGTGATGGATTTTGATGATATCCGGATTTCAGAGATCAATATCGGAATGGATAATGTCGGTGTGCTCCATGATTCGGTTTGCGGCATCATAAGACATCTGTCGCTAAAGGAAAAATGCGGGTTTGTCATCGATAGTTTTTCAGCCCGGACAGTGGTATCAAAGAAAAATATTGTAGTGAACAATCTGAAAGTACGAACTCCTGAGTCTGATCTTGATCTTGACCTTGCTTTTATATATGATGATTTTAAATGTTTTAATGATTTTATCAATGAGGTTGCCATACGTTCCGAAGTGCGGCCTACCACGCTGAATTTTCTTGATATAGCATATTTTGTCAAACAAATGTATGGCATGAATGATCTCATCCATTTTTCATCGGATGTAAAAGGAAAGGTCAGCAATCTCAAGGTGAAACGTTTTATGATGACCTACGGCAGGGATACTTATTTCGATGCCGACATTGCCATGAACGGTTTACCTAGAATTGAAGATACATATATCAATCTGAAAATCAGAAACCTGACAACTACGGTAGGCGACATCAACAGCGTCGTTATTCCGGCGCCGGGCATGGCCGTTACTCAGTTAAAGCTGCCTCAGATGCTTCAGCGCCTGGGAAATATCAATATGAAAGGTGTGTTTACCGGATTCTATTCGAGTTTTGTCTCTAACGCAACACTGAATTCCGACCTTGGCAGTATATCAACCGATATCATTGTGCGAAACGTCAATAAAACCATTACCTACAACGGGAAAGTCGCCACGGAGAGTTTTTATCTCGGCTCACTGCTCGATTTATCGGATTTACTTGGAAAAGTAAGTCTCGACGCACAGATCAACGGATCGGGACTGAAATCAGATGATGCATCGTTTTTATTTAAGGGTAATATACAACAGCTTGAATTTAAAGGATATAACTACTCAGGGATTACGGTTGACGGGAATTTAGATAAACGGATTTTCAATGGTGTGGTCGAGATTACGGATGATAACCTGGAATTGTCTTTCAATGGTAAGGTAGACCTTAATGATTCCCTGCCCGACTATGATTTTATTGCAGATGTCGAATATGCCAACCTGAAAAAACTCAGGCTAACCCCCAAAGACACACTGTCGGAAGTAAAAGGCCGGTTAAATATTGATTTTAATGGTAATAATATTGATAACCTTAAGGGAACGATAACATTAGAGAACGCAGCATTCCGGCAGAATAAAAAGTTTTTTGACCTGCTGTCATTGAAATTAAACACAGATATTGGTCAGAACGGTTACCGCACTTTTGATTTAAAATCTGATTATGTGGATGCTGTTTTTAAAGGATATTTTGTTTTTTCTGAGTTGGGCAATTCATTTAAGAAGTTCATACTCAACTACCTTCCTAATTTTTATTTTGCTCTGGATACCAGCAACAAGAACATTGCCCGCCAGGAATTCGATTTTGATATACGACTGTATAATGCCTCTCCCGTGTTGGATTATCTGGCCGGTGGGCTGGGAACAGCTGGTAATACCATTGTAAAAGGAAATTTCAATTCCATAACCAATACCTCACAAATCGAAGTAGTTTCTTCAAAGTTGTCGTACAATAACTACAGTCTCGAAAACTGGAACCTTGCTTTTGATGCGGGTAAGGGACATATAGACCTGAATTTGAATTCTGATACGTTAAAAATGTCTGACAGTACCTTTCTGTTGAATTTCGGCCTGATATCGCAGGTGGAAAACGACAGTATTAACAGCAAATTATACTGGGACAATAAGAAACAGGAAAACCGCAATGCAGCCGACCTCAATTTTTATAATTATTTTTTGAGCAACAGTGAATCTGTTATGGGATTCAGGACTTCGCAAATTATTATTGATGACTCGTTGTGGGCCATTAACGAAGCCGGAAATATCGTATTTGACACCAGCCGCATAACATTCAACAATGTGTTGCTGGGCCGCAACCGTCAAAATCTGATGATCAACGGTATTATCTCGAAAGATCCTTCCGACACCCTGAAAGTCAAATTTAATTCTTTTGATATTTCCAACATTGATTATCTCACCAATGCCAAAAAGTTTGACCTGGACGGCATTGTAACCGGAAATGTCGGTATTTCAGGACTTTATAATTCGCCCACTTATTATGCCGATCTGAAAATCAAAGATTTTGGTATCAATTATGACAAGCTGGGCGATGCCTGGGTGCAAAGCAAATGGGATGACGTGAAAAAAGGCATTCGCATAAAAGCGGAGATATTTTATGTTGGGAATATCGGTAAAAGCACACCTGTAGTTGCGGAGGGGTATTATTATCCGGGTGATAAGCCACAAAATTTTGATATTGATATTACGGTGGAGAACCTCAGGCTGAAGGCTTTGTCGAGGTATGTAGCCAGTTTTGGCTCCATTGTCAGCGGGACAGCTACCGGCAAACTTTTCCTCCGTGGCAAAAAAAATCCGGAATTAACAGGCCTGCTGAGGGTTATGCGTGGCGCCTTAAAAATTAATTACCTGAATACCGTTTATGCTTTTACATACGATAGCGTAAAGATAACCAAAAACGCCTTTTCGTTCAGTAACATCCTGGCTATAGACCAGCCCGACTATGAACACCGCGACATTGACACCGCCATAGTATCGGGCAGAATCACCCATAATAATTTTAAAAACATTAGCTTTGATATTTATATTGAACCTAGAAAAACGCTGGTGTTGAACACCAATGCCTCGTTGAATGAATTGTTTTATGGCAAGGGTTATGCTACCGGTAATGCCCACATTTACGGCGATCAGAAGAAAATACATTTCGATATTGGGGCTACAACCGAAAAAGGAACTCAGCTATTCGTTCCTGTAGGTACGACCTCGACGCTGCAGGCCAGCAATTATATCACCTTTGTCAAAAAAGACCAGCAGGAACCTGTGGCAGAGGAGACAGGAATGGCGGTGAGCGGCATCAACCTTGATATGTCATTCAATGTGACCGATGATGCCGAGGTTCAGCTGTTGTTCGATCCCCGTGCCGGCGACCGTATCAAAGGCGTAGGCAATGGCAACATCAGAATTACTTACGCTGATGGAGAAATGAATATGTTTGGCGATTACGTGCTGACTTCGGGTGATTATCTATTCACGTTTCAGAATATCATCAACAAGCGTTTTATCATTGATCCGGGCAGCACGGTAAAATGGAACGGCGACCCTTATAATGCCGAACTGGATATCCGTGCCCGTTATTCGATGAGGGCCAACCTGGGAGGACTGGGCGTTGATACCAACACACGGTATGTCAATGTGGATTGCATTATCAACATGAAAAATGTGCTGGCCAACCCGGAATTCACTTTTGAGGTAGATATACCTTCCATGCTCGAATACGAAAAAGCTCCGTATCTTGCAGCTATGAATCAGAATATTAATAATAACTTTATATCATTGCTGGTGATCAACAGCTTTGTAAATCCCAATACCGGTATCGGGCCGGCTGTATCTGCCGGAGCCACCCTGCTTGGAAAAAGCGCCAGCGAGGTGCTCTCCAATCAGTTGAGCAACTGGCTTTCACAAATAAGTAAAAATGTAAATATAGGGGTAAATTATCGTCCCGGCGATAATATCTCGGAAGAAGAAATTGCCGTGGCGCTTTCTACGCAGCTCTTCAACGACAGGGTATCCATTTCGAGCAACGTGGGCGTCGCAACCGGGCAAAACACCACCGGTAACAACAAAAACTCCAACCAGATCGTGGGGGATGTGGATATTGAAGTGAAAATCACAAAAGCGTTAAAACTAAAAGTATACAACCATACCAACCAGTACAATATTTTGCAGTACACGGCGCCTTATACTCAGGGGATTGGTATTGTATACCGCAAGGAATTCAATACATACAGGGATTTATTTCTGAAAAAGAAAAAAAATCTGCGGTAATTACATAAAACAGAAATCATCCGCTGAAATTTGTTTACTTTGACTTTGAAATATTGAGCTATGAAATCCGTTGTTTTGACATTGACCATTCTGATCTTATTGTTCAGCTGCTGTGGAACCCGGCGTGAAGCCCTCATTACCGGTGATTGGGTATCCGACACACCCATCGTGCTAGAGACTACACAAATAAAAGGTTTTGAGATATCAAAGCCCGAAAATGGTGTTCAGTACGGTGAATGGAATTCAGAAGGAATCATGTATGATCATCTCGAAAACGGCACACATGTTTATCCATCATCTTTTGATTATTATGTTCAGGACCATCTGCTGAACTTTCGGATTACTTTTTCTGCTGCCGGGCTGGAAGAAGGTAAGTTGTTGAAATTTAAATTGTTAAAATTAAATCAGAACAGGATGGAACTTGGGTATGGCAATCAGAAAGCGGTATACCTGAAGTCGGACACCAAATGATTATTCAGCGTCCGGGCTTTACGTTGATGTAAAATATTGCTGAAACTGATTTAGAGTAATCAGATTAACGTCCCAGATTTCAGAACAGCATCGCCTATGCTGCACTGAAGGCATTTTTTGTTGCTGCAGTATTCATGGAACAAATGGATCATCGCCTGCGACTGTATGGCATTTACAGGCTTGAGACCGGCCTGTAGAAATTTTTCAGTGAATTGGTTTTTTTCGGGAGGAACAGTCGAAAGAAATGTTAAAGCTCTTTCCGTATAATTATCATCACCTTTTATTTTTCCATAAGCAAAGACAAACGGAACTATAGTGTTGATTATCAAAAGATTTATAGTACTTCTACCCGGATTTTTTGGCGATCGTTCCGAACTTTTATCAAAAACATAGTGTGTTTGCCAGTATTCGGAACAGCGAAGGTCGAAAAGTTCGTAAATTTCTGCCATTGTGCCGGCTTCTATGATCTTTGAAAACAAATTGGCCGATCTGTGGATCAGGCCTGCGAATTGCGCCAGCCGGATGGTAGGGAAATTATTCGGCCTTATCCGTAAAAACCTCCATAAATGCTTTTCTATGGGCCTGAGATCGTATTTTTTCTGAAGGTATTGGTATTCGTTTCTGAGTTTTACCGGATAATCATCGGCGAATTCATCATCCAGGAGCCCGGATTGTCCGAAAAGCAACGCTTCCAGCTGGAACAGGTTGTTTTTACTTTTGGCGAAATATTTTTGCGGGAGCGATTTTGCCAATAGTTCAAAGGGCTCCGAATTGACATTGAATCCGAAATTGCGGGCAAAAACTTCATAAAAGCTTTGTTCCCAATCGTTTTTATATAAGTTCAGTTTGTTGAAAATGACTTCAGTTTTATTTTGAAGGCGTTCGATGGCCAGTTTTTCCAGCCAAACGGATATAATAACCTCTTTTACACTGTTTAACGATAGCGAGCAGGGCACCGGATTTTTGCTTTCTGCAAAATTCTTGTAATTGGCGACCAGGAGGTCGTCAATGATATTTTTTACTTGCAAGGTGGCAATTTTGTTTCCGGTTTTGTCAAAAACAGGTTTATCATCTTCATATACAACATGGAGAATGATATTGTTGTAGGCTTCATCAAGGTGGTGTTTGTGTGAAGTCCAGTCGGAAGACCTCAGGTGTATTTCGACGTTTCCGGCCCATAACGTTTTACCGATGCGAATCCTGGCATTTGTAAAATCCGGCCCGGCATCTGAATTTCTGATCCCCGGATGTTCAACGCTGAAAGGAATACCTTCTGTCGTAAGCAGATTTGTATTAAATCGTTGATATTTCCATATATAATAGAGCAACTCTTCATTCATAATGAAACTTTTTTTATATACAAATAACAGTATAAAACTACCCAAAATTTGTAAATAAAGTTAAAAAAATTTGCATTTTATTACAATAGTGTATTACTTTTGTAAAAGAAATCAAATGATGGATTATGGAGGATCTTTCGGGATTAGTGTCGGGCATTGAATTCAAAACCCATCAGTTGATCAGGCAATTGAACGAAATTAAGTATGAAAATGCCGAATTGAAAAAAAAAATTGATTTATTAACTAAAAAGGAACAGGAAAATACAGCAACTATAAAATATTTAGAGGAAAAAAATAAATTATTACGTGTTGCAAAATCATTAGAAGGAGAAGACAAAACAAAAGCAAAATTAAGAATTAATGAACTTTTGCGGGAGGTTGACAGATGTATTGCACTATTAAACAAGTAATTAATAATATATCCTGAAAATCAATGGAAGATTTGACCATATCGGTAAACATTGCGGAAAGGAATTACAAATTGACCATTGGCCGGCTGGAGGAAGAAATAGTAAGGAAGGCAGTGAAACTCATCAACGATAAAATAAAGGAATTCGCTAGTACTTATGCTTTTAAGGATAAACAGGACCTATTGGCGATGATAGCCTTACAATATACTTCCAATGCTTTGAATCTTGAACATGTCAATGGATATAATAATACTAAATTAAAAGATAAATTACTTGATATTAATAAATTACTTGATCAGCATCTGGACAACAGCGTTCTTTGATAAAAATATTTAAAATTACCCGCATTAAATCAAAAACATTGTTTGATAAACTCAACATTATCAAATTAGAGTAATCTCTGTGATGGTAGAACAGGCTTCAGTCCGTTTCGGCGGAATTCCGGAGCTTGCTCCGGGACGGTAGAAGTTCGAACAAAACAGGTAGCTCTATCTATGTTTTTCTGGAGTTTATTCTAAACTCTTTTGTATTTAATGCGGTTTTTTTTTGAAACAAACTAATATTAACTAAATAAATTTTATATCATGAATCCAATATTATTAATACTCATTTCAGCAGCCGGAGGTATACTCATAGGTGGGCTTGTTTCAATGGTTTTTATACGAAAAACCATTGAAAAACGATCGGCAAATATCCTCAAAGAGGCCGAGAACCAGGCCGAAATGATTAAGAAAGATAAAATGCTTCAGGCAAAGGAAAAATATCTTCAGCTCAAGACCGAGCATGAAAAGATGGTGAACGAGCGCAACAACAATATCCTGAAAAATGAAAACCGGATAAAGCAGAAGGAAGCCGTTGTTTCTCAGAAAATTGAAGAATTGAACCGTAAGGAAAAAGAGCTGTCCACGGTTCGTGACAATCTGAACATTCAGCTGGATATCCTGAATAAAAAGCAGACCGAGGTTGATCAGATGCAGGCACAACAGGTTCAAAAACTTGAAGTTATAGCAGGATTGTCTGCGGCAGAAGCCAAGTCGCAACTCGTGGAAATGCTCAAAACAAAAGCACAGGCCGAATCGGCCAATCATGTCCGCGAGATTATTGATGAAGCCCGCGATACGGCTAACCTGGAGGCCAAGAAAATTGTCATAAAAACCCTGCAACGGACTGCTGCAGAACAAGCTATTGAAAATTCCGTGTCCGTATTCAATATTGATAATGATGAGATCAAAGGCCGCATCATCGGCCGTGAAGGCCGGAACATCAGAGCTTTGGAAGCAGCTATCGGGGTGGAGATCGTCATTGATGACACGCCTGATGCCATCATTATTTCCGGTTTTGACCCGGTACGCCGGGAGATTGCCCGCTTATCGCTGCATCAGCTGGTTACCGACGGACGCATTCATCCGGCGCGAATTGAGGAAATTGTCGCCAAGACAAAAAAACAAATCGAACAGGAAATTGTTGAAGTGGGTAAACGAACCACTATCGACCTTGGGGTTCACGGGATACATCATGAACTTATTCGTCTGATCGGAAAAATGAAGTACCGTTCATCCTATGGACAGAATCTCCTTCAGCACTCGCGCGAAGTGGCCAACCTCTCGGCTGTGATGGCTTCCGAACTGGGCCTTAACCCCAAACTTGCAAAACGGGCAGGCCTCCTTCATGATATCGGCAAAGTTCCTGATAATGAACCCGAACTGCCACATGCCATACTCGGTATGAACCTGGCTGAAAAATACAAGGAAAAACCTGAGGTGTGCAATGCTATCGGCGCTCATCATGAAGAAGTAGAGATGACCTCGCTGCTCTCCCCCATAGTTCAGATATGCGATGCCATATCCGGCGCCCGCCCCGGCGCCCGCCGCGAAATAGTGGAATCCTATATCAACCGGTTAAAAGACCTTGAAGACCTGGCGCTTGCATATCCCGGCGTAGTAAAAACCTATGCCATACAGGCCGGAAGAGAATTGCGTGTCATCGTTGGCGCTGAAAAAGTTACCGACAACGAGGCTAACCAGCTGGCGTTTGATATCTCCAACAAGATACAGAATGAAATGACCTATCCCGGGCAGATTAAAATAACAGTCATCAGGGAAACGCGGGCCATCAGCTATGCCAAATAGTCCGGCGAAAACAGATTCCGGATGAAGGAAGGTCCAGCCATTCAATATATTACGCTTTCCCTGGGTATCACCAGGTGTTTCCTGATCCTTTGCGGTACGCAGTATTTATTGGTGGATACTTCTGCAGTGAAATATTATGAAAAATTCAAACATGAACTGGCAAAACATTCCATTTCATTATCGCAAATTAAATTCATCTTTCTCACGCACCATCATACCGACCATACGGGATTTCTCAGCGTCCTGCTCAGGGAATCCGGCGCCAGGCTCATTGTGCATAAAAACGCCTTGCCCTTTTTGGCCGAAGGAGTTGATCATCAGGCAATGACCGGATCATCAGGACTGGTACGTTTTTTTATGCGGGTGAAAAAGATCTTCCGTTTGTACAGGGTATGCAACCCCGTGATCCCTGATGAAAATGCTCTGCTGATTGATTCCGATAATGACACTATTTTGCGGAATTATGGTATACCTGCGAAAATAATATCGTTGCCCGGCCATACAGCCGATTCCATTGCATTGGCCTGTGATGACGGCAACTGTTTTGCCGGCGATGCGGCTATGACCATGCTGGGTTTTGCCAAACCTGCTTATTGGCCTCTTGTTGCAGAAAATCCTTCCGGTGTGAGAGACTGCTGGATGAAACTGAAGGAACAGCATGTAAAAATAGTTCATATCTCTCATGGTAAATCATTGAATATTAATGACCTGACTTATATACATTAAATAATGTCTTATATTTATGAATATCCGATGCCGGCAGTGACAGTGGATGCCATTCTCCTTCGTAAAGCAGCGCCTGACATGAAAATTCTGCTTATAAAGCGCCGGAATGAACCATTTAAAGACTTATGGGCGCTGCCCGGCGGTTTTGTTGAAATTGACGAGGAGCTTGATGATGCCGTAATCCGTGAACTACAGGAAGAAACCGGTGTGTTTCACCCGGCGCTCAGGCAACTGTTTACCATAGGAACTGTCGGGCGCGACCCCCGCTACCGTACCATCAGCGTAATCTATTATGGTTGGTACGATGAAAATCATATGAGTGTGAGCGCAGGGGATGATGCCGCTGATGCACAATGGTTTAGTACAGATGATTTGCCGGCTATGGCTTTCGATCATGCACAGGTGATACTACAGGCACTTGGACTGATGAAACAACAAAGATGATGGCCGCAGGACAAAGGATAAAAAACCTTGTAAAAGATTTCCGCTTCTGGGTAGTATTATTCTTTCTGATAAGATTGTACGGAATTACCAACCCGCCGCTGGAAAAAGCGCATAACTGGAGACAGTCCTTTACCTGTATGGTGGCGAGGAATTTTTTGGAGACGAGTGCCAATATCCTTTATCCCAGAATTGATATCGACGGGAACCATTCAGGGATCGTTGGTTGTGAATTTCCCGTATTCAATTATCTCATCTTCCTGGTATCCAAAATCTTTGGTTATGCCCACTGGTATGGCAGATTGATAAACCTACTGGTATCTTCTCTGGGCATTTTATGTTTTTACCTTATTATCCGCAAATATTTTGGCGAACAGACTGCTTTTTATTCCGGGCTGGTTTTGCTATGTTCACTATGGTTTTGCTATGCGCGTAAGATCATGCCTGATACCTTCAGCCTGTCTTTGGTGCTCATAGGAGTCTATTATGCAACGTTGTTCATTGCGCATAATAAAATCCTTCCTCTTGTCTTATTTATAATTTTTTCGGCATTGGGAGGCTTATCCAAGATGCCGGCACTGATTATGCTGAGTTTGCTCGTGCTGCCGTTGATTACAAAACAGATCAATAAAAGGACTTTCCTGATATTGTGTTGTGCCCTTGCCGATACTATCATCATTGTTGCTCTTTGGTACTTCTACTGGGTTCCTCACCTGGTTGAACAATACCGTTATCAGCATTTCTTTGAGAAAGACCTCCTTACAGGTATTAAAGAAATAATTCCTTACCGCTACGATGCATTGGAAAAATTCTATTTTGGCGCTTTACTATCCTATTCCGCCTTTGGTGTTTTTCTTTTCGGATGTTATCGTATATTTCGTAATAAGGAGAAAAACATGACGATAGTTTTTGTACTTGCCCTGTTGATTTTTTTGTTTTTTGCCGTTAAAACAGGTGCTGTGTTCCCCACACATTCCTATTATATTCTGCCGTTTGTTCCTTTCATGGCTTTAGTTGCCGGTTACGGACTTTCTGAGATCAAAATAAATTATATAAGAATAATATTTATAATAGCAATAATAGTAGAAAGTATTGCTAATCAGCAGCATGATTTCAGGATCAGGGATGACGAACGATACTTGACGGAACTTGAAAAAATTGCTGATAAGGTTTCCGGCCTGAACGACCTGATTGCGGTTTCGGGAGGTGAAGGTTATCAGCAGATGTATTTTGCTCACCGGCGGGGCTGGGCGCTCGGAAATGACAGGATTAATGATCATCAATATCTTGATTCCATTCGGAAAAATGGTTGTAAATTCCTGTTTGTCAATAAGAAAGATTTTGCAGATGTACTTAAATATGAAATAATTTTTGAAAACAAAAATTATACGGTCTACAAATTATAATTTCGCAGTAAATTCCAGTCATAAATTGACCTGTAAACTAAAACACGGAGTACCATGGAAAAAAAAATTCAGACAATAAGAAATTTCAGAATTGAGTATGCGATGGAAGATCCTTCGCGGCCTGACGATACGGACTGGTACGAAAAAAATTCCTATTTGTCCTCTCATGAGGAATATGACGAAAGAGGAAATATGATCAAATCACTTTCTTATAATCATGCAGGCGATATACATGAGCATTACCGGTATACCTTTGATGAGGAGAACAGAATGGTGGAGCAGTTTGTGTATTTTGATGAAAACGAAATAGTTGAACATCATTTTTTTGTCTATGATGATTCAAACAATCAAATACAGGAAAAGATCATATATGAGGAGGGCGGAGAAGCGATAATCGAATTCTTTTATGATGAAAACGGCAATATGGTTAAGCGTGTACAAAAGGATGTGGATGGTGAAGTTGAAGAAACAGAAACTTTCTTATTTGAAAACGGCAGGATGTTGTGTTCAGAGATGTATGACGAGGAAAACCAGCTTAGGAGCCGCCGTAATTATGAATATAATGAGCAGGGTAAATTAGTAAAATTTACCTATTTCACCCCTGAACCGGGCACGGGTTATGTCACAGAGCATTATTATAATGAGAAAGGTCTGCGTGAAAAAACTTTAAAATATAATTCCGGCAATCAGCTTATTGAAAAAACACTTTTCAGCTATGATGAGCAGGATAATGTAACGGAGATTATCGAGGAAGACCCGCTGACTCTTAAAAAGACCTGCCTTACCTATGACGATAAAAATAACGCCGTAAAACATGAAGAGTACAACCGTGATGATGAACTGCTCATCAGCATTGAACGCACCTATCATGACGATGGTAAAATGTTTGAAGCTTTGGTGTATTCGCAGAACCCGGCTGAAAACATTCGCAACATGTATACCTCAAAATTTGAATACACATATTTCAACGAATAATCAGTGCTACAGTAATTTATCTATCCTTAGGAAAGTATCCCAGTACTGTTTTTTATCCATATTTTCATAATGTATTGCCCCGTACCGGTACTGATATATCTGTATCTGGTTAACCACGATCAACAGAACAATCAAGGTGATAAACAAGCCTTTGGGAATCTTTTTCCGGAAGCTGTCCAGTGCAGCAGCCAGTAAGATCATGAATACCGGCAGGTAGTCGATGAGCACACGTGATGAAAAACTTCCGCCATACCACCAGTTCCACCATGATGATAATACATAGAAAATTACAATGATGAAAAAGACCAGGCAATAAAAATTATACCGGGCGTTTTTCCAAAAGTGATACAGGCCGAAAAGCGAGATAAAAAGTATGGGGGTATACAAAAAAGCACCTTTTTTATAACTGAACAGGAACGAAATGACGTGTGGATTGAAAAATTCAAAATATTCGTTGCCGTAACTGTCGATTAAAAAAGATCCGGTGCTGATGCGGTATATCATCAGTTGTATGGAACCAATGATAATAAAAATAATCACTGCGGCAATAAGGAACAGCGGTTTGTGGAATAGGGTATAAAAACCTCTTTTATAGCTGTACCATGACGAGGATAGGAAAGGCAACAGGAATACAATTATTATATTTACTGGCCTTACCAGAACTATTAAACCTAAAAGAACCGATATGATTAAAATCCGTAAAGGCCGGTGATCCGAGAAATATAATTTTGAGTAATACATAAAGGCGGCGATGAGCGCAAAGGAGTATATATGAGGCATGGCAGCTTCCCTGATGATATAATAAAACGCGTTGGTGCCAAAGGTCACCGTTATTAGTGTGAGAATAACAGATGAATGCTTAAACTTATAGAGAAACAACAGTTTACTGAGAAACAGCAACCCTAAAAAATAGTAAAAGATGGTTGCGATCTGAATAAAAATGTAATACAAAGGGCTAAAACCGTCAGCCTGCCCTCCGCTGATGCTTTCAATCAGGTGAGCCATAAGGAAAAACGGCATTTGTAACAGGGCGATGCCGCAAAAACATTTATTGATGGTATGTCCGTCGGAAAAAACCCGGTAATCATAGAATAATTTCGGGTCGGCAGCAGGATCCATTTCTTTTTTTTCAAAAAAGCCGAAGTTGAGGTCGTGATAAATGAAGACAGCAGGCAGATACGCATAATAGCCTTTACCATCCGACAGAACAATCCACTTTGGTTTATCCCCGCCCCAGTTGATATTGGCTGCTATCCATGTCAGCGCCAGGGTGATGAGAATAATTGTTAAAAGGTTTTTTTTGTTCTTCATGACCGATAGTGTTATAATGCGCTCAGTAAGGAATGATGGTCCCGCTTCCGGTGCTTTCGCCCGTGATCTGTGGCGGGTTCCCTGTGTAATATACATTGCCCGACCAGGAGAGGTGATAGATCAGTAAATCATGGACATTCAGATAACAATCGCCGGTACTTTTATTGGTAACATAAGTATAAAAGGTCGGGAATTCTTCACAATGTATCATTCCGGTGCCAATATAATAGACCTGTAGTTCATCGGCACATCCTTTTGTGATCACATCGCAGGGGCCCGTATTGATGATCAGGCAGCATTTTCTTACTTCAAGGTCGAGATTTACTGTTCCCGAGCCATTTTTCGAATCAAACCAGAGGGTATCACCGGTAAAGGTGTTCTGCATAGTGATATCTCCGCTTCCGGAGTATCCGAGGAACAACAATGACGGCATACTGATATAAACATTGACATCGGGTTTATAGCTTCTCACCCAATTACATTTATTATCATTGCTTATATACATCGAACCGTTTTCGACTCTTGTCCTGATTAGCGGCAGTAAATTTTTTCCGGCTTCTGCCTTTACACTGAAAATGCTGTCCCGGGTAAGAATCAAATTCACGTTGTCATCGAGGTAGATGCTGTTAAAGGGTTCGGTAGTCCTTTCTTCCGTGGTTATTTTGCCCGTGCTTTTAAAACAATCGCAAAGATTTTCTTTTTTACAGGATGTTACTCCTATAAAAATGAAAACTAAGAACAGATATTCTTTTTTCATGACAGGTAAAATTAAAAAAAAATTCTGACCTGAAAAAAAACTCTTTTTTTGGGAATATTTTCCTGAAAGCAAAGAATTGTATAAATTTGTACGTAGTTAAATTTAACCAATATTTCATGAAAAAATTCATTGTTTCCTTTTTAATATTTTTCGTTTGTTTTTCTTCAGCAACATTTCCACAACGTGGTAAAAACGGGCCAAAAATTATTTCAACAACGGGAGTGGTGGTAAATGCATACTCACCGCTCACTGATGATGCGCCTGCGGGAATTACTTCCATCAGTGTGGCAAGCAATGTTATGACCAACGCAAGTTTAACCCAGCCGCTCGGCCCGGGTGACCTGATTTTTATAATACAGATGCAGGGGGCCAGCATACAATATGCTGAATATTATGAGGGATACGGTTATATCACGAATTATTACAATTGCGGAAAATATGAGTTTGCCCAGGTTCAGTCTGTTTCATATAATAATATCATTACATTGACGTGTGGGTTGTCACAAAGCTATACTGAATATGAGGCACAGGTGATACGCGTACCACGTTATTCTTTTATGACCATAAATACGGGGGGAGAACTGACCTGTGATCCGTGGAATGGCACTACCGGCGGTGTTCTTGTGGTCGAAAGCATGGGAAATGTTATCAATAATGGCACTGTGAATGTTAGCGGTAAGGGTTTCCGGGGTGGCATCACTTCACCTCAGTATGCTAACCCGCCTCTGGTTTTGTATCATTATGCCAGTCTCGATGTTAATTATGGAGGGCAGAAAGGAGAGGGTATTGCAGAAAATGGTGTTGTGTGGACGGGTTATAATTGCAAGGGTGCGCCAGCCAATGGCGGCGGCGGCGGCAATTCGCATAATTCCGGCGGTGGCGGTGGGTCCAATGTGAGCAGCAACCTGAATTATAATGGTTGCGGCTTTCCGGATACGACCACCGATGCCAGCTATAAAACAGCCTGGGACCTGGAAAACCCTCCTTTGCTGACGATTCCGGGCTATACGGTTTTTCATAAGAACGCTTCTTATGGCGGCGGCAGGGGAGGATATTCGTTTTCTTCTACCAAACAAAACCCATTGGTGGAAGGTCCCGGAAATTATTCATGGGGCGGAGTCGGGCAACGAAGGGATAATATCGGTGGTTTTGGCGGCTGGCCGCTCATAGCCAACGAAGGCGGTTACCCGCGCATGTATCTTGGCGGCGGCGGCGGCGGCGGCCATCAGAACGATACGTATGGCGGAGCAGGCGGTAATGGCGGCGGCATCATTTACGTTATGTCATATGGAAGTATTTCCGGAACGGGTACGTTTGTGGCCAACGGCAACCCCGGAGGTAATTCCGAGGGCGCTGACCCGGGAATTGCGTCCAACGATGTTACCGGTATTGATGGTGCCGGCGGCGGCGGCGGTGGCGGTGCGGTCGTGCTTAATGCCATCTCCACAATTACAGGCGTCTCAGCCACAGCTAACGGTGGCAAAGGGGGCGATCAGATAAAGAAAGCAGGATTTTTAAATATTTCCAATGAGGAAGCCGAAGGGCCTGGCGGCGGCGGCGGCGGCGGCTACATAGCAATTTCCGGTGGAACCATAACACGGATGGTCAGCGGCGGGCAGAACGGCACATCAACAATCGGAGGCGCCTATACCGAAGCTTCGCACTGGGGCGTGGAAGGATTTCCTCCAAACGGCGCTACCAAAGGCGGCCCGGGAATTAATAATGCGGTTGTAACCAATTTTTCTATAAGTATTTCCCCGGTCTATGCCTGCCAGGGGCAGCCGGTGACCATCACAGCAACATTGAGCGGCACTGTGCATCCGGGCACCACTTACGGATGGTATGATGCGGAAATTGGAGGGAACCAGTTATCCAACACCACATCCCTGACACTCAGTAATCCCCAGTCGTCAGCTACCTACTACTTTGGAACATGTCCCGGAACATACCGCGTACCTTATACCCTGACCGTTTATCCTTTTGTTCCTGATGCCGGCAACAATGTCAGCCTGTGCTCGGGAAACAGTGTTCAATTGCAGGCCTCCTGGGGGGGCGCCGGAGGTACCTATTCGTGGTCGCCTTCTGCCGGGCTGAACAATTCAGGAGTTTCTAACCCGGTTTGTTCAGCTACTACCACCACGACTTATACCGTAACCATGACCAATGCCGGTAATTATTGTACCGGTGTGGATACGGTCAGGGTCACCGTGAATCCCATACCTACGATCGTTCCGGTCTGTATCAATCATGTCTGTAATAATGAAGTTGTTCCTGCCACCAACTTTGTCAGCGTTCCGGCGGGAAGCACATACACCTGGACAAATCCAAACACTGCCATCGGCCTGGGAGCCGGTGGGACAGGCAATATTCCATCATTCACAGCTGTCAATACCGGGACTAATCCGGTCAGCGTATCTATTACCGTAACACCGACTTTGAATAACTGCCAGGGACCACCATTAACATGCATTATAACAGTTAACCCTACGCCTCTGGTCACCGTACCTGCCAACATTACGGTGTGTAACGGAACCACTATTCCGGATACAGGTTTTACCAGCCCTACCACCGGAGCTACCTATACATGGACCTGTTCAAACCCTGCTATAGGTTTGGCAGCAAACGGAACGGGGAATATTGCAGCGTTTACTGCAGTCAATACCGGTACAGCGCCGATAAGTGCTGTTGTTTCTGTGACCCCGACCGCTAATAACTGTGCTGGTATACCTTCAACGTATACCATCACTGTTAATCCAACGCCTGCGGTCAATGTCCCGTCGGATTTCGCGGTTTGTAACGGAACTGCCGTTACAGCTACCGCATTTACCAGCCCGACTTCCGGCACCACCTTTTCCTGGACAAATTCTAACACAAGCATAGGACTGGCTGCATCCGGAACAGGTAACATTGCGGGATTTACTGCTGTCAATACTGGTATCTCGCCTGTGACATCGACCATAACGGTGACGCCATCTGCCAATAGCTGTGCCGGAACCGCTTCGGGCTATACCATTACTGTTAATCCTACGCCCACTGTGGTTGTTCCGGCCAACCTGACGGTTTGCCACGGCGCGACTGTTTCAGGAACAGTTTTCTCCGGCCCTACAGCGGGAACTACTTATACCTGGACAAATACCAATACTTCCATTGGCCTGGCTGTTGCCGGCACCGGCAATATTGCGTCATTCACGGCCATAAACACCGGAGCACTTCCGCAGACTGCAACTATTGAAGTGACACCAGCCGCTAACAATTGCCCCGGCATAATTTCTTCGTATACCATCACAGTCAATCCAATTCCTGCTGTGACGGTCCCGGCCGATGTTGCTTTGTGCAACAACGCTGCTTTTTCAGGGACAACATTTTCCAGCCCAACTCCGGGCACGACTTTTACATGGACCAACTCAAACACACTTATTGGTCTGGGTTCGGGCGGAACCGGGAATTTGCCGGCTTTTACCGCTTCGAATACCGGCACAGCTCCGATATCGGGCACTATCACGGTAACGCCTTCGGCAAACGGTTGTCCAGGTGCACCTTCGACTTACCTGATTACGGTTAATCCTGAACCTGTGGTGACGGTTCCTGCCAACATCTCGGTATGTCATGGCGCAACAATAGCCATGACCAGCTTTTCCAGCCCCACGCCGGGAACTGTCTTTTCATGGACCAATTCGAATACTTCCATCGGACTTGCGGCAGGCGGCACCGGTAATATTCCTGCCTTTACAGCTTCCAATACCGGTTTTAATCCGGTTACAGCCACGGTTACGGTGACTCCTTCTGCCAATAATTGTCCCGGTGTTGTTTCGACATACACCATCACGGTAAATCCTTTACCAGTGGTCAATGTTCCGTCCGGTATTACTGTTTGTAACGGAAATAGTATCACGGGAACCACTTTTTCGAGCCCTACAACCGGTGCTACGTTCACATGGACGAATACCAACACTGCCATTGGCCTTGCAGGCAGCGGTAGCGGTAATATTCCGTCTTTCACTGCTTTAAACACGGGTACTACCCCCATATCGGCCACCATCACCGTGTTACCTGAGGCCAACAGTTGTACAGGCATCCCTTCTGACTACATCATCACTGTCAACCCTATACCCACAGTCAATGTGCCTTCAAATATCACAGTCTGTAACGGTACAGCCCTTACGGGGACTGTATTCACCAGTCCAACACCCGGTACAGCATACACCTGGACAAATTCGAATACGGCTATTGGCCTCGCAGCGAACGGAACAGGTAATATCCCGGGTTTCACGGCTGTAAATACCGGTTCTGTGCCTGTCCTGGCTGCTATTGTTGTGACACCCTCAGCCAACAGTTGTGCGGGGACACCATCATCATTTACCATTACCGTGAATCCCACGGATAATCCGGCCTTTACTTATTCATCCTCCGTTTTTTGCCAGTCAGGCAGCGATCCTGCTGCCAACATAACGGGTGGCGCCGCCGGTGTATTCAGCGCATCACCTTCCGGTTTGGTTTTCCTCAATTCTTCAACAGGTCTGATTGATCTCAGTGCAAGTTCCATAAATACATACGTTATTACATTTAATACCAGTGGTTTGTGTCCAGCATCCGGTACGGATACCGTATCAATAATTGTGGCGCCTTCGGCGGTATTTAGTTATGCCGGGCCTTATTGCCAGGATGCAGCAGATCCTTTGCCTGTACTTGCACCGGGCGCTTCTGCAGGAACCTTCAGCGCTATCCCGTCCGGGCTGGTCTTTGTCAGTTCTTCAACGGGACAGGTTGATCTGTCAGCCAGTACGGCGGGGACCTATACGGTAACTAACAGCATTGCGGCTTCCGGTGGTTGTCCTGCAGGCAGCGCAACGTCCGGTATTACCATCAGGCCGGTGCCGGTTGCTGTGGTACCTGCAAATGTTGTGGTTTGTAATAACGGCACTGTTCCGGCGACCCAGTTTGTCAGCAATCCGGCTGGAGGCACTTTTGCCTGGACCAACACCAATACAACTATCGGCCTGGGAAGCAGCGGAACAGGTGATATAGCTGCTTTTACGGCTGTAAATACCGGAACCGGCGCCGTATCGGCAACAATTACTTTGACACCAGTGCTAAACGGCTGTTCTGGAACGCCTTCCACATATACCATCATCGTGAATCCGACACCCACTGTAGTTGTTCCTTCCAACCTAACCATGTGTGACGGCGCTACTGTTTCGGGAGCTGCTTTTTCAAGCCCAACCACAGGGACAACATACAGCTGGACCAATTCCAATACTGCAGTCGGCCTTGGAGCAAGCGGTACAGGCGATATTGCGGCTTTTTCGGCTGTAAATACCGGTTATGCTCCCATCATGTCCACAATCACGGTAACACCTACGGCCAACAATTGTACTGGCGCAGTATCGGCATTCTCTATTACGGTTCATCCCACACCTACAGTTATCCTTCCTGCCGATCTCAGCGTTTGCAGCGGTGAACCTATTTCACAGACCGCATTTACCAGCCCGACCTCCGGGGCTACGTTTACCTGGGTAAACTCCAATACCGCTGTAGGACTTACAACAAGCGGTACGGATTACGTGCCTTCGTTTACAGCGTCCAATAACGGCGCTACGGCTGTTTTAGCTACCATTACCGTTACTCCATCGGCAAACAGTTGTACCGGGACGCCATCTTCGTATACGATCACGGTAAATCCGCTTCCTGTTATTGAAATGAACCATGAATTGCCCTCTTGTCCGGGGCTAAACAACGGAACAATTACCCCTGTGATAAGCGGAGGTACCCCACCATATCAATATTTATGGAGTTCGGGTGAAAACGATCCGCAACTGTCCAGCCTCACCAACGGCGTATACAGTGTTACCGTTACCGATTCAAAAAGCTGTACCCGGACAGGCACGATTGACTTTAATGTTGTTGATGACTGTATTGACCCCGTGCTTTATATCCCAAACATTTTCTCTCCGAACGGCGACAACCACAATGATGTCTTTTATATACGCGGACAGCAGATCAGCGAAATGCATCTGATGATATATGATCGCTGGGGAGAAAAGATATTTGAAACAGATGATGCCACCATCGGGTGGGATGGGACTTTTAAAGGAAAGGAAATGCCATCAGATGTCTTTGTTTATCATGTAGTTATAACCATGAATGATGGTTCTGAAATCAGGAAGAAAGGAAATCTTACCCTGGTGCGGTAAAAGACTTCAGAAAAGTACCTACTGATGATTGGTCGCAGCGTGATATTTTTCAATTATTGTTGATATTTTAATATTATTTTGAGGTAATGAAATTGGCCGTTTTGTAATGTAACAGATTTCCGGCGCTGTCGGAGTATATGAAATAGGCCTCCATACCGGGATGTAATTTTAAAAAATCTCTGGCTTTTTCCATGCCCATCACCATAAAGGCTGTAGCATATGCATCGGCAGCAGTGCAGTCGTCAGCCATAACTGTCACGCTCAGCAGGGAGTGTTGCACCGGGTAACCGGTTGACGGATCAATGGTATGCGAATATTTTATACCGTCTTTTATGAAATATTTCCGGGAACTTCCTGAAGTAGCCAATGACTTGTTTTTTAATTCAACCTTTTCCTGAATGACCTGTGCGGCATCGCTGTTGCCGGCGGGTTTTTCAATACCCACCACCCAGTTGGCACTGCCTTCTTTTATGCCGGAAGCCCTTACTTCCCCGCCGATTTCTATCAGGTAATCGTTCAATGCTTTTCCCTTAAAATAATCAGCCACCACATCAACGGTATAACCCTGCGCAATGGCATTAAAATCAAGCATGGTCTCGGGATGTTCCTTTAGCAGTTTTCTTCCTTTATCGGTATTTACCAGTCGTACTTTGTGATAACCCACAAAGGCCAGTATGCTATCCACCTGTTTCTGATTTAGGTCCAGACCTTTTTTCTTCCAGAATCCCCATGCTTTTACCAGGGGACCCACCGTGATATCAAAACAACCTCCGGTGGCTGCCGAAACATCCTGTGACCTGTTGAACAGTTCCATAAAATGATCGTTGAGCCGGATTTCCATATTATTGTTAACCTTTGAAATGATTGAATTGCTGTCGAATACCGATGCAGTATGGTCAATGATTGTAAAAAGGGAATCTATTCCGTTTTTTATGATATTACTGTCCAGCCCCGCATAATACTTAATCTGGAAATAGGACCCCTGCACCGTACCTTTATAAGTTACCAGATGCTTTTTATGAGCAGGATTGCATGATGCAGCAATGATCAGCAAAGAACAAATCCAAAGAATTGTATTTTTCATTATTTCAATTTTTTACGAAATTATAGAAAAAATATTAAATGAAGTTTGTTTGGTAATTGTCTTGATTTTTATTAATGGTTACATTATCTTTGAACAAAAAAATATGAATTTCAGGAAATTGATGACATTTGTTGCATTCAACTTTTTGGGATCGTTGATGTTGTCGGGACAGGCGGATACTTGTGTTTTTTTCTACGGAAAATTTACTGATGGTGCGAAAGTATACCTTTTTGCAGATAAGGTCAATATCAGAGAAGCTGATTCACCCAAATCGTCAATAATATGCAATTTGCCCATCGGAACACCGATGACCATTATTTCCGGTTCGGAAAAAACCTATGAATCGAATGGGATTTCAACAAACTGGTATCAGGTTGGTTTTTATAAAGATGGAACCTATAAAACGGGTTATGTGTGGGGAAATCTAATCTCTTATGCCAGCATACCCTTTTATGAAAACGGTGAAAACCTTTTATTTGTCTGTGCACCAACTTCAAGAACGGAAGAGGACGGTTTTCTTATGACAGCGAAAATAATTGCTGATGGCACCATACTTAACTCGCTCGTTTTTAAGCCTATATATACCGAAATGGCCGCTTCCAACGCATTTGAATATGGTGTTTCCGGTATCCGTTTAGATAAAAGCGGATTCACAGGGGTGTCTAAAATATTTGCCGTCGGTTTTGAATATGGCGCCTGCGGTTATGCCAACGGGGATGTTCTGTTTTTCAGGACAGGCAATGACCTGCTCGAGTTTGCCCGGGCAACCAGGGTTACTGAAGCCGGTGTTTTCAACGTATCCTATAACTTTATATTTCCAAAAGACAACGGTGGTGTTAACAACACATTATTTGTTGAGGAACGTCAGGTGGAATATGATTTTGTCAACGACAAAATGGTCATTACAAGCGATGTCACTTATAGAAGAAAGGTTACCTGGGACGGGAAGAAAGCTTTTGAAGCGGAGAAAAAGGAAGAAATTGATAACCTGAAACGGAAACAGAAATAGGCCGGAACATTTGAGTTTTTTAAGGCAGGCTTTAATTTCAGTGCATTTTATTGTTAAATATGTATTTCTTACAGGATATTATTGATAATTTATAAAATTTATTTATATTTTTACTGAACCAACTCCAAAATAATACAAGTTATGAAAAATCTGACGATCATTTTGGTATGTCTGTTTACGCTGGTTATTGTGTTCTCAATGGGCTGTAAGAACAAAAACCTGGCGTGTAAGGAAATTAATTTTCAGCTTGATACATTAAGCAAAAATGGCAAAGCCACCATAGAACATAAACTTTCCAGGGAGAGCGGTGTCTTATACGTTAAAGCTCATTTAAAGAAAAAGGTTGTTACCATTGTTTTTGATACCATCATCGGGAACCAGTCACAGCTTGCGGGAACGCTTGAAAAAATGGGATATGTAGCCAGGTTGACCGGTCCCGTCATTCCCGGCAATTAAACTGACTTTGGTGTTTGTGGATTTTTAGTAATAAAACAGAAAAGTTGAAAATAGGATATGTACAAACGTCTCCGGTGTTTGGGGACAAGGAAAAAAATTTTGAAGAAGTGAAGCATTTGCTTCATGGAGTTAAAGCAGATCTTCTGGTGTTACCGGAGTTGTTCTCTACAGGATATTCCTTTATTTCAAAGAAAGAAGTACGCGGTTTTAGCGAAACAAGACACGGATTAACCGCGGATTTTCTTATGGAACTTTCGAAAATCACAGATTCTGTTTTGGTCGGGGGATTCATAGAAACCGATGGCTATGACGTATACAATTCGCTGATGGTGGTATACGGAAGCAAAGTAATCGGCACGTATCGCAAGATACACCTTTTCGATAGAGAAAAGCTATGGTTTGCCCGGGGAAACCGGCCTCCTAAAGTATATGATATCAATGGAGTTAAGATAGGAACTATGATTTGCTTTGACTGGATGTTCCCTGAAGTATGCCGGACGCTGGCCATGCAGGGTATGCAGGTACTGGCTCACCCGGCCAACCTCGTTATGCCCTGGTGCCAGAGCGCTATGGTGACACGCTGTATAGAGAACAGGGTGTTTGCTGTGACGGCTAACCGCATCGGTAACGAAGAAAGGGGAGGAGATGATCTCACCTTCACCGGCGCGAGCCAGATCACCAGTCCTGATGGTAAAATTCTGTCAGGCGCACCGGTATCCGATACAGGGGCCTCAGTAATAGTAATCAATGAAAAATCAGCCGATAACAAAATGATCAATGAATATAACGATGTGATTAAAGACAGACGGCCATCATTATACTAATCATAGCACAATGACAGGGTCTTATTGATATGATGCTGATGTTTTTCCTTCGCTGAAAGTCATTTTAATCCCTGCCTGATCGTTAAGAGCCGTTTTTTTGATTCGTAAGCCAGCAGGTATTTGTTATAATCTGCGTCCGAAAGTGTTTTTCCTTCTTTTGTCAGATAATCTTCCAGAAAATCCATTCTGGTTTTCAGGTTGTCACATCCGAAATCGCTGCAATAGGCACAATTCTGAATATGTCTGTCGATCACACACGGCCTGACCGGACAATTCGGATCGGCATGCGGAGCTTCAATGTTGCATCCGGCACATGTAATATGCTCAGGTGGAATATTAAAACCAAAAAGCCGATGCCATTGTTCGCTTAGCAGAAGTGTGTCTTTTTCACTGCTGATGTTTTCTTTATAGGCGGGGCAAAGGTCACAGCGGAAACCGCATTTCGACAATACTACTTTTTTAATCATGTTTTTGTTTAGAAATTATAATGTTTAAAAAATTTTTGAAGTATGGATATGTACAACATATTGAATTATAGGTAGTAATTGATTATACAGTTTTATTTTTTATATATTTTATCTAAAAAATTTGTATTCACTTTTGTTTTGATATATCTTTGATAAAAATTCAAAATTATGAAAAAACAAATACTTTATTTATTAGTTCTGCCGTTTCTGATGATTTCAGGATCGCTGCAGGCTCAACCTGCCGGCTGGTCTCATATTCAGCCTTATCTGGTTACGGAAAACTCAGGCACTCATCTGTATGGCTACCAGGTGCGTTTGGAAATCAATACCGCAGCCCTGGTTACTGCCGGGCAAATGGACGCTTTAGGTGCGGATATCCGTTTCGGCAAGGATTGCCAGGGCTTGCATTTATATGATTACTGGATCGATTCGGCAATGAATACCAATCATACCAGTATCTGGGTCAAGACGGATACTATTGATTCTGCTGCCAGCAAGTATATTTTTATGTATTATGGTAATCCTGCCGCAACGGCTGCGTCAACACTTGCTGCCTTCAATGGGCCGAACAGCGCAACCGACAGTGTTATGATCACAGGTAGTGGCGGGGTGATAAACAGCCAGAGAGGATTTCGATTTGCACCCAATGAAGATATACTCATAACTGGTTTTGGAAAATATGAGCCTATGGGCAGTAATCGTTTTGTTACTCTTTTCGATTTTAGCACTCAGGCCAAAGTAAAACAACAAACGGTGAGCGGTCCTGCGGCTACGTATAGTTATGGTGCTTTTGCCCAACCTTTCTGGTTGCAGGGCGGCGTGCAATATATTTTGGCTTTACATCAGGGCGCAACCGACGGGTACTACTTCGGTTCATCCTCACAGATCGGACAACACCTGACTTATTACGATATGCGGTATTGCAATACGTGCGATGAAAATACTTTTCCCACCAATAGTCTTGGTGGAATGCATTACGGCATTCCGGATCTGCATTATTATACGAGGCATCATATTACCCCTGAACCAACGGTGGCTCCGGCTACGGATCCTGTCGTTGAAATCAACGGACTGGATACCACAGAAATGTGTGTCTACCATGCACCGCTTACGTTGAGCGGAACACCTTCGGGAGGTGTCTTCAGCGGGGATGGCGTAACGGGAAATATTTTTAATCCTTCCGTTGCAGGATTGGGGGTTCACGAAGTTTACTACACATATACCTATGCCACAAACTGTGTAGCTTATGATACTGTCGAAGTAAACATTCTGGCCTGCCTGGGAATTGAAGAAGGGGAGTACAACGCCGATATTCGTATCTCGCCCAACCCGGGGTCGGGATTGTTTAATGTTTACCTGAAGGAGGCCCAGACTATAAATCTTACTTTATTCGATCCTTTGGGCAAGCAACTTTTGCAGAAAAATTCCGAACATGCAAAGAAAGTAAGCTTAGACCTTACAAACCTGACTGCCGGTGTGTATTTCCTTCAGGCTGAATTTAAGGGACAGAAAAAAATATTACGTCTGGTAGTTCAGCAATAAACTTTTTGGGTGATTGGATAAACAGAACCGCCCCTGCTTCCATCCCGGGCATAAAATAATATATTAAGATGTGTTTTATATAACCTGTTGGTTATGCTAAATGTATTATAATTCTGTAAATGATAAAATAGTATACATAAGGGCATCTCTAACAACCCCGATCGGGCGCCTCTAAAAACAAAAAGTTCGAGGCAGTCGAAGTTCTGAAAACCGCAGTGTACTGTGCGTGCATGAGGATTTGAAGAACGAAGACGAACGAAGAAATTTGAAGTTTTAGAGGTGCCCATAAATAAGTTTGCGGTGTAAAATATTAAACATCCTTTGCGCTTCTGATGCATGCTGACACCAATAAAACTTAATAACGGTCGGAACCTTCTTTTGCAATGGGTGAATTTGCAATTTGCCAATGATAATGTAACACTTTTTCGCAATTAATAAGTATCACTTCATTAAATATTTATTGAATTAGGCGCTTAGATAATAACCGAAAAAGGAGTCATATTGTGGAAAGTATACTAAAATATGTGGGGCAAAAGTTTAAGGGCTTTACGATATTAGAGTTTCAGCAAAAATTCCCAAACGTGTTCGTTAGCTCCGGAGGAGCTTAACGTTGGTAAAATTAACACATAGCACTAACATCCCGCTCCTTAGGAGCGGAACTTTAAATGAATTATTTTTTTACCAACATTACATTCCTACGGAATGAAAAAATATTGTAAAAGCCCTGAAAACAAAGCTATTCAGCATTTCACTACAAGCCTATAAAAATCTTATTGTTTAAGTGCCTAATTCAAAATATTTATTGGGGTTAAGAGTATATTTTTGTTATTTCTGATCCGCATATGTATTTTTATTAACAGTTTTGTTGCTATTTTGAGAAATTTGGCTTAATTTTGATATGACAAATGCGAAAAATTTAGGGTTCAGATTTTTTGAATTAATATGTCTGGTAATAAAATGTTAAATATAATTAACGACATAATATGTGATGTTTTCGGGTAAATTTTTGGTTTGGTTTGGACTGACTGTTTTGTTCTTTATATTTTTATCTCTGATTTCATGTAAACATGAATTGCCTGACCAGGAGAAAAAAATCCAGAAATATTTTGACCTGGCAGGTAAATATGCACAATATGATCAGGGAAAGTCAAATGTATATTTTGACAGCATTGAAGAATTGCTGGAAAATGATCCTGAACTGGAAAAAAAATTCAGAGATCGTCTGAATCTAAGCAGGGGCATTGCCTGTTCTTTTCAGTGTGACAGCATTGCTGAATTATATTTAAAAAAAGTAAATAAGGATTCAAAATTTTTTCCGGCTGCGTTGACATGCCTGGTATATATCTATCAGGGTGATGCGAAATATGCCGATGCTCTCGAACTTTTTTACAAAATTGATTCGATAGACAGTGATGAACCGTCTTTCAACTATCACCGGCACTATGCCAAAGGAACTTATTTATATTATTATGAAAAGGATTATGGTTCCGGAATAAAAGAGTATAAAGAATCCATTAAGTTTGCCCGTAATTACACCGACTCTTCAGCAGCTCTGTATGCCGTGGGAGAGCTTTTCCGGTCGAAAGCATCAGATTCACGGTTTGCCGATAGTTGTAAAATGTACCGTGACAGTGCAAAAGTGTACTTTTTGGAAGCCCTGAGATTCAGTAAGGATGATATTTATTCCAAAGCGAATGCTTTTGAGGGTTTAGCAGATTTATTAATGGGAGACCGTTCGGATTTTTTGAGTTTCCGGGATACTATTTACAATTTATATTACAACAGCGGCAGGCTGTTTAAACAATCCGGCAGCGTTTTTCAGGTGGCCGGTATTTTTATCAGGCTTGCAGATTTTTATCTGGCTGACCAAAAAAAAGATGTTGCAAGAGATTACGCTGACAGCGCCTGGGACTATGCCTCCGATGTCAATGCCAAGGAGTTGATGCTGGAAGCTGCCGACCGGCAGTACAAAACGTCAGAAACGGATTCATTAAAAAATATTTATTTAAACGAATATGTTACTTTGTACAAAGAAATAGTGGATCAAAATAACAAGAAGGTCAGTGTTATTCAAAAACATTACTATGATAAAGACCTGATGCGGGAGAAAAGCAGACGGATCAGGTACACAATTTTTGTAATCATTCTGGCAATTATTCTTGGTGTCATTCTTTTGCTGTTGATCAGGATCGGCAGGCAGAAAAAACAAATTGAAAAATTTTCTATAGCAGCAAAAGAAACCAAATGCGCTGTAACGATCATGGATTCGAAGGGAAATTTTGAATGGGCCAATAAAGGCTTTGAAAAAATGTATGGGTATACTCTTGATGAATTCATTAAGTTCCGGGGAAGCAGAAATCTGATTGATGTATCCTCTGATGCGGCAATTGCCGGAAAAGTAAAAGAATGTATTTTGAGAAACTCCTCGGTGGAATATGAATCTGAAATTGTTACCGCCGACGGAAAAGCTAAAATTCTGAAAACCACTCTAACCCCGGCAGTTACAAAAAAAGGCATCCGGCTGGTGGCTATCGATACCGATATTACAGAACTCAAACAGGTTCAGTCTCAGTTGTTTGAGAGTAAAAAGCTGGAACAACTCGGCTATGTGGTCCGCGGCATATCGCACGAGATCAGCACACCGATCGCCAATTGTGTTACTGATATTGAATTGATAAAACTTGAGATAAAAGAGTTCCTGAAGAAAAATAATGATCCGGCAACCAATGAATTTCTTTCAAAACTCGAGATACCATTGCTAAGGATCATGAAAAACTTAGAATCCATGGGAGAATTATTGAATAGTTATCATAACATTGCAAGGGATGATCTGAAAGGGGAAAAACGTTTTTTTAATATGGTGGATAAGATCAATGATCTGCTATTAAGCTTAAAACCCAGGATTGACAATAAGAATATTGTGATCGCAACCAACTTTTCAGGAAGTCCCGAATTAATGGGTTATCCCGGTGCTATCACGCAAATCATGATGAATCTTATTTTGAACAGCCTGAAGCACGGTTTTACCAATAGAAGTACGGGAGAAATAAGGATCAAAATCCATGTTGATAATTCATCGGTCACTATTGATTACAGCGATAATGGTAACGGGATCTCCAGGGAAAACCTGCCGCATATCTTTGACATGTTTTTTACCACCCGGCCCAGCGAATCTTCCGGACTGGGGCTTAGCATCGTGAAAAGGATCATCGAAAATATGAACGGAACTATTATCTGCAAAAGCAAAATCAACGAAGGGGTTATGTTTAAAATTGCGTTGCCTGTGGATTAATTGATATTATTATGGTACATAAAATATTAATGATCGAAGATAAAACAGACTTTATAAATGCTACAGGGGAATTATTGTCTCATTTTAATCACCGTGGCGACACGGTAACTCTTGTGAGCGGGACCAGCGAAAATGCCGCAAAACAATTGCTTGATGAACATTCCGACCTTGTTATTGCGATCATTGATCTGTCTCTTGAGCACAATGACTCCGGTGTAAAAATTATCGATTATGTCCGGAAAAACAAAAAAAATTCCGATCTGAGGATCATTGTGCTTACCGGCGGACAAGCCGGTGATGAATTCTCGGAACGGAATTTAATAGAAGACAAAACTATTAACGACTATATATTAAAGACCACAAGCGGTTACAAAGACAGGCTTTTTACGTCTATATCAACACAAATAGATAATTATCTGCTTATTAAAGGAAAAAATCACGAATTAAAAAGTATAAAGCAAGACCTTGAAGAAACCAGGAACTACCTTGAAAATTATCATAAAAAGCTCCGGGATGAGATTTTGTATAAAATGGGATACAGCAAGTCAATTAAGGAGCTGATAAAAAAAGTAGAAAATACCTCCCTGTATGACGTTACAGTTTTGCTGCAGGGCGAAACCGGGGTCGGTAAAGACCTGATAGCAAATTATATCCATAAATACAGCAACAGGTCGGGGAAACCCTTTTTAAGAGTTCCGTGCAGCTGTATTTCCGAGTCAACGGCAGAAAGTGAACTTTTCGGGCATAAAAAAGGTTCTTTTACCGATGCAAAAGAAGATAAAATAGGATACTTTGAATATCTGAACGGGGGCACGTTGTTTTTGGATGAGGTACAAACCTTAAAACCCGAAATACAGGCAAAACTCCTGATTGTGATGGAACAAAAAGTGGTCATCAGAAAAGGTTCTAATATTGAGATCCCTGTTAATACCCGGTTGATCATGGCAGGGAGCGAAAAAATTAACGACCTGGTTCAGTCGGCCGGATTCCTGACTGCTTTTAAAGGCCGCATCGATGAAATCATATCTATCCCGCCGTTAAGGGAGCGGAAAGAAGATATTCCGCATCTGGCAACCCGTATCGTGAATGAAGCCAATATGGAATACAACAAGAACATGGCTATTTCAATTAAAGCCGTTGAAAAACTGATGTGCTACGACTGGCCTCTTAATGTGCGTCAATTGATCAAAACCATCAAAAGTGCGGTAAGAAATACAGAAACCGGCACGATATTACCCGAAAATTTGTTTTTTGAAGAATCCGATGCGCCTACTTTTCCTGATAACGATGATTATTCCCTCAGGTCGGCGGAAAACCTGTGTTATAAAAATGCCATCCTGCGGGCTCTGGAAAAGGCTAATTACAATAATGAGGATGCTATAAAACTCCTCGATATCAACAGGATGACCTATTACAAATACAAACGAATTCTTGGAATTTAATAACTGTTTGTATCACTTATTAATATCACACTGTATTATTTTTTAATACACTACCCTTATAGCATTGTGTCCAATGTCACCTGTGGTGATATTTCATATCACAGATAATCAGTATTTTAACTAGATTATGTTGCTGTCATTTTATGCCTGTCTTTTTGGGAATACGTTTTGTTTTGCTAAATCGTAAAATCAAATAAAATTAAAAACCAACCATTAAAACTTAAATGCCATGAAAACAAAAAATGTAATTCTGAAATCAATTTTCGCATTTGCGATGTTGATGTGGGCGGTTTCGGCAGTTTTTGCCCAAACCATGCACACTGAAAAAAAACCTCTGTTAATACCCATGAGTAAAAACATGGTGACCTGCCCTGATTCAATTTGTTGTGCTTCATCCGGTCCCCGCAAAGTAGTGACGGATTTGGATTATGCGTTAAGAACTAAGGTTACTTATCCTGAATTTGCCGAAGAAAACCAGCTTTCGGGTTTTGTCGTGCTGGCCTTCAGGATTGATGAATGCGGAAAAATAGTCATCATGGAACTCAACTCCAGTTCAGTTGATTTTCAGGTTTATGTCGAAGAAAAACTGGGAGAAATGCTGGTTAAAGACCCTTGCCTCTATAAGGGGAAGACCTATTATTACCGGTTTGACTTTGTACCGTTTGTAGGATAAAGATAGCACAGCGACTTGAAAAATCGCTTGTTTGAATCTCTCCCCAACCCGCTTGATGCGGGTTTTTGTATGCTGAGGATTTAATAATTGGTAGAAGATTCTTTCCGTATTTCCCCTGTATTCGCGTGCGTTTGCAACGTGTACATTTGTTTTTATTTTTTTCTTTGGCTTGTACCCGGGATCAAGTTGGCGTCATATTCATGCTAATGCGAAAACCGTTGATAATTACTAAAACAAAAACCTTTCTTTACTTGTTTTATTTATTGATACCATTTATATTTGTGGTGAAAATGGTCATATGCGATGTCAGGCTTTGGTGAACAGGTTCAGGAAAACAACTATTTGTTTTCTGAATGACAGCCTCAGGGGTGGATATAATGTGTTACAGGCCGGTAAGATTCCAAATTAAAAAAATGGAGCACCTTTTATTAAATGATATGATTTAAATGTATTTGGGAAATTCCTCATACTGCGGGAAGGAGATAATTCTGTCCAAAGAAAAGGCCTGCCATGAAATATCCGGCGGAGGCACTGCACCATTTTCTATGTCGTTTTAATTGATAAAAATAATAATATGATTTATTTGCTCAAACCTCAGGATTTTGAAACATGGATTGCATTGGCACGGGAAGTGGAACCTCTGTTCGGACCAATGGCAGATTCCATTGAGTTTCATGAGGGAATTAAAAATTGCATACAAAATAATAATGCATACGGTATCAAAAATGACCAGGGGAATCTGGCAGGAATAATTGCTCTGGACAGGCATAACAATGAAATATTGTGGTTAGCTGTCGGGAAAAAACATCGTGGCAATAACTATGGTGACAAACTGGTGAAAAAAGCTATAGCAGAACTTGAAAGCAATGGCGATATTTATGTCAGGACATTTTCAGTTAAGGTTGAGGAAGGGAGGAGTGCCAGAATTATTTACGAAAGAAATGGATTTTCGGATTTAAAAGATGCCGGTAAAAACCCTGCTGATATTGAAACGGTGATTATGGTCAGAAAAAAATAAAATTATATGGCCTCCGGCGGCAATGCGTGATATTAAGGACGAGAAAAATTTATGGTATGATATGAATTGTGATTAACTTTGGCTGTGGGTTGACCGTGTGGTTTGTTAAACGCCGCTTTTACAAAGCAGAAACCTGATAGGAGTGACCGAAGATGCTGTATTGGAGGTATAATTGAGTTTTTTTAAAATTTAAAAAGTTGCAAGCATGAAACTTACAGAAAAACAAATAGAAGAAATTGCAGATGATCTGGACTGTGGGATGAGGTGTTTTTATAACCTTAAAACAGGTGAGATCAAGAAAATAATCAATTTTGACCGCTGGATCGGCGCTGACGAAGAACCCTGGGAAGAGGAAGCACACGAGATCGATGACAATTGGGATGATTATTCTGAATTTAAAGGATTTGAAACACATGAGACGTTTCAAATTATGGCTGATTTTGCAGAGCATGTTGAGGACGAAAAAATACAAAACAACTTGATAAATGCCTTGAACAGGCCAAAACCATTCCGGAATTTTAAGTGGCAGATTGATAATTCCGGAGCCTATCGGGAACAATGGTTTGAATACAAGAAAATGCGTTATATCCGGCTGGTAAAAGAGCAGATTGAGGCATACACCAAGGATTATGAATAACACAGACAAAAAAATGAGAACAAAAGTATTTACAAATATCCTGATTGTTTTATTGGGATTATTAGCCGTTGGAGCTTTGTTTGGTGGTGGCGCATTGATGATTGCGCCGGATGGAGAACTTCTTAAAATGCCTGTGACCATTTTGGATTCCTCACCATTCATTAATTTCTTTGTACCCGGACTTATCCTTTTCTCCGTCCTCGGACTGGCGCCGGCTATCCTGATGTATGCATTAATCAAAAAACCAAAATGCAGGTTTTGCGAAAGACTGAATTTTTTTAAGGACATGTTTTGGGCCTGGACCTATTCTATTTATGTGGCATTTGCAACAATTATCTGGATTGTTGTTGAAATATATTTTATCCAGGCTGTGGTATGGGTGCATATCTTCTATGTACTATATGCTTTGCTGCTCATTTTTATAGCCTTGTTACCTCCGGTGCGGATTGCATTTATGAAAGAAAACATGAACTGAATTTAGAATAGTAAACGTAGAAACCTGTCTGCAACACTGACGGTTACTGCTGATAATAAATCGGATGAAAATATTTACTTTTACAGCTTAAGAGAAGTTAAATTCATTAAAAAGTATTATATGAATAAAACACAGATACTGAAACTGATAGCATCACTTGCATTGCCATTAGGCTTAGGGGCTATAGCCGGTTTGTTTACCGCAGAAGCTGTTCCGGAATGGTTCGCAACACTGAACAAACCATCATTCAGCCCGCCTAATTGGCTGTTTGGGCCGGTCTGGACAGGCCTTTATCTGTTTATGGGTATTTCTTTGTTTTTGATATGGAAACAAAACGAAAGCAAAAAACGCAATACGGCCGTTTTTGTCTTTTTGATACAACAGGCGCTTAACTTTGGCTGGAGTTTTATCTTTTTCTATTTTAATATGATTGGCCTGGCGTTAATTGAAATAATCTTTTTATGGATTAGTATTGTTATTATGCTTGTTTTGTTTTACAAAATCAAACCATTAGCCGCATATATCAATATAACATATATAATATGGGTGACTTTTGCAAGCGTGCTTAACGGGGCTTATTATATGCTCAATTGAAGTTGATTTCATTTTCCTGTTCGAGCGTGTTCACGACGCATGCAATTGTCTTTTCTTAGTTGTAAACCCTTGCCGCACTGTGGGTAGTTACGCATATATATGCTCAATCCTTAATACATCGGACCGAATATCCGAAATCCCACATAGCCAGGCAGGTCCAGTCGAGGTAACTATATCGTGAGTACAGAGTCAGCGACCATGAGGTAAAGTCGGCATTGTAATCATAGTCCTGGGTTGAACTCCACCAATAACCATTTACCCCGATTTTGTCATATGCTTTTGGTCCACCACGCCATCCACCGGGTATAGCCGAAAAACCGCTTTCGTTAGTTCCATTGCCATCTGTCACAATACAGCGTTTAGCCTGTTGTGCTTTTTGTTTGGCTGTCAAACTATCATTTTCGACACTGACAGCCCAGCCTGTATTCGATTTTAATTTAATGGGAGCAGCCTTTTTTCCACCTAAACAATCGAACAAGGCTTTGTATTCTGCTTCGCTGGGCAAATGCCATCCGGCAGGGCAAACGGTTTTGGCCGTTTCCCAGTTATATAAATAGCCGTATATGGCCACATTGGCTTCATTATCATTATAAGCCCAACAACCCTTTGTTGCTTTATAGGCCAGATTTTCGGCCATCCATGTCTGATTGCCTATAGTTACCGTTTTATAAGTTTTACTATCGCGGGCATCCTTAAAAGTTCCATTGACTGGCCCCGTCAGAACATCAAACTCATCATGGGTTCCGTTGGCATAGATAATAGTGGCGATTTCTGATTTTTGTAAGGTGTAAGAAGGCCCTTCCGGATTATCAAATCTTTTATACTTTATTACGTCGGTTTCTATTTCTCTGACATTGGCTTTGATTTCATTACCATTTTTTAGACGTATTATGTCCTGTGAAAATACCTGACGAATTCCCATAAAGGCAATTATCAGAGTACAAATCCATAGAAGTTTTACTTTCATATTTTTCTTATTATACAAATTTTTGCAGTTCGTATAGCCGTATTAATTTCAGATGGCTAAAATAATGATTATTTAATGCAGGGACAAAATTAATTAGAATGGTGATTTTTTGGAGTGCTGATTCTTTATTTGAAAAAATGCGGCATGACCTTTTTGGACCTTGTTCACGCGCATTCGCAACGCACGCCTTTTTCTGAAATACTGTTCGCTGGTATTACCTGCTCTGTGCCAGGCGGTTATTTGTGTCCGGCTGATTTTGCCCGGAATGAACAAAATTCTTGTTGCTAAATACCGGACAGGCGAAATGCAGGTTGTTTCAGGGCCAATGGGGAAACAATGTATGCATTACGAAGCAGTCCCCGCAAAAGATGTAAAAGCTGAAATGGACAGGTTTCTTTCGTGGCTGAACGAGGATACTATTGTGATAGATGGGGTGCTGAAATCGGCTATTGCTCATTTCTGGTTTATAATAATTCATCTTTTTAACGACGGAAACGGATGTATTGCAAGAGCAATTTCTGATATGTTGCTGGCGCGAAGAGAGCATAGCCCGGAACGTTTTTACAGTCTGTCTAACCAAATTCAACAAGAAAAAAACGCCTGTTATGAAATGCTGAAAACGGTTCAGCATAGTGATGGAGACATCACAAAGTGGCTGATCTGGTTTTTGAATTGCATGGAATACGCATTGATTGAAGCCGAAGATGGCATGCAAAGTGTTTTGAGTAAAGCAGAGTTTTGGTAAAAACACAAAGACACACCCATCAATGAACGGTACCGACTGTTGATAAACAAATTATTTGACGATTTCTTCGGGAAACTTACTACCTCAAAGTGGGCAAAAAAAACAATAACCGCCACCGACACTGCATTAAGAGATATAAAAGATCTGATTAATAAAGGAATTTTACAACAGGAAGCAGGCGGCGGCAGAAGTGTTAATTATCGGATAATACGCTGAAAAACAGCAAAATTAAATCTTTGCCCAGGTATATTTGTACTGATTTCCCAGTAGCGATCGATTCCAGGGCTAAGTTTCACCCCATCCTGACTGGCGCCTGAAAACTCCTCAAGCAAAAAACCGCGACAAAATTTGTTTTATTTATTTATCCCACTTAAATTTGTGCTGGAAATGCAATAAATGCTGGCAAACCCATAATACGGAAAACACTGATTAAAAAATATGACTCAATGTTAGCCTGTTGTATGATAGGCTTGATTTTAAGCACGTCCGAAATATTTTAATCCACATAACATTAAAAATTAATATATATGAATGAAATTATTTGCCCAAATTGTAAAAAAGTCTTTAAAGTGGATGAAGCTGGTTTTGCCGATATCCTAAAGCAGGTCAGGGATCGTCAGTTTGAGGGAGAATTGAAAAGCAGGTTAGACCTTGCCGAAAAAGAAAAAGTTAATGCCATAAAACTGGCGGAAGCAAACCTTAAAAACTCTTTACAGGATGCTCTGGCACAGAAAGATAAAGAAATTGTTGAGATGAATGCAAGGAATGAACGCGAACTCACCAGTAAGCTGGCACAGAAAGAAGCAGAGATCGCTCAAATGAAGGCTGTAATCGAGAAGTCTGAAATCGAGACAAAGCTCACAATTACCGAAACAGTCCGCAACATTGAAAAAGAACGGGACGAACTGGCTAACATTGTGAAAAGTAAAGAGACTGAAAAAGCTTTGCTTGAAAAATCGCTGACGGAAAAGTTTTCGTCGGTGCTTAAAACCAAAGATGATATCATCAAAATGAAGGATGAAGAGATAGCCCTGCGAAAAGATCTGAAAGTCAGGCTTTCCACAAAAATGATCGGTGAAACACTGGAACAGCATTGCGAAACGGAGTTTAATAAGCTACGGGCTACGGGTTTTCAAAAAGCTTATTTTGAAAAAGACAACGATGCCCGGTCGGGAAGCAAAGGTGATTATATTTACAAGGAAACGGATGACGCCGGGAACGAAATCATTTCGATCATGTTTGAAATGAAAAATGAAGGCGACGAAACCGCAACAAAAAAGAAGAATGAAGATTTTTTCAAAGAGTTAGACAGAGACCGCAGCGAAAAAAAATGCGAATACGCCGTGCTGGTATCTTTACTTGAAGCCGAAAATGAGCTGTACAATGCCGGAATTGTTGATGTGTCGCACAAGTATCCCAAAATGTATGTGGTGCGGCCCCAGTTTTTCATACCCATCATAACGCTGCTGCGCAATGCCGCCCTGAATTCGATGCGATACAAAGCCGAACTGGCACTGGTGAAAAATCAAAATATTGATATCACAAATTTTGAAGAAAACATCAGGAATTTTAAGGAAGGATTTGCCCGGAATTATGAGTTGGCCAGCCGTAAATTTCAGACCGCCATCGAAGAAATTGATAAAACCATCGACCACCTTCAAAAAACCAAAGAAGCCTTATTGTCTTCGGAGAACAATCTGCGCCTGGCCAACAACAAAGCCGAAGACCTGACCATCAAAAAACTCACGCGTGGCAATCCTACCATGACGGCCAAGTTTGAAGACTTGTCAAAAAAGCCCGGGAATGATTGATCCCTATGGTTGTGCATAATAATTTGAAGCAATACCAGCATGAAACTATTCTTTCATATTTTGCTTGTTTATACTTTCTTTTCTACAAGTTTAGCTCAGACAACAAATTCGAATTATGTCTGCAGGAAAGAGTCGAAAGAATTATGGAGAGAATTAGCAGATAGCGGAAGGTATCATGAAGCAATTAATATTTTAATGGACAGTATCCGGAAAAGTAAACAGAAAAACAAAAAAAGCACATATTGGCACGTTGGACAACTTTATGCATGTAATAATGAATATGCGGTCGCCATTAAATATTTAAAAAAATCAACAAGTTTAATTGATAAAATTTTTGACAGAGAATGGCGGTTATATTATAACGGAACAATTGCTTTTTTAAAAAAAGACAAAAAAAAACTAAAGAATTATAATGAAAAGTTGTGGAAAAAGCATTCAGACTATTATTATTTCAATGCTTGTAAATTGAAAGCATTTTACGAAAATTTTGAGAAGCCTTATAGATGGGTTTATGATATGTCTTGCAAATAAAATTTCTCTGCAGCCACCCATATATGTAGGTTAGCAGCAAAACAAAAAAAACCCTCATGATAATAAAAGTTGATACCGGGATAGAATTAAGACAGTTAGAACTGTCTGATTCGACAGATATTTTTAATGCGATCAACGATCAAAGAGATCATTTAGGAAAATGGTTGCCTTTTGTAGCATTTACAAAGGAAATCTCCGATACTGAAAAATTTATAGACTCTGTAGTTAATGCTCCTGAAGACAGATTCGAATATGTTTTTGCAATCCAAAAACATAATGAATTTGCTGGATTGATTGGATTTAAAGGAACTGACAAACAAAATAAAAAGACAGAAATCGGTTACTGGCTTTCAGAAAAATATCAAAAACAGGGGACTGTTACAAAATCAGTGGATAAGCTTTGTGACTTTGCATTCAACAAACTGGAAATCAATAGAATTCAAATAAAATGTGCAGTTGAAAATATACCCAGCAAAAATATTCCGAAAAAACTGGGATTCATGTTTGAAGGAATTGAACGGCAGGGAGAATTACTTACCGGTGATGTCTTTACAGACTTGGAAATATACAGTAAATTAAAATCAGACCAGGGATCTCAAAACGTATAACCTCCGTATGCGCGCTTTCTTAATGCGTGACCGTTGTGCGAAGTTTGTAACTTCGCACTCCCGTTATTAATATATCCCGGAAAATGTATTGTAAAACTCATAGAACTCACTGCCCGTAGGGTAGCGTTTGGTATTATACACCCCGATTCTCACAACAGTGTAATCAACAATAGCATCCGCACTCCGTTGTGCGAAGTTTGTAACTTCGCACTCCCGCGCCCGTTATGCGAAGTTTGTAACTTCGCACCCCGTTGTGCAAAGTTTGTAACTTCGCACTCCCGTTATTAATTTATCCCGGAAAATGTATTGTAAAACTCATAGAACTCACTGCCCGTAGGGTAGCGTTTGGTATTATACACCCCGATTCTCACAACAGTGTAATCAACAATCCCATCTCTGAAAGATCCGTATTGCCCACCTGTGTTTATATAATAAATGCAGGCATCATCAAATCCTTTCATGGTGGTGGCTGTTTCAGAACTTATTGTGCCATTGATGCTTTTGGCATATTGCTGGCGGATATCTTTCAGAAAATCATTCAATAAATATTTTTTAAAATAGTCGCGGTCAATCACAATGTACTGAAGCAAATACGTCCATTCGCCCGACTGATAATGTGCCGTGTAATTGGTACTGAATGTGCTGTTCGACGAAGTTTGCTCCACAGGTTTTCCGGGGAAGGAGATATACCATTTGCCAAAACTTAATTTATGTTTTACTGACGACGCCGCCATCGGCGTGCCTGCTTTCGAGGCAGTACCCTGGCCGGTTGTGGAGCTTGCAGAACTCGTACTGCTATAGGTTTTGTTAACAAAAGCCGCAATCAGGGGATCATGGCTTCTTAAATAACTTTCTGATTTATCGAGTGCTTTGGCAGTGGAAAAGTCGTTGTCGGCGCCGGTATAATCCATGTTATTTTTTTTAACCAAACCCCTTTTGTAGTAATACAGCGGCTTACTTCCCAGCTTTATACTTTCGTTAAAGTCTGCGATAGCGCTTGAATTTGATCGTAACAAGGCATAAGCAGTGGCTCTGGTATCGTAATAATTGGGCTGTTTTGAAATAGAAATGGCTTTGGTAGCATCGCTTATGGCTGAATTATAATAACCCGCAAAACAATTTGCCCAGGCCCTTCCGTTTAATAAATCAGGATTGTTCGGATACTTTGCCAAAGCAGTGGTAAAATCTGTTATGGCTTCCTGATATTTACCTAACTCATTTTTCGAGTACGCCCTGTACATATACGAATAGAGCAAATAATCGGTTTTGTTAGCGTTGATCAGCACATTAAAATTATCGATGGCCTGAAAATAATGCCCCTTGTTAAAGTTATCAATACCCTGGTTGTATATTTCCTGGTCTGAAGAGATTTGTGCATAAGCCTTTGCCGAAAACAAGAGAAAAAGGGTGGCGAGCAAACCTGCGAGGTTAAAAATGATTGATTTTTTCATGATACTTTATTCAATATTCAATAAACGATATAAAATTACACTACGTTTTGAAATGAAACATAAAAAATCCCCTATTGTCCGGCAAAATTTACCATTGAGGCTGTCTCAAAAGTCAAAATTTATGAGAATTTAACCTTAGTGTTCGCCGCGGCGGACTCAAAGGTTGTCACGAAGGCGCACAAAGGACTTTTGAGACGGCCTTTTTTCGGCGTGTTTTGTTTTCGTACCTTTGCACTCAGTCGGCATGGTCAGAGCAGCAGGCATTATCGGGTTAATAAATTTAACTTACAATTTATACCGTTTTGAGCAAATTGTTCGCCTAAATATTTTAAAAGTTAAATAATTGATAGATAGGAAGATAGATAGATAGATAGATAGATAAAAAATGAATTTTTAAATGTAGAATTAAAAAAAAATATTGTAATATTGTCTTGATTTAAAATATCGGTAAACGGGCTCTACGATTTTTTGAATCAAAATGAAAAAAATGAATTTTTAGAACCCACCATAAAATAAACCGAATAAATATGAAAAAAACTATTTTACTTTTTTTAGGAATATTGGGATATACTACTATAGTTTTATCTCAAGACATATGGGTACAAAAAGCTAATTTAACAGGAGCAGCCAGAACCGGTACTGTTAGTTTTTCCATTGGTACAAAAGGTTATATTGGTACTGGGTGGGAATTCGACGGTATGAATATGGCCGAATTAGGAGATTTTTGGGAATTTGACCCTGTTAGCAATGTATGGATTCAAAAAGCTGATTTTGGCGGAGCACAAAGAGCCAATGCTGTTGGATTTTCAATTGGCAATAAGGGATATATTGGAACTGGGGTGAGTAATGATGTAAAATTAAAAGATTTCTGGGAATACGACCCTTCAACAAATATTTGGACACAAAAAGCAGACCTTCCAGGCTCACCAAGACTATCTGCTGTCGGTTTTAGTATAGGCAACAAAGGGTATATTGGAACCGGATTTAATCCTGATAGTACTGTTCTTTTTTATAAAGATTTTTGGGAGTACAATCCGAGTACAGACACCTGGACACAAATGGCGGATTTCGGCGGAACAGCAAGAACCTGGGCAGTAGGATTTTCTATTGGCACAAAAGGGTATATTGGAACCGGAGATTATCCTGAAAAAGATTTCTGGGAATACGACCCGGCTTTGGATACCTGGACACAAAAAGCAGATTTCGGTGGGACAGGAAGAAATGATGCTGTGGGTTTTTCAATTGGGCAAAAAGGATATATCGGAACCGGGAACCCTCTCTGTAATGATTTCTGGGAATACGATTTAGCATCTGATACATGGACTCAGAAAGCAAATGTTGGTGGTGGAAACAGACAGGAAGCTACCGGATTTTCAATTGGGCAAAAAGGATATATTGGAATGGGTGGTGGGGACAGTGGGTATAAGAAAGATCTTTGGGAATATACACCGTCATTTAATACTGTTCCTGATATCGCGGACCAGTTAGAAATAAATCTCAGTCCGAATCCAGCACACGATAACTTGATTGTTGAAGCTCCGATAAATGCAACGATTGAATTAATCAACCAGCAAGGCCAAATCTTAGAAAGAATAAATCTTTCAAAAACAAAAACTGAAATAAATATCAGCAACTTTGCAAAAGGTTTATATATTGTTAAGCTAATTGGTGCTGATGGAATTGCAGTAAAGAAATTTATAAAAGAATAGCTCTCCGGTTTGTTTTAATTAAACATAATTACATTGTGATGTATTTACAGTTTGTAATTTGCATTTCCAATGCATTGTTAAGATTTTGAAGCATAACTCACTCCTATCTTGCAAAAAAATAATTCCTTCTGATTTCATTTATTTATACTTTTATCCTTAATAAATTCATAAATCGTTAACCCCGTTGTGCGAAGTTTGTAACTTCGCACCCCGTTGTGCGAAGTTACAAACTTCGCACTCTTTTTTAATTCGTACCTTTGCCCTCTCATTTTATTTCAATGAACTACCTCAGCGTCGAAAACCTGTCGAAAACCTATGGCGAAAAACTCCTGTTCGAAAAGGTCACCTTCGGTATCGACAAAGGCGATAAAGTGGCGCTGATAGCCCGTAACGGTACCGGAAAAACCACCCTGCTCAACATCATTACCGGCCTCGAAACTCCCGACACAGGCCAGGTGATACTCCGCAACGATATCCGCGTGTCGTACCTCTCGCAAAATCCGGTCTTTGACGAATCACTTTCGGTAATCAACGCAATCCTGAACTCCGACAATGAGTTTATCCGTGCCATAAAAAACTACGAAGCCATCCTGGAGCGCCTCAGCCATGCCGGTGACGACTCCGGTAAGCGCCACCGTCAGGAGCTCGACTGCCAACTCGAAGAGGCCATACGTAAAATGGACGGACTCAACGCATGGGATTTCGAAACCCGTATCAAAGAAGTACTCACCCGTCTCAAAATAGCCAATTTTAACCAGCCGGTATGCGAACTCTCAGGCGGACAACGCAAACGTCTTGCACTGGCCAAGGTGCTCATCGAAGACACCGATATGATGATACTCGATGAGCCGACCAACCACCTCGACATCGAAATGATAGAATGGCTCGAGGAATACCTCTCGAAACAAAACCTAAGCATCATCCTGGTCACTCACGACCGTTATTTTCTCGACAATGTGTGCAGCAGCATCATGGAGCTCGAAACGGCCGGCATGTTTATATACCGTGGCAAATATTCATATTACTTAGAGAAAAAACAGGAACGTCTGGAAAACGAAAAGGCAGAGCAGGAGCGGGCTGTAAACCTGTACCGCAAGGAACTCGACTGGATGCGCCGTATGCCCCAGGCGCGCACCACCAAGTCGAAGGCGCGTCAGGATGCTTTCTACGGCCTGGAAGAAAAAGCACATAGACGGTTACACAACGACCAGCTGGAATTGCAGGTCACCGAGGTAAGGATAGGAGGCAAGGTGCTCGAAATGCACCATGTATGTAAATCCTTTGGGGATTTTGTCGCTGTGAACGATTTTTCGTATACATTCAAAAAAGGCGAACGTATTGGAATCTGCGGAAAGAATGGCGTGGGAAAAACGACGCTGATCAACATGATTACGGGCAATATCAGGCAGGACAAAGGTAAGATTTCGCTGGGGCAGACTATTGTCCTGGGTTATTTTACGCAGGAACCGGTACTTATCAGGGAAGACATCCGTGTGCTGGATGCCGTAAAAGAAGTGGCGGAATATGTGAGAATGGGTAAAATAGAATTATCGGCCTCGCAGTTTTTGTATCGTTTCGGCTTTTCGCACAACGTGCAGTACAACTATGTGGCATCACTCAGCGGAGGCGAAAGGCGACGGCTGCAATTGCTCATGGTGCTGATAAAAAGCCCTAATTTCCTGATATTGGACGAACCGACCAACGATCTGGATATACAGACGCTTAATGCACTGGAGGATTTTTTAACCGACTTTAAGGGCTGCCTGATCATGATTTCGCATGACCGCTACTTTCTTGATAATCTTACCGATCATCTGTTTGTTTTTGAAGGCAATGGAAAAATTAAAGACTTTCCGGGGAATTATACGGAATATGCCTTACAGAGAAAAAAACTGGCCTTACTGCAAAAAAGAAATGCAAAACCCAGGGAAAAGGCAGAAAAACCTGTTGTTGCCGATGACCTTCCCAGAAAGCTGACCTATAAGGAGTCACGGGAACTGGAAACGCTGGACAAAGAGATCAGTATGCTGGAATCCGAGAAAAAAGCTTTACTCGAAAAACTGAATGGCGGTGAAGGCAGTCCGGAAGATTTTGCCCAATACGGCAAGCGCTACAATGAGATCGAAAAATTGCTCGAAGAAAAAACCGATCGCTGGCTTGAACTTTCGGAGATTCCTGAAAAGTAAGCCGGATGCATTGATTATTTCCGTCAGACTGAGCTTTTGTTCTGGTAATATCTATTATTTCGGAATTTTTTAGACAAGGTGTCGAAGGCTGGCCTGGTAATTTTTTTGGGAATTTGTTTTTAACATCCTAATGAGGCCAATGAAATTACATTTATTCCGTCTTTGCGTGTATAACTAATGCCTGTACCGGTAATTATATTCAGTGATTTGGGCAGTTGTACACTTTTTTTATCTAAGATGGAAACAAATTTATTCAAACTTCTCGCTGCTTCTTCTATTTGACCTGTGCCAAGTTTTATTTCAAAAGCGCACCAATCTCCGTTGTGTTTTTGCACAATGGCATCAACTTCCAATCCACTTGAGTCGCGATAGTGATAAACTTTTGCGTCGTTTGCTTGTGCATACACACGAAGTTCATGCGTGGCAAGCGATTCAAACAAAAAACCTGTAAACTTCACGTCATTAAGTAGTGATTTTTTATCTACACCCAATGCGGCCACGGCAATTGAAACATCCGCAAAATGGCGTTTCGGCGATTTTCGCAGCGAAGAGGAAGAACGAATGTGCGTGTTCCATGCAGGTTGATTTTCGTTTATCATCAATCTGTTGAGCGCATCGAGATAATCGTAAATCGTAGGGCGTGAAATATCCTTGAATTCTTTTTCCCGAATATCGGATTCGAGGGTTGTTATATTTACTATTGTTGATGTATTACGAGCCAAAGAGCGTAGTAAATTCCGTACATTTGCCGGGTCGCGTTTTGTATCTGAAACACGGCTCATATCTACCTCGGCAAGCAAATCAACATACGCACGATTCAAATCGCTTGCCTTATTAATATTTTTGCCAATCAGCGCAGGAAATCCACCTGTAATTATCCGCTCAACAATAAATTCCAATTCAGTCGGCTCATCGTAACTATGAATTTTCTCGTCCTCAAAAAGATTTTTCAAACTCACTTTGCCTGACGAAAAGCCTAATTCCTGCCAACTCATTGTGCGCATATCGAGTATTGTAAATCTACCGGCCCCTGAGTGCATTTTTATATTTTCATCGGGGTTTGCCGAGCCAGTCAGAATAAATTGTGCTGTTTTATTGCGGTTGTCTATTTCGTGACGAATGTAGTTCCAGATTTTAGGTTGTTCCTGCCATTCATCAATCAGACGTGGCGTTTTTCCGAGTAATAATCGTTGCGGCGCAGTTTCTATTAAAAGAGGAACTTGTTCGTCCTGGTCTGACTCCAAAATACTGTTTGCAAATTGTTTAGCCGATTCAGTTTTTCCGCAGGCTTTTATTCCCCGAATAAGCAAAGCTCCTGCCGATTCAAGTTTTCTTTGCAACTCGCTGTCTGATGTTCTGTTAAGATATTTCATTTTGTTTATTGAAACAGCAAAGGTATAACTTATTTTACAAATTTCAACTATTTTACTTTACAAAATTTGAGGATTTTACTTTACATATTTGGAGTATTTTGCTTTACAGATTTTGAAAGTTTAAACTATTGGCAAATAGTATTATCAATCAGACCTTGTGCCGTAGGCACAAAACATTTGGTATAAAAACAAACAGAAGAAACGGTGTGACTTTAGGTACTCAATAAGTTATTTGCGGATAACAGTGATTTTTTTCCTATAAAACCCTTGCATTGAAGGTATCCCCTTTAGTAATGTCGCCTGTGGTAAATCCCAGTTTGAACCATTTTACCCTTTGTGCGGAGGTGCCGTGCGTGAAAGAATCAGGAACTACATAACCCTGGTTTTCCATCTGTATCTTGTCGTCACCCACAGCGCCTGCGGCATTCATGGCTTCGTCAATATCACCATGCTCCAGTATGTTTTTCATCTTCTGTGCATGATGTGCCCATACGCCGGCAAGAAAATCGGCTTGTAGTTCTAACCTGACGGTCATCTCGTTATATTCTTTTTCGCTCAGACGTCCGTTCATGCCGTGAACCTCGTCGAGGGTGCCCAGCAGGTTTTGCACATGATGTCCCACTTCGTGAGCCACGATATAGGCCTGTGCAAAGTCGCCCTGTGCGCCCAGTCTCTGTTGCAGTTGTTCCAGAAAGTCCAGGTCGAGGTACACCTTAGCGTCTCCCGAACAATAAAACGGTCCTACAGCCGATTGTGCCTGCCCGCAGGCCGACTGCACCGCGCCGGTAAACATCACCAGCTTGGGCATCTGGTAGGTTTTTCCCATCTCGTTGAACAATTTGGACCACACATCTTCTGTATCCGCCAGCACTACACCGATAAAACTGGCTAAGCTATCCTGATGGGCCTGAGCTTCAGGGCTGAGCTGTTCCTGTTGTGCACCACCCGTCTGCTGCAAAGTGTTCAGCAGTTGCGACGGATCCTTGGTGATAAAAAATGCAATAACAGCAATGATGATAGCGCCTACACCGCCCACACCGGCTATGCCTTTGCCGCTGATGCCACGGCGGTCTTCTACATTATCGCTTTGTCTTCTGCCTGACCATTTCATAAAAATAATTTTAAGTGATGAATGAATTTAAAATCAAATATACAATATTTCGGAATAATGTATTGTCATAAATAAAAAAAAAGAGATGCTTTATCGGGCATCTCTTTTTTGGGACATTACTATGAAAAAATTAGAAATTATACTGCACGGCGAACAACGCTCTCAGATTGCCTACATCAGCAGATTTTGTGACTACGCCTTTGGCATCACGGTTTAATTTGCCGAATTCATTTTTAGTGGCGTAGAAGACACTGGTCCACTCCAGTTCAGCCATAAATTGGAATTTTCCGGAAATAAAAACAGCTCTGGGGGCTATGCGGTAAATACTTTTGATATCGGCCCCACGGGTCGTGTTAGAATAATCAACAATGCTGTCGGATGCTCCCATATTTTGGGTGTAACCACCAAAAAGGCCAAACTGGAATTTTTTCCCGTTGGTCATAATTTCTGCCCAGGTTGATAAAGTGTTCAATGGAGTATATTCTTTTTCTCCGGTTAGCGGATTGCTGGTACCGCTGACAACATAACCACCCAGCATCACCTGGTCAAAAATGTTCTGCCCGTAAACTCCATAGAGCTTAGCTGTGATGGGTTTACATTTATATTTAGCATACAACATCGCATAAAAACCGCCCACTTGTTCTTTAACTTTATACTTTACAGTGTTTGACTGTGTAACTGCAGGTATGGTATGTAAATTTCCTGCGGTGTCCGAAATCACATAAGCCGGTGTAATGATGGTAGTGGTGGTAACTTCGCTGTTAAGACGCGGCGCCAGTATTTTATATCCGCCACCTAACCCAATCTGAAACTCAGTCTTTGTGGAATCATTCTTAAATCCGTATTGGAATTGTGCGCTTACATCAGGTATGGCAGAATTTCTGAGGGGTAAGGAGGAGCCTCCGGGGCTGGCAAAATCCCTCTGTGAACAGGCAGCAACAATAATATTGAAGTTGCCGAGTTTTTGGGTGTAACGTATCTGAGGGTTGCGCGAAAATGGCTGGAAAGGTGCACCGGTATTGAATGATACCACGCCGGGAAAGCTGTTGGCATTGAATAGTGGGTGCCAGAATTGTCCGAAAAGTAATTCGGAAGTTTTCCAGTTTAGTTTCACATAAGCATGACGCAGACGGAAACCGTTTGCATCAATGAAATAAGCATTCTCGTTTCCGAAAAAATCGGCTTCAAGCACTCCGGATGTTTTTGCTCCAAAAGCATCGGGGCCGGTAATTTTTCCGGTGAGGCGTGTTTGTATGGAAAGAAAGTTGAAATTTGCCTTGGCATTGATATCATCGCCATTTACATCGCGGTTAATGCCGGTAGGGAAGAGCAGGAAATGACCTTCACGGATAGAAGTATTTTGTCTGGAATCCCAGAAAAAATCGTTTTTGACAAATCCTGAAAAGCTGATTCCGAATTTGGGTTTTTCATCCTGTGCCTGCACATTTAATATAAATAATGCAAGCATTGTAATTAATAAGAATCTTTTCATTGTTTTATTGTTTTGGTTTGAAATTTTTTGCAAAGGTATTATGATTTTTAAATTTGTTATTGTTTTTTTTAAATCACTGTTTAACGTCAAATTTTCCACACTCGTTAATATTTCTTTCTTTGATATAATTGAAATAATCTTCCCGGCTGTTTAGGTTTTGATACCATTTATTATCGCTGAATCCGATAAGCTTTGATTTGACATGGTTTAGCAGTTCTATGATTCTTCTGCCGTTATTGGCCAGAATAGTTTCTGCCGGTTCAATGATGCTCTTTTTATATACGGCGTAAAGCGGCTCGTGTTTGTCATTTTCTGATACTGGCATCACGATGTCGTTGTCCACCGCAAGATTTATCATGTTTTTTATCAGTTTGATATTCATGGTGGGGATATCGCAGGCTGTAATGAAATTAACTTCATGCTGTGAGGCTTTAACACAGGATAATATTCCCATCAGAGGGCCGCAGCCCGGAATAAGGTCCGGCACTATGCGCAGTCCGGTAAAAGAATATTTTTCAGAATTATTAGAACCAATGATGATTTCATCAAAATGCAGGTACAACTGTGATGCAATATGGGTAATCAAAGGTTGTCCGTCCACGGGCAACATACTTTTGTCAATACCTTCCATCCGGCTGCTTTTGCCTCCTGCCAGAATGATGGCAGTGGCTTTTTCTTTGATGATCCATTCCCCGTTTTTAATCAACACCCTGCCGGGTTGAAAATCCCACGACATATTGTCAAACGTAATTATTTTATTGGCATAATCAATAACATTGGCACAACTTCTTTTGATGCTTTTATCATTTTTATTTCTTATGACAATAAATAACCCTGGCTCAGCAACTGTTCTCAGAGAGTTCGATTCACAAATGACGAATACGTTCCCTGGAATTAGTTTATCTAATGCTTCAAATCCGGTTTTAATATGCCTGCTGTCCACTTTAAGCCACAGTACTTTTTCTGCCCCTGCCTGTAGCATACGCGAGGTGTCTTTTCCTGTGGATGGGTTCGTTTCTTCTGTGATGTTATATTCACCTTCCAGCGAATCGCACACCCCGCAACTGGCATGGCCTCTGGGGCACCTGCCTTCATTTTTATCTATAGAGGTAACTTTAACGCCTATAATACGGTGGTTTTTCGAGTGTTCTTGTATCAGTTTGCATGCAAATTCTGTTTTGCCGGTATTTCTTCCACTGGCTCCGATGATAATATAGTTAGGCTTGGTTACCATAAGAATTTGCTGAAAAGCCATAAAAAAGAACCTTTGCAGCCGGTGGCCACAAAGATTCTTTTTGTTGAGATATATTAATAAATATCCTTACTGTGTTATTTACACTCAAGTTCTTTTTTGAAACAGTGGTAATAAACAACTCCGATAAACAAAAATCCACCAATAATGTTACCAATAGTAACCGGGAACAGGTTATAAAACAGGAAATTTCCCCAGGTAACATCTGCCCCGCAGAAAATTCCGGCAGGGATAAAATACATATTGGCTACACTGTGTTCGAATCCTGAAGCAACGAAAGCCATGATCGGGAACCATATTCCAAAGAACTTGCCAATCATGCTTTTTGAAGAAATTGCAAGCAGGATCGCCATATTTACTAAGAGGTTACATGCAATACCCTTCATAAAGGCTGACCACCATCCGGCTCCGCCATTGGCAACATAAGCATTCACTTTTGCTTCGGAGATGGCGATAGCATTAGCTCCAAAAGCAGTCAGTTCAGCGCTGCCTCCCTTGCTGAATGGACCTACCGACATCAGGTATGCCCAGAAAAGTGAGCCTAAAAAGTTAGCAATATACACTACTGTCCACGCATAAAAAACTCTTTTCCAGGTAATCTGTTTATGCATGGCGGAAATCGGGAGCAGCATGGCATCGCCTGTGAAAAGAGACATTCCTGTCAGGACAATCGCAATAAGTCCTACGGGGAAGACCGATCCAAGAACCAGTTGTTTGATGCCGGGTATTCCGATTCCCGTTGCGCAAACCGTGGCCAGAGCGCCTCCTACAGCAATAAGGAGTCCGGCCATAAAGCCACGGATCAGATAATTGTCAAAAGATAATTTTGCTTTGTATTGTCCAGTATTGATAGCCATCTGAACAATTTCACTTGGTTTGTTTGCCATAAAAATTTAATCCTTTCTTTTTTTTTGTTAATAATTAGTTTTTTATTAATTGTTCGAATTCTTTTCGGAATTTTGAAACCATGGTTTTTACCGGTGTGGAATACGCTTCACCGGTTGGACATAAGGTGTTGCCCTTGATGTTATCGCAGAACCAGATGATTTTTTCGATATCGCCTTTTTCACCGTTGCCGGCAGCGATTTTTTCGAGTAATCTTACGATCATTCCCGATCCCATGCGGCATGGCGTACATTGTCCGCAGGATTCATGATTATAAAACTTTATAGTACGTGCAGCTATTTCAGGAATAGAAAATTCGTCGCTGATAACCATTACGCCACCTGAACCCAGGGCGGTTCTGTAGTCGGCACATGATTCATAGTCCATTTTCATTCCTTCGCCTCTTTCAATTTCTTCGGGTGTTAATATAGGTACTGACAGACCTCCGACAATAACGCCTATAACCTTTTTGCTATAACCGCCGGCCATTTCGATAAGTTCCTTAAAGGATATTCCCATTGGGCATTCGTATACGCCGGGTTTGTTCACGGCACCGGAAACACCGAACAGTTTAAATCCATAACCTCCCGGTCCGCCAAATTCTTTGAAGGCATCTGCACCCTGGTCAATGATAAAAGGTACGCTGGCCAGTGTTTCCACATTATTTACTATGGTAGGACATCCGTAAAGGCCTTCTACGGCAGGGAAGGGAGGTTTCATCCTGGGCAACCCTCTTTTTCCTTCAAGAGATTCTATCAGGGCGGTTTCTTCTCCGCAGATGTATGTACCTGCGCCCATATGAACAATAATGTCCAGATCTTTCAGTTGCCCGTCGGTTTTGGCTTCTTCAATGGCTTTTTCCAGGATATCTGCTATCCAGCTGAACTCGCCTCTGATATAAATAAATGCCAGTTTACAACCCAGAGCATAGGCCGATATAGCCATACCTTCAATCAGCAGATGAGGGTCGTTGGCCAGGATCTGCCTGTCTTTAAAAGTACCAGGCTCGCCTTCGTCGGCATTACAGATCAGATATACAGGTTTGGTGTTGTTTTTAGGGATAAAACTCCATTTGATACCCGTAGGGAATCCGGCGCCGCCACGTCCGCGCAATTGAGAGTTTCTCACTTCGTCTATTATTTGTGCCGGTGCCATGGCTAAGGCCTTGGATAATACCTGGTACCCGCCGTTCTTTTTATAAACTTCAATATGGGTTGAATTTTCAACACCCATATTTTTTAGAAGAACATTACATTTGGATTCCCAGTTGTAAACCACAGGTAGTTCCGGCATGATGCCATTGCGCAGCGAATCGATGAGCATATCCACCTTTTCAAAGGTCATCATTTCGTAATACTTATCATTTACCTGTATTACAGGGCAGGTTCCGCACGAGGCCAGACATTCCACATGGCTTAAGGTAAACAAACCGTCGGCAGTGGTTTGTCCATGACTGATACCGAGTTTGGTGCTGAGATAATTGTAAATTTTAACAGCTCCCATCAAGGTAGCAGGGATGTTGGTGTCAACCTGCAGATGGTATTTTCCTACCACGTGGTCGATGTTGAACATCGAGTAATAGGTGGCCACTCCGTAAGCTCTCGAATGTGAAACGCCAATGACGTCAGCCACTTCGTTTACGAGTTCATGAGTAAGATTATTATCATGTGCTTTTTGTACCAATCTTAATGCAGGCAATAAGGCAGATTCCTTTTTGGGATATTTGGCCATCAGCTGCTCTATTTTATTTTTTATGTCTTCTTTCATGGTAAAATAATTTAATATCAACATTACTTCAATTTAATATCAACATTACTTCGCAATTTTTTCAACTTTTACGGCACATACTTTGTATTCCGGTATTTTTGCAATAGGATCCAAGGCGTCGTTAGTTAGTTGATTTGCAGCAGATTCAGCAAAGTGGAAAGGAATAAATACGATTCCTTCAGAGATCTTTGTCGTTACTTTAGCTTTAACTTCAATAGAGCCTCTTTTTGATGATACTTTTACTACTTCACCATTTTCAATCTTTAATTTTTCGGCGTCTGTAACATTAATTTCAACTTCGGCATAAGGTTTCAGGTTGTTCAAAACTTTTGACCTTCGGGTCATAGAGCCGGTATGATAATGTTGCAGCAGACGTCCGGTGGTGAGAATTATAGGATATTCCGGACTGGTTTCTTCTGCAGGAGGCCTGTATTCCATGGGCACCAGCAATCCTTTTCCGCGTGAAAATTTTCCGATGTGAAGTATGGGGGTGCCCGGATGTTCTTCCGTAGGGCAAGGCCATCTTAGTCCGCATTCTTTTTCGAGTCGATCATAAGTCATTCCTTTGTAGGAGGGGGTAAGTTGTCTCATTTCCTCAAAGAGTTCTTCGGCTGAGGATGCAAAATTTTCATAGCCCATTTTTTTAGCTATTGCGGCAATGATTTCGGAGTCGAGTTTTGCTCCCTGTGGAGGGTTCAATGCCTTTCTGCCCAGTTGAACACGGCGTTCTGTGTTCGAAAAAGTTCCTGTTTTTTCGGCAAAAGCACAGGCAGGTAATACCACATCAGCTATTTGGGCTGTTTCGGTAAGAAAAATATCCTGCACAACCATGAAGTCAAGTTTTGCGAATTGTTCTTTGGCATGGTGCAGGTTAGGATCCGAAACCAGAGGGTTTTCACCCATGATGTACAAAGCTTTGATAGAATCTCCGGCATTGTTTACCATAGTGGTTACCGTTTGTCCTACCTTATCGTCGAGGTCTTCCGATTTTACGCCCCAGGCTTCGGCAAATTTCTTACGGGCATCTTCGTTGATGACCGGCTGATATCCCGTGAATACATTTGGCAAACAGCCCATGTCGCATGCTCCCTGCACATTGTTTTGGCCGCGTAAAGGATTCACGCCTGTACCTTCAAGTCCAAAGTTGCCCAGTATCATCTGCAGATTTGAGCAGGCTTTTACATTGTCAACTCCGTGGGTGTGCTGTGTGATACCCATGGCATAGTATAAGGCTCCTCTTCCTGAAGTAGCATACATTTTGGCCGCTTCATACAGTTGTTCTTTGGGAATATCGCTGAGTTCTTCCACTTTTTCAGGTGTAAAGAATTCAAGGCTCTTAACATACTCATCCCATCCTTCGCAACGTTCGTTAATGAACTCCTGGTTGTGCCAGTTATTTTTGATGATGATATGTTGCATTCCCATCAGATAGGCGACATCAGAGCCGGGTCTTTGTTTAAGATGGATATCGGCACATTTTGCCAGGTCTGTTTCCCTGGGGTCGAACACAATCAGTTTTATGCCTTTTATTTTTTTAGCTCTTTTAACCATTCCGCCAAAAACCGGATGGTTCCAGGTGGTGTTTGTACCTGTCAGTAAGATGACATCAGATTTTTCTGCTTCCTGCAGGCTGTTTGTCATTGCTCCTGAACCTAACGTGGCTGCCAGTCCCGCAACCGTAGAGCTGTGTCACAGTCGTGCACAGTGGTCGACACTGTTGGTGCCCACCACTGCCCTCGCGAATTTCATAAATGCATAATTTTCTTCATTGGAAGCCCGTGCGGAAGAGAAAAAACCTATTGCGCCGGGTCCGTGTTCTTTTTTAATAGAGGAAAATTTGGAAGCCACCAGATCAAGGGCTTCTTCCCATGAGGCTTCTTCAAGTTGGCCGTTCTTCCTGATAAGAGGCGTTTTCAAACGTTCTTCACGGTTGAGAAAGTCAAGCCCGAAACGTCCTTTTACGCAAAGCATCCCTTTGTTCACCTGTTTTTCCCAGTTGTCTTCGGTGCCGTGTGAGAATACCCATTTGTTATCTTTTACATACATATCTATGGAGCAACCAACTCCGCAGTAAGTACATATTGTTTTTTTCTTTTCCAGTGTCCAGAAAGGACCTTTGCCTTTGGCATTCTTAAAGGTCAGTGCACCCACCGGACAAACCTGCACACATTCACCGCATTGTACGCAGCTTGATTCGCCCATGGGCTTGTCATCGTCGCAGATAACCCTGGTATTTCCGGAACGCCAGCCGAAGTCAAGAACCTCGTTCATCACATTACTATTACACGCTTTGATGCATCTGCCGCATTGTATGCATTTATTGGCATCTCGGATTATGCCTTCGGATGATTCATCAAGGGGAATGGAGGGAACATCCACCGGAAAATGAGGTTCTTCGATGCCACAATGATAGGCCATATCCTGAAGTTCGCAGTGACCGTTTGACTCGCAGGCATAACAATTGTGCTTGCAATTTGATAAATGCAATTCCACAATCATTTTTCTGACCTCAAGAATTCTTTCGGTATTTGTTTTTATTCCCATACCGTCTCTGACTTCCAGACCACAGCTTTCTTTCAGCACTGGCAATCCTTCAATTTCAACCAGGCATGCCCTGCATTTTCCGGCTTTGCCTGTGCGTGCATGATAGCACAGGGTAGGGATGTAGATACCGTTTTCACGGGCAACATCCAAAACCGTCTGCCCGGGAGAAGAAGTATATGCTTTCCCGTCAATTGTGATTGTTAATTTGTTTTCCATATATATTTGGGTTTGTTATTATTGAATTACTGAATTTTAAGGTGCAAAAATAAGAGGATTTTTATAATTAAAAAGCTTTCTTTAATTTTTTAAATTAATATTTTTTTATTAATGCAATAAGTTACAGAATATCTGATTATTAAATCATTTTTATTCAACAAAAAAGATGGAAAAAACGACCACCTGGTATGTTTTATATTTTATTTTTCGGGTTTTGCCAAACAAACTGACCGACAGGTCAATAATTCTTTTGCGTTATAGATGGTATATATCAAAGGATTTGTTTTTTCTCAGTAATAAAGATAAAAATTGGTTCTATTAACATGCTTCATTTGATTTTTATTGGATTTGAAGTGAAATATTTAGTATATTTGTACAAATGCAAGATACCTGGTCTTGCCTTTTATTTTTGTATAAAAACAAAATTGGAGGATGTAATGCCATGAGAAAAATCAATTATTTTGCAAGCCTTATTTTTGTAATTATTGTTGGCATAGGCTTTTGGGTAATTTATGCCAATTACTCCGGTCAGGAGTCCTATTCTTTTGCCATCTGGACTTCTGTTGTAACCTTATTGATTGCCGGACTTGTTACTTCATCCATTAAAGTGGCAAATCAATGGGAAAAAGCGGTATTGTTGAGGTTGGGAAAATTTCGTGCACTTAAAGGTCCCGGGCTGTTTTTTATTATACCGGTAATTGATACTATCGCATACTGGATTGATACCCGTGTAATTACCACCAATTTTAAAACCGAAAAGACACTGACTAAAGACACGGTACCTGTGGATGTGGATGCCGTGTTGTTCTGGAAAGTAATTGATCCGAAAAAGGCGGCGCTGGATGTTGCTGAATATCAAACGGCTATTTCCTGGGCTTCGCAAACGGCATTGAGGGATGTCATCGGAAAGACAATGCTTTCGGACATGCTCGAAGGTCGGGAAAAAATCAGCCATGAACTTCAGAAAATAATAGACGATCGCACAGAGCCATGGGGCGTCAATGTGATATCTGTGGAGGTGAAAGATGTGCTGATTCCTTCGGCCTTGGAAGACGCCATGTCGATGCAGGCACAAGCTGAGCGCGAAAGGCAGGCACGTGTGATACTGGGAGATTCTGAAAAGCAAGTGGCCGATAAATTTGGCGAGGCCGCAAAAACGTATGCTGATAATCCTACTGCTTTGCACCTCAGGGCGATGAATATGCTTTATGAAGGATTAAAACAGAATTCGACCATTGTAATTGTGCCCAGTTCTGCGGTGGATTCCATGCAGTTGGGCGGCTTGTCAGGTATTGCAGCCCTCACAATGGAATTGCAGAAAAAAAACGCTGAAAAACCTCAGGATAATAAACAAGACAAGATAGCTGAGTAAAGTTTCATTATCAAAGTTTCAGCACAAAACTACTTTTGGTTTAAAATATTAATTTAATTTTGCGGTGTAATCAAATCAGTTAGTTGAACTGTTAACAAAAAGAGAGGAAGAATCTGGTGTTTCGGCCGGTCTTCAAAACCGGTAGCAGACGTATAAAATCGGCTGTGGCAGGTTCGATTCCTGCCCTCTCTGCAACATGGTGTCATGAAATATTTTTATAACAAATCATGAATTCAAACCCGGAGGCATTCAAACGCCTTCCAGCTGTTAATACGCTTCTGGCGCTGCCGGAAGTTCGTTCCTGTATTTGCGAATATGGGAAAGAAGTAATTACCTTTTCGATCAGGCAGGCATTATCTTTTTACAGAGAAAAAATCAAACAGGGAAATTCCCCGCCTACTACGACCGAGATCAGCGATAAGATAATGAGCTTATCAAAGATGTTCGCAGGAAGAAGCCTGAAAAAAGTGATCAATGCCACCGGTGTGATAATTCATACCAACATAGGGCGTGCCCCCTTCGGAGAGCATCTGCTGGCAGATTCCTCAGAGATACTGAAAGGTTATAGCAACCTCGAATTTGACCTGCAGCAAGGCGCCAGGGGTCACCGCGATGAGCACGCCGCCGAATTATTGAAGTTTCTTACCGGAGCAGAGGATGTTTTAATAGTAAATAATAATGCAGCCGCCGTAATGCTTATTCTCAGAACTTTTGCCAGGGGTAGGGAGGTCATCATATCCAGAGGGGAGCTGATTGAAATCGGAGGTTCTTTCAGAATACCTGAGATCATGGCTGCTGCTGATTGCCAAATGGTGGAAGTAGGAACTACCAATAATACCAGAGCTCAGGATTATATTAAAGCAATCAATGAAAATACTTCCGTTCTTTTTAAAGCCCATAAATCCAATTATGTGATTAAAGGATTCACTCAGGAAGTGGAACTGCCGGAACTGGTTAACATAGGGAAACAGTACCATATACCTGTAGTTTATGACCTTGGCTCTGGTTTGCTCAGAAAAATGGATATTCCGGCATTTGAAAATGAACCCGATGTAAGAAGTTCGCTTGAGAAAGGTGTTGACCTGGTTTGTTTCAGTGGTGACAAACTCTTAGGAGGCCCGCAGGCCGGAATGATCGCCGGGAAAAAAATATTCACAGACATATTAAAAAAAGAACCCATGATGCGGGCGCTCCGGGTGTGTAAAGCTACTACGGCATTTCTTGAAACAGCTTGCACTTATTATCTTAATGAGAAGCTGCTGAAAGAAAAAAATATGGTTTTCAGAATGTTGAGTACACCGAAAAGTGAACTGAAAAACAAAGCAAAAACTTTTCAAAAAATACTTAATGACAAAGGAGTGGATACAGAGATCGTATCTTCTTTCGGACAATGCGGCGGGGGAACCATGCCTGATACAGTCATTGAAAGTTATGCAGTAAAGATAAAACTAAAGGCTGCAAACAAAATACGGTCCGAATATGCCGAAAAAATGTACAGCGGACTGTTGCAACAACCATTACCTGTGCTGGGAATTCTCAAACAGGGAGCTGTTTTATTTGATGTGCTGACACTGGAAAGTAATGAAATGGAAACGGTTGCCGGAATTATTTCCGAAACCCACAAAAATGTTTTGTTGAATATAAACTAAACAGCAGCGAGATGAAACACCTGATAATGGGAACAGCCGGACATATTGATCATGGGAAAACTTCTCTTATTAAAGTCCTGACTGATGTTGACTGCGACACTCATGAAGAAGAGAAAAGAAGAGGTATTACTATCAATCTTGGATTTTCGGCGCTGAATCTGCCTGGCGGAGAGTCACTGGGAATCATTGATGTGCCGGGCCATAAAGATTTTATTAACACTATGGTGGGCGGTGCATGTGGTATCGACTTGGTTTTACTTGTTATTGCTGCCGATAGCGGTATCATGCCCCAGACAGTCGAACATATCAATATTGTTACCGCCCTGGGCATTAACAAAGGGGTAGTGGCTCTTACCAAAACAGATTTAGTGGATGATGAACTGATAGAAATGGCCAGGTATGAAATTTCCGATTATCTGGAAAATACTTCGCTGAAAGGATCTCCGGTGGTCGGGATTTCTTGTGTGACAGGAAAAGGAAAACCTGAATTGATTCAAGCGATAGAAAATGTAGTTTCACTGATAGAACCTGAAGAACCCGATGGCATTTTCAGAATGTATATCGACAGGATATTTACAATAAAAGGTTTTGGAAATGTGGTGACAGGCTCCGTATCAGGGGGGAGTATCGAAACAGGGAAAGATGTTTTTTTACTGCCGGGCGAAAACAAAAAATTAAGAATACGGTCAATGGAAAGACATGGTGTGCCTGTCGAAAAAGTTGTTGCAGGAGACAGGGCTGCTATTAATTTAATCGGACTGAAAAATGAAGATTTTGAACGCGGAATGCTGATTTCGGAAAAACAGCTCAGGACAACTTCCATGGTGGATGCCAAAATTTCTCTTTTTAATGATGATATTTCACTGAATTTATGGTCGAACGTGATTTTTATTTCCGGAACTTTTGAGTGCACAGCCAGAGTTCATTTGTTAAACAAAGATATATGTGAGGGCGGTGACGAAGCCATCGTGCAGATGCATCTTTCTAAGGATGCTGTGTTGTTGAACAAAGACAGGTTTATTATCCGGAATTCTTCGGGAGAGATTACCCTGGGTGGCGGATTTGTTATTGACAGCAACCCGCTGCACCATAAAAAAAGAACTACCGAACTTATTGAGACTTTAACACAGCTGGCTGCCGGATCAAGCAGCGAAAACAGTATCGTGGAAATCATCAATACCGAACTGAAAAAAGAATTCAGGCCACATACTGTAAGTGAGATCGTCGAAAAACTTCACCTGAAAACAGATGATATGCCTGATGATAAAGATATCGTATCATCCGGATTCTGTATTTACAGATCTGCCGAAGGTGATATATTGATAAACTTCAATTATGAAAAGGTTTTAAAAAACAAAGTTGTTAAAATTCTACAGGAATATCATAACAAATTTCCCATATTTCATCATGGGCTCGAAACAAATGAGGTAATCGGCAAACTGGGTTTATCAAAAATAAAGGCTGGCAAGCCCTACCTCGATTTTCTGCTTGCTAAAATGAAATCGGAAAAGCTTATTGATGCTTTCCGAAACACGTGGATAATAGCGGGGCATAAAGCTGTAATGGATAAACAGACAAGAGAGGAAATCCAATGGCTTGAAAATGAAATACTCAGGTATGATACCGGAAAGCCTGTGTTATCTGAAATAGAAGAGCTTGCAGCATCAAAAAATATCACAAAGCAAAAAATTAAAATGTATCTCAGTAACCTGGTAAGCGAAGGTAAGGTGCGTTTTTTTCAGAATGATTTTATTCATACTTCGGTTCTTGATCACTTTCGCTTACAGCTTCTGAAGGAACTTTCGACCAAGGAAACAGGTCTTGAGATAGAAGAATTTAAGGAAATTATCGGAGGGACGAAACGATTCAGGGCTTTGCTGGCAGATATTTACGAAGCGGAAAAAATCATTGCCGTGCAACGTGGCGCTGATGTTGAAACCAGAATCATGATTACTCAAAACGGGAAAAAATTATTGCATGAAAGTTTACCTTGATAATTCGGCCACTTCGTGGCCCAAACCGCCGACGGTAGCTAAGGCTATCACAGCTTATCTTGATGATTATGGCGCAAGTCCCGGACGGTCGGGGCACAGCATGTCGTTACAGGCTGCACGGCAGGTTTTTGAAACCAGAGAATTATTGGCGTCTTTTTTTAATGTGAGGAATTCTGAAAAGGTAATATTTACGGCAAATGCTACTCATGCCATCAACATAGCCATCAAAGGCCTGTTGAAAAAAGGCGACCATGTTATCGTGAGTAATTTTGAACATAATTCTGTTATCCGGCCGTTGCGATACCTTGAAAGCCTTGGAATGATTGAAATTACTGTTATACCAGCTGACGAAACAGCGTATTTCAGTCTGCAGAAATTTACAGAAAGCATAAAACCGAATACAAAGCTTGTAGTATGCATCCATGGCTCAAATGTATGCGGGGCTGTAATGCCTGTTAGCCACATAGGGAAACTATGCAATGAGAAGCAAATCATTTTTATGACGGATGCAGCTCAGACTTCCGGTTTCATTCCTGTTGACATGCAAAAAGACAATATTGATATTCTTATTTTCACTGGGCATAAGAAATTATATGGGCCTCCGGGTATTGGCGGTTTATGCATCAATAGCGATCTGTCCATTGATACGCTTATCCATGGCGGAACCGGCAGCAAATCTGATGAGGAATTTCACCCCGGCTTCTATCCCGACCGCCTGGAAGCAGGAACCATTAATACAGTTGGTATTGTTGGCTTAAAAGCCGGATTGGAATACCTGAAGGAGAAGGGGACTGACATTATACGTGAGCATCTTAATCAACTGATGTCGTATTTTCTTAGCCAACTGAAAGAAATAGATCATATCACCCTGTATGGACCAGATTCTGGTGATAACAGATTGCCTCTGGTGTCATTAAATGTTGATGGTTTGCTATCCAGCGAACTCGCATTGATGCTTGACCGGGATTATGGTATTTTGGCACGTGCAGGCCTGCATTGCTCCCCTTTGGCACATAAGTCGCTGGGGACTTTTCCGCAGGGAACACTGAGACTGAGTCTGGGCTGTTTCAATACCGAAGAAGAAATTACATATACAATAAGGGCATTTAAGAAAATAACAGGTAATATATGAAAACAATCGATGCTAAAGGAAAGCAATGTCCCATGCCATTGATAATGGCTAAAAAAGCTTTAGAAGAAATTGCCGTTGATGAAACGCTGGAAATCCTGATTGATAATGAAACCTCCCTGAAGAATGTTACCCGTTTTTTGGAAGACAACGGAATGAAAACAATCATTCAAACATTGGCGGGTGTGTTTCATCTGTTTGTAAATAAAACTGGAGAATTTTCAAAATATTCAAAATCTGAGGATTATTGCGAAATCTCAACCGCGGGAACTTCTGATTATGTAATTGCTTTTCAACGAAATTTTCTTGGTGATGGAGACCCCGAACTTGGTAAAATTCTGCTTAAGGCATTTATAAATACCTTGCCTGAAATCGAAAACAAGCCGTCAAAACTACTATTCCTTAATTCGGGTATTTTTCTGACGTTAAAAGATGCTGTTGTACTTGATAGTCTCAAAAAACTTGAAAGTGACGGTGTTGAGATTCTTGTTTGCGGTACCTGCCTTGATTTTTATAAGAAAAAAGATGAAGTAGGTGTAGGCATGGTTTCAAATATGTACGATATTCTTAACCGTCTAAGCATGGCGGGCAGTGTCATTTATCCATGAAAGCAGTATTAATCTTAGTTGCAAATAGTGAACTATTATATTCTGATTTTTAATTCTACCCATAAGGTACTGAAAGCTGAACAATTGCTCCTTTCGGCCAAGGTGAAACTCGATATTATCCCCACACCCAAAGAAATAACTTCAGATTGCGGTATGTCCATAAGGATACTTGTTTCACTGCATAAAAGAAGTGAATTTGCGGAGATTTTGGAAAATAACAATATTGAATTTTCTGTTTACGAAAAATAATACTTATGGCTAAATTTGACCTTTTATCCACGGTAGAATATGGCGGGTGTTCTGCAAAACTTGCTGCAGGGGAATTAAGCAAAGCCTTAACCGGATTGCCAAAGATAAAACATAAAAATCTGCTGATAGACATTGAAACCCATGACGATGCCGGGGTGTATCAAATAAGTGATGAAATGGCTCTTATACAAACTACTGATTTTTTTCCTCCTCTCTGTTCTGATGCTTATGAATTTGGGCAAATAGCGGCTGCCAACGCCCTCAGCGATGTGTATGCCATGGGCGGAGAGGTAATAACAGCGCTTAACATAGTTGCTTTCCCGGCAAAAGTTCCTTTGGAAATTTTAAAAGAGATTTTGCGCGGAGGTATTGATAAGGTGAAAGAAGCCGGAGGAGTGATAGTCGGAGGGCATACCATTGTTGACGATGTTCCCAAATATGGGCTGGCGGTTACCGGCATTGTTCATCCAGGAAAAATCATTACTAATGCTGCTGCCTGTCCGGGTGATGTGCTGATTCTCACTAAACCCTTAGGTGGCGGTACGGTGCTTGCAGGAAAAAAAATCAGCGAAACTACTGAAAATGAATACCATAGCGTAATTCAAAGCATGAAACAGCTTAACAAGGCCGGAGCAGCGATTATGCAGGAACATCATATTAAGTGTGCGACCGATGTTACAGGTTTCGGACTTGCCGGGCATGCTTTAAAAATGGCGATGGGCAGCAAAGTAACTTTAAAGATTAACGCACGAAATGTACCTGTTTTCGACGGTGCGCTCCGTTTGTTACAAATGGGATGTATACCCGGAGCCTGTTTTCGCAACCTTGACTTTGTGGAGCAGGATATTGTATTTGCTGCCAACTTGCCTTATGAATTTAAAATGCTGTTGATGGATGCGCAAACATCAGGAGGTTTGTTGATTTCCTGTCCTGAAGAAAAAACATCTGCTGTGGTTTCAGCCTTTAAAAAATCAGGTTTTAAAAATACAACTCTTATCGGCAATGTAAATCCGAAACAAGAAAAATATCTGATGGTTGAGAGATAAAAATTTTTTTGATTTTTTAAATCCCAGGGAAAATGGTTCTCAGCAAATTCCGTAAATTACCATTCTTCGATATAGGCGGTGTTGGTATAAAGTTCTTCCAGCCGCGCCTTGTGGCCTTGCTCCATTTTTGCAAGTTGGATAAAAGCATGTTTCTGTTCTTCGCTTGAACTTGCATCGGCGAATTTCTGATACATCACCATAGCTTCTTCTTCTTTCTTCATGGCCAGGGCAAGACCATCAGTAAACGACATATCAGGCGTTAATTTAGGCAATTCAACAGACTCGGAAACTTTGTAATCAGCTGTTGTATGAAAATTCAGGACGGTGACATTGCTGTTCAGGAAAGCTTCAAGCATAATTTTATGTTTGTTTTCCTCTTCGGCAAGTTCGCTGAAAATTTCTTTCAGTGAAGCGTTGGCGGATTTTTCTGCTGCACTTTTATAAAACTCATATGCTTCAATTTCATTGAGTATGGCTTGTGATAGAATTTGTTTATACATATCCATAGTCATAATTATTTTTATTATTTTGGGAGTAAAAGTATAAAAAAAACAGGAATAAACGGATGAATTTGTTAAATTGTGGGTTTTAGAGATGAATGATGGTGTAAAATCTTCCATTCATCGTATTCGTTCAGCCCCCATACAAAAGTAAACCTTGCTTCAAGCACCTTCCTGTTATCCGGAGGACCGACTTCAAAATTATAAAATCCTGAATGTACATAGTTTTGTTTGTTTATTACCTGTACTTCGTCCAGAACAACACTGCCTGATGGATTTTTTTCCAGAAAATGTCTGAAGTAGGATGTTGCGCCGTTTTTTCCTTTTTTATATTCTGCAGAAACCGTAGGAAGAAAAGTTGCCGTTTCCGTATATAATTCAGCTACCTGTTCTGCACTTCCGCTAAGTAATGCATTTTGCCAGAGCAAAAAATTGTCAGCTGCTATTTTTTTAAATTCAATTGCTATGGCATCAGTAATTTGGTTTTTATTCATCATTTAAATGTGTTGGTTAATTACATTAAAAAGCAAAATTATTGATTTTAATTGATTTTAAAAATATTCTCTTACAATCAAGAATAAAAATCTATTAACCCCATTTGATAGGTTTAATTGCAGTAGTGTAAATAAATACTAAATATTTATATATTTACCTCTAAAAACTTCAAAGTTCTTCGTTCGTCTTTGTTCTTCAAATCCTTGTGTCAGGTAAGCTCAGCACAGGCATGTACGTTTAGCACACTGCGGTTTTTAGAACTCCGACTGCCTCGAATTTTCGTTTTTATAAGCCCCCGGTGAGGTGTATCAGAGATGCCCTAATCATAGTGCTGTATTTTTACATATTTCATATATCGAAAAGTAACTGACCGACTAAGCCAGTCATGCAGGTTTTGAAAATCAATTTGCTCCCTTCGGCCGAAAACACCAATGATTTTCCTTTTACAAACAAAATAAAAAATATTTATCCATCCTGCCTTCTAATTCCCATGTGGCTGAGCCTGTTTCGGTGAATGAGCCTGTCCACCGCCACTTTGATCGGTCAACCAATAAATTTTCCGGTAACACTGAACTGATAGTGAAAGGATGCTCATGTCCAAGAATGCCAACAATAAGGGCATCGACGGCAGGCGGGGAAATCGTGCGGCGGTAAATAAAGCAGCTTTCTTGTAACGCACGATGTTTGCTGCGGCTTATCACACGGCGACTGGGAAACAAATTAAGATATTTACTTTTGTTATTGATAGTGCTGAATGAGTAATTAAAAATGCTGATTATTTTTACATTGGATTTGAAAAAAATCAATATTTTAGCAGCCTGTTATGTTTTATCTGGAATAGGCATTGATACTGGATAAATTAATCATTAAAACCCCTTTATTATGAAAAGAAAATTGTTTTTTCTATTCGTTTTGATATGTATTCTGGCCGGCGTTATTTATGGTCAGAGTGAAAAAAACCTTACGAATACCACAAAACCTACAAGTATTGGTATGGTGATATACTCCAATGATATTGAAACAGTATGGAATGCGCTGCGATTGGCCAACTTTTCATTAAAAGCGGGCGACACGGTTACCATTTTTTTATTAGGTAAAGGAGTTGAACTGGATACACTTGTAAAAACAAATGAGGAACTAAAAGAACAAACAGACTTGTTTTTGGACTGGGGAGGGAAAATAAAAGGATGCGGAACATGTTTGCAAAGCAGAAATCTAAATTCGCCTAAGGTTTGTGTATATTCTTCCATGGCGGATCTGTACGATGTCGTCAGGAAAAATAAAATTGTATTGACATTTTAAATAATTGAAGTTTCGCATAAAAAATAAAATTGATAAATACGTATCATTTGTGGATTGCAAAGAGAATAACATTATAGAAAACAACTTTTTTACATATAGTCAAAAAGAACAAAACCACGGTCAGTCAGAGCAGATTCTCCTTTGTGCGCCTTAGTGCAAACACTTTGTGCGCCTTAGTGGTAAAAAAACTTAACCACGAAGTCGCACGAAGGAAATTCACAAAGGGACACGAAGGAAGAAATAAATTAAACATCAAGAAAATGGTTCGTATCAACCCTCATTGCCGCGCTGTGTCCGCGTGACATAAAAAAATCATGCGAAACTTCAGTAAAATAAATAACATGAAAATCGGAGTAATACTTGAAACCAAAGAATATGAAAAGGCCTGGAATGCATTCAGATTTGCTGTTACAGCTAAAAAGCAGGGACATGAAGTAAAAATGTTTTTAATGGGAGAAGCCGTTGAATGTGAAGGTTTGACGCATGAAAAATATAATGTGGACGATCAACTCAGGAAATTTATTTCTGTTGGCGGAGAAATACTTGCCTGTGGAACATGCTTAAAAGCAAGGCAGTTGAGCAGTTCCGAAGCCTGTCCGCTGTCGTCTATGTTAGATTGTGTAAACCTGGTAATCTGGGCTGACAAAGTGGTAACATTTTAAGTTGTACGCAGCCACCGTTACTTTGATTGGGAGAACCTATTGATTTTCCTCTGGTATGATTGAATCTTCAAGCCTGCCAGGGTAAAACAATTTACCTTTTAAAAGACATTTATCATTAACTTTGCCTCATAAAATACAGACATGCTTCCTAATATTGTCATTCTGATCCTGACTTCAATAATTCTGATCATCACGCTGACATTTATCATCCGGATGCTTGATTACGTCAAAAGCCGTAAGTCGTGGATTATGATTGGTCTGGCCATAGTTTTTTTCATTGTGGCACAGTTGATCGAAATATTCATTTTGTACTCCGGCCAAAAATATTCAGTTATACTCACAATTTATTTCGTCTTGGTATTGTTTGTCGCTGTACTTTTATCCGTGGGGGTGTTACGCATAGGCAACCTGTTGCGCAGCGTAAAAAAAGCGGATGAAAGGCGAATAGAATCGGAAAACCGTTTTCAACTATTGTTTGATAATTCGGGAGATGAGATTTTTCTCGCCGACTTTGAAGGTAATTTCATCGAAGTCAACCAGGAAGTTATCAAACGCCTGGGTTACACACGCAGCGAACTGATGAAAAAGAACTTTGCCGATATCAAAACACCTAAATATATTCCTTTGGTAAAAAAGAATATAGAAATTATCATCAAAAATGGCCACCACATTTACGAAACCGAACACCTGACAAAAAATGGCTCGGTGATATTTCTTGAAATGTCAAGCCGGGTGATTGATTATTTCGGAAAAAAAGCGATACTCAGCATTGCCCGCAATATCACCGAACGCAAGGAAATTGAACGGAAAATTGCCGCTGCCATCATCGAAACCGAGGAACGGGAACGTCAGCGTTTTGCTGCCGACCTGCACGATGGCCTGGCGCCTCTTTTGTCAACCATAAAACTTTATACCGACCTGTTGAAGAAAGGTAATTTTAATAAAATAAGTCCGGCTGAAACTTTACAATCTGTTGACGAACTTATTGATAAAGCTATCGTTTCCGCTCGTGAGATATCGAACAATATCATGCCCAGCATACTGCATGATTTTGGTCTGCCGGCAGCAGTGAAGGATTTTTGTAATTATATCAATAACACCCGGTCGGTAAAGATCACCCTCGACACTTCGCAGTACAGACTAAGCGGCCCGCGGATCGAAGAAACGGTGCTGTTCCAGAGTATCAAGGAACTCGTGAATAACTCGCTGAAACACTCGCAGGCTGCGAACATTGAGATTTTTCTCGAAAGCCACGACAATCAGGTAAACCTTTATTACAAAGATGATGGTATCGGGTTTGACGTGGACGAAAAACTGCAGCAGCCTGCCGGCCTCGGTTTGAATAATATTGTAAACAAAGTGAAAACTATCAACGGCATGTCGCTGATCAAGAGCAGGGAAGGAGAGGGCATGTCGGTGCTGGTTACGCTGAATGTAAAATGAAATCTTTATGCACATCATCAGATTAGTGATTGCCGATGATCACGAGATTTTTCGCAAAGGACTCCGGATCGTCCTGAATGAAATGGATGAAGTTAAAGTTATTGGTGAAGCCCAGAACGGACACGAATTGTTTGACCTTCTCAAAAATCATGAGGCCGACCTGGTACTGATGGATATACGCATGCCTGTGATGGATGGCATTGAAGCTACCCGGAGAATTGTAGAGAAATATCCGAAAATCAAGGTTATCGCCCTGACCATGTTCGAAGAGATCAGTTATTTTAATCAGATGATCGAAGCCGGCGCAGATGGCTTTTTGCTGAAAAAAACCAACAAGGATGAGTTACAGCGTGCCATCAACCAGGTGATGCTGGGCGAGAACTATTTTTCAGAAGAGTTTATCAGCAATGTAAACCGCACTCAGCGGCCAGTCTCACGTATAGCCAGCATCGAACTTACCGACCGGGAACAGGAAGTGCTTGAACTGATCTGCAGGGGAATGTCAAATGCCGAGATTTCCAAATTTCTGGGTGTCAGCGCCAGAACCGTCGACGGACACCGTGCCCACCTGCTCGAAAAAACAGGAGCTAAAAACTCTCCGCACCTGGTGATGTTTGCTATAAAAAACGGGCTGATAAATGCCTGATCATCATTATACTACTTTAATCCGGTTTTAGCAGCAGCCATACCGCCGTAAACATCAAATCCCGTTCAAATCACTTTTCAGTGTTCACCTGTAAGGTAATAACCTCTGTCATTTGATTTATTAGTAATATATATTCCTGCTTCACCACCTTTAAGGTGAAAAAACCGAACTTCACATTATAATATATGGAACGTAAGGCAAAATAGTACAGATTTTTTTGTCGGATTACTCCTTCTGTTACCTTATTTTTCGACAAACAGGTAAAAAATATCGACAAAAGGCCAGTTTAATACCGGGTATAAATACCTGTTATGGAAAATTAAAAAGAAAAATTTAAAAATCAAATTTGTGTAAACAGATCAAAATCAAGTGTTTATAAAATTGTAATGAAAAATTTCCGGAGAATGTAAGCAAGCATTTTTTTCTGTAACCCTTATTGGCAAAGACATTCCTATTTCAAAACAGGTGTTTATACCTGTTATGCTGTATGTGTGTTTTACTCTTTTCTGCCCCATGTTACCATTATAATTTTGTATCGTCAAAAAAGGTAACAATGATCAGGGTAATAATAGTTGATAATGAAGAAACTTTTCGTAAAGCTTTGAAAACGATCCTTCTCAACATCGGTGATGTGGAAATCGTTGCTGAAGCCTCCAACGGGGAGGAATTTCTGAACCTGATCGGCCAATGTGCCGCCGACCTTGTTTTTATGGATGTCAAAATGCCGGTGATGGATGGCGTAGAGGCTACACGCAGAGCAAAAACCGTTTATCCCGAACTGCCTATTATGGCATTTTCATCTTATGAGACACAGTATTATATAGACCGGATGATTGAAGCAGGAGCCAACGGTTTCCTGTCGAAATCAGCGGATAATTACGATTTGCTGGCAGGTATAATAAATGGTATTAAAACAGGAGACTTTTTCAAAATAAAGAATTATTAACGAACATTAAAAAACAAGTTATGGAAACCAAAAAAATTTTAATCGTAGATGATGACATTGATGTGATCACCATCATTGAAACAATCCTTAAAAAAGAAGGATACATTGTCATTGCCGCAAATGACAAAATCGAAGGCATGAAAAAGATCAGGGAAGAAAAACCCGATCTGGCGATACTCGATGTAATGATGACAACTCATTACGAGGGTTTTGAACTGGCAAAAGAAATTACCGATGATCCTGAGCTTTCGAAAATGCCGGTACTGATGCAAACCTCCATTGACATTCTGACCACTACCAAACCGGATGTTCAGGCGATGGCCCGGGAATTCAGAAAAAATCCGGGATTTAAAGATTTACATGTCATCCTGGTAAAAGATATCAATACCGGAAAAGCCGGCGTGGATTATCTTTCGGAAGACGGAAAAAGCATCTGGTTCCCGGTGGACGGTTTCATCAGAAAACCGGTTGACGTCAAAAGGTTACTTCCCGAACTCACACGGATTTTAGGTGAAAAACAAATATAGTTATTAACAAATTTAAATGTAGCAACACCTATTAATATGGAAAAAGCAATTGATAAAATACTTGAAAACTACGAAAACTGCGGCAGGGACTCTTTGATCCCGCTTTTACAGGAAATCCAGGAACATGAAGGTTATTTATCCGAAGTAGCAATTGTTAAAACCGGACTGAAGTTGAAGATACCTACCAGCAAAATCTACGGTGTTGCTACATTTTATAATCAATTCAGGTTTGAACCCATCGGAAAATACCATATCATGGTATGCCGGGGTACAGCCTGTCATGTGCTCGGATCGGCCACCGTACTGCAGGAACTGGAATCTATTTTGAAAATTAAAGCCGGACAAACCTCCCGTGATGGACTTTTCAGCATTGAGGTCGTGGCATGTATCGGTGCGTGCGGTCTTGCCCCGGTGATAAACATCAACGGAGAGTTTTTTGCTAAGGTCACCACTGAAAAATTAAAGGAAATAGTTGAATCATTTATAGCTAAAGAACAAACGATATGAACAATTCAGTAAAACATTACCTGGAGAACCTCGCTGCCGGCATAGAAACTGACTTAAATAACGGTGCATTTGAAAGAAATGCAGGTCACGACAAAACTTCCATTTTTATAGGTGCAGGAACCTGCGGACTTGGCGCTGGTGCGGCAAAGACTAAAGCGGCCATCGAAGAATATCTGAAATTCAATACTATGGAAGCCGATATAGTAGAAGTTGGCTGCATAGGATTCTGTGCCGTTGAACCCATTATGGATGTCAGGCTGCCGGGCAGGAACAGGATATCTTTCGGAAAAGTGACCTTTGATAAAGTCAATGATATTCTCAACACCGTTATCGCCGGAAAAACGATGACAGAAAATGTTCTCGGACAGTTTATGAGCGATGAACTAAAACCGTGGCAGGGTGTTAATGATATCAACCAGCACCCGTTTTTTGTCAAACAAAAACGTTTAGTTCTTAAGAACTGTGGCGTTATTAATCCCGTGAGTTTTGAAGAATATATCTCCAGGGGCGGCTATGCCGGCTTTATCAAAGCCGTGAAAACCCTGTCGCCCGAAGACGTAATTTCTGCTATTGAAAAAAGCGGCTTGCGCGGACGTGGCGGCGGCGGATTCCCTACAGGAACCAAATGGAGATTGGCTTTCAAAACTCAGGCCGACCAGAAATACATGATTTGTAATGCCGACGAAGGCGACCCCGGCGCTTTTATGGATCGCGCTGTCATCGAAGGCGACCCCCACCGGCTCCTCGAAGGTCTGGCCATCGGATCGTATGCCGTAGGCGCCACTGTGGCCTATATCTATATCCGTGCCGAATACCCGCTCGCTATCCAGCGCCTGAAGATCGCTATCAAACAAGCAGAAGAATATGGTCTGCTCGGTCATAATATTTTGAATACCGGATACGACCTGAAAATAAAAATCAAAATGGGAGCCGGAGCTTTCGTGTGCGGCGAAGAAACTGCCCTGATGCACAGCATCGAAGGATTTCGCGGAATGCCCAGCCCTCGTCCTCCATTTCCGGCCGAAAGCGGCTTGTTTGGCAAACCCAGTGTAATTAATAATGTGGAAACGTATGCCAACATCTCCGAAATCATTCTCAGGGGCGCTGACTGGTTTAGCTCCACGGGCACCGACAAGAGCAAAGGAACCAAAGTATTTGCCCTGTCAGGAAATGTTAAAAATACCGGTCTTGTTGAAATTCCCATGGGAACAACGGTTCGCCAGATAATTTTTGATATTGCCGGCGGCATCGCTTTCGACAAAAAATTCAAGGCGGTACAAATCGGCGGTCCTTCGGGTGGATGTATTACCGAAGAAAATCTTGACATTGAAATTGACTATCAAAACCTGCTGTCCGTTGGAGCCATGATGGGTTCCGGAGGATTGGTGGTGATGGACGAAGAAACCTGTATGGTTGATATTGCGAAATTCTTTATGGATTTCATTCAGCGCGAAAGCTGCGGTAAATGTATACCCTGTCGCGAAGGTACTAAGCGTATGCTCGAAATATTACAGAGTATTACCTCGAAACCAAAATCCAACGACGACAAAGATGCCCTCGAAAGGTTTCAGGGTGTCATGCAATTGGAAAAACTCGCAAAAGTCATTAAAGAAACATCGCTTTGCGGCCTCGGACAATCTGCTCCCAATCCCGTGTTAAGCACACTGCGTTATTTCCGCCATGAATATGAAGCTCATGTGTTTGAGAGGGTATGCCCGGCAGGAAAATGTACCGACCTGAGAAAATTTCATATCATTGTTGATAAATGTACCGGTTGTACGGCCTGCTCCAAAAAATGCCCCACTTCGGCCATTATCGGATCCCGAAAAGCTCCGCATTTTATCCAGGAAGATAAATGTATCGGTTGCGGCGCTTGCTACGAAACATGCAAATTTGATGCTATTGAAATGATTTAAAAATTAGAATATTATGAATTTGACTATAGAAATCAACGGAAAAAAATATCAGGCAGAAAAAGGCGAAACGATTCTGACAGTGCTTAACCGCAACGGTATCAAAGTGCCTACACTTTGTCATATGAAAAACTTCATCCCCTCGGGCGCCTGCCGGATGTGCGTGGTGGAACTCGAAGGCAGTGCCAAACTCGTGAGTTCTTGTTCTTTTCCTGTCAGCGACGGAATGAAAATCAACACGCATTCGCCCCGCGTATTAGATGCACGAAAAACTATTGTCGAGCTGCTGCTGTCAAATCATCCCGACGATTGCCTCTACTGCGTGAGAAACGCAAATTGCGAGCTGCAGCAGCTTTCAAAAGAATATCACGTGGTTGACCGCCGTATCCATGGCATAAAAAACAAACATAAAATGGATCATTCCAGCCTGAGTATTATCCGTGACCCGGCAAAGTGTATCCTCTGCGGACGATGCGTCAGAGTGTGCGAAGAAGTAATGGGCGTGTCGTGCATTGAATACATCAACCGTGGCAGCAAAACACTCATAGGTACTTCAATGGGCAAAGGCCTCAATACTTCCAGTTGTGTCAATTGCGGACAGTGTATCATGGTTTGCCCTACCGGCGCCTTGTCGGAAAGAAACCAAACCGCTGAAATTCAGGATGTTTTACACAATAAGGACAAAGTTGCCGTGGTGCAGTATGCCCCGTCTATCTCTGTTTCCCTGGCTGAAGAGTTTGGCATGAAACCGGGGCAGGATATTAATGGAATCCTTAATGCTGCCCTGCGCAAGATAGGATTTACTTACGTGTTTGATACCACCTTCGGAGCCGACTTAACCATTATGGAAGAATCGGCAGAACTTATTGATCGTATCGTAAAGGGTAAAACCATGCCCATGTTTACCAGCTGTTGCCCCGCATGGGTAAAATATGCCGAAGAGTTTGCTCCCGATTATCTTGATAACCTTTCGAGTTGCAAATCGCCGCAGCAGATGACCGGTGCCATAATTAAGAGTTATTTTGCACAGCAGGCCAAATTGGAACCCAAAGACATCTTTTCCGTATCTATTATGCCCTGTACCGCCAAGAAATTTGAAGCACAACGGGATACCATGGGCCGTGAGGGCATTAACGATGTAGACATGGTGTTGACTACCCGCGAACTCATTGAGCTGATAAAACTCCATGGCATTGATATGCATAACATTGAACCTGAACTGACCGATTCCCCACTGGGCGTTCGCAGCTCGGCAGGAAAAATTTTCGGCGCTACAGGCGGTGTAATGGAAGCAGCCTTACGAACGGCTTATAAACAACTTACGGGAAATGAACTGACGAACTTTAAAATAAATGCTGTTCGAGGACTTGAAGGACATAAAGAGGCACGTATAAAGATCAATGATATGGAAATCGGAGTCGCCGTTGTCAGTGGCCTTGCCAATGCAGGCAAACTGATAGAAGAAATCCGTAACGGAAGAAATGATCTTCATTTTATTGAAGTTATGACATGCCCGGGAGGATGTATTGCCGGTGGCGGTCAACGTATCGGAATAACTGAAAAAGTTATTGAAGCACGTATGAACGCACTCTATGAAATTGATGACAAGGAAACACTGAAGGTTTCGCATAAAAATCCTGAAATTGTTGAATTGTATGCTAATTTCCTGGGCGAACCACTTCAGCACAAAAGCCATACACTTCTGCATACTAAATATTTCAAACGCGAAGTGCTTTTATAATAATAAATAACCGCATAGCAAGCTCAGGACAATGGGAAATCTGATAAATAACGAGTTAGTTTACACAGTAAAAGACCGCTGCAGGGTATGTTATACCTGTGTCAGAGAATGTCCTGTAAAAGCTATAAAAATAATAAACGGCCAGGCGGAGGTTATCTCGGAGAGATGCATCGGATGCGGAAACTGCACTAAAGTTTGCAGCCAGAAAGCAAAAGTGTTTGTGGATACCACAGCACCTGTTGAAGAATACCTGGCCACGAATGAAAAAACTGTAGCCTGCGTTGCTCCGAGTTTTCCGGCCGAATTTGCTGAGATTTGCGATTACAGGAAATTTGTTGGCATGCTCCGTAAATTAGGTTTTAGCTGGGTGGTGGAAGTAGGATTTGGTGCCGATATGGTGGCCAATGAATACCAAAAGGTAATGAATGATGTGGATGCCCCCAAAAGCATTTCATCCGACTGCCCGGCCATAGCCTATTATGTCAGGCATTATCATCCCGAACTGATAGAATCCTTAGCCCCGATCGTTTCACCGATGGTGGCTATGGTAAGGATCGTAAAGAAAAAATATGGTGAGGATGTTAAGACTGTTTTTATGGGACCTTGTATTGCCAAAAAAGCAGAATCAAACGAGGTAGATCAGGTGATAACCTTTATCGAGTTGCGAAAACTGTTTAAAAAAGCAGGCATTACTCCAGAAAACACTGAACCATCTGATTTTGACCCGCCTTATGCCGGAAAAGCATCAATATTTCCTGTCACCCGGGGCAAACTGCATTCTATCAATAAAACGGATGATATTTGCGAGGAAAATATTATTGTGGCCTCCGGGAGAGTGCATTTCAGGGAGGCAATCCATGAATTTGAAGAAGGCCTTAAAAAATCGCAGCACCTCGAACTGCTGTGCTGTGAGGGATGCATCATGGGGCCGGGAATGACCTATAATAATATGTTGTTCACCAAAACCACCAGGATTAGAAACTATGTGCGACAAAAGATGAAATTACTGGATAAGGATACCTGGAAAAATGAGTTTAACACGTTTAAGGACCTTGATTATTCCCAACAGTTTAAACCGGCCGACCGGCGTATTCCAACGCCCTCCGTGGAAGCCATCTCGAAGGTTCTGGAAAGCATGGGGAAAGTAAAAGCCGAAGATCACCTCAACTGCGGAGCCTGCGGTTACGATTCGTGCATTGAACATGCCATTGCAATCATCGAAGGTTTTGCCGAGGTGGAAATGTGCCTGCCCAATACCATTGAAAAACTTCACAATTCGATACAGGAACTCAATCTCTCGAACGAAAATCTGGCAAGCGCACGTCAATCGCTGCAACAATCCGAAAAACTCGCCAATATGGGCCAGTTGTCTGCAGGTATCGCTCATGAATTGAACAATCCGCTGGGAATTATCACTATGTACAGCAATATTCTGAAAGAAGAAGCTCCTGCCGAAAGCCCTATACGCGACGACCTGGAACTGATTGCCGAACAGGCCGAACGATGCAAAAAAATTGTTGGCGGTTTGTTGAATTTTGCGCGTAAGAACCAGGTTAAACTGGTGGAAACAGATATCCTGAAGTTTACCAATCATTCCATAGAATCCGTCATTTTGCCGTCCAATGTCGAAGTGGAAGTTAAATGTGAATTGTCCAATACGTATGCTTTCATAGATAACGATCAGTGGATGCAGGTGTTGACCAATCTCGAAAAAAATGCCATTGAGGCCATGCCCGACGGCGGAAAAATTAGTATTACTTTGCGGGAAAGCAATGATGATATTGAGTTTTGGGTGGCCGATACAGGGCCGGGAATATCCAAAGAAAATCTGGATAAAATCTTTACTCCTTTCTTTACCACCAAACCAATAGGCAAAGGAACAGGCCTCGGATTGCCGCTGATTTATGGCATTGTAAAAATGCACAACGGACAAATAAACATCGAAACAAATGATAAGCCCGAAACAGGCCCAACCGGTACCTGTTTTAAAATCAGAATACCAAGAAACAAAAATAAAACCTTATAAAATGACAACGACAGAAAAAAAATTGGTTTTGATCGTCGATGATGATATCGATAGTTTGACACAGTTAAAACTATACATGCAAAACATGGGTTTTGATGTGATCACCGGAGAAACACAAAAAGAAGGTGAAGAATTAATCAATAAAATCAAGCCCGATCTGGCCATCTTCGACCTGATGATGGATAATAAAGACAGTGGTTTTATACTCAGCTATAAAATAAAAAAGAATTATCCCGATGTGCCTGTAATTATTGCAACCGCTGTTACCGCCGAAACAGGGATGATGTTTGGCCTTAATTCCGATGAAGATAAGCAATGGATAAAAGCTGACCTCTACCTGGAAAAAGGTATCCGTTTCGACCAATTGCAGGTACAGGTAAATAAGCTATTAAAAAATAAAAAATAACGTTATGGCAATTTTGAAAGTATTGATAGTCGATGATGAAGCGGGAATTCGATCGGGACTATCGAGAATACTTAAAAACTTTTCAGTGGATTTCCCTTTTATTGAAGAAGCATTTACTTTTGAAACAATAGAAGTAGGTACGGGTGAAGACGCCCTGACATATCTGGATTCCACACCAATTGACATTGTCCTCCTTGATAATAAACTACCCGGTATCCATGGCATTGAGGTGCTGGAATATATTAACAAAAAAAATATTGATACTTCGGTGATGATGATCACGTCCTATGCTTCTCTCGACCTGGCCATCAAAGCTACCAATAACGGCGCCTATAATTTTGTGCCCAAACCCTTTACACCGCAGGAACTGAAAACGGCTATGGAAGGTATTACCAAACATCTGTATCTGAGCCGGATGACTAAAAAACTAAACGAAGAAGGTAAACAAATCCGTTTTCAGTTCTTATCGGTGCTGTCTCATGAACTCAAATCCCCGATAAATGCCATTGAAGGTTATCTGCGCATCATGCAGGACAAACAGGTGGGCAACGATCTGAGTGATTATGAACAGATGATCGAGCGTTCCCTGGAACGTATCAGAGGCATGCGCTCACTCATCATGGATATGCTTGACCTCACCAAACTCGAAAACGGAAAGAAAAAACGTGCAATATCCAAAGTGGACATCCTACAAATTGCACAGATCGCTATTGATACCATGAATCCTATGGCTGTCCAGAAAAATGTCAAAGTTTTTCTCGATTCAGATGAGCCTAATATTTATATGAACGCTGATCCTAATGAAATAGAAATTGTTTTCAATAACCTGATTTCCAATGCGGTAAAATACAATAAAATGAACGGAACTGTTGATTGCAAAATTACAGCAGATGATAACAAAGTGAAAATATCCGTTGCAGATTCCGGTATCGGAATGAATGAAGAAGATATGGCTAAACTGTTTCAGGAATTTGTACGTATAAAGAATGAAAAAACCAAGGGTATCAGCGGAAGCGGACTTGGACTCTCCATAATGAAAAAAACCGTAGAGGAGAACTACCATGGCACTATTACGGTTACCAGCCAACCCGATATCGGGAGTACCTTTACTGTTGAATTCCCCAAAAACTACTAATTGGAATAAATTTGAATGAGGTAATCAAATGAAATTTACGCCTGAAAAATACAACATACCTGATGTTCCGATGCAGCCATTTATTGATGCAGCGGAGATTGAGGAATATCTTAACAATACGGTGTCAACCAGAGAATCTGTCAGGTCGGTCATTGCAAAATCGCTTTCTAAAAAACGGCTGAGTCTTGCTGATACAGCAATATTAGTCAATACTACCGATCCTGAACTTGTCGAAGAAATAAAAGAGGGTGCACGTCAGTTGAAAAAACTGATTTATGGCAACCGCATTGTTTTGTTTGCACCCCTGTATATAGGCAACAAATGCTCCAATAATTGCCTTTACTGCGGTTTCAGAGCATCAAATCCCGAGGCAAAGCGGGTAACCCTCACCGATGATGAGATCGTTAAAGAAATCGAAGCGCTGGAAGATAACGGCCAGAAAAGGCTTATCCTGGTTTATGGAGAGCATGCCCAGTATAATCCGGAATTTATTGCACATACCGTCCGCCTGGCCTATTCTGTTAAAAAAAACAATGGCGAGATCAGGCGTGTGAATATAAATGCAGCGCCTCTGGACATAGAAGGGTTCAGAACCGTAAAAAATGCCGGTATCGGCACGTTCCAGGTGTTTCAGGAAACGTATCACCCCGAAGCCTATAAAACTTACCATCTCAGGGGAAAAAAAGCTGATTACGGATACCGCCTTTCTTCCCTCGACCGTGCCCTGGAGGCAGGGCTCGACGATGTGGGCATAGGGGCGCTTTTCGGATTATACGACTGGCGTTTCGAAGTGCTGGGGTTAGTCAGGCATACCAACCATCTGGAAGCATGTTATAATGTCGGGCCTCATACTATTTCATTTCCACGGATCAAAGATGCGTCCATGCTCAGTATGGGCAATAAATACTTTGTCAATGATGAGAATTTTGCAAAGATGATTGCCATTCTCCGTTTGGCCGTGCCTTATACGGGCATGATCCTAACCGCCCGGGAGCCTGTGGCGTTACGCAATGAAGTGATACAATTCGGAGTTTCCCAAATCGACGGCGGTACACGGCTCGAACTGGGCAGTTATGCCAAAACATCTCTATCTGAGCAGGATCTTAATAAAGGCCAGTTCAGGATCAACGATAACCGGTCGCTGAGCGAGATCATCTCTGAACTTCTGGATCAGGAGATGCTCCCTTCCTTTTGTACAGCATGTTACAGACTCGGCAGAACCGGTGAACATTTTATGGAATTTTCCGTTCCCGGTTTCATAAAACGCTTCTGTACACCGAATGCCATACTTACCCTGGCTGAATATCTCGTGGATTATGGCAATAAGGTGAATGCCGACAAGGGATGGAATCTTATTGAAAAAGAACTGGAAGCCCTCAGCGATGCAAAAAATGTGGCTGAGATCAGAAACAGGATCAACCAGATTAAAGACGGAAAACGGGATTTGTATTTTTAATATCATCAGGAATATTGTTTGAAGTGATCATAATTTAATTCAGCAAACATGGATAAGGGCAGGGACTTAAAACCACACATCGGTATCTTTGGAAGACGAAATAACGGGAAAAGTTCACTCATAAATGCCCTCGTAGGGCAGGAGGTGGCTATTGTTTCGGAACATGCAGGAACAACCACCGACCCTGTGAAAAAATCTATTGAACTATCCGGCATAGGTCCCGTGATAATGGTTGATACTGCCGGTATTGACGACACCGGTGAGTTAGGCAAAAAAAGGATTGATCGAACCCTGCAGGTTATGAAAATCATCGACTGCGCTGTGCTTGTTATTGCTGATAATAAATTCGGGCAACCCGAGATGCAGTTAGTCAATGAATTTATTCAGTATGATGTGCCGTTCATCATTGTTCACAACAAGTCCGATGTAAATCCGTTATCCGAAAATACACGGGAAATTATTCAAAAGTATTGTATTTGTGATATTATTGACCTTAGTGTCCGGTCATCCTCAAATATCGGTTTGGTGATATCAGCATTGAAAAATACAATTCCAGCATCAGCCTACGCTGCTCATTCGCTGATCGGCGACATCATCCGTAAAGGCGATTACGTATTGTTGGTAACCCCAATAGATTCGGAAGCTCCCGAAGGACGAATGATCCTGCCTCAGCAGATGGCCATCCGCGACGTGCTTGACAATGATTGTATCTGCGTGGTTCTTAAAGAAACAGAGTTGAAACATTTTTTTGAAACCTGCAGCATCAAACCTTGTCTGGTTGTCACCGACAGCCAGGTATTCGGCACCGTAAAGGAATTAGTGCCCGCAGATATTCAGCTTACCAGTTTCAGCATTGTGTTATCACGGCTGAAAGGAGATTTTGAAAATTTTGTGAAAGGAACCCAAACGATCAGTGAACTCAAAGACGGCGACAGAATACTTATTCTTGAGTCCTGCACCCATCATGTGAGCTGTGATGATATCGGAAGGGTTAAAATACCTATGTGGCTTTCAAAATTCACAGGAAAAAAATTATATTTTACAAATATATCCGGATTGGATATGTTGCCGGAAAATGTCCGGGATTACAAATTGGTTATTCAATGCGGAGGCTGCATGGTGACCCGCAAACAAATACTCAACCGTTTGAAACCATTCACGGAAAATGCGGTTTCCATAACAAATTACGGAATGGCAATAGCTTATATGAACGGAATCTTTACACGGGCCCTGCAGCCTTTTTTTCAAACCTCAGATACAATTGTTCCACCGGTCACCTCCAGATAAGAATATTTTTCATTTATGGACAGTAAAATCTTTGCAAACCTGGATTATGATGCAGTGAAGTATTTGCTGTCTGTTGATGATGATATCCAAATCAGAGAACTTCTTGGCGCCGCCCGTCAAACAAGAGATTCGTTGATCGGCAACAAGGTATTTATAAGAGGATTGATAGAGTATTCGAATTTATGCTCAAAAAACTGTTTTTATTGTGGCATCAGAGCCGGAAACAACAAAGTGTTACGGTATGAGGTTCCGGAGGATGAAGTGCTGAAAGCAGCGGTATTTGCATGGAAGAATAATTATGGATCCTTAGTGCTGCAGTCGGGCGAACGCAGCGACAGCGCATTTACCAGCCGGATCTCAGAACTGATACGAAAAATTCATCTGGTGACCGAAAATAACCTGCGTATTACATTGTCGTGTGGTGAACAACATGAGGAAATTTACCGCAAATGGTTCGACCTGGGAGTGAAAAGATACCTGCTGAGAATTGAATCTTCTGACCCTGCTTTGTATCACCGGCTTCATCCGCGTAATGCAAAGCATAGTTATTATAAAAGGCTGGAAGCCATCAACTCCCTGATCAGGATAGGATACCAGGCAGGCACGGGGGTTATGATAGGACTGCCCTTTCAGACCATGGATGACCTTGCTGCAGACCTTTTTTTTATCAGAGATTCAGGTGTGCATATGGTAGGCATGGGCCCATACATTGAACATGCTGACACCCCGCTTTTTAAATACAAGGATACACTATCGCCACCGGAAAAACGTGTGGAATTATCGTTGAAAATGATTGCCATCCTGAGGTTGTTACGTCCAGAAATAAACATCGCATCATCTACAGCCCTTCAGACACTTGATCCCCAGGGCAGGGAGAAGGGTCTGCTTGCCGGAGCCAATGTGATGATGCCCAACATTACCCCTGTAACATATAAAAAAAACTATGATCTCTATGAAGGAAAGCCGGGTCTGCATGATGAGCCTGCTGATTGCGGGCGCTCTCTTGCAGAGTGTATCAGGAGTGCCGGATGCGAGCTCGCTTACGGTGAATGGGGTGATTCCGCTTTTTACATAAAAGAAAAGGGCGATACAGAATAATTGAAAGCCTGAAACCGCTCAAATCTGAAACAAAAAAGGCCTGCAATTCAACAGGCCTCTTTAAAAATCCGGATCAGTTTCTAATCGATGATCAGCTTTTCTGAGAAGGAATTTTCTTTTGTTGTAATTCTGACAAAATAAATGCCTTTTTCTAAGCCACGGACATCATAAGTCTGAGAAGTCTGTGTGATGTTGTCTTGTAAAACACATTTTCCGGTGATATCAAAAATTTCCATTTGTCCGTTACCGCTGGTGTGGGCAATAACGTATTCACTTGCCGGATTGGGATACAGGCTTATATTTTTCCCGCTGAGTTCATCCATACCCGATACGGCAGACATGTTCAGCTTCACGGTCTGAGTGACTAATTTTGAGGCAGGATCCTGGATAAATACGATCAGCTGGCAGTTATCTTTTACATATCCGCTGGTCGAAAAGTTTATGTTGAAGGTTTGCGGGTTTTGTGTGGAGAAATCTATGGTAGTTCCGTTTGCATCGGGATACATACCACGGCAGACATAATCCAGTTCCGATTGGCTGTACCATACAACGGGAATATTTGATTCGGTGAGAACAACATGTAGTTTTACCGGAGAAAATGCCGTAAAGGACTCTTCGGCAGTGATGGTGGCCGTATAGGTATCAGTACCTGCCGGAACCACATTAAGATCGATGGTGTGAAATGATGCAGCATCAATCCTGTCGTTATAAAAATTTAAATATACCGAATACTGGTTCGTGGTACCGGTAACGCCGTTGATCCTCCATTTACCGTCTGAGATCACAGTGGGAAATCCTTCGATATTATAATAAATTAAACGCGCTACCGAGGCTGAATTTGTATAAGCATCTTCGAAACTGTTCCATAATGCTGAAGGGTGATAGGCAATACCTGCTGCATCTTTATGGTTGGTCTCGATCAAACTTTTATATCCCATAGCGGCATACGGACAATAAGGGCAGTTTGTCGAAGTTCCTTTTTCCATCAGCACAAGGTCGCGGCTCACACCTCCGGTAATGGTTGCAGTATCCGAATTTGAGGCGTGAGAATAACCCAGACTGTCGTATTTCGCCCTGACAGCATAAATATAAGTATCAGGCCAGGGATGAACATCCGTATAGCTAAGCCCTGAAGTTGAATGGACAACGGCTCCGTTCCGGCTTAATTTGTAAAGATCGGGCGCAGGCGCTGAGGCTGTCCATGCCACATCAATATCACCGCTGTTCAGTGTTGCCGTCAGGTTGGAAGGGGCTATCCCCGGCGCGACTATTGAATCAAAACTCACGTCGTCAATGTAATAACCTGACGGTGTGCCCTCAACTGGGCTATCGGTTCCGTCCCAGCCATAAAAATCAATACCATCAAGTTTCAGCAGATTGTCAGAACCTTGCGCGCCTTTGCTCCATTGATAACTTATGATTTCTACATCATCTTTGAAAAATGTTGCAAAATCATCGTCAAGATCGATGATCAGAGTCACTTTTGCCCATGTGTCAGATGCAAAGGGAGCCATGGCGGTATGGTAGCCGTCCGCATCAATAAAAATGGTGTCGTGGTAAATGTAGGCCTGAAATGCCCAGGTGCTGCTTCCTGAACTGAAATCACTCAGCAGATTGAAGTAGCCGAGTTTCCCGCTCTCCACATACATATACCATTGCACCTTGAAACGCCCCGTCGTTTTATCATATAAATTCAGAACGCAATCATTGTTATTGACCACGTAAACGGAATGTATCCCGCTATGAGCCTGGGTATTCGAAACAAAGGGATCTTCACCGCCTCCCAGTGTACCCGACCAGGTAGTCCAGGGATCACCGGCTTGTATGGCCAGCCTTCCTATGGTATCACTTTCAAAGTCAGTAGTATACAATGTTGTTTGTGCTAAAGATACCTGCAAGCTTGTCCAAAGAGTTAAAATGAGTAATAGGTATTTTTTCATACTTAATAATTTATAGGGTTAAAAATGAAATGAATTTAACAATAAGTTTGTATATTATATATAAGAATTATATCAAATAGATTTTAAAGCTGCCAGAGCCTTATCATAGTCGGGATGATGAGTGACTTCATTGACATATTCAACATAACGGATCACTCCGGATTTGTCGATGATAACTATGCCGCGTGCCAGCAGACGTAATTCGTCGATCAGAAATCCATATTTCAAACCGAAATCGGTCTCTTTATGATCCGATAAGGTAATCACTTTATCTATGCCTTCAGCAGCACAGAAACGGCCTAAAGCAAAAGGAAGGTCGCACGAAACAGTTAAAATTACCGTGTCGTCGAGTTTAGCCGCTTCAACATTGAAACGGCGTGTTTGTGCTGCACAGACACCGGTATCAACCGACGGTACCACGGATATGATCCTCGTTTTTCCGTCATAATCGCTGAGTTTGTGAGGTTTCAGATCGCTGGACAGAACAGTAAAATCTTTTGCCTGTTCGCCTTCCTTAACCATAGTTCCTGTTAGCGTAAGAGGATTGCCTCCAAATGTAATAATGCCCTGATGTTTTTCCATAAATAGTGTTTTTAAAATAATTATGTACAAAAATATGAAAATAAAACGAGAAATTTTGAAAACATCTTATTACCGGCATTTTTTAGTATGATTTTTAGAAACAATTTCTTATTTTTCCCGGGTGTTTTTTTTCGGACTTGACGTACATTTACCTTTGTAGTAGACAAATTGATATTGGTTTGATATTTATATAAAAAATTTTTTAAAATTATTTCAATGGGAAAAAAATGTATTTTTATGTCAATATTTATGGATATTTCAAAATATCCATAAATTGAAACATACCAACATAAACTATTCTTATTGATCAAAAACTTACACACATGAAAAAAATTACCCTTTGTTTTTTGCTGATATCAGCAACGGTTTTAGGATTTTCACAACAGACTACTTCAGGGCTGAAAGTCAATTTATTTTATGAAGATTTTGAAACTTTTGCGATACCCGGGAATATGCATGGCTGGAACCTTTTGCAGACCAATCTCAACCAGACTTGGGCTGTATGTGCGGTGGGCGCACATTCCGGATCGCAGTATATCAGAATAAATCCGGATTTTGCCATGGGAATGCAGGATGAATGGCTTATTACCGGCTATATTAACCTTACCGGAACCGTTCATCCGACTTTTTCTTTCTGGTGGAGCGGCGACAGATATCATTCTCTGCCTCCAAACAATAATGTGAACTTCACTGTACATTCAAGACCTGATGATGGTTCAGGCTGGACAAATATTTTTAATGAAGAGATGGATACGAACAGCTGGCAACAATTCACTTGGAAACAGGAGATCATTGACCTGCCACCTAACTGTATTAATGCTGCAACGGTGAAAATTGCTTTTTTTCTCTACGGACAAAATGGCGGTGAATTCGGTTTCGACGATGTGGTTGTGGAGGACAACTATCTGGGTACCGGGTCTACCATGGATAATATGAGCATCAATATTTATCCCAACCCGGTTAGTGATGTTGTATACATACATACGGCGCAGAAACCGGGACGGGTGGATCTGTTTAACGCCACCGGGCAGATCGTGTTGAGCAAACATATCGGCGGTACCGATGGAAGTATTGATGTATCCGGTCTCTCAGAAGGAATCTACATCCTCGGTGCAACAACACCGGATGGTTATATGAAAAGCAAGATAAGCATTGTCAGGTAATTATCCTGAAAATTTCTTCTTACCGGTATTGTTACAACTTGAAATAATCAATCCAAACATCTGAATATATCCCGATGATCTTTTTGACGGGATTGGTATGAATTTCTAAAAGTCTCTATTGATTCTGGAACTGGTCTACCTTGCATCAAAATATGCAGATACTTCGTTTTGATTTTTAAAATCAATGTTATCCATCTGTGCACTTCTGAAAATATTGGCCGGAATAACAAATACCCTAACGGAATCCCATGTGATATCAGAACCGGAATAGTCGGATCCGTCAACATCTAAAATCTTAATCCAAAGATTTGAATAAGTCGCGTAAGGCGCGATGTAATATCTTGTAAGATAATTAGCACTATGTCCTATTTCTCCTGCTTGAAACCAAAAGTTACCATCCGCATAATATGGTAATATCAAAGAGGAGTCTGCCATTCCATCAGATATCGGGAGGTTGTAAAAATGACTATGGGCGATGGTGGTAAATGTTTGTTCCCCAAAACCAAAAACCGATACATTGGCGTTGCCATTGGCACCTTTAGTGCCCGCAGGGCCTGCAGGGCCGGCCGGACCGGTTTCTTTTTCGCATGAACTTGCTACAGCTGCAATGATGAGCAGCGCAATTAATAGGTTTAATGTTTTCATAATTATTTTTTTAGATTTATACAAAAATAATAAATGAAAACAAATTTTTAACAAAAAAATAAGGCTGCCTTTTTGATGAGGACTTTAAATCTTAATTCAGATAAAAATCTATCTTTCATCAAAATAAGCAGATACTTCACCATGATTTTTAAAATCAATGTTATCCAACCGTGCACTCCTGAAAATATTTGCAGGAATAACAAAAACTCTGATAGAATCCCAGGTAATATCCCCGCCGGTATAATTTGATCCATCAACATTTTTGATATCAATCCGCAGGTAGGTAACTGTGGGGAGTGGTTCAATAAAATACCTGGATGCAAAATTGGCCCCATAACCGATCTCGCCCATCTGATACCAATAATCCGATATGTGATAATAGGGTAATATCAATGAAGAATCTGCCATTCCGCCGGATATCGGGAGCGTATATTGTGTTCCCGGGAGGAGGGAAGAAAAGGTGTGCCCGCTAAATCCATATACCGTAACATTGGCATTGCCATTGGTACCGTTTGTACCTGCCGGTCCTGCAGGCCCTGCTTCTTTTTCGCATGAAGTTGCTACAGCTGCAATGATGAGCAGCGCAACTAATAGTTTTAGTGTTTTCATGATTTTTTAAGTTTTAGACAAAGTTAATATCGAAAATCCGCAAAGCAAGATAAAATTTATTTTTAATTACGTTTATCTGATATGTGATTGAAAACAATGCAAAAAGTTGTATTCCAATTTTTAGTAATCATTAATTTGTCCTGTTAGGGACAAAATATTTGTAGAAACTATGCGTATATGCCTGTGCTGAGCCTGCCGGACGAAAGGATTTGAAGAACGAAGACGAACGAAAAAATTTGAAGTTTTTAAAGGTGCCCATAAACAAGTCCCGTCAGGGACGTGATTCAACAAAGCAGTAACATGTGCAAAATATTTTGCCGGACAATAGTGTCATCTGATAGGTATTTAAAACGAAGCAAAAAAAGGTTGATCCTTAAGAAAGTTTTATTGATTACATTTGTCTTACCGAGTTTCTAAAACAGATTTTATGACTTACAAGTGCCTTGGCGATTTTATCCATCTGCTTGAAACGGCTGGTGAATTGGCCGTGGTGAATGAATTTGTTTCTCCTGAATATGAAATTGCTGAAATAACCGACAGGGTAGTTAAAAATCAGGGTAAAGCCCTGTTGTTCAGGAATAACGGTACGGATTTTCCGCTGCTGATCAATGCATTCGGGTCTGATAAAAGAATATGTCTCGCTTTGGGTGTGTCCGGCCTGGATGAAATTTCCAGAGACATCGAAACAATGTTCAAAAAAGTCATTTCAGCAAAAACAGGCTTTATTGATAAACTGAAACTTTTACCTTTTCTGAATGAACTCGCTTCGTGGATGCCCCGCAGTGTCAGCCATAGAGGAGCCTGCCAGGAAACCGTGATGCCGGTTCCCGACCTGAGCCGTCTGCCTGTGCTTACCTGCTGGCCTCACGACGGTGGTCCATTTATCACACTGCCTGTCGTACATACCGTAGATCCCAATACGGGAGCCCGTAATGTGGGGATGTACCGTATGCAGGTTTTTGGGCCTGACCTGACGGGTATGCACTGGCATCTGCATAAAAATTCGGCTCGGCATTACAACGAATATAAAAAACTTGGAAAAAGGATGCCGGTGAGCGTTACCCTGGGCGGCGACCCGGTGTATACTTATGTTGCAACAGCGCCGCTGCCCGATGGTATTGACGAATACATATTCGCCGGTTTTTTGCGTAAGAAAAAAGTAAGCCTGGTCAAATGCCTGACCAACGACCTGGAAGTACCTGAAGATGTGGATTTTGTGATCGAAGGGTATATTGACACTTCGGAAGAACTTATTGCTGAAGGACCTTTTGGCGATCATACCGGGTTTTATTCGTTGCAGGATGAGTTTCCGCGTTTTCATATCACCTGCATCACACATCGTAAAAATGCCGTATATCCTGCTACTATTGTTGGTATTCCGCCACAGGAAGATGCCTGGATAGGCAAGGCCACCGAACGGATTTTTTTAAGCCCGATCCGCCTGACGATGCAACCCGAAATTATTGATATGCACATGCCGGTAGAAGGGGTGATGCATAATCTTGTCATCATAAAAATTAAAAAACAGTACGACGGACAGGCGGAAAAGATCATAAACGGCTTGTGGGGAGCAGGACAGATGATGTTTGCCAAGTTGATCATAGCTGTTGATGAACATACAGACATTTTCAATTACAAAGAAATAGCACGGGAGATTTCCGGAAGAGTGAATTTAAATCAGAATATGATTTACTCTAAGGGGCCGGCTGATATTCTTGACCATGCTGCTGAAAAATATGCCTATAGCGGAAAGATCGGCATCGATGCCACCGGGGAAGCTCATGCCGGTAAAATGCCTATGATCATTGAGACAGAGAAAATATTAAAAGAAATACCTGAAATAAAACAGGTAAATGACTCCTTGCCGTCTGAAACTATTTCGTTGGTGATCATTTCTTTTGAAAAAAACGGGAAAAACAAACTTAAGGAAACGGTCAAAACACTTTTTGAAAAAAAGTTGATATCAGGAGTCAAATGCCTTGTTTTTGTTGATATGCAGGTTGATGTGTATGACCTGAAAGACGTGGCATGGCTGGTGCTGAACAATATGGACCCGGCGAGGGATGTTTTTATTCATGAAGGGATTTTGATCGTTGACGGTACCCATAAAACCAAAGAATTTGATGGCTTCGACCGGCCGTGGCCCAACGTGATTGTTTCAAATGATGACACCATAAAAGCGGTGGATGAAAAATGGCCCGGGCTTGGCTTAGGCGAATTTATCGAATCGCCGTCGTTGAAGTATAAAAAACTTCTCTGGCCGGGCAAGGCAAAAATTGAGGACTAAAATCTTTTGTATAGTAATTCGTAAACATTTGGTAAAACAGCAATTTGTTGCTGCTGACTTAAAAGATGCATAAAGATATGAAAAGATTTCCGCCCCGGCGGATCAAAACAATTTCTGATGGTCAGCGAAGAAAAAATTGAGTACGAAGTTGCTGAATACGCAAGAAAAAATAAAATCAGATGCTTTGAGAAAAAAGACGCGTATAACTTTGATGAAATTCTTCCTAAAGATTCTCCAGAATAAAATCCGTCATCCTTTTATACAGGTGATAACGGGTGTACCCGCCATAAATACCATGGTTTTTATTGGGATATAACTGCATCTCGAATTGCCTGTTGGCTTTTACCAATGCATCGACAAATTCCATGGTGTTCTGAACGTGTACATTATCGTCGGACACACCATGTATGATAAGCAATTTGCCTTTCAGATTCTTAGCAAATTTCACGGGAGAGTTCTCGTCATAGCCGGAGGCATTGTCCTGTGGTTTACGCATATAGCGCTCGGTGTAAATATTATCATAGTTTCGCCAGTTGGTAACCGGTGCCACGGCAATACCGGTTTTAAAATTACCGGCGCCTTTTGTCATGCATAAGGCTGTAACAAAACCGCCATAACTCCAGCCCCAGATGCCAATGCGTTGTGGATCAACATACGGAAGAGCAGCGAGGTATTTCGAAGTGGCTATCTGGTCTTCCGTTTCGAGTTTGCCCAATTCCAAATAGGTACATTTACGGAATTGCTCACCTTTTGAGCCGGTGCCGCGGCCGTCCACGCAAACGATGATATAACCATTTTGTGCCAGGAGCTGGTACCATACCATATCATAAACATCCCACCGGTTAAGCGCATATTGGGCGTTGGGACCGCCATAAACGTTCATCAGCACAGGGTATTTCTTATTGGCATCAAAATCGGGAGGTTTTATCATGTAGCCGGACAGACTCACATTTTCGGGCGTGGAAAACGTAAAAAACTCCTTTTTTGTAAAGCCATGCTCTCTGGTCTTTTCAATCAGTTTGTGATTGTCAATCAATGTTTGCAGTTCCTTGCCCTTATGGTCATATATGGCAGTACGGGCAGGGGTGTTGCCGTCGCTGAATGTAGCGGTAAAATATCGGAAATTCTTGTTAAACAAAGCATTATAGGTGCCTTCAGTATTGAAAATCCTTTTCTTACCGCTTCCGTCAAATTTTATGCTGCACAGATCGCGGTTGTATGGTTTGCTTTCAGCCGAGATATAATAAATAGTTTGGTTTTGTTTATCAATTCCGTTGATACTGATCACATCCCAGTTGCCGCGGGTAATCTGTCTTACATGTTTGCCGCTGAGGTCGTACAGGTGAATATGACTGTATCCGTCCAGTTCACTCATGATCATGAAGTGTTTGCCATCGTCCAGAAAACGGTAATCATCGGTTATTTCGATATAATATTTGTTTTCCTGTGTCAGGAAAACCCTGCTGTTACCGCTTGATGCATCGGCCAGCAGGATCTCAAGTTTGTTCTGCGGACGGTTCATCCGGAAGATGGCAAGAGTTTCTGGATTTTTTGTCCAGCATAGGCGGGGTATGTACTGGTCGGTTTCTGCGCCGACATCCATCACCCGGGTTTGAGCCTTTGACGGGTTGCTCAGATCATAAACAAGCACAGATACCACCGAATTATCTTCGCCGGCTACCGGATATTTATATTTGTATTGTTCGGGATATAGCTCACCGTAGCTGGTCATCTGGTATTCTTTTACGCTGCTTTCGTCGAAACGCATAAAAGCGATTTTTTTGCTGTCGGGCGACCAGAAAAAGGCCTGGGTAAAACTGAATTCTTCCTCATACACCCAGTCTGTTGTTCCGTTGATGATATTGTTGATAAGCCCGTCGTAGGTGATCTGTGTTTCTTTGCCGGTCGCCAGGTCTTTAAAATAAAGGTTGTTGTCAATAATATAGGCCACTTTTGACCCGTCAGGTGATATCTCTGCCAGCCGTTGCTTTTTTATATCTGAAACAGAAGTGAGTTTTTTTGTTATTAGGTCAAGCACGTAATACCATGATATTTCTGAATGGCGATAGACAGCTTCTGCATCAGTCTGGAGCAAAACAGCCGTTTCCGAATCGTTTAGTCTGAAGGATTCAATTTTTAACGCCGTATTGCCGGCAACAGGTATGAGCATATCCTTGCTTACCACACCAGCCTGTTTTGCCGGGCTGGTATATGAATACTTATCAATAGTATACTCGTCAGTCATGATAAGGTAATGCTCCCCGTCTTTCAAAGGAATGATTTCATCGGCCCTTTCAGGATAAAAAGTATAGTTGATCCACAGATCCTCCAGCGTAACAGGCGAATACGTCTGATTATAAGCAACTACCGGAAAAAAAACAATGAGAAAAAGTAATATTCTGAGACTTGATTTCATATTATTCATATTAAAGATATAATGATTTACTAAAATTTGATCGCTATCAATTCACAACAGCCGGTAATACGGTCATTCCTTGATCCACTTAAACACATCTTTATGGCCCACTTGCAAAAAATACGTGCCTTTTTTGAGTTTATTTACATGAATATTACTGCTGTCACTTTCTAATATTCCCGACAATACTATTTTTCCTGAAATATCGGAAATGAAATAGTTTTTTTCTGTTTTTGAGGTGTTGATTTTGACAGAAATAACATCTTTTCCAGGATTAGGATATATGGCAACATCATCAGAAAATTCAGTTTTGCTGCCATAAGTTGCCGGATAATTCAAATAATCACCAAGATAGGGACTGAGGTCAATTAAATGCAATTTTTGCTCGGTGGCGATTATCTTCATACGTGAAAAATATTCGTTGGAGAAATAATAAAATAAACCGTTGTTGGTGGTGATTCCTTCAATCTGGTGTAAAGGCAATGAGATGGATATTTTTCTTTTGTTTCCGCTGAAAAAATCATTTCCGTTAAAGTCATACAGCAGCAAGGCAAAAGGTTGCAGGGTAGTGCTGTAGCCGCATAAAACCACCAGTTTTTCCGGTTGAAGGCAGGTGGCGCCTGTTATCAGACCGTCTACATTGTTTGTTGCTTGCAGTTGTGCAATGTAAGTACCCGGTGTTTTGGGCAGCGCATATATACTCGTTTGATTGCTGATCCACTGTTTGGTAAACAAAAAAATACTGTCTGAAGTAACAATGAATGCTTCGCAGTCAAAATCAGTGTTGCAGCTACCGGCGGGGATGAAGTTGGTCTGGTTGGAGTATGAAAAATTAATGGTATCGGCTACGGTAATGTTCTGTAGGAGAGAATTTTTTTCAATACGGATGATCCTGAGGTCGGTCCGGTTTCCATTGGCGTTATTACCAAAATCTCCGATATAAATGTAGTGGTCATCCTGTGAAATATCTTCCCAGTCGGTGTTTTCAAAACCATAAACAGGATAAGTCTGAACTATAGCTCCGGTTGTGGTATCTAAAACATATAAATTCGTATCGGTGTTGTCATTATGTGTCCACAAATAGTTGTTCCAGAAAATCAGTCCTGAGGTTTCCGAAATTTGCGGAGACAACAGCTTGGAAGTCACCGGTGCAACCGATGTGTTATTATAAATGCAGCTTCCGTCGTTTACAGTGGCCGTGACGTTATAGTTTGAGGCTAAAGGATCTGTGCAGCCATATACCTGGGCTTTTGCTTCAGCGGAAAATAATACAATACAAAAAACCAGGATTATAAATATGTTATGCATTGTCCTGGATTTCTCAAGCGCTTGGAATGGAATCTTAACACTGTAAAACAGCCCGTACGCTTTATTTCACCTTGATCAGTTCAATTTTGAAGATCAGCGTGGAACCGCCCGGTATTCCCTGATTTCCCATGTCGCCGTATGCGAGATCGGAGGGAAGGAAAATCTCATAAATACTGCCTTCTTTCATAAGGAGCAGAGCTTCTGAAAATCCCTTGATGACGCCGTTGAGGGGAAAATCTGCAGGTTGATTGCGTTCATAGGATGAATCGAAAACTTTTCCATCAATAAATTTGCCTTCGTAATTAACGGTAACAGAGCTGGTTGGGCTGGGTGAGGCGCCTTCGCCTTCTTTTATAACGCGGTATTGCATGCCCGAAGGAGTGGTAATAATACCGGGTTTGCTCTTGTTTTCTTCCAGGAATTGCATTCCGGCAGCCTTGACGGCCTGTGCATTCTGGGCTGTTTTCTTTGACTGTTTTGCTTCCATTTCTTTACGGAACTGTGCCATCACTTTCTGGTTGGTTTCATCCGAAAAAAGTGTTTTGCCGGGACCGTTGAGTGCATCTCTTATACCTTGTGTGAGCACATCCAGGTCAAAATTAAGCGAGTCCGTGTCAAGGTTTTTCTTGAGGTTGGCTCCGATATTGCAGCCAAGAGCATATGCTGCAGAATCTGATTTGGTTTTTAATTTTATTTTTGTTTGCGCTGTAACACAAAAGCAAAAGGGTAGCAGGCAAACCAATACAATAATTTTTTTCATAGCAATTACAAATTAATAATGAATGATAGTAATAAATTTTGGCTCAAAAGTAATAAGAATAAATGATATAACGCTTTAATTGATGAATTAGGCAATTTCTTTTTTTGAGATGCCAGTCCGGATTCTCTCCTTAAATATGGTATTTTGATTCATATAAAAATCTTATTACCCTTAGCCCGTAGGGCTTAAATATCAATAGAAGGATCATATCAAGAATAAATTATTGTCCGTAGGACATAAACGTGAGAATGAGATACTCATTGTGATGACCATTACATTTTTTGCCAATGGATTAACCCTGATTTTTTATGGAATTATTCAGATGTTCATTCCCTGTCTGAGGCAGGTAGGCCTGCGGGGAAAAAATCAGATATTCTTTATGTTCTATGGAATGGATATTTATGCCCTAACGGGCAATTTGATTTTTAAAAGAAGTACATTTCATAATGTCAGCACCTCAAAAAAAGATTTAACCCGAAATAATACTCTAAACAGCAATGCACACGGTACATTATTTTTTTGTTATTTTGCAGGTATGCTGATTATCCCTTCCGACTTTGATATCAGGCCGGGTTATTTTATGCGCCAGAGCGAACTTCATGGAACGTTGCATACCTACAGGGTGATGTGCTATGTGCTGTTGCTCGGAAAAAAAATGAATCTTGAACATCAGACGCTGCTTGCTTTTTGTGCAGCTTTTGTACATGACATGGCGCGAAGGCACGACGGCTTTTGCATGAAGCATGGGCCCAGATCGGCAAGGGAAAAAATACCTTTCTTTATTCCGCTATTTGAAAGATATGGCCTGGACGATGAGGATATAAATGTTATTAAAACTGCTGTTTCAAACCATTCTCAGTGGTTCGACCTGAGCAAAAGACATCCGCATTACCTGGTCGCTGCCATATTAAAAGATGCCGATGCGCTCGACAGGGTAAGGCTGGGTCACGGAAACCTGAAGGTGCGGTTTTTGAGGTTAGCAGTAGCTCCCGGCCTGATAAGCTTTTCGCACCGCTTATATGAGGCAAGCCGCCAGAGAGACGAACTGACCTTTGCTGAAATTATTGCAATTGCTGAAGATATTGCGGGAGAAACTCTGGTCGCCCGATAAAAAAACGGGAATCATTCAGTGACTCCCGTTATTTTAGAAACTGTTTTGATTTTATGTTACATAAGATTTATGATGGATTTTTTAG
>DAOORA010000003.1:33737-128381 GCA_035389045.1 Bacteroidales bacterium | reverse complement strand
TGTTCGACAAAAAGTTCAGGAAAGTTCATCATTGAATCCACTCCAAAAAGCTCCGTTTTTCTTATCCTGCGACTTTTTGCCGTTTATTCTGAACAGAAGTCGCAGAAAATCATTCTTTTAGGAGTAGGCTCATCATCACAAAAAGAAAAGGCCGGATAAAGAAGTGCGCATCGTTCTCTTAAAACTATTGTAACACAATTTTCCCTTTAAACAACTGATCCCCAGAAACTATTTGATAAATATATATTCCTGCGGGCAGGCCATCCCGGGTAATTATTATTTTATCATTGCCTGCTGATATTTGGGATAAAACTATATTTCCCAGCATATCGGAAACGGTCATTTGAAAATTGTTACGGCATCCGTCACAATTAATAAAAACTTTATCGTCGGACGGATTGGGGTAAATAGTAAACGCTGCCGTATTCCCCGGCTCTGATGCAGACAGTGAACACGGTGACTGGCAATAGGTTATCCCGCTGCTGATGTATCCGGTATTTATATCCGGGGCGCCGCTTCCGGTAATGTCGCAGAAATCAAACGTACCCAGCATGGCGCCGTCATTGGACGAAGCATCCCCGATGCAGAAATGTCCACCTGCCCCTGTAATAGTATCGCCGTTGAAAAAACTCCCCGAAACAAGCACAGCTCCTTCGTTAACAAAATATGCCAAGCCGTTTGCGGTATCTGTATTGGAAAAATCATCATCAAGTCCGATCTGGGCTGATGTACTATTATAAAAATGACCTATATTGGACATGTTACCCACGCCATGAAGGGTTCCGTAATTTTCAAAAAAACCGTCGCTGGTAAGATCAGTGAAATTTATCTGATCATTGTTACGGGTGTAATTATGGGAATAAAAATCAATAAATGTGGCAACATTGTTATTTATAAACGCACTAAGGTTCATAAGCTCCGAAACATTCATCTGGCCATAATTCAGGAGCGTGTCGTTCACCGTGGCCCGCACTGCTTCCAGTTCTCCGTTAACGCCATTATTAAAATCCGATTGAATAAAAAGGCTGTCAACACCGAGAATATCGCCGCTATTGTTAACCACTGCGCCGCTGAAGAATTTTACATCAAAGACAGAAATATGATTATTGTTGAATACTCCCCCATAAAATGCAGCATTACTGATCACTATCGTTCCGTTATTGACTATACTTCCGGCATACATCACCAGGTATCTCCCGGACATGTTTTCCTCCAGTTCCCCGCTTATCCCGATATTTATGGCGCCCCCATTGAGCGCAAAATCATTATCCAGTATTACATTGTGATTGATGTTGACTGTGTAACCGGGACCCGGTATACACGAACAATCCCATGTGGTGGGCATGTACCAGAGGCCATCGGCTATTGTTGTTGCTGTCTGGCCATAACTGATGACTGCTGAAAACAGTAAAACGATAAGAAAAAGTACGTTTTTTTTCATATGTTTGATTTTTGGTTTATAGTTTTTACAGATCAACTTTTTTTACATTCCTCATGACAGAAAACAACGAAAATGTTGGCTGATCGCATTTTCCAATATGGTCTTGATAATTTTCATCATTGCCGTTGCCGGTATGCATTTTTTGCAAGATTTTATAAAGAAACTTGCATATCCTGAACCAAAGATATGAAAATAAATATAACCAAGGTAATAATGTCGTTATCAGCCTTCCTGTTTTTTCCTTGTTTTTTTTAGCATACGCATATTGAGCATTTCAACAAGCAATGAAAACAGTACTGCAAAGTATATATATCCCTTGGGGACATCATAATGCAAGGCGTCTACGATAAGCATGAACCCTATAAGGATCAGAAACGATAATGCCAGTATCTGCAATGTCGGATGTTTATTGATAAATCTGCTGATGCCTCCGGAAAACAGCATCATGATAAACATGGCGATTACTACGGCAATTATCATGAGTAACACATGTTTGGTGAGGCCGATTGCTGTCAAAATAGAGTCGAAAGAAAAAATTATATCGAGCATAATAATCTGTAAAACAGCCGATACGACGCTGTTTGTTCGTTTTTCCTTTTGATGATGTTCTATTCCTTCAATTTTCTGATGGATTTCAGAGGTGCTTTTTGCAATGAGGAAAATTCCGCCTGCTGCCAGTATGAGGTCGCGTATACTGACCGCAAAATCAATATCCACAAAATCAAGTGTAAACAGTGGTTTTTTCATCCCGATAATATGTGTAATCAGGAGCAGCAGGGCAACCCTGAAGATCATAGCCAGGGCAAGCCCCAGATTTCGGGTGGTGCGCTGCCTGTTATGCGGAAGCTTGCCGGTGACAATCGAAATAAAAATGATGTTGTCTATACCCAGAACTACTTCAAGAAAAGTAAGTGTCAACAATGCAATCCAGGTTTCACTGTGAAGAAAGATTTCCATATAAAGTTTTTTACAAAAGTAATTCACCTTTACTAACACTAAATAACCTTATTAAAAATTATATATTATTATTAAATGATTTTGTATTAAAAAATTATTTATTTCTATATCCCATCAAAATAAAAAACTTACCTACCTTTGCACCGTATTTTTCACTCTGACAACTATTATTTAAAATACTGTATTACAACACCATATGAAACGAAAGCTTTTAATCCGGGACTTGACTTTACGTGACGGACAACAATCATTGTTTGCCACCCGAATGACACAGGCACAGGTTGATAAAGTACTTCCTTTGTATAAAGATGCCAATTTTTTTGCTATGGAAGTATGGGGCGGCGCTGTTCCAGACTCCATCATGCGCTACCTGGGAGAAAACCCATGGGAACGCTTAGAAAAGATTAAGGCAGTAATCGGTGATTCGTCGAAATTGACGGCTCTTTCAAGGGGAAGAAACCTTTTTGGATATAATCCTTATCCTGAAGAAGTTATCGAAGGTTTTTGCCGTTTTTCCATACAATCAGGGATTGGCATCATGCGTATTTTCGATGCACTAAACGATGTTAACAATGTAAAATCAAGCATCAAATATGTAAAAGAAAACGGAGGTATTGCCGATGCCACCGTGTGTTATACTGTTGACCCGCATTTCAGTTCAAAGGACAGGATCAGGGCATTACTGCACGCCAAACTGCTTCCGAATAATATTTTTACAGATGAGTATTTTTTAAATAAAGCCCTCGAAATGGAAGCCATGGGCGCAGATATGATCACCATCAAGGATATGGCAGGACTTATTCCCCCGATCAGATCGGGTCGCCTGATCAAACTGCTGAAACAAAAACTTAAGGTTCCTGTTGATTTTCATACGCACTGCACACCGGGTTACGGATTGGCATCAGCCCTCATGGCTGTTATCAATGGTGCAGACATACTTGATACTTCTATCATGACCTTTGCCGGTGGCCCCGCTGCTCCGGCTTATGAGCTCATACAGCTTTTCTGTAATAAATTAGATATTGAAACAGGTGTAAACCAGAACGCTGTCGTCAGTATTAATAACATACTGCGTGATATCCGGGTTGAAATGGCTGATGTAGACAGCTATAAAATGTTTCCCCGCGAATTTGACATCACCCGTGATTCGCTGCCCCGCGATATTGACGATCTTTTTGAACTGGCCATTGCTTATGCTAAAAGCAATAAAGAAGAAGAACTGCTGGATTGCTGTCATAAAATTGAACGTTATTTCAAATTTCCCGAACCTAACGAGAATGTCAAGTTTGCCGAGATCCCGGGAGGTATGTACACGAATATGCTTGCCCAGTTGAAAGCCCTGAAATTAGAAAAATTGTTGCCACGCACTCTTGAAGTCATACCCACTGTGCGGCTTGCAGCCGGTTGTCCGCCGCTGGTCACCCCGACGAGCCAGATCGTTGGTGTTCAGGCCGTTAATTGTATAATTGATGAAAACAAAGGACAGCCTTTTTATACAACCAAGTCCATACAGTTTGTTAATCTTGTCAAAGGACAGTACGGTCATACTCCTATTCCTATTGATCCCGAATTCCGTTATAAAATTGCCGGCGTAAGGGAAGAAACGCCTTATGATACAAGAAATTACAGAAAGCAGGACAATCCGACTTTCCCCGAATATGGCGATGTTAAACTTGCTGACAACCCAAAAGATGAGCTTTTGCTTGAATTATTCCCTGCCGTGGCCAGTGACTTTTTGAAGAACCGTGTTGTCGACAAATATCTATCTGAAATCCATCGTATTGAAGAGGAAAAACACCAAAAATACCTGAAAGAAAAACAGGCATATGACAACCTCAGCCCGGAAGAAAAAGAAAAGCGGCTTCTGGAGGGATTAGCAAAATTCTGATTACTCTTTTTCTTCCCTAATTTCCACAGAATGGATCACATCACCCTGGCGGATGGCGTCAATAACGTCCAACCCGTCAATTACTTTTCCGAAACATGTATGCTTACGGTCAAGATGTGAGGTGTTCCGTCTGCTGTGGCAGATAAAAAACTGGGATCCACCGGTATCAGGTCCGGCATGCGCCATCGAAAGTACACCGCGGTCGTGATACTGATTGCCGCCCATGGTTTCACATTTTATGGTATATCCCGGGCCACCTGCCCCCGTACCGTAAGGGCATCCACCCTGTATCACAAAATCGGGAATCACACGGTGAAATGTTAATCCATTATAAAAACCCTTTTTTGCAAGGTCAACAAAGTTTTTTACCGTATTGGGAGCATCTTTCTCATAAAAGGTAACCGTCATGTCGCCTTTTATCGTTTTAATAATTGCTTTTAACATCGTTGCTGTTTTTATTTATTTTCATTAACTGAACATATAATTTACAAAACATCTTCATTAATTTTTCCTGCGACCTTCCTGAAATCATAGGTCTTTAAGGGATTGATTACACGACAAAACCAAGCATTTTCCCGTTTTTCATGATCAGCACATCATCAAAATATACATCCGGCTCGTTGACAAGCCCGTCGAGATGGCTGCTTACTGCGACATTTCCTCCCATACTGATATTGTTCCCGAAGGCAATATGTATGGTTCCGAAAACTTTTTCATCTTCGAGTATCATACCTGTAAGTTGTGCTTTATAGTTGGTACCAATGCCAAATTCGGCTACCGCGCGGGCATCCCGGCCAACTTTATCGAGCATCGCGGCTAATCTTTCAGCCTCTTCCCCTCCGGTGATCTTTTCGGCATATCCATCCACAACCTCAATAGTGATAGGAGTTTTCAGCATCCCGATACCGGCCATGGAGCCATCAATAACGACTTTACCATTTGACTTTCCTTCCCAGGGAGCAAGGTACACTTCTCCCGAAGGCAGGTTTCCGCTTTCGCCCTTGTTGCGCATCACACCCTTACTCGGCAGCACATTCCTTCCTTCAACAGGCATGGTAATGTCGGTACCTTTTTCGGTAACGACGCGTATTTGTTTTATTCCGGTCATTTTTTGAACCACAAAATCAGTAAGATCCAGTATTTTTTGGATATCGGCGTTCAGGCAACGTACCATGCAATCTACGGTAATTCCGGGCATCGTCCCTACCCTCACGCCAAGTTTTGACGCTTCGCGGCGGGCATCGGTATGTGTGAGTGATTTGTCGGTCGGACATATGACAACATCAACCATTTTCATCAGGTCGGCAATTTGTTTTGGCGGTTCCTGTCCGTTGATTTCGCGCGATTTTATTTCTACCAGCAGGGATTCTTTGCAAAGTTCTTTTCCGGCTTCGTGCAAGGCCGCACCGATGTCCTTTTTTAATTCATCAGTAATTACCAAAAGGGTTTCTTCTGCTTTCAGCCCCATGCAATCTCTCAATGCAATAATGGCTGCTTTTTTTAATTCAGTATCCATATTTTTCTTTGTTTTTTTTCAAATATCCGAACTATCTACACCATAGGGGCATCTATGATGCGGAAAATATTTTCCTTTTTCTTCTACCGCTGTCCGCTTTGGCGGATCGTAGATTTTAAAAACTTAAAATCTTTTTTCTACCTCGTCCCAGTTCACATATTTCCAGAATTCGGCCACATAGTCCGGCCGGCGGTTCTGAAAATCAAGATAATAGGCATGTTCCCAGACATCACAGGTTAATATTGGTGTAAGTCCGTTGCGAAGCGGGTTTCCGGCATTGCTTTCCTGGACAATGTCAAGGCTGCCATCGGGAGTCTTGACCAGCCATGCCCAGCCAGAGCCAAAAAGCGTAACACAGGCTGTTGAAAATTTCTCTTTGAACGCATCAAACGAACCAAACTTATTATTTATCGCTTCTGCCAGCGCCCCCTCAGGATTGACTTTGGGCTTAGGAGCAAGGCTGTTCCAGTAAAACGTATGGTTCCATACCTGTGCGGCATTATTAAAAATACCACCGGTAGCTTTTTTGATGATCTCTTCGAGGGTGGCGTTTTCAAATTCGGTACCAACAATTAATTTATTTACGTTGGTAACATAAGCCTGATGATGTTTGCCATAATGAAAACTTATGGTCTTTTCAGAAATAAACGGCTCAAGGGCATTTACTTCATAAGGTAATTTCGGTAATTCAAACATAATAATATGATTTAGATTATTGGGTTCAACAGTCTTCCGCTGATTGTAACGACCTTTGACCATCACACCAGGATGGAAGGTAACATCCTTGTTATCATCCTGCGAGAAGATACCTAATGCAAGCAAGTGTGACATCTGACACCATGCATTGATGCCAAATGCTTCACCTTCGGAATGGAATTCAACTTTCACCGATTCGCGGATATCGGAATCATTATCAGCTTTTTCCTGAATGATTTCAGCCGATTCGATTGTTTTTCCTTCGAGAAGCTGTTCAACGGGATTTATTCCACCGTTTAGAACTGCATTGTAACGTTTCTTCATTTTCATAGTAAAGTTGTTTTATACAATTTTATTTCTTCGATGTTCAACAAAGATACGTAATTTTTATATAGTTTTATTTCCTGAAATTTTTTCCATTTTGTATCTTTGAAAAAAAACGCCGATGATCCGAATAATTTCTTTTTCCTTTTCTGACCAGGATTTATTTAAACAGGCTTTTGCCATACGCCAGGCAGTATTTGTCGCTGAACAAGGTGTGCCGGCAGCACTCGAATACGATGAACACGAAGCCGAAGCCACGCATTACCTGCTTTACGATGATGAAACACCCGTTGGCGCTGCCCGCTGGCGCAAAACTGCACAGGGCATTAAATTAGAGCGGTTTGCTGTTTTACCGGAATACCGAAACAATGGCATCGGAAAGATATTGGTGAATAAAGTGCTGGAAAATGTTATTCAACTCGGGCTGCCGGTTTATCTCCATTCTCAGCTCAGGGCCTGCAGCTTATACCAGCGCCATGGTTTTGTCATATCCGGCGAAGTTTTTACCGAAGCAGGAATAGAACATTATAAGATGGTGCTGGAAAAATAATTGATCCTTTTTGAATATTTTTAACCCGATTAAGAGGTTGCCTCAAAATACCTCTGTGTAACCCTGCCTCGCCGGCAGGCAGGTCTGTGTGTCCTCAGTGTCGCTCTGTGTAATTTTTATTTTACTGTTACACAGAGATTCACAGAGACAACACAGAGTCCGCCGCGGCGGACACGGAGAAATATATCAATGAAATGAGGCTTTTGAGACAGACTCAAACCAATATTTTCAATGCTTTTCCCGATATATTCTATTGAAAATATGTTTTTCTAAATCGGGGTTAATCTGAATGCCTTCACACATTCTACCCACTATTCACAAATTCGCTTCACTTTTTGTGAATAATTCAGATTAATAAGGAATTATTTCAAATTTTGCATCATCTATCGCATGCGGAACATTACCTGTCCATGTACTTGCATCAAAATACATATTTAAAGGTACTGTGGGAATATTTGTCGTATGAGTGGCAATTAAGGTTCCGTTAAAATAAAATTCAACTTTGGTGTTACTGGCTATAATAGTGTAACTATGCAAATCTGCCACCGTGGCTCCGACAGCATAATCCGTGGTTGTTGCCGTACCTCCGGAGACCGTTCTTGCCTGTATGGTGCTTCCGCTGATGTTAATAAATTCAATGGCGTAATTAGTCCGGTCATAATCACTAACCAATCCCCTTGACAGCGGGCCATAAGCCTGGTTATTATCTTCATAAGTATGACTAACAGCTGTAAAAACAAGTATTCCGTCGTTAACAGATTTTTTTCTGTTTGACTTTAATTTTATCGTATTACCACCATTTGTTGATAAGACAACCGCCTGCATATTATTCCAGCCAAAAGATAATGTAGCCCCTCCTGTAGTTGTAAAGGACCAAAAACTCTTTAGTGCTGTGCATGCAAAGTCGTCATAAGTAATCAATGCGGGGACGCTTTTTTGTTCAGGGATTTTGACATATCCTCCACCGTTACTTAACGCAATGGTATCGTGGCTGATGCTCAATGTTTGTAATTCATTGGCAAGCGATCCGTCAACTTCCGATGTCAGGTAGCCGGCAGAAGCGTGATCTCCCCATCCATAAGCGGTGTTCCAATTGGCAATATCCGTTGAGAAAACACCAGCAGCGGGAGATGCGCCAAAAACAGGATCGGATTCGCTTCCCAAAACATTTTGCCAGCTTGCAAGGCCATTTGCATCAGAAGTAAGCACTTTGCCTGCGCCCTGTGTGCCGTCGGTAATTTTTACAGTTCCGTTCACCTCAAGCTTTGCGCCGGGACGAATGGTTCCTATACCCATCCTTCCCGTACTGTCAATTTTTGCCACATTTACCTCCGCAATCTTGAAAAGGATGTTACCTGCCGGCGAAGGCAAAAGACCTGCACCACCATTAATAATGACATCTCCGCCCCGGTAAGAAACATCACCTGATCCTGCTCCTGCTGACAGGGTGACTGATCCTCCGTTTCCATTGCCTCCGCCCACACCTCCTGAAATCACAACGCCACCGGCCGGAGCCCCATTGTTCATCCGCCGTCCCACAGAAATAGATCCGGCCGTGTTGAACCCGCCGGATATTAAGATACCTCCACCGGTGCCTCCGATTCCAACACTATTAAGTATTATTTTTGCACGGTCTGTCCCGCCCCATGCCCCTGCCGTCATGGTAACAGATCCGGCTCCCTTCCCAATTCCGGCTACATCACTGCCACCAGTTATAGTAACTGAACCTGCCGTATCGAGGGTATTATTATTGTTTAATCCTGACAGTAATGCATGTTTTCCGGCTTTCAGCAGTGTATTTCCGCTGCTGCTCACATGGAGAAGGCCCAGAGGAACGGTAGTCCCGATACCGACATTGCCGGAAGCTGCTACACGCATTTTTTCCAGACTTCCTAACTGAAATCCGATATAGCCATTGCCGGTACCACCAGATCCGGCGCTAATAATTGTATTACCGCTTGGGTTTGAGCCTGATCCATTGCCTGCTGCTACATAAACATTACCTCCCGCGCCGTTCGCATAAGTAGGATTTCCACTACCGGCAACCATCCAGATGCTACCCCCCGGACGATTGTAAGTGCCGGCCCCGCCCTGTATGTTGATGTTGCCACCAGGTCCGCCCTGGGATGTCTGATTTCCGGTAAGTATGATAGTCGAACTAATGGGTGTCGCATATCCTTCAGACATCAGGCTCCCTGACTGAAGTATAATGTTTCCGCCCTGATGCCCTCCCTGGGCCTGGCCTGTACCAGCAGTAACCATTATGGACCCTCCTTCGCCGTTAGGGTTGTCGTTGGCGACAATAGATAAACTGTTACCCTCACCCACCAGCGGCTTATACAGCGGAGACAACACGGAAGTGGAGAAATTTGCACTGCCAGTGACAGAAAGAGCATTACCGGGCGAATTGGTACCAATACCCACATTGCCGGAATTATAGTAAATATTGCCGGCATTTTTTTTCCAGATCATTGTATCCATCTCGGTGAAACTTGTCAGGTATCCGGCTAATCCATGATTACCCCAGCCGTAAGAAGTGTTCCAATGAGTGATGTCTGTACCTGTAATTCCGTTTGCTGGTGAGGTGCCAAAAATCGGATCCGTTTCGGTAAAACTTGTCAGGTAACCTTCAATTGCATGATTTCCCCAGCCATAAGCAGTTTCCCATTTGGTGGTATCCGATGCTGTTATGCTATGCGCCACCGATGTATTATAAACCGGATCCGTTTCAGGCAGCATACCGCTGATGCTGTCGGCTGTCCGGGAATGTAACGCATAAGGTACGCTGACAAGCTGTGTGATCCCCATATAAGTAAAAGCCGTTCCTCCATTTTGATCCAGTTCAACTTTTATATAATAGGGGCCACCTGCCCAGTTTATTCCCGTCATGGTTCCAAGTAGTGGATTCCCATCACCTATCTTAATCACTGAAATTCCATATGAATTTGTAGTATCTTTTTGTGTTTCAACATAAACAGCATTTCCAGTAACGGAATCCAGTAACAGGCTGATCCGGAATGAAACCGGCTGGTTGGCAAGGATATTTCCCGAGCTATCCCTTACAACTGCCTGGTAATTAAACTTTTGTGGTGTCTGGGCCAACACAATATTTATCAATAACGTACAGAATACGTACAAAACAATCTTTTTCATGGTATATGATATTAATTTTAGGCTGAACTAAAAGTAGACATTTATCTTCAAATGAATATCATCTTCTTAATAAATCGCCTTAATATCCCCTGAACACCAAAAAAATTCTTATACCAGAACAAGTTATTTCTGATTTGTGATTGAAATAATGGAAGATCCTCTGTCGGAAATTTTAATTCTCAATTTTCATAAATAATGTCAGAACGCTCTGATGGCTCGGACACAAGCTGTAGCGACTTTATTATCAATATTCTGATTCCCCGTGCCAAAGTTTTGATACCATGCGTGTTGCATATTGGTAACGTATTCGTTGGAAGCCCAATAATTATTAGTTGAAAACCCACCAACGATGACACGCTGTTGGTATAATAAATTCAGTTCGTGTTTTGAGGGCAGATACCAATCGCCGTAGGTAACCCCGCCCATTGTTGCCGTATATTCATTGCAAAGCCTTGCTGCATAAGAAGTTCCGTCGTCAATACTCTGACCGGCAATAACCAGGTTGGTGTTTGATCTGCCTGCATATAATCCATCAGCAAAGGCCATTGTAAAAACAGCATTATATCCAAACTTTATTGCAGTGCTTTGGTCGGATGTGGCAGCAATGAGGCCATGTTGTCCGTTGTCATACACATAAAAAACAATGCCTCCGCCATAGCTTTCGCCGATATAATGGCTGCTGCTGCCACTGCTTATGACATACGGGTCGCTGGTGGTTCCTGTTCCGGTAACGGAAACGTTAGTTCCTGCCGTTACTTTGGTTTCAGCCCCGGTAATACTGTTCCAGCTTGCCAGACCGTCAGCGTCGGATGTGAGTACTTTTCCGGAGCCCTGTGTGCCGTCGGTAATTTTTACTGTACCGTTCACCTCAAGCTTTGCGCCGGGATGTGTCGTTCCTATGCCTATTTTGCCGGTACTGTCAATCTTTGCCACACTTACATCCGCTATCTTAAAAAGGATATTACCCGGCGGTGATGGCGAAATCCCCGCACCGGCTTTAATAAAAACATCGCCTCCACGATAAGAAACATCACCTGAGCCTGCACCGGCAGCCAAAGTCACTGATCCTCCGTTTCCATTTGAGGCACCCTCTCCGCCTGTGATTACCACTGCTCCTGCAGGTGATCCGTTATAGATACGGCGCCCGACAGAAATAGTTCCCGCGGTATTATAACCGCCGGATATCATTATGCCACCACCGGTACCGCCGATACCAACGCTTTTAATTACAATCTTTGCCCTGTCGGTTCCGCCCCAAGCTCCTGCACGCAGAGTAAGCGACCCTGCTGATGTCCCGGTTCCCATCAGATCGCTGCCACCGGTTATGGTTACTGATCCGGCACTTCCGGCACCTGTATTATTGTCTGATCCCGACAGCAAGGCACTGTCACCCACCTGCAACAGGGTGTTGCTGCTGTTGCTGACATGCAGAAGACTATTAGGTGTCGGGGTGCCGATACCCACATAGCCGGCATTGGTTATCCTGACTTTCTCAGAACCGGCAATATAGAATCCAAGATGCACCGGGGGATTGACTGCCGGACCGACAACATCAATGACACCGCCATCGGTACCCCTCCAGATGGAAACATAGCGGTCGTCGTAACTCTGGCTTAACAATCTTAACGTATATCCGGCTTCGGCAGTGGGTTTTATCTGCAGCCGTGCATCAGTGATCGTAGTCCCGATACCCACATTGCCATTATCATAAACCGATGAAGTAACCAAAGCGGAACCATCCCATCTGGAATGATAATTTGTGGTATTCGTGCCTACCTGAGGATCTGTTTCAGATAAAGAAGTCAGGTAGCCCGCGTCGTTAGTGAATGTACTTACATTGGTAGGAACGCCTGTCAAGCTGCTGTATTGCCCGTCAAATCCGGCTGGCAATTTAACATAACCACCATTGGTAAGAAATATCGTGTCGTTACTAATAGTTAACACCTGCAATTCATTGGTGACCGAACCGTCAGTTTCTGTTGTCAGATAGCCTGCTGCTGCGTGGTTTCCCCAACCGAAGGCGTTATTCCACTGGGTTGAATTTCCTCCTGTCGCCGTGATAACGCCATTCACATCAAGTTTTGTCGATGGCGTGGATGTTCCGATACCCACAAATCCCTGATAACCATCCCTGTATCCATCCAATCGCATATATTCGGCGCCGTTTATAGCTAAAATTACAGAACCATTCCTGTTAGGATCCCAGGTATTACCCGGTCCCTGTAATCCTCCGCTAAGAATAAGGTTGCCACCCGGCCCGTAATTGGGTGCCCCACCGTTAATTGAAACATACGCCCCGCTGCCACCGAAATATCCGCCGGTTCCACCCGTAAGGGTGATCTTTCCGCCCGTTGCAATGCCGCTGGCATCAGCCGCATTGACCGAAACATCTGAACCAGCAGCCCCCGAAACGCCTGTGCCTGCACTTATAGCTACAGCGCCGCCTGCTGCGGTGCTGCTGTTCCCTCCGTGTAACGCAAGAAGGGTTCCTGCCCCGGAAGTATATATTGAAGCGCCTGTAGCCGTGATATTCCCAATATTGATAAGATTGCCTGACGCGTCAACCCGTGCCGTGCCTCCTGTCATCAGGTTGGCAGAGGTGTTGATATTGCCCCCCTGAACATCAAGCCTCTGTGCAGGACTAATGGTGCCCAAACCGATCTTTCCTACTGAAAAATCACCAAATATAAGGGGCGGATTTGTAGAACTGTTTGCAATATATAATTTGTTAGAACCGGTTTCATTATAGCCGGCCTGATTACCAAGAAAAACATTGCCCGACCCGGTTGAATTAAAGCCGGATTCAAAACCTAAGGCAGTGTTGTTGTTCCCTGACAAATTATGATACAATACACTTGTTCCCGCACCGGTATTTGAATACCCGGTGGAATTGGACAACAAACTGCCATCGCCTAAAGCAACATTCAGATAACCATTACTGTTGCTTAACATAGCGCTTTGGCCCACAGCCGTATTTTGCGATCCTGTAGAAGTATTCTTTAATGCATAGCGGCCAAGCCCGGTATTGCTGTATGCGGTTGTATTACTATTTAAGGCCTGGTCTCCGAGAGCGGTATTATTGTTCCCTGTGCTGTTTGACAGGAGTGTCTGGTAGCCCACAGCGGTATTGTTATTCCCTGTGTTGGCTGCTGCGCTGGCAGATCCCCGCAAAGCTTCATACCCCATAGCCACACTGTGATTTTCAAAAAGATCAGCAGTGTTGTTCGCATTGAGCATGGCGCTAAAGCCAACGGCTGTGGCCCTGCTGCCCGCTACATTATTCATGAGCGCCTGCATGCCATAAGCCACGTTATAACTTCCGGTTGTGTTATAATTCAAGGCGTTTCCACCACCGGCCGTATTATACGAACCTGCAATATTCCAATAAAGCGAAGCATACCCGTTGGCCGTATTCCAATTTCCTTCTGTATTGCTGTATAAAGACCAGAATCCTCCGGCGGTGTTTTCATGCCCGGTGGTGTTGGAATAGAGCGAGCTGCTTCCGCTGGCTGTGTTCCTGTATCCGGTTGTGTTTGCATTCAATGCAAAATCGCCTGCGGCCATATTGCTGTATCCGGACGTGTTGGACTGAAGGGCAAACCGGCCGACAGCCGTATTGGAACTTCCTGTTGAATTACTACTCAGTGCATCCCCGCCTATACCCACATTGTTTCCGCCCGTAGTATTCGAGAACAAAACGTTTTTACCAACGGCAACATTATCACTTCCCGAAGTATTCTGATACAAGGCATCAAAACCTATCGCAGTGTTGCTGTTCCCAGTGGTATTGTGATAAAGTACATTTTCCCCCATCGCCGTGTTTAAAGATCCGGCACTGTTGAACCATAGTGTCTGATAGCCGACAGCCGTGTTGTAATTCCCTACGGTATTATTAAAAAGTGATTGATGTCCCATAGCCGTATTTTCGTGCCCTGTGGTGTTTTTATTTCCCGCCTTGTACCCAATGAACACATTCTGATTATTAGTAAGGTCATCGCTTTTTCCGGCTTCCTCGCCTAAAAAAACAGATTCCCCTGTGTTGAATATCTCAATCTGCCCTTTCCGGGTAAAACGAGATCGTAATATGTTGTTTGTTTTTACCGAAAGATCCGAAGAATCCGTTGTTCCAATAAAATTCACCCACGGAAACGTACCGGCATTGCCTGTAAGTGACCAGGCATCAGCACTTCCATCCGCACCCGGAGGCCCTTGCGGCCCCAATGCCTGGACCCACACTGTCCCATCGAAATACCAGAAGCCAATGGCACCCCCGGCCATGGCTGCATTGGTGTTATAAACCAGTAATGAAACTGCAGGATTGGTTATGGTACTCAGGTCGTTTATTGATGCTAATGACACACGGGGTATCAAAAGCCCTTTTGATGCACTGCTTACATCGAGCATAGCCGAAGAATCAGCGGGCGCTCCGCTCGTATTGATGGATACACCCTGCTGCGCATAACCACATAAAGAATATAACATAAAAAAAAACAATGGAGGCCATAAATATAGATCGCGGAAAAATCTTTTTCCGGGATGTGATGTTGTTTTCATGTGTTTGAATTTTGTATCCAAAAATAACACTTTTTTCGCCAGAATTAAAGTCTTTTTGTTCCGAAAAAAGTCTACATTTAATCTCCGGACTGGCAGAACATAACGCTTATTGTAATAAGCTTTAACTCAAATGAGAGCCATTTATTTATGCCCTTACCTTTTTCAGCCGATAAAAAAATTTGAGTTAAATGCCCGTCTCAGAATTATAAAGCCGGTCAACTCATAAAACACATTACATATGGTTGACTATAATATATTCATAATTATTATAAAAATGTTCAGAATAAAGTTTTATCAGAATATTTGATAAAAAACCATTTCGGCCAAAAATGAATAAATAATAATTCACGTAAAATGAGAATCAAAAAGCCCTTACCGCACGAACAGATTTTGAATAGTATTTGACACACCCATACTGGACACCATCACTGAAATCTTGCAGCCAGGCGAAATTTGGCGTACCGATATAGCACTCGCTGGAACTCCATATGGTATTAGGCCCAAAATTTCCCAACCCCTGTGTGTGCAGATTCACATACATCAGGTTTAGCTCATCTTTTGAAGGTAAAAACCAGTCGGAGTAACCTCCGGATGTACAATTTGCACATCCATCGGCTGCAGTCCCGGGTGTCGTGCAGCCGGCTTCAATATCAATGGTGTTTTGAGCCCCTGTGCCTATGGCGGTTCCTTCAGCACCGGGAATATTGGTTCCGTCACAGCCCCATTGCCCGCTAAAGTGGTATGCATCGTCACAAACGAGGCCGTGTCCGGCTCCATCGTTATAAAACACCAGGCCGCCGGCATAATTAGCACCCATCACATACCCTGAATTAAAACTGATTTGATTGCCGTAGCCGGTTCCGACAACATTTGTTGCATAAGCCCTCACATAATAAACCGTGTTGGCCGACAACCCGGTCATGGGATCAGAAAAAGAGGTGTTTGTACTATTTGCTGTCGTCGGATTCGGACTGGTGCTCCAGCATAGCCCATATGCGGTAATAGCAGCGCCTCCGTTACTCGCCATACTGCCTCCTGCACGGGCCGAAATCCCTTTGATATCTGAACAGGCGGAAGTGGTCACCGTAGGTATCACAACAGTAGTAAAACTCCTTTCATTGCCATAAGCGGTAGTTAAAGCATTGGTGGCATAGGCGCGAACATAATACGTTGTGCCGAGCGAAAGTCCTGTAAGGTTTGAAGTAAAAGAACCTGTTCCGGAACCATTCGTTGTGTAATAATTTGATAACGTTGGACCGGGGTTAGTACTCCAGCATACGCCCCTTGCTGTTACAGCGGATCCTCCATCATTAATAACATTGCCTCCGCACACAGCCGAACTGCTCAGCACCGAAGTTACTTCATTGGTGGTTATGCTTGGCGCGGTAATTTCTGTTGTAAATGTCATATCGTCACTATACGTGATATTGACGGCATTAGCGGCTTTAATGCGGAAATGGTAGGTCGTATGGTATTGCAGACCGGACAGCACAGCGCTTACCGGGGTGTTGTCAGCTCCTGTAACCGGGCTTTGTGCTGCAGTGACTGTATTCCCGTAAATCCCCGTTAATCCCCATTCAAAACTGACTGTGGTAAATAATCCATTGGCATTGACAATACCGCTGAGGGTAGCAGAGGAGCTGCTTATCCCTGAAGCCGCTTGTACGCTCACTGTGGGAGGCAGCAGGTTTGAAGACGACCATGCAGGTAATTTTACAAACCCTCCATTGGAAAGAAAAATGGTATCACCACTTATTGAAAGCACTTGATACGGATAGTTCAGCACACTGTCAGCAGTTTGGGAGTGTAAGGCATAAGGCATGCTTAACAACTGCGTTGTACCCATGGTTACATAAGAAGACCCGCCGTTCTGGTCAAGTTCAAGTTTGATATAATAAGGGCCGTTTGCCCAGTTTATGCCGGCCATACTTCCCGATAACGGCACACCTCCCCCTATTTTCAAGGAGGACAATCCATAGGCATTTGTGGTATCGTAATGTTTTTCCACATAGACAGCACTCCCGTTAACGGAATACTGTAACAGGCTGATCCGGAAAGAAACCGGGTGGTTGGCCAAAATATTACCTGAATTATCCCTGACCACGGTCTGGTAATTAAACTTCTCTGGCGCCTGTGCATAAGATGATTTGTTAATTGGCTGAATAGATAATGTGATAATTAAAATTGCTACAAATTTTAGAATGTGTGTCTTCATTTTATTTATCAATTGGTTAATAATTTTGCTTTTATTGGATTCCTCATTCCGTTATAATTCATTTATTATAACCGCAACAAAGCAGCAGATTCCTCATTTCGTTTCACTTCATTCGGAATATTACTTTGGGGAACAGGAAATTTAGTGTACAGACTTAAATCAATGGCCACATTTCTTTTTCCCATTAATTAAGTTGAATTAACAAATCAACTAATCAGTTCATCTCCTCATCAGTTGATCATCTAACCAAATCTTCATTTAATCATTTTCAAAATGGTCTGCTCGTTTCTTTGAGTACCCGAAAATTCAAGTTTGAACGTATACAGTCCCGCCGGAAGCGTGTTTGCTGAAAACAACAAGGTGTGTTTGCCGGCAGCGCGGGTTTCATTCACCAGAACGGACACCAACTCACCGATAGCATTGTATGCATTGATCTTCACCATTCCATCTTCAGGAAGGGTATATACCAGTGTGGCCTCGCCGTCAAACGGGTTGGGATAGCCCATAAACTCAAAGCCTGTCCCTGCCTGATCACCCTGTATAAAAACTTTCGGCATCAGCAGATATGCATCCTCATCTTCCTCCCCGTAACGATTGCCGATCACACCCGTACCGGAAAGTTCAAAATCTATGGCTCCCTTTCCCGGATCTCTTTTCGCACGGAAGCCTAGGCGGATAAGTTCTGCGCCCTCAGCGACATCATAATAGCCGGTGGTGGCATACACCACCCGGATCACGCCTTCCTCGTCGGTGACCAGCAGATCGTCATCCGATGCTATGATCTCTTCCAGCGTCGGATTGATGGTTACGGCGCTGCTTTTATCGCCAGCCCCCGGCATATAAACACGCACCAGTTCGTAATCTTTATGAGGATAACTCAGTTCAAGCCCCAGCGCCGAGAATTCATTCATGCCGGTACTGATACGCAGAGGCAGTTCAAAATACAAGGGATCTGTTGTCATCAGGTATTCGTCAGTAACACTTATGATGTTTTGGTCTACCGACTTGGCCTGGCTCCAGTTGACCGTCGAGTCGCGGTATTTACTGCTGGATGCATTATAATCCCCGTAGCAGATCGTTTTCAACGTCACGTTCAGGTCGCTGCCACCCACGCTGACCACCGTATCGAGGGCTACCCAGTTGCCTTTGGGAAAATTCTTCGCCGTGCTGTAAGGAGATCCGATCTTGGCCTTGATCCGGGAAATATCTATCGCATTGATCGCCAAATTATTATCCACATTGGCAGCCTTCTTGTACCGGATCGTGAAATTACGGGAGGGATCTACCGTAGTGTCGATGCCTATGTAATATTTCAGCATGGTCACATCAATAGCATCTATGCCATTGCCCGACTGCATCGTGTCTGCCGTGTATTTGTCATAACACAGAAGGTAATTTCCGGGAGAAACATTGCTTAGCTGGTAATTTCCTGCATTGTCGCTGGTATCGCGGGCAATCTCCTCACCGTTGGACTGCAGCTTCAAAATCACGATCACATTGTCGATGTTGTATATCGCCTGATTGTACGAGGGCGGATTGGGCGCCGGGCTTCCCGGAATGGCTTTGCCGGCATATTTCACCTTGCCATAGATCATAAACTTTAAAACATCGTTCTGCTGAAAGCCCTGTGTTAGGTCGATATTGGTGGTTTCGAACGTTTCTACCACCGTTTCACCAATGGTAAAACTTAATGACCCAGTGCTGTTTTGCTGAAAATCCCCGCCCGTGGATATCACTTCTCGTGTGAGCGTCTGGGAATATCCGATGGAAACAGTTAATAACAAAAGAAAAAAAAATGTATTAATTCTCATGGTTTCAATTTTTTAATGTTAGACGAATGGCCACAAAACAGATGCCGGATATTATCGGTTTATTAAAGGGTTAATTAAAAATACTAATGCAATATTACAAAAATTCATTATAAATCACAAAAAAGTTTTATTTATTCTTTAATTTATCCATACCGGCCGGCAAGAAAACATATGGTTGAGCAATATGTTTTATCAAAAGGCAAAAATGCCAGTTGTTGTTATATTTCCCAATCGGTCCAGCAATCGTTTTTGTAGATTCTTATGCTTTTGTATCCAATGTCTTTAAGTATCTGTTCTGTTTCTGCAAAATAAGAATTGATATCGGCAGGTTTATGCGCATCTGAATTAATAGTCAGTGGAATATCCATTTCAAAGCACTGTTTCAGCACGTCGGTTCCGGGATATAACGAATCACATTTTCCTGTATATATTCCTCTGGTATTCACCTCCACTATACTTTTGCTTTGCGCAATTATTTCTATTGTTTTCCGCAAAAGGTTCTGGTACCAATTATCTTTTTCATGGAAATATCTTTGGCGGTTGTTCATTTTAACTTTATCGAAATGAGCAATAATATCGGCCTTTTGCGTTTTTATCATTTCGTTCAACACGGTAAAATAGCATTCGACGGCCTGGCGGATATCATTTTTAAAAATATTTTTAACGCCTCTGTCAAAATTGCTTTCCGGGCCGTCAATAAACCACAACTCATTATTATCAGGATTTTTGACCAAGTGAACAGCGCCTATAGTATAATCAAGCCCATACTGTTTTTTATACGACAATACATCTTTTGAAACACCGGGTATATAATCTATTTCAAGCGAAAGAAGAACTTCAATTTCATCTTTATATTTTTCTTTTAGCCGGGTTATTTCCGCGCAATACGGCTCCAAATCAGACTGGGCAAGATTCCAGGCTGTTTCAATCGGCAAAGGCGCATGAGCGCTGAAACCCAGAACAACAAACCCTTGCCGGATAGCTTCCGTGATATATTTTTCCGGCTCGGAGTTCCCGTCGCAAAAAAAGGTATGCGTATGATAATTGGTCAGTACCATATTTTTTTTCACAAAAATACCTTTCTTTTGAAACTTCAAACGACCTTAACCAATAAAAGGCTGTTTAACAAGGAGCTTTGCTAATGATTTTTATAATGCAATCCCTTCATTTTTGCATAGTAAACCGATATCTCCAGTCCCCCCTTCATTTTGGTGGCCCGCGAAAAAGAGGAAATATTAATATCATAGGAGATGCCCAAACCAAAATCCGAAATCTCGAAAAGCACCATCGGGCTTAAAGCATCCTTATGCCGGTAATGCAGTCCTGCAAAAACAGCCGATTCGGTGAAAAACCCTGTATAATTTGTTTTCTTTCCGGTACGGAAACGAACAAGAATTTCCGCGTCAAATTCCTTTGACGGCCCCTGCCACATGTATAGCAGCGCAGGGACAATCCCGACGCCTGTATTCCGGAAATCGTAACGGAAGGATGAATGGAATACGATCCGGGGATAAACACGTTCTCTGTACCAACCGGAATAATGCTGCACCGGTTTGGTCACATGAAAAATAGCTGCACCTAAATTGAAACAAACTATTTCTTTTTCTTTGACGGCTCTTAACTGTTTCATCATGTGATACTGCACTCCGGCAGCAAGATCAAAGCTGAACAGGGATTTTGAAAAACCGGTCTCATTGGAAGGAAGGGCGGGATCATAACTTTGTCCGTTGTATTGATTAGGCCATTGGATGTCTGAAATGTCGAAACTGTTATAAACAATTCCTGCGCCGATGCCGACCGATAGCTTATGAAATTCGCCTGTGGGTACAATACCCGAAAAACATACGTTAAACTGAGTGGTGCTATAATTTGATTCTCCCGCATTGTCATAAAACAGAAATGCGCCTATGCCTAAATTAGCGGTATTTTGCCTTGTTCTTATGATGACGGGCATATCAAAAGAGCCCATAAATGTCCGGTACGGTTTTCCCATTGCGGTCCACTGGTTTTTATAATTGAGATTTGCCCGGTAAAAACCATCGTAAAGTCCTGTTGATGAGGGATTTATCAACAATGGCGTCTGCGCCAGCTGAGAGAAATGGATGTCCTGTGCCTCTGAATAAAATCCGGAAAACAATACACAAAATGTAAAAATAATGTTTCTAAGCATTTGATTCATAGCTACTCCCTATCTCATCGGACCAATGTAATATTTCCTGATTTTTCCGCAACAATACCCTGGCGGTCGGTATATTTTAGTTTGTACGCATAAATGCCCGACATCACGTCTTTGCCGTCACAGGAGCCATCCCACCCTATGGACTGATCGTTGGTTTCAAAAACAATATGGCCCCATCTGTCATAAATGACCAGTTCAATTTGTTCCAGATCTCCGAATATATAATAAACATCATTATTATTATCTCCATTAGGAGAAAAACCGGTTGGTATAAAGAGGTCCGGACAAACATCCGTCACCGTCACGGTAATCATGCCGGTATCCCTGCAACCTTCGCCCGGGCCATTAGAAGCAACAACACTGTATGCTGTGGTCATTACGGGCGTTGCGTACGGATCAGCACAATTATCACAACTTAATCCGTCTGAAGGTATCCATACATAAGTTAACCCTCCCGAAGCTGCGAGCCGGACACGTCCATGAAGGCATACCGAGGTGTCGCCGCTCAGTATGAGTTGTGGCGGAGGCATAATAGTGATCTTGACACTTGCCGTACCGGATCCGCAATCGCCGGTAACCTGAACGGTATATGTGGTAGTGGTGACCGGTGATGCAAGAGGGTCGGCACAATCGGTGCAGCTTAATCCTGTAGCGGGGGTCCATTGGAACGTATTCCCCGTGCTGACATGCAATGCGGCAGTATCGCCCGCACATATTGTAGAAAACGAAGCAGACACAGTTGGAAACAATGTCCCATAAGGTGTTACGGTAACGGTTACCTCGGCCGTGCCGGAAACACACCCGCCCGATGCGGAAACCATATACGTCGTGGTAACAGTGGGTGAAGCAAGCGGGGAGGCACAGTCGGTACAACTCAATCCCGTTGCAGGGCTCCATGAAAAATCTGTCCCCGAACTCACCTGAAGCAATGTCGTGTCGCCGGAACATATCGATGATGGCGTCGCAGTAACACCGGGCGGCCCGCCGGGAGAAAAATGGGCAATCACGGTATCTCCCGTCGTGAAAAGAAAAGAAACAGCAGTATCGTTAATACCCGGAGATGGCGTATGGTGCTGAAACTCCCAGTGATCAAAACAAAAATTCTGCCCGGGATGCGCCGTCATCAGTATGGTCATGTTTCCGGGATATTGTCCCGACCAGGCAAAACTTGTCAGGTCGAGAGAATTTAAAGTAACCGTACCCGAGCCGTGAGGCGAAATATCCACAACAATTGGAAATGGCCCGGTAACCGGCCAGCAATTATCAAACAACTGTACCACCTGGGTACAGCGGTCCTGAATAAATGTTCTCAGTGTCTGGTAATTAGCCCACCATTCGTTGTATGTGCCGCCCCAGCGGTTGATATGCTGCTGCATTTCGGGCTGTATTACTGTAATCATACTGTCCAAAAGATCTGTCATGCGGCTGCATTTCATAGGCCCGTTGAGAAGATCAAAGTAACGCATGATGTAATACTGGTAAAAATCAGGGTTTTGCAGCAGTGCATTCAGAACCGGAATATGTCCCTGACCGCCGGGGTTGCTCAGCGAATTAGGATCGCAGGGGTCTGCATTGGTATTTGTGTTGGGTATTCCGGTATAATTGATATAATGGTTAAACGTAGCATCTTCATCCCAAAGGCAGTAACGCCATTTCTTTTTATCGGCATTTTCATTTAGCCCCCGCCACCATATCGTATTCCAGTTCAGCCAGTCGGAACAGACAGAGAATGAATTTAATATCACATAATCGGTAAGGCTTTTTATACTGTATACACTATCAACATAATGATAGTTTGCAGGTATAGCCATATTATTGGAGGTGATAAAATTCCGCAGGTTGTTCCAGTCGGTTTGTGCCTGTGCGCCGCCATATTCGCTCCATGTACCTCCCCATGTCTTCAGCATTTGAAGAGAATCTTCTTTGGTGTCGTGATAATATTCCATAAAATCCTTATCATCCACTTTTTCGCGGGTATCGTAAACGCCCCAGTATTGTCCGTTTACATACATCACGCAAGGCGCCCACGTTCTTTCATCCATGTGCAGATGAGCTTTTTGCGAAAGAGTATGTACATAAGAGTCGCGTATATGAGCCGAGCCGCTTGTTGAAAAAGGGTAATTATCGTTGGCGGCCGCTTTGAATATGATATGCTGAAACTCGGTGCGTGGCTTGGAATTAAACAGCTGTCCCTCCAACGCATAATTATAACCATACTGGTCGTGGCTTACAAAATCAATTCCGCGCTGGTCATAAGCCCAGGAGTCGTTACCGTGCTTATTGGAGTTGCCGTAACTCTCGGTAACAAATTGTCCGTTATGGTCATAATATTCCACCCCGGTATATGGACTGCTTTGTGTCCCGTTCATTAATGCCATAATTGCGTCCCCGTAAATAGAGACCACTTCAATGGTGTGGCTGCTGTTGATGAAATAGGTGTTGCTTTCCACAAAACTTGCCGGTACGGTAGATGACGAACTGAAAGCCCTGGCACGCAATACTGTAGTTGTGCTTATGGTCACCGGCCCGGTATAAGCAACTGAAGCCGCTGTTGGCATGCTGCCATTGGTGGTATAACGAATTGTTATACTGGGATCCGGCGAGGTAATAGTGACACTCTGCGTTGAGGAATAAAAACCAGCAGCTACGCTCATCATCGGGCGTGCCGCATATTCAGAATACGGATTGGTGTTGCTGGCATTGGGCGTTGGATTCGGAAAAACGCTCCATGTGGCGGCGCCGTTGGTGCTTCTTCCCCGAGAATGCCCCTCCTGGGTGGGTTTTAACGTCACAGAATCCACTATATCTCCCGACGCATCAGCTATTACGATGGCTTCGGGCAGACATTGGGTGAGTTTAAAACCTGCATGAAGCGTGCCTGTCTTTATATCCCGTCCCGATGCCCAAATCCGCAAAAAACCATGCGAAGGAATGGTTGCAGAAGTTATCTTCCATTTCGCAGGATTCGTTTTTTTATCGCTCAGATACCATCCGTCCAGGCTCACAGATACTCCTCCGGGGTTATAAATCTCAACCCAGTCTTCGTATTGGCCAAAATTGTCGGCAAACGAACTGACATTGGAACATGAATATTCATTTATAAAAACCTGTGCTTTGACTATATTATTGCCAAAAAATAACAAAGTAATAAGGATAAAAAATTTTTTCATGCTCAGGATTTTCAGAAAATCAGTACGAATATAAGCATTATATCCCATGTTTGCAAACTTATTTTTCCGCAAAGCCGATATGACATTTCCCAAATAAAAATCTGATCGGTTTATCAGGGCGATGGATGTCTGAGAACTATAATGCTAACAATTACCAGGATTATCGAGCGGCGGGTATTGTTCTGTTTTTCCGGATCAAGGTATAAATCGCTATATAATGCATCAGCACACCGGTACCAAACACCCACCAGTTAAAGTGCTGTGGGATATAATTTACCGCATATGCCATTACTGTTTCAGCACTGCCCCAGCCCATTATTTCCGGCAATGAAAATGCTTTCAGCATAAAACCGGTATAATCCATGGTATAAGAAACAATCACCACCAGCGAGCCAACTATCAGTAAAGGCCACACATATTTCCCGCTTTTGACCGTTTTGTGCTTTTCTGAAACAAAAAGGATGACCACTGCCAGCAGTATCATTGTCAGCGAATTAATAACAGGAGCTATTACCGGGCCTACCCATGTTACCGGAATAAAAAAGAGAATATCCCGTGTTAACAGACTTTGCGGCCAGCCAAGTATCAGGTATAAAAACACATAATAGAAGATATCCCATATCCCGAAACTGAAGATAAAATAAGCAAAACGTTCTATACGCGACCTTCCGGCCAATATAGCAATTCCAAGGAGCATGATCATGGTGGCCGCCTCACGGAAAAATTCAGTGACCATGATCTGAGTACTGATGAGTTTCATAGGGAAGGCGAATCCCTCCGGATAATAAAGCGCACGGATATACACCACCACGGCACTCTCAAGGTAGCCCATGGCGATGGCAAACAATATTACCCAAATAATCTTTGTCAGATAGTTATTTGTTTTCATTGTCTTTTTATGCGATATAGAAAGGCTATCAGCCCCGAAAAAGACAATATGTAAAACAGGTAAATGTTTATCCATCCCTCACCCTCTATTCCATTGCCCGGGTTGCTGATCAGCAGCACGATCGTGGCAAAGATTGTTGCAATAAGGGTTACCAGCGGCATGAACATCAGAAATAACTCGTGAGCTGTTTTTTGCATGATCTGGTCTTTCTTAATGTGATACAGCGGTAAAAAATAGGAGACCATAAATAGTATGCTGAAGATAAAAATCCCGCTTATCTCGGCAAAAGAAATCCAGAAAAACCTGCTCGCATCTTCGAGCATATAAAGGCCATCGTTAAACATAAAAACCAGGATAAAATAGGCCGCTACTGAACAAAGAGCCGACACCAGAAAAGTGAATAATATCACTTTAAATAAATTTATTTTCATGGCTTTATTTTTTAATATGTCCTTAATAATGAACCTTTTTTATAAATCTGACTTGCTGTAATTTTGGTTCCCGGAAGGTTGACCCGGAGTTCATTATAGTTATCGAGAGAAATCCCGGTGACTTTAAGTTCCTTTAATTGTTTCATTTTGAACAAAATGCTATAGTCACTAACCTGGTTATTTGATATATCAAGCACTTCAAGATTAGTAAGTTTCAATAAGGGCGACAGATCCCCGATCTGGTTTCCCGAAGCCCTGAGTTCTTTCAGCAAACTGTTATTTTTTAATACCTCTAAGGATTTTATCTGATTATTTGAAATATCCAGCTTTCTTAAACCCGGCAGCAAAACAGATGACAGATCGGTAATATTATTTGACGAAATATTCAATTCATTAAGATGTGCAAGGTTCTTCAGTGTGTCATAATTGGAGACACCTGTATTGCTGAGGTTGAGTGATTCTAATTCATTCATTGCACCAATAGTGTTTATAGATGAAAGCGTATTTCCGGACAAATCAAGTTTTTTAAGTTTCGGATAATACACCAGCGCTTCTATGTTAATGATGCCGTTTGACTTCAAAATGAGGTTTTCAAGGCTTGAGAATACCGGTTGCACCTCCTGTCCGGTTTCCCAATTGAAAATAAAATCAAACATCTTGTTTTTGGCTGAGGTAAGCAAATACAGATTATTGATGTTATTCCCCGACAGGTCAATGGTTTTTAGGCTTTTAAATTCCCTGAACTTATTGTAAAGATCGAGGTCCCTGAATTTGAAATCATTATTCGAAAGGTCTATTTCTTCGAGTTGTGGTAATACGGGCAGGTCTTGCATGGCGCTTGTATTTTTCAATCCGCCGAGATATAGCTTCCTTAGATTTTTAAGCGCTGATATAGATGGGATGTTTTTGATTTCGTTCCGGGAAATATTGAGAGACGTAATCGTCTTGAGTCCGGAAAGCGGCAAAACATCTATTCTTTCAGAATTACCTGAAATATCGAGGGTTTCAAGTACCGGAAATTTTTTAATGACCGAAAAATCGGAAATATAATTGTTGGCCAGGTTCAATGTTTTCAGGTTCATGACAACCGGAAAGCTGTCAAGATTATACAATCCGTTGCCCGAAGCATCCAGGTATTCCAGTTTACTGAATGTTGCCAATGCGGAAAAATCTTTTACCTGGTTGCCCGACACATCAACGTATTCTACATTTTTTAGTTTTTCCAGCGCATCAATGCGGGTGATATCCTGTTTGCTCAGCAGTAATTTGGGGATTTTCCCGCTTTCACCCAGGGCATATATTGCTTTTTCAGTGTTATATGCACCCAGGTTCCACGATTGCCAACCTACGTCGTTACGGTTGTTCAGAAAATCAAACAGCCGTTTATGAAGTTTTGCCGTATAATTACCCCTGTAAAAATATTTATCATAATAAAATTTATTGTAAGAGTCGTCATAATAACTGTCATATTGCGGCCCCTGATCTTTCAGAAAATCCCCGTCGTCGGAAGGCAGCACAAGCAGATCTGGCAGGGTTGCCGGTGCGCTGAGCTCAACCAGATAGTTCTTATCTACGTTCACGGAGTTCCGGATGTTAAATTTGGTAATGACCAAATCCCAGTTAAAACAGGCGAAAAGGACAAAAAACAAGTAAAATGCCCAGCCGTTTGCCTTGAACAAATACAGGTTGGTCTTTTTCCCATATAATTTATAGATCGTGGTTATCAAACCTATCAATGTCAGTATCAGCCAGATGAATATTCCGAGACGCTTATAAGTAAGATTATATTCACTGACGTATAACAAGTTGCGGTATCCGGTTGAAACAAGCATCAGCACATTTTGCAACAACCATATAAAGGCCAGCCACTTAATAGACTTGTTTTTCTCTGAGAAATTAATATATCCCCGAAAATAAAACAATATGATCAAAATGGCTAAAACTATAGAAATAATAAGCGTTGTAGTTCCCTGATGCAGATATTCCGACAAGGTCATACCTTCGGGTATTTTTTTGGTGATCCACAGATAAATTACATCCAGCACATTGACAACGAGCAACATCACATTCAGCAGCGCTAAAAGTATCACTCCTGAACGGCGTTCGCCATTTTCATTGACTTTTTTACCGAACAAGGTGTTGCCTTTTTCCAGTGATTTTGCCTTATCGAGATTATTCGGAATATTGATATCCCATCTGTAAATCCCCGGAAAGTTTCTACTGTAGAAAAAACCATACAAAAGAAGAAACCCGGCAAACGTAAACCTTACCCATGGCCAGGAGATAAAATCAAGGTTAATTTTATCGGTCAGGTCTTTGAACAAGGGATTGGACTGCCGGTAAAGGATAAAGAACACTATGATAACAATAAAGATTCCGGTGCCGATACATAGTTTTATCCAGAACCTGTTTCCGGCCGGATTGCTTTTCTGCATCCTGCGTTCGATAAAATCGACGATCATAAATCCGATAGAAGACAGATAAGAATAAACGGAATATATCCCGGCCATGATCACCGAAGATCGCACACTTATGCTCAGCGCCGAAAGGATGCTCAGCGAAACCAGATTAGCGGCAAAAGCCAGCCAGGTACCGTAAAGCATAACACAAACGCCGGAAACTATGGATCCGCTGGCAGCTACATACCATGCCGTGTCTTTAATCAGCGCTTTGTTCCGGATCAAAAGCATGATAATCAGGGCAACAGAAAATATCAGCATATTGATACCGGGCAGCTGATGATAAAACATCCAGCTATACAATATCAATGATAAGATAAGAAGCACATCGTTTTTTTTCATGGTTTTGTTTTTTATTTGTTTAAGTGTATTAGTTTTTCAAGAAACGACAAATGCCTGTCAAACGCAGACTTGCCCTCTTCGGTAATTTTGTAGGTAGTGCGCGGCTTTTTCCCAACAAACGTCTTGCTTACCGAAATAAAATTGCATTTTTCCAATGCGCTGATGTGACTTGCAAGATTGCCGTCGGTAACTTTCAGCAGCGTTTTAAGCGTATTGAAATCAACCCCGTCGTTGACGCTCAGCACCGACATCACGCCCAGCCGTATCCTGCTCTCGAATATCTTATCAAGATTATTTATGTCGAATTCTTCGCTCATCGCTCATATTTAACACGCATGACTATTCCATAAATAATATGCAGCAGACCGAAGCCTACTGCCCAGAAAATCAAGCCGTAACCGACAAAAAGACAGGAAATTAGTCCCAGAATGATTTCACTGTAGCCAAGATATCTTATCAAAGAAAAGGTAAAAACCGAAGCACTGACCAGCGCTATGCCATAAAACACCAGCATGGCCGGTGCAATAAGAGCTATATGATGGTAATATAAAAGTACAAGACAAAAAAGGCCACCGGAAACCAGCGGCACAAAAAGATTGATAAGAAATTTTTTAACCGCCGCATTCCATATCGCACGGCCGGTCTTCCGCGCCTTGCGGATAGTAAAAATTATTCCCGCCGCCAGCGCCAGTATCAAAACAAGGACGGCATCCGTCATAAAAAAGGCAACATTTCCAAAATTGAAAACTTTACCCCGCGAAAGGTGCAAATAATATGTGTCGCTGAATACATCCAGGCTCAGATAGGCATAGGCAACCACGGCTCCGCACAAAGCAATTACCCCAATAAAAACCCCTGTCAGCCCGCTCAGTGAAAGGAATTTTGTAGATGATTCCATCAGGGAGCGTATCTCCGACAGGTTTTTTAGATGTTCTTTTTGCTGGTCCATATTTTTGTTTTTAAAAGTACTTTGCGCCACAAAGTTAATATGGCAAAAAAGAAAAGTCAAGAAAAATTTTTGGTTGTTGTTCTATACTATTGATATACAGATATATAAATTTAATGTCGTGTTGTTTTCTGTCGGATAAATTCATGAATTTATCCGACAGAAAACAAGAAACTGTCCGAGGATGATGACGTTCTAAAATTTTTATTTATTTTTATTATGGAATTTTTCAGAAAAAACATCTAATCGTCGTTTTTCAGAAAACAATAACCAAAAAACTACTATCATGAAAACCAAAATCATTTTTTTATCAATGTTTTTTTTGCTCCTGCTGTTGGGCAGTTGCAGCGAAAAAAAAAGGCAAATTACCGGGAACTTTCTTGGCGAACCGGACAAGGAATCCCTGACTGACGAATTTGTCATGGAAGAATCGGGACAAAAGGCCACCAGCGCATATGCCGGCGACAAAAAAGACGATATGCCGGGGATGGAACAAAGCAGTCCGCAATCTGTTACGGAGAAAATCCCGCAGAAAATCATCAAAACCGCCGACATCAGTTTTAAAGTTGATAAATACGACAAGGCCCGCACCGAAATCCTTGCAATTATCAAGAAATATAATGGCTATGTTGCCTCCGAAAATCAAAACGGCAACGACTACCGTACCACCAATGTGATGATCATCAGGGTGGATGCTGAAAATTTTGATGCGCTGGTTGACAACCTTCTCAAAGAAGCTGTTTTTGTGGATTATAAAAAAGTTAACTCTGAAGATGTTACCGAAGAATTTGTGGACATCAACGCCCGGCTGAAATCCAAAAAAGACGCCATGCTTCAGTACGAGACCATACTGAAAAAAGCCTATTCCATAAACGATATTCTCGAAGTACAGCAATACATCCGCACCCTGCAGGAAGAGATAGAATCCCTGGAAGGCCGGTTAAAGTACCTCAGCAACAAAGTAGCATTGAGCACCATCAACCTTACCTTTTATGAACAGGGAAACATCCTGCCCGGACAAAGCGAGGGGTTTGGCTATAAGTTGAAAAAAGCCTTATCATGGGGTTGGCAGGGATTGGTTACCTTTTTTCTTGCAATAATTTATCTGTGGCCCCTGTGGATAGTTGGTCTGATTACATTTTTTGTGATAAGGTATTTTATTAGAAAAGCCCGCAAAAAGAGGGCTGCAAAACAACAAAAACAGTAAAGCGGAAGGGGCTGAAAATCATCATGGCTCCATCCCCAAAGGGGGATGATTTTCAGCGACCTCCAACCTGTCAACTTATTTTAGGACGATACATGAAGGGGAAAGACGGCTGCGAAAATCAGAAATGGTTAATCCCCAAATTGCCCCGCCGTTAACGGCGGGGCAATTATAATCACAACCAAACCCAATAGGGCTTCAGCCCTTATAAAAAATAATTTTCTCTGATTCATTTTTTAAATATTTTTGTTTCCCGGAATATTCTACCATGAAACTTGAGCCCGAAACCATTACCAGCCTCAGCAACAAACGAATCAAAAATATTGCGTTGCTGATGCGCAAACAATCCGAGCGCAAAGCCCAGGGGTTGATGGTGGTGGAAGGCGAAAAAGAGATTCGCCAGGCCCTAAACGCGGGTGTCGTCCCGGATTCAGTTTATATTTGTCACGAAATCGCCACAGACAAAGCTCTTGTTGAACAATGTATGGTCGCGTGTCCTGTGGAAAGTTTGTTTTTTATCACCAAAGATGTTTTTGCCAGGGTGGCCTACCGCGACGATAGCGGAGGTATTATCCTGCTTGGAAAAACCAGTTTTTTGCAGCTAAATGACATTGCGATTCCTCCCAACCCCCTGATTGTTATTCTTGAAAATGTTGAAAAGCCCGGCAACCTGGGGGCTGTGCTCCGCACCTGTGATGCTGCCGGCGTTGACCTGCTCATCATTTGCGACCCCGAAACGGATATTTACAATCCCAATGTCATACGTTCGGGCATCGGCTGTGTGTTTACTCAAAAAGTAATTGCCTGCAACTCCGACGAAGCCATAGCCTGGCTCAAAAAAAATAACATTTCGATTTTTGCCGCTGCATTGCAAACCGAACAATTTTATCATCAATCGGATTTCACCAGAGCCTCGGCATTGGTTTTTGGAACAGAAGCCACCGGGCTGACCGAAAAATGGATTGCCACTGCAGATAAAATCATCAAAATCCCGATGCTGGGACAAATTGACTCGTTGAATGTTTCCAATTCGGTAGCGATCATGGTCTACGAGGCAAAGAGGCAGCGTGGGTTTGCATGATTTTTTGCAGGATAAATTCGTGAATTTATCCTGCAAAAAACAGCGGTGGTTGAGCGAAGCCGAAACCACCGCCACCGCAGATATATTTTCTATTTGACCATATGTTTTGAAATTTGATTCTTCAAATGAGCAATATTTTAATTTTTTGCTTTTTTAATTGAACATTTTTTATTATTTTTGCTGTTTATATTAATCATTTTATAGTTTTTCGCCATGGAACAGTTAAAATACAAATCAAATCAATTGGTTTTGCAGCTCATAACAAATTTTAGCCGCTACCTGTATGGTAAAATTGACTGGTCGTGGCGGCTTAACAGCATAATTGGGGCGCGCGGTACTGGAAAAACAACCCTCTTGTTGCAACGGCTGAAAAATGAGCACGGACTGAATGATGATTCCGTTTATGTGAGTTTGGATGATTTTTATTTCAGCAATAACAGGTTTTACGACTTTGCTGAGGATTTTCATCTAAAAGGTGGTAAGTACATTTTTGCCGATGAAGTACACAAATACAAAAACTGGTCGCAGGAAATAAAAAATATTTACGACACACTTCCCGGATTAAATATTGTTTTTACAGGTTCTTCGATAATTGATATTCGCAAGCAGGATTCCGACCTGAGCCGCAGAGCAATATTTTATTATCTGACAGGGCTTTCTTTCAGGGAATATCTTTCATTGGCGGATATATACAAGTCCGAACCCATTACGCTTGATAATTTAATTCATAATCATGTGGAACTGTCGGCTGAAATAATAAAAAAGATTAAGCCGCTTCAACATTTTGAAAACTACCTGAAATACGGCTATTATCCGTACTTTTATGAAAATCCCCCCTTGTTTTATCGCCGGCTCGAACAGACATTGATGTTGATTCTAGAAAATGATCTTAATTTTATTCAAGGATTTGATTACAATAATATTCAAAAAATTAAACAGCTTCTTTATATTCTATCTGTCAATGTGCCTTTTAAGCCCAATATTTTAAAATTAAGTGAGAAAACAAAAATTTCGCGCAACACCCTGCTTTCCTATCTGCATTACCTTGAAAAAGCCCAGACAATTCAATCAGTATATCAATCAGGTGCCAGTACAAGTATTCTTCAAAAACCCGAAAAAATTTACCTCAACAATACCAACCTGTCTTTTTTACTTGCCAGCGATACGCCTGATAAAGGTACCCTGAGAGAAACTTTTTTTCTGAATCAACTACGGTACAATCATTTGGTTGAATCATCGAAAGAGGGCGATTTCTTTGTTGATAACACCTATGTTTTTGAAATAGGCGGTAAAAACAAAACAAAAAAACAGATTCAGGACGTCCCCGATTCGTATGTTGTGGCTGACAACATTGAAATAGGTGCCTATAATAAAATTCCGTTGTGGCTGTTTGGATTTTTGTATTAAAAAATATGTAATCAGGCTCGGGTCTGTGTTTTCAATTTTTCCAGCAGGATAAATTCGTGAATTTATCCTGCAAAAAACAGCGGTGGTTGAGCGAAGCCGAAACCACCGCCACCAATGCAGTATCGGGGTGACTGCCTGAAGCGTATGCCAGCGCGCAGTCACCCCGATACTTGCATTTTCCTTTGTTTTTTTATTACCTTTGCTGCAATAATGTTACGTTAAAACTGTTATTATCCAATAAACAAAAGGCCCGGAAATGAAATTTATTAAATCCGTTTTAATTTTATCTTTTGTTTTGCTTTTTGCATCAGTGGGCAGCTTTGCTCAAATAGGTTTTCATCCGGATTCTACTTCCAAATCCAATATTGATAACTTCGGAAACAGTTCATCATTATTGAAATACAAGCGTCTGGGTGTCTCGATGGAAATGGGCGTGGGTGTTAATGGTTCAAAATACGGAGCGGGGGCTTACACCTATATGTCGCCGTTTCTGAGCTATAGTGTATCGCCGAAATTCCGGCTTGATGTGGGCGCAAGCTATATCCAGGGTTTTAACAACTCCGGAAAAAACGAGTTTTACTTCGGAAAAAATCCTTCCTGTCTTTCGGTGTTTGCCCGCGGCAATTATTTGGTCAGCGATAAATTATTGGTCTCCGGGGCGGTTTATAAAACTTTTGACCTGAACCAGCCCCAGACTTCCGATCTGAACAGCCAGAAAAGATCATTGAATAATTATGGCATAATGGTCGGCGCAGAATATAAAATCACCGAGAATCTTACCATTGGCGCCCAGCTTAATTTTTCTGACCGAAATACAAATTATAACCCTTTGTATCCGCATGATAATTATTCCGGAGGATTGCAACAAGTCATTAATCCTTATAGCCCGTTCAGTCAAAACAGATACCATGCAGGGTTTGGCGGCTGGTAGGCTTTTATTCCTTTAATTTACTTTCGATTTTTTTAAGCTTTTCTTCCATTGGCAACATCCCGTCAATCCAGTTAATTTTTATTCCACGCCGTTCCATGCCTCTGAACCACGTCATCTGGCGTTTCGAAAACTGATGGATAGCGATATTCAGCAGGCGCACCATTTCATCATATGAATATTCATTCAGCAGATATTGTGTAATATATTTATATTCGAGGCCATACCGAATCAGCCGACTGGCGGTGACGCCCGAATCAAGCAAGACCTGAACTTCTTCTATCATGCCTTCATTCAGCCTTTTATGAAGACGCTCGGTAATTCTTTTTCTCACAATATCCCTGGGCATCAGAACTCCGAAAACAAAACTTTGGCCCTTGAATATCTTTCCCTTCGAAAACCCCTTTTCGGACGAAAAATGTGCAATTTCAATTGCCCGAATCAAACGGTGCCGATTTTCCGTATCGGTATCATTATGAAGGCTTTTATACGACTCCAGCAGTTCTGTCAACTCCTCATCTGTTTTATTTTCAAGTGTTTTGCGAAATTCCTCATTTACAGGGACATCGGGTACAGCATAATTTTTCAGCACGGCCTCAATATACAGGCCTGTACCTCCGCATAAAATGGGATTTTTTTCCCTTTGGACAATTTCTGTGTATTTGATTTTAAAATCCGATATAAACCTGAAAAGATTATACTCCTCTCCCGCGGCAGCAATATCGATCAAATGATATGGGATCCCGACTCCGCGAATAATGTAATCTTCAAGATCTTTTCCCGTTCCGATAGTCATGCCGCGATAAACCTGGCGTGAGTCGGCGCTGATGATCTCACCGCCGGTTTCATAGGCCAAAGCCGCTGCAAATCTGGTTTTACCACATGCTGTCGGTCCCAGTATCGTAATCATAATTACATGAAAAAAGTGAATCTTCCCAAAAATACAGAATTTTTCATAGTAATTATTTTTTTAATTAAAGTACAATTAACAAAAACGTATATTTGCAGCCTTAAAAACAAGAATTATGACTGAAAAACTTGAAAAATTAATATCAGACTCAAAAGCAACACGCTGGACCGTGCTCTTTCTTGTGTCGTTTACCATGCTTGCCGCTTATTATTTTGTGGATGCCATTGCTCCCCTGGAATTGCTTCTTGAGCAATCGTATAAGTGGACACCTGATAATTACGGATTTTTCTCGGGTTCGGAATATATGCTGAACATATGCGGTTTTCTCATTTTATCAGGGATTATCCTTGATAAGATGGGAATACGTTTTACCGGACTTTTGTCGTGTTGCATTATGCTTTTGGGGGGAAGTATAAAGGTTTATGCGTTATCCGAATATTATAAAAATGGCGGATTTGCCTTTGATTTTTTTAATTCTTTCTGGCCTTCACTGCCAGCCACGGCTAAATTAGCTGCCGTTGGTTATGCTATTTTTGGTGTTGGAGTCGAAATGTGCGGTATTACTGTGTCCCGGACAGTGGTCAAATGGTTCAAAGGCAGAGAACTTGCTTTAGCCATGGGTATGCAGCTTTCTACAGCCCGTCTTGGTGCCTCCTGCGCTTTTTTCTTTTCGGCACTTATTGCAGGATATAAAGAAAACGTAAATATGGTTGACGGCATAACCACAGTTACCTATTCCGGACATGTTATCAATCCGATAATCCTGGGCCTGGCACTTATGACCATTGGTTTTCTGACTTTTTTGATTTATACTTTTCAGGATAGAAAACTGGATAAACAAACCGGAAGAACTTCAGATGCTGACCCTTCAGAAGCATTTCGCCTTTCCGATCTGAAAAAAATTATCACCAACCCCGGGTTCTGGGCTATATCATTTATGTGTGTTTTATTTTATTCTGGTGTATTTCCCTTTCTGAAATATGCTGTTCCCATGATGCAGAGCAAGCTGGGTGTTTCCCCTGAGATGGGCGGGATGATCAGCGGTTTATTACCTGTAGGAACCATCATACTTACCCCTATTTTCGGCAGCTTCCTCGACAGAAAAGGGAAAGGCGCTTCCATCATGATATTAGGATCCTTAATATTAATGTTAGCCCATTTAATTTTTGCCCTTGTTCCGTTAAATCTGGTCCTGGCTATTTGTTCGATACTCTTGCTGGGAATTGCTTTTTCTCTGATCCCATCATCCATGTGGCCTTCATTAGCTAAAATCATTCCCGAAAAATACCTGGGGTCGGCTTACGCTCTGGTATTTTTCATACAAAATATCGGACTTTGGTTTATCCCGTGGTTTATTGGCATGGTTCTCAATTGGGCAAATCCCGGGGTTTCAGAAAAAATAGCCGCCGGAGACCCGAATGCGGTCTACAATTATACTGTTCCTATGCTGGTTTTTGCCGCACTGGGCCTTGCAGCCGTTGTCCTTGGTTTCTGGCTGAAATCCGTCGACAAAAAACAAGGTTACGGATTGGAATTACCCAATATCAAAAAATAATTTTTCAGCATAATTATTAGAAAGTTGCCCTGACCTTCAGGGCAACTTTCTTTTTTGCAAATCTTATGAAAATACTGATTGTTTCCGCCACCCTCGCCGAAATCCAGCCATTGATGAACAGCCTCGGCATCAAGGCTGAGAAACAAAAAAACGCCTATCCTGCCCGCATTGCATCCCATGAAATAACGATACTGATCACGGGCATAGGAATGGTGGCTATGGCCTACCATATCGGAGAGATCAATAAAAACGATTTTGATATGGCTCTTAACGCCGGCATTGCCGGTAGTTTCGGCAAAGATTTAGCTATCGGCGAACTGGTCAATGTGACCTCCGATTGTTTTGCAGAGTTAGGCGCTGATTATGAGGATAATTTCATTCCTCTGAACCGGCTGGATTTTGCAAAAGATGATCCGGAATCCGTCTTCAATACAAAGGGTGAAATACAAAATCATACAAAAACGGATAACCAACACATTAATATCCTGAAAAAAGTCAGAGGAATTACCGTGAATACGGTGAGCGGGGAACAAAAACGCATTGAAAAAGTAACAGCTCTTTTTGCTCCCGACGTGGAAAGTATGGAAGGCGCTGCTTTTTTCTACGGCTGCCAGAAAAAGAGTCTGCCATATTTTCAACTGCGCACCATTTCCAATTATATCGAGCCGAGGAACCTCAACAACTGGAACATTCCCCTTGCTATTGCATTGCTTAACAAAAAGTTACCTGAAATTATTACCGCGTTCTGAAAAAAATTCAGTCTTGTTCAACTCTTGTCCTTTTTAGCAATATTTTTGCACAAAAAATAGTTCTGACTTCTGTATTCAAAAATCTGACTTAAACATGTCTTATATAATAAAATTGGGATTTTCGCCTTGTCCTAACGATACCTTTATTTTTGATGCTCTGATCAACAATAAAATTGACACTGAAGGCATTGATTTCATCTGCGATGCAGAAGATATTGAGCGCTTGAACCAAAGGGCTTTTGACGAGGATCTCGACATGACAAAGGTAAGCTTTCACGCATTTTTGTATCTTGCAGGCAAATACCAGCTACTCGATGCCGGAAGCGCCATGGGGACTCGTTGCGGGCCATTGCTGATTAGTAAAAAAAATTATACCGATGCAGAAATCAACAATCTGACCATCGCCATACCCGGAAAATACACCACAGGCGCCTTTTTACTGAATTTTGCCTATCCCGAGACATCCGATATCCATGAAATAATTTTTAATAAAATTGAAAACAAAATCTTAAAAGGGATTGTTGATGCAGGTGTAATTATTCATGAAACCCGTTTTACATATATGGAAAAGGGGCTGATAAAACTTTGTGATCTGGGTGAATACTGGGAACAGAAAACCGGTTTCCCGATCCCCCTCGGGGGTATTGTCGTGAGAAGGGATATGCCTGATGAATTGAAATCAAAACTGGGCAGAATTATGAAAGCCAGCGTGGAATATGCCTTACAGAATCCGGAATCGTCGAACGGTTTTATTAAAGAACACTCCTCTGAGATGGCTGACGATATTATTAATAAACATATTGAATTATATGTGAACCAATATTCCAGAAGCCTTGGCGACAAAGGAAGAGATGCCATCAATTATTTATTTCGTTACGGCCTGAAAAATAAAATAATAGACAGTATCCCCCCAAATATTTTTTGGGAAGAATAACCCTGTCCGGAAATCAGGTCCGCCGTTTTGATATATCTTGCCTGCTTTTCTCATCGGCTATAACTATTTTTTATGTAAGTTTGTGAAAAATATCATTGAAATGGCAAATCCGAAAGAACCCGATAAAGACCGTAAAATTGTTGTAGGTATCACCCATGGCGATTTCAACGGCATCAGCTATGAAGTAATTATTAAAACACTTATGGAGCCGCGTATACTCGAATTATGCACTCCGGTGGTGTATGGATCTTCTAAAATTGCCTCCTATCATCGTAAGGCGCTGAATATTACTGACTTTAATTTTAACCTGGTAAAAAAAGCCGAACTCGCCGGAGCCAAACGGCAGAATATTGTAAATGTTACCGAGCAGGAAGTAAAGATTGACATAGGTGAATCAACTGAAATTGCAGGAAAACTCGCACTTGTAGCACTCGACATGGCAACCAGTGACCTGAAAAATAAATATATCGATGTGTTGGTAACGGCTCCAATCAACAAAAAAAATATTCAATCCGGCAGCTTTACATTCAATGGCCATACCGAATATCTTGCCGGGCGTTTTAACGCTTCAAACTACCTTATGATGATGGTTGCCAGAGATTTACGTTTGGGTTTTGTAAGCGGACATGTTCCTGTTAAAAATATTTCGGAAACGATCACAGAAGATCTTATCACCCGTAAGCTTATCGTGATGAACAACTCGCTGATACGTGATTTTGGCATCCAAAGACCCAAAATTGCCCTGCTGGGTTTGAATCCTCATTCCGGCGATGATGGTCTTATCGGAAACGAAGAAAAAACCGTGATCATTCCGGCAATGAAAAAAGCACAATCCGAAAACATCCTATGTTTTGGTCCTTATCCGCCCGATGGCTTTTTCGGATCCCTCAAATACCGGCAGTTCGACGGGGTGCTTGCCATGTATCACGATCAGGGCATGATCGCCTTTAAGATCATTGCTTTTGACGATGGCGTGAATTACACGGCCGGACTCCCAATTGTCCGTACATCGCCGGCACACGGAACCGCTTATGACATCGCCGGCAAAAATATGGCATCTCCCGAATCTTTTCGCAATGCAATATTCTTAGCCTGTGATATTTTCCACCATCGCCAAAGTTTTGATACATTGTCTGCCAACCCCCTCAAATTTTCTGCACAAAAACGCTCCGACGACGAAACGGGAAAAGATAATTAATCAGGATTATTATCATGGCCTCTTATACTATTTCCGAAATAGCTGCTATTGTCAAAGGCAGCCTGAATAAAAACGATGCCTGCGACTATCTTGTCAGGCACCTGCTCATCGACAGCAGAAAAATTGTTTCCGCTGAAAATTCGCTGTTTTTTGCCCTGGTGACACGAAAAAATAACGGGCACAATTATCTTTCCGACCTTTACGAAAAAGGTATCCGCAACTTCGTCGTGTCATCGTTTCCTGAAAACACCGATAATTATCCTGAAGCCGCTTTTATCCTCGTTAAGGACACCCTGGCAGCACTTCAGGCACTGGCCGCACACCATCGTCGTCAGTTTAACATGCCGGTAATCGGGATCACAGGAAGTAACGGAAAAACTATTGTTAAAGAATGGCTTTTTCAGTTGCTTGCACCCGATAAAAATATTGTCCGCAGCCCGAAAAGTTACAATTCGCAGATCGGTGTCCCCTTATCGGTATGGGAAATGCAGCCCGAAAATGACCTGGCAATTTTTGAAGCGGGCATTTCCGAACCTGAAGAAATGAAAATCCTTCAGCCCATTATAAACCCGACTATCGGTATTTTTACAAATATCGGTGCTGCCCATGAAAAAAACTTTATTGACATCCGTCAAAAAGTGGGCGAAAAACTGAACCTTTTCACAAAAACTGAAACCCTTATCTATTGTTCTGATAATTATGATATTCAGGATCGTATCATTCAATCCGGCATTTTCAGGAAAAATCATTTCTTTTCCTGGGGATACAAAAACAAACCGGATCTTAAGATATTAAAAATTGATAAAAATCAAAATCAGAGCATCATAACCGCCGCTTATAAATCAAACGATATTTCGGTTTGTATACCGTTTACGGATGATGCTTCCATTGAAAATGCCATTCACTGCTGGTCATTAATGTTATATCTCGGATATGAAAACACCATGATATCAGAAAGAATGCAGACCCTTGTTCCCGTTGCAATGAGACTTGAATTGAAAGCAGGGATAAACAACTGCTCCATTATCAACGACTCCTACAGTTCGGATCTGAACTCTCTGGTAATCGCCCTTGATTTCATGAACCAGCAAAAACAGCATCAAAACAAAACGGTGATTTTATCTGATATTCTTCAAAGTTCATTAGCCGATGATGTTTTATATGCGGAAATAGCCAATTTGCTTGTTTCAAAAGGCGTAAGCCGCATTATTGGTATCGGCCCCTGTATTTCAAGGTATGAAAATCTTTTTCCGGTAAAAAAATCTTTTTTCATTGATACGGATGCCTTTTTGGAAAAAGTTCCCGGCTCTGCTTTTCACAACGAAACCATTCTCATAAAAGGCGCCCGTATATTTGTTTTTGAACAGATAAGCCGCATGCTGCAGCAAAAATCACATGAAACGGTCCTTGAGATAAACCTGAATGCTTTGGTACATAATCTGAACTATTATCAGTCAAAAATAAAAAACGGCACTAAGGTAATGGCCATGGTCAAGGCACTTTCGTATGGGAGCGGCGGATATGAAATTGCCAATGTGTTACAGTACCACAATATTGATTATCTTGCTGTTGCCTATGCCGATGAAGGCATTGAACTGCGTAAAGCACAGATATCCACGCCCATCATGGTGATGAATCCCGAAGAAGAAAGCTATGGTCTGCTGAGTAAATATGATCTTGAACCGGAAATATATAATTTCAGAACACTCCGTCTGCTCATTGAAACCATTACGGCCTACGAAACAAAAGAACAGCAGAAATTACCCATTCACATCAAAATTGACACAGGCATGCACCGGCTTGGGTTTTTACCCGAAGAAACCGATGAACTGATCAGGGTGCTTAAACAAAACAACAGCATAGAGGTTCGGTCGGTTTTTACACATCTTGCAGCCAGTGAAAACAAAAATGAAGATGAGTTTTCCAGGCAGCAGATACATACTCTTGAAAAAGTTTGTGCACAACTCAGGCAGGAAATAACTACCCCTTTCATGGTTCACGTATTAAACTCCGCTGGAATATCCCGTTTTACCGGCGCTCATTTTGACATGGTAAGACTCGGGATCGGTTTGTACGGTATTTCTTTTTATGAAGAAGAGCAGCAGAATCTTCAGAATGTAAGCACGTTGCGTACCATCATTTCGCAGATAAAAACCATTTCGGAATCGGATAGTGTGGGCTACGGCAGAAAATGGACCGCACATAAAAAGACCAGGATTGCCATTGTTCCTATAGGATATGCCGACGGACTGAACCGCAGGCTTGGAAACGGTAACGGATACCTGATCGTTAACGGGATAAAAGCTCCTGTAATAGGCAATGTATGCATGGATATGTGTATGATTGACATCACGAATATTGATGCCAGTGAAGGAGACACGGTCTATGTATTTAATGATCCGGATACCATCAAGGAACTTGCGGATAAACTCGACACCATCCCTTACGAAGTTCTGACCTCTGTGTCGGGCCGCGTTAAACGAATATATTATTACGAATAATATTATTTAGCGATCAGTTCTTCAAAAAAACTCACATATCTGTCTTTCCAGGCATTGAAGGAGTATTTTTCCACGACGGTTTTGCGCCCGTTCTTGCCGATTTTCATCCTTAACTCCGCGGATTCTATCAGCATGGATAATTTGTCGATCCATTCTTCATCAGAGTTTGCCAGGAAACCATTCTCTCCGTTTTTAATAATTTCAGTATTTACCCCAACCGGCGACATTACTGCCGGGATACCAAGCGCCATATATTGCAGGCCTTTGAATCCGCATTTGCCCCGAGACCATTCGTCATCGGGCAAAGGCATAATACCTATATCAAACTCGCTGATATCTTCGGTTTCCTTTTCTTTTGTCCATGGGCAGAACGAGATATCAAGCCCTTCGACATGATTCACATTTGAAATAAGTTTAATTTTTATTTCCCCAGGGTATTTTTCCTGTATTTTTTTTAAAAAGGAAACGGCTAATTCAAAGTGTTTCAGCGTTGTATATGAACCTGTCCAGCCAATACAGATTTTCCCGGATGTGTTGTGAGTCTTCGTTTTGATTTTCTCGGTATCCAGCGTGGTCGGAATAACATTCACATTGGTGTTGAATTGTTCCGCATACCTGGATAAATAACTATTTCCAACAAAAACAGTATCGGAAAGCCGGAGAATATCCGCGGTTTTGGACGGACGTTTCAGCCAACTCAGATTTTTATTACCTTCAGAAACATCCATCAGCCAGATAGCATCATCAAAATCAAGAATTATCTTTGCCCCGCTTTTTTTAAACCTTTTTTCGAAAAACACACTGCCCAGCATAATGGCTTCACGATAAATAAAAACAATATCATATTCCCGGGATCTCTTTATATCATTGAATCTCAGCCAAATACTTTTCATAAGAATAAGAAATTTTCTGAAATAATGTCCGTTGCTGTAAAAGGTCTTATCGTCCTTTTCGTTGAGCAGATAAGAGAATCTATAAGAAAAACCCCTTTCAACCAGATAATCAAGATATTGCTCAAAACGAAACCGCTGTCCCGGCGACCTGCCGGGCCTATGAGCGACGATAAACAATATTTTCTTCAAGATCAGATTACTTTTTGGATAAAGCCTTCAATAGTGAATCCAGAATCTGTTTTCCGTCGGTATTTCCGAGCTCATTGTCGCAAGCCCTTTCGGGATGCGGCATCATACCAAAAACATTCCGGCGAAGATTACAGATTCCGGCAATGTTATCTGTGGTCCCGTTTGGGTTGGATTCTTCATTGATGTTACCCGAAGCATCACAATACTTAAATAGTATCTGATCATTTTCGTACAGTTGTTTTATTGTTTTCTTATCAGCATAATACCTTCCTTCGGCATGTGCAACAGGAATTTTCAGCACTGTTTTCGGATCAAGATACTTAACCGGCGCCGCTTTTTTAGAAACCGGTTTTATAAATACATTTTTACAGATAAATTTCTGGTTGTTATTATGAAGCAGTGTCCCCGGAAGCAGTTTGGCTTCGCAAAGAATCTGAAAACCATTGCAAATGCCCATCAGATAACCGCCTTTTTCAGCATAATCGATTACTTTTTCCATAATGGGCGAAAAGCGGGCAATGGCTCCCGACCGGAGATAATCGCCATAAGAAAACCCACCGGGAAGGAAAATAAAATCACAATCCTGTAAATCTTTATCCTTGTGCCACAGCGCAACAACTTCCTGTTTCAGAATTTTTTTCAGAACATACAAAAGATCGTGATCGCAGTTTGATCCGGGGAATATTACAACTCCAAATTTCATTTTTGTCCTTTTATTAGCAAAGATATACCCTTTAATTAAATTTTGCTTATCCGGATAAAAAAAACTAATGTCTTTCCGTGTCAAAAACACGTAAGCCATTCATTCTTATTTCATTAAGCTCATCATCATTAAACACCTTTGCCCTGTAAAGACTTAAGTACTCATCGCTTACTGACTGGTTGAATACCATCAGGTCGTCCGTATTGATGGTTACTTTAACACCATGATCAAAAAGCGTTCTGACAGGATGTTTTGCAATAGATTCTGCCCTGCAAAGCATTACGTTGCTCGTAGGGCAAATGTTAAGAATTATTTTGTTATCTGCCAGCCATTTCATCACTTCAACGGATTGTGCGGCCGCAATACCGTGCTGAACCTGTTCAAGTCCTAAAAGTTCAACAGCCGTCCTTACCGATTCTGCAGTACCGTATTCCCCGGCATGAGCTGTCAGAACAAGTCCCTTCCCTTTGGCTTTCCGATACAAGGAAACAAAGTTCTTTATATCACCAAACAGCTCATCTCCGTAAAGGTCTATAGATTTGAAATATCCCGTTTCCAGAAGCAATTCCGCCTCATACAGCAGTTGTTTAAGTTTATGTTTGCGATCAAGCCCGAGCTGGGGAACAAACACAATTTCCGGCGCCGTTTCTTTGTATGCCTTTTGTACTATCCCGGTGATTCCTGCACCTTCAGAATCAACAACCCGATAGAACCGGGAATCAATACTCATCTGCAGGACACTTACCCCATCATTTTTAGCCTGTATAAAAGCAGCCTTCTGGACATACCCGAAAAAACCTTCCTGCAGCAAAACTTCCTCAAAAGCTTTATCAAGAAATTTTTCAAAATCCTGAAAAGAAGTCATCTTCTGGCATGGCCTTATAAAATTTTTTCCGCACCACTTTTCCAGCATCCCCATGCGGCTTCCCAGCACGGAATGATTATGCAGATCGCTCTTGGGAATCCCGGCTAAAAGCTCAACATCATTCTTTTCAAGTGCATCTTTCAAATCTGTTTTTGTCATGCCTTTGTTTTTGCAAAATTAAAAAAAGAGACTGTATAAAAGAAGCTTGGTACTTTCTTTATGCAAAACTGCGGTGCTTTTTAGAATTATTATTGATCCATTAAACGTCGACAAAAGACCTTTCGGGCCCAAAAAAATATATTGCTATATCCTGTTTTTCTTAATGCTTATATATAATTTGTTCATTTATAGATTCTCACACCTAATATTCAAACAGGACAATAACAGCAAGAAGAACAAGCATCCAGACTGCAAAAATCAGCCATAACACATATGAACTAACTGATTTCATTGTTTTTACATTTTGTGTAGGTAACATGGTTATCCTTTCTTTTAAAATTCCGTTTTATGGTAAAAATACCTTCCGTTCAGTTCCAAAAACAGCAAAATCAGTTAAAGGCTCATTTTTTGATGTTAAAGGGCGTTTTTTGAAAGTTAAACGCATTTTTTGAAACGGAATCCATAGTTCATAATAAACAAGCGATACCCTCACAGACGATATTGTTATTGTCTGCCAGCAGGAAAACGACATAAGTCCTGATGCAGCATAGCTGGCCGGGAAACCCCGCCGTTAGCGGGGGCATTTGCAGATTTTCAAATGTTTTCTGATTCACGCCGCCGCCTGCCCGCCCGCCTGACCGTCGGGCAGGCACGCCAGGAAGTACCTGCGCGCCTGATATCGGCAAACCTATTCCGGAAAAAACCGAATTGTTTCTTAGAAGGTAGCATATATAACTGATTATGAATGCCTTTATTGCAAGTTATCCCCATTGCCATTATCTGAAATAGTCCAATGAAAAAAATTTACCAACCCTGTCTGCCGGGCAGCGGACAGGCATACTGCAGTTGTTCATACTTGCAGTAACAAACCAGACTGTTGTTGCCGAAAATTTCAGGGAATGTATATGATCTCAGCAAACGGGAAAAAAATTCTGATCATTTGTATCAGATCTTGTTGAATTTGAACGTTTTATTAAGATTGTTGGTTTTTATCCTGATAACATATATTCCTTTCAGCAAGTGTCTTACATCAACAGCCTGACGAAAATCTCCGGATAAATTAACATTGGATTGTTTATGAACACTTTGGCCTAATAAATTGAAAATTTCAATATGATAAACGGAAGCCGGTATCCGGTCGAAATGTATGTACAGAATATCGTTTACCGGATTAGGCATAACTTCAACAACAGGGTTTTCTGTTTCCGGCAAGGCTGCACAATTGATGACATTAGCTGTAACAGGGGTTCTGGTGCTTATACAGTTGTTTTCTTTAACCACCCAATCATAAAAATAATAATAATACGGATTGGTTGCCGGGGGCCCTGCACTGCTGCGGATAATTGAAAATTTACCTGCCGTAGTCAGCGGATATACAACTCCCGAACTATTCCTGTACCAGCCCGGTGAAGCCGGACCTACCAATCTAAGTCCTGTATCCACAGGTAATGAAAAATTCAGTGTTACCGTATTTATTCCCGCTGAAAGATTAACGGTTGCTGTGGCCAGTATGGTGCCCGAAGCATTTTGCAATGTAATAACTTTCCCGGTCTGTGCGGCATTGGCATAAATTTTAACGGTTTGTAATACCAGGGGAATATAACAATTAAAAACATTATAGTGCACGTATGGCTGGGTAAACATACCCCCTCCTCCTGTGGTATCTGCTTTTCCGCCATGCGTAACAGCGCCGGTAATGTTATCTTCTGCGTAATACGTGGTAGTATTTGACAAGACCGGCGTAGTAAAGGTATTCCCGGTATGCAGCACGGTGCTGCTTCCCGGGGAATTATACCATTTGATGGTTCCGCTGCCTGAGGCGCTCAATGTTGCAGACGAGGGATTACAGACCGTGGCTCCGGTGACGGACGGGCCTGACGGTTTGTTTATAGTAATATAATTGGTTTTTGTTATGGAATTATTTCCTGAAGCATTTGATGCCGTGAGTGATACAGAATATACCCCGTTGGCCGTATAATGATGTACCGGGTTTTGAGCGTTTGATGTTCCGCCATCACCAAAAATCCATGACCAGCTTGTGGGAGTATTTGTTGATTGATCTGTAAAAACAACAGTTCCCGTACAGCTGCTCGTTACATCAGCCGTAAAATTTGCCACCGGGGCTGCTGTTACTCCGGGGTCATAACCATTCAGAACGGTCGCACCGGTGTTTCCCGGATCCAGCCAGTTGCTCAGGCGCGTGGTGTTGGAGCCGCCCCCGGTCCATGAAACGCCAAACTTTCCGTACCAGTCCGACGAGGTATTGTTACAGGCTGCATATCCGCCATGCAATTGGCCGATAATTCTGTGATTATTATCATACAAAGGGGAACCTGAAGATCCTCCTTCTGTGGTTGTGCCATCGCTCCAGCTGGTGATTCTCCAATGGCTTCCGTCGCCGGGAACCGTATTATTCAGATAGGTAGTGGTGCTTGCCCCAGTCGTGGAATAACTGAATTTTTTGATGTCCCCCGAAGGATGATGTATCCCATAGGCCGTTCCCGTTATCGAATTGTCCAGCGTCCTGTTCCATCCCGAATAGTAAACATTGCAGGCAGCAGGCGGGTTGCTGTTTATCTGTACCAGGCAAAAGTCAGAAGCGGAATTTTTCGCTTTCAGGGTGCCACCTGACACGGAATTGGCAACAGGTTCGTTAGCGGGATTGGTACATGTGGAACTTTGATAGTTGAACCAGAAAACCCATGATGAAGGATTACTGTAACAGTGATTAGCGGTCAGAACATACGGGGTTCCGTCATTACTGGTGTTATTGATCATTGCCCCCGTGCAAAAACCGGAACCATTGACAACCAGCATACATACTGAACGTATCTGGTTGGTCCATCCCGAGGCCTGACTACAGGCAACATTCAAATTACAACTTCCGGCATCGCCAAAATCTTTAAAAAATTCCTTCAAACCCCTGTACCCATGTGTAACCCGAGACAAATTCAGTTCTCCCGAAAATGAAACATTTGCAGGTTCATAATATTCCAACGTTACTGCCTCACCCCGGACCAGTGTTGTTGCAAAAACTTTGTCGGACTGGTTATTAAAATCAGTAAATGCCCCTAATACCACAGAATGCTCATCATTATAGATAAAAAGTTTTGCGCCGGCAGGGAGAAAATAACGATCGAACATCAGATTTATGGTTTGTGCGCCCTCAGATACGACACGAAGCCGCCAAAGTTTGCCACCGTCGGGCAGCACTTCATTGATCCCGCTGTTTGCAGGATTCAAAATGACATCAAGGTTTTGGCCAAAGCGCCACGGAATATCTTTTATTTTATCCATGGCTATGTCCTCCTTTTGCAGCGCTGCCACATCAACAAACGGCATCACTGCCACAGGTATTTCGGCGGCCAGAAATGCTGCATATTCAGGGTCGAAGCTCAATGGTTTGCCGCCCTGACTTATCTGCGAATAACCTTGATATGCAAAAAAAGAAACAAATCCTGTTAATAATAAGATTCCCGCTATTTTTTTCATAACGTTTTATAGTTGATTACTGCAAATTTATGATAATTATTTGCTTTTTAATCATTATTAGACAACAATTAATTCCTCATAACTAAAATACAATAATTTTGCAAAAAAATAGAACAATGAAAAACAAGGTCAGGGTGCGTTTTGCTCCAAGTCCTACGGGGCCTTTGCATATAGGGGGGGTTCGCACAGCGCTGTATAATTATCTTTTTGCCAAAAGACACAATGGAGATATGATACTCCGTATCGAAGATACCGATCAGCTTCGCCTGGTGCATGGCGCTGAAGAGTATATTATTGAATCGCTGAGATGGTGCGGCATAGCATATAATGAAGGCGTTGGAGCCGGTGGGCCTCATGCTCCATACCGGCAATCCGAGCGCAAAAATATATACAAACAATACGCCCAACATTTAATTGATAACGGATTTGCCTATTATGCGTTTGATTCGGCCGAAGAACTCGACAAACTGCGTAAAAGTCATGAGGCAGAAAAAAAGACGTTCCAGTACGATCAGAAAAACCGCATTCATTTAAACAACTCTCTAACTCTTTCTGAATCAAGGACAAAAGAGCTTATTGAGTCGGGAGCCCCCTATGCCATACGTTTAAAAATTCCTGAAAACGAGCAAATTATCATAAAAGACCTGATCCGCGGAGAAGTAATTTTTGATTCTTCCCTTCTTGATGACAAGGTGATTTTTAAATCCGATGGGTTACCCACCTATCATCTTGCCAATGTGGTGGACGATCACCTGATGGAAATTTCGCATGTGATACGCGGAGAAGAATGGTTGCCATCCGCTCCTTTGCATGTGTTGCTGTACCGTTATCTTGGCTGGGAAAGCGAAATGCCCCTGTTTGCTCATTTGCCCCTGTTGCTGAAACCCGACGGGAACGGAAAACTCAGCAAGCGCGATAGCGACAGGCTGGGATTTCCTGTTTTTCCGCTGCGATGGACAGACTCAAAAACCGGCGAGATTTCATCAGGTTACCGCGAATCGGGTTATCTGCCCGAAGCTGTCGTAAATATGCTGGCATTGCTGGGCTGGAACCCCGGCACCGAACAGGAAGTGTTTTCAATGGACGAACTTATTGCAACTTTTTCATTAGAACGTGTGGGAAAATCGGGTTCTAAATTCAGCCCGGAAAAAGCAAAATGGTTTAATCACCAGTATCTGCAAACTAAAACCAATGAAGAACTTGCCCTGCTGTTTCTGCCCGAACTGAAAGCAAAAAATATTGATGCAGCACTTTCGCATGTAGCAAGGATATGTTCACTGGTAAAGGAAAGAATTAATTTCATCCATGAACTCTGGACGCAGTCCTATTATTTTTTTTCGGCACCGGCCGAATACGATGCCAAATCGGTAAAAGACAGATGGAAAGCTGATTCGGCTGAAAAAATGAAAGAAATTACCTGTGTGATCAAAGAATGTGATTCGTGGAATGCATCGGCCATCAAACAGCAGTTAATGAATCACATTACTGAAAAACAATATAATACGGGCCAGATCATGAATGCCTTGCGTGTCATCATTGTTGGGGCGGCTATGGGAACAGATATGGGAATTATACTCGAAATGATTGGCAAAGAAGAAACACTGCGGCGTATCGAAACCGGCATTAGGAGACTTGGTTAATATATTCCATTCCAATGACGACACCGGAAAACTGGCTGACCCGCACCGAACTCCTGATTGGCAAAGAAAAACTTTTAAAACTCAAACAGGCACATGTCCTGGTACTGGGCTGCGGTGGTGTGGGCAGCACGGCTGCCGAAATGCTCTGCCGTGCGGGGGTGGGGAAACTTACCATCGCTGATGCGGATGTAATTCAGCCCTCGAACCGCAACCGCCAGCTCATCGCCTTACAAAGTACCGAAGGAATTAAAAAAACAGAAGCGCTGGCTGCACGCTTGCTTGACATCAATCCGGATATTCAACTGAAGCGGGTTGACAAATACCTGAAAGAAGACCCCATGATCGAGCTTTTAGACCATCCTTACAATTATATCATTGATGCCATAGATTCGCTCTCAGCAAAAGCCTATATGCTGCTGTACGCGCTTAAATTCAACCAAAAAGTGGTGAGCGCCATGGGCGCCGGCGCCAAACTTGACCCCTCGAAGATATGTGTCGCCGATATTTCCGAAACGCACACCTGCACCTTTGCTTTCGACATCAGGAAGCGGCTGAGGCGGCTTGGTGTGACAACAGGTTTTAAAGCAGTTTTTTCAACCGAACCTCCCATGAAAGAATCAGTGGTATTTTTGAATTCGGTAAACAATAAAAAATCTATGGCCGGAACTATTTCTTATATGCCGGTGGTATTTGGATGCTACTGTGCGTCGGTGGTTATAAGAGATTTGATATCCTGATAAAAAAGACATCATCGTTTATCCCAATCCCTCAAGCGTGGTGTTTTCTGTTACCAATATCCCCAATGCAGACCTGTGCATTGATAACACTTTGGGACAGCCCGTGTTGTCAGATAAAATCACCGCTGCAAACACCACTTTTGATTTAACAGCACACCCGGACGGCTTGTATTTTATACATATTATTTTAAATGATAACTTAATAATAAAGAAGGTTTTTGCAAACCCGCACCACACAAGCCCATTAATGTCTGCTTTTTTTGCCGGTAAATTATTGTAAACAAATAAGTTGCCCGCTCCTCCGGCGACAGGTTTTTTCTTTTTTTAAACAAACCCATAAAGGGTTGCATGCTGCTGCTTTTTTAATAATGCATTCACGCAGTCAGCGTTTTGTTGGTTAATCTTTTATACAACGTACTGACATTCCCTCGGTTTTACCACCTGTGCTATTTTCCGCTTCACTTTTTGAGTAATATAAGTACAGCGAATAGGCTACCTTTTCTTTTTGTTCAGTAGAGCTCCACCAATTGCCAATTTTCTGAAGATTGGAGAATTCTCCACTCCAGCTGCGACTACCTCCGGGAAGGGCAGTAAATCCGCTGCTATTGTTGCCTGCGTTTTCGCTTAACCAATGCTTTTTGCCGGCTTCTTTTAGTTTATCGCCGCCTTGACTGCCGAGTGCCATAAGAAGAAGATGAATGTCTTTTTGTGAGGGCACATGCCATCCGATTGGGCAGAGTTTATTCGTGTTTACCGCATACCAATTGTATAATGCGCCATAAGTAGCTTTATTGGTTTCCTTGTTATTATACCAGGAATAAGCTCCCCCGGTAGCGTTTTGCCATGATGAATTATCAGTTATTAATGTTATAGGGGTGCCGTCATTATATTTGGTGGTCATTAAATTATTCGTCATCCATACTTGTGTGCCTATTTTTACAGTGTGATAAACATTGCCGTCGCGGATATCAGTAAAGGTTTTTTCGGTAATATCAGCCGCAGTGACATTGTTTTGCTGAACTTTTTCCACAACAGTTGGCTTTGTTGTATCTGCAATATTTTGATTAAGAAAGCCGGTAGGCTCATCATTTTTATCTTTAATACAACGGACAGAATACGCATCATCTTTATCTTGCTCAAACAAGCTAATTTCTAACATTTTTACCCCCATTGCAATACGAAATGCTAAATCGCCATCATCATTTTCTGTTGAACTCCACCAATACCCATTACTATCCAAATACATAAAATCCTCGCCCCCCATGGCCTGTCCTCCCGTTTTTGCAGAAAACCCGTTACTATTTTGTGCCAGTAATTGGCTCTGTGCAGCCGCTGTCCCTCCTAAATAATTTATTAATATCAACCATTCGGCTTTGCCTGGCAGATGCCAGCCTGCCGGGCACATTTTATTTGCAACATCCCAATTGTAAAGGTAACCATACTGATTCACATTTGCCATACTGTTATCATAAGCCAAACACCCTGTTGGGGATTTGTAGGCAAGGTTTTCAGCCATCCATGTCTGGGTGCCAATGGTAATTGTTTTATACACTTTTCCGTCACGGGAATCGGTAAAAGTACCGGTTACCTGCGCTATCGAATTCACTGCAATAATCGAAATTGAAATTGCAAGTAATAATGATTTGTATTTCATCTTGATTTTTTATGGGAGGTTCGTATTATTTAATTTGAGCCATATTGCCAATGAACGATCGTTAGCTGCTTTTCGCCCCGCAATATATACATTATTTATCAAATTATTAAAAAAATTATAATTTTTAATATTCTGTTAAACATGCCCGATCCATTGGTGAAAAAAACCACAACTAGCAACATGTCGCTTTCTTTCAGTATAGTTCAGCAACAAAAGGCTATCAATAAACCGGCTATGTTATTCTCTACGCTCAAAATAGTAATGATGGGGGCATGAAACCGCCGGTTTGGCGGAATAGAAAAAAACCGAAGGGTGGTGCTTCTTTCGGTCTTTTTGGCCAGAGGCTTTTCAGGTATCGCTCTATGTGTTAGCAATTGTCATTTTTATTTCTTATCTAAATAAAATTCAACAGGATTGGTAGCTGCATTAAGCGCTCTCAATTTTAGATTTTTTATTTCTCCTAAAAAATTATAAACAGGAAGGCCTGCATTAACCCAATATTCAAGACCTATATGGGATTTAACATTTTTGTACCCCATTTTTTTCAGGTTTTTAACTACTAACGCCGAACGGTTTCCCTTTAAACAATAGACAATTATTTCTGCATTGGGGTCTCGTAAAGTACGGGCCAATGTAAATTCTACAATACCTCTTTCTAACCATGTTGCTCCCTTAAAATGTCCTGCATCATATTCTTCTTTACCACGTACATCAATTAAAATAAGTTTCGGATTCGCATCAATGCGTTGTATCAGATCTTCGTTACTTATAAAATCCACCCCATCACGAGCATCTTTTATAAGCTGCTGAATGGTCATAAGCGCCTGTGCTGTATCGGGAACGGTAACCGCATTGTTTTGTGAATAGCACAATTCCATTGCAATTTGCAAGGTAAACAAGAAAACAGTTATTCTTTTCATTTTTTTCAATTTTAGTTGACTATTAATCTTCGGGAAACAAAAAGGATATGATTTTAATTACTTTTGCAAAGTAAGCTAATCGGAAAATTGAATCAAAACGATATTTTTCGATAGTCTAAATCGTTAAATCAGATAACAATGGAGTTCAGAGAATTAAAGACATTCCAGGTAGTAGCCAACTTGTTAAGTTTCAATAAGGCTGCTAATGTTTTGAATTATGCACAATCAACCGTTTCTTCACAAATTCAGTCTTTGGAAAACAGTTTGGGAGAAACATTGTTTATCAGGTCGGGGAATAAAATTTCCCTGACTCCATCAGGGGTGAAGTTGCTTAAATATACTCAACGTTTAATTAATCTTGAAAACGAAATCCATAGTAGTTTTAAATATTTGGATAAAACAATAGGAACTCTTATCATAAAAACACCACATTCCGTTGCCACCTGGTATTTACCTCCAATTATCAATGAATTCCTATTAAAATTTCCCAATATTGGTTTCGACTTTGACGGATGCGTCGGGTATAATGTCTATGATATTTTTAATGCAGGGGTAATCGATCTGGCGTTTCTTTTTTCTGATAATTTCAGTGAAAAACTTTTATATGTTGAAGAATTAACCAAAGTGGAACTGACTTTTGTTGCAAACCCGCATGATGATATATTTAACAATAAGGCAATTGCCATCAGCGATTTTAACGATAAAACACTGTTGTTATCAAAATCTGATTGCAGTTACCGTATGATTTTTGAGAAAATGCTTATTGAAGCTAATGTAAAATTAAGGAGAACAATAGAAGTTAACAATCCCGAAACACTAAAAAAGATGTTGCTAACCGGGTGTATGGGTATTGGTTTATTACCTGGAATTGCTGTTGAAAGGGAACTATCAGACGGAACCCTAAAAAGTTTAAAGTGGAAAGGTCCTGCATTTAATACTAAGTTGTACATGATATGGAAAAAGGATAAATATCAAACTGAAGCAACCAAGGCTTTTATTCAAGCTGTCCGTGATTGTTTCAAAAAAAAGATTGAATAAAAAAACCGTTCTTTCGTCCGCCTTTGGCTTGCAGGTTAATTTATAGATAAAAAACAAGTCCTCAACTTTTCCGATTGATCCTTAAATCTATGATTATTTTTTATCCCCCTTATAAAAACACAATGGGGAACAAACTTGTTCGCTTGTTCCCCATTCACTTCCCGGCCGTCGTAACTGCCGTTCCATGTCAGATTACGGTTAGTTCGCCTGTTCCTTGCGGTTCGGGTTACCTTTATTGATCATATTTCTATTCCGGCAGCACGATATACTCATCAGCTAAGATGTTTCCTTTCTGTAAATGATCCATACAGACCATCTGCCCGGAAAACGCACATCAATAAACTCCCTTTTAAAAATACAGCCATTAAAAGAACTTGCTTTTTCAAGCCGGCGCATTATCGCTCACCTGAGAAAACAAAAATACAAAAAACAACCCACAAAAGTCAAGTGTTTTTTAAAAAAAAGTTATTAACAAGAAATAAACGCATTTTATTAACAATTGTTGATATCGTTTTGCCTTTAAGCAAAGTAAAAGGCCTTCCTGATTCTGTCAAAACCATGGATATAATATTATTACGCGATTTTTTTCTTAAAAACGAACCGTAAACTCCACGGTAAATTTGTCATCCCGGCCTTCAGATACCTGATAAAAATATTTTTCGTAGTTGAAGCGTATATAAGCATAAGAGAGCTTGTGAAAGCCCATTGTCAGGCCGGCGGTGATCCTGTGCGGCTCATATATCCCCGATTTAATGTTTCCCGAATAAAAATCATAGCGGACGGCGGGCGTCAATGTTCTTATCATTCCTTTCTTGAACTGAAAATTATAGAGCACGTAGGCAAACATACTATTCTGAGTATATGCGCTTGCAGTATCCACGATGGTCTTCTGCGCATACTCTGTGTTTATCACCAAACCCTTATGCTCGTAACGTATACCGTAATCCTGCATTTCCGTTTTTTTGCCGCTGATGATTCCTTTTGCGTAATTAGCCTGCAGGGTAATACCATAAAACGGCCCGACGACCGCCCTGCCGCCAGCAGCAAACCGGGTTGTCCATTCGGGATTGTTAACTCCGGTACCGTTCATTACAACCCCCGAAACCGAATAAGGTATCTTTCCGTCATAATCGTAAGTGATTTTGAAGCCTATATCCCTGAGATCCTTGCAAATACGTTTGTCAATGAACGGACGGTTGGCAAATTCAAATTTTGCAGGATTCAGCAGATATTCTGTGCTGAAGGGCGCTTTCATCTGCCCCAGGGACAAGGTTAGGTTTTTTACTGGAATAAAACTGGCGTAAACATCGAGCATTTTTATCTGGCCTTCGTCGCAAAAATCTATTTCAAATTTATATCCGAAGTGCTTCCCTGCATTTCCCTGCATGCCAAAACGAGCATTCCGCACATCAAACCGGCCTTTCCCATTGCTGGTGTTTTGTTCGTATTTTGCCCTGATAACGCCTGTTATATTGGGCAGCCACCTTTTCAACAAGCTTGCAGTATCTGTTTGAGCCAACAGGCCGGCACCTGACGATAACATAAAAAAACCAATAATTGTCAGCACTGTTTTTTTCACCTTTGAACTTTTTTATGCTTTCGGATACAAAAAAAACACATTAAACATTAATACTGCCTGTATTTCAAAAACTTAATACAATCTTAATGCTGGCTTAATTTTTTCATAACATGGTTCTGCCGCAGGGTGCGGAAAGTTGCCGGTAACCGGATGTAAAACCCTGATTGCTATATTTGACAATACACCTGTTATGAATTTTTTATACCTTTGCACGTTTTTTTTCTAAAGAGTGACATAACTACTATGAAACAGAAATACACTGAATACAAGCAACTGAGCCTGACAAACATTGCAAGCGAGATAAACGACTACTGGCAGCAGCATGATGTTTTTCATCAAAGTATTGATACCCGTAAGGGAAATCCCCCCTATGTCTTTTACGAAGGTCCTCCTTCGGCCAACGGCCAGCCCGGCATCCACCATGTGATGGCCCGTGCCATAAAGGATATTTTTTGCCGTTACAAGACATTAAAGGGTTATTACGTGGAACGTAAGGCCGGCTGGGACACCCACGGACTGCCCATTGAAATAGCTGTTGAAAAGACACTGGGGATCACCAAAGAAGACATAGGAAAATCCATCACGGTTGAAGAATATAACGCCCAGTGCCGCAAAGAAGTTATGAAATACAAGGATCAATGGGACGACCTTACCGTCAGGATGGGCTATTGGGTTGACCTTGAAAATCCCTATATCACGTTTGACAACAAGTACATCGAAACCGTTTGGCACCTGCTCAGCCGGCTTTATGAAAAAGGCCTGCTCTACAAAGGATATACCATACAACCTTATTCCCCTGCTGCAGGCACCGGATTGAGTTCGCACGAGCTGAATTTACCCGGATGCTACAAAGATGTTAAGGATAATACAGTGGTAGCACAGTTCCGGGTGATTTGCAATGAACACGCCCTGGTAAACGAACTTCAGAAAAACATTCATGGCGAATTATTCATACTGGCCTGGACCACCACACCATGGACACTTCCGTCGAACACCGCGCTGGCTGTCGGAGCCGATATTGATTATGTTGCTGTAGCCACCTTTAATCAATACACCCATCAGCCTGTTACCGTGATACTTGCGAAAAATCTTAAAGAAACTTTTTTCCCTGAAAAAAATGCAGCCTTGCTAATGGAAGGCTATAAGCCCGGTGACAAAAACATTCCTTATGGCATAGTTGCAGAGTTCAAAGGAAAACAGCTTGACGGGATCCGCTATGAACAGCTTCTTCCTTTTGCCCAGCCAGACGACGGCGATGCTTTTAAAGTGGTTGCGGGCGATTTTGTCACCACCGATGACGGAACGGGTATCGTGCATATTGCGCCCAGTTTTGGCGCTGATGACTTCCGGACCGCTAAACAACACGGCCTCGGCTCACTGATACTGGTTGACAAACAGGGAAGATTCACCAAAGAGATGGGTGAATTTGCCGGCAGATACGTAAAAAATGAATACGACACCAACCCGAACACAGAACCGGGCAACAATGTAGATATTGACATTATTGTTAAGCTGAAAAAAGAAAACAGGGCTTTCAAATCCGAAAAATACGAACATTCTTATCCGCATTGCTGGCGTACCGACAAGCCTATACTTTACTATCCGCTTGACTCGTGGTTTATCAAAACTACGGCTTGCAAAGAACGGATGATAGAACTGAACAAAACCATCAACTGGAAGCCGGAAAGTACCGGTACGGGGCGTTTTGGCAACTGGCTGGAAAACCTTGTGGACTGGAATCTTTCGCGCTCACGTTACTGGGGGGTGCCTCTGCCGATATGGTCGACGCCTGACCGCAGCGAACAGCTTTGCATGGGATCGGTGGAACAATTAAAAAAGGAGATTGAAAAAGCGGTTGAAAAAGGATATATGGCTGCTAACCCATACAAGGATTTCGTTCCCGGAGATTTCACAAAGGAAAACTATAATACTATCGATCTTCACCGTCCTTATGTTGATGAAATAATTCTTGTTTCGGCCAGCGGGAAAAAGATGTTCCGCGAGCCCGACCTCATTGATGTCTGGTTCGATTCGGGATCTATGCCTTATGCACAGCTACATTATCCGTTTGAAAATTCAGAAGTTTTCAGGGCAAAGTTTCCTGCCGATTTTATTGCCGAAGGCGTTGATCAGACCCGTGGATGGTTCTTTACTCTGCATGCCATAGCTGTCATGCTTTTTGATTCAGTGGCATATAAAAATGTCGTTTCAAACGGCCTTGTGCTTGACAAAAACGGAAATAAAATGTCGAAACGGCTGGGAAATGCAGCAGATCCTTTTGATACCATTGCAAAGTACGGCCCCGACGCCACCCGCTGGTATATGATCACCAATTCGCAGCCCTGGGACAACCTGAAATTTGATGCTGAGGGTATAGGCGAGGTTCAGCGCAAGTTCTTCGGAACCCTTTACAATACCTATGCATTCTTTGCTTTATACGCCAATATTGACGGATTTGCCTATCAGGAGGAAGAAATACCTGTCGGTAAAAGGCCGGAAATAGACCGGTGGATCATATCAGAACTCAATACGCTGATGGCGGAGGTGGACCGGTGTTTTTCGGAATACGAGCCTACGCGTGCCGGAAGGCTTATCCAGGACTTTGTAGATGAATACCTGAGCAACTGGTATGTGCGTCTTTGCAGGCGTCGTTTCTGGAAAGGCGAATACACCGAAGATAAAATAGCCGCCTATCAGACGTTATACACCTGCCTGGAAACCCTTGCCCGCTTATCTTCCCCTATCGCTCCTTTTTTCTCCGAAAAACTCTTTCTGGATCTGAATTCGGTTTCTGGACGATTAAATACAAGTTCTGTTCATCTGACCAGTTTCCCCACTGCAAATTTGAATTATGTGGATAAAGACCTGGAAGAACGGATGCAGCTTGCGCAGAAAATATCTTCGATGGTTCTTTCGCTTCGTAAAAAGCACAACCTCAGGGTACGCCAGCCCCTGAATAAGATCATGATACCGATCATCGATCCACAGATGAAAAAACAGATCGAAGCGGTAAAAAATCTCATCCTGTCCGAAGTGAATATCAAGGAAATTGAATATCTCGAAGGTTCTGCCAATATTCTTGTAAAGAAGATCAAGCCGGATTACAAATCCTGCGGTCCGAAATTCGGAAAAATGATGAAACAGGTGGCTGCGGCTGTGGCCGGATTGTCTCAGGAGCAAATCTATGATTTTGAGAAAAATAATAAAATTCAGATCATCGTAGATAGAACAGTACTGTATCTCGAACTATCTGATGTAGAAATCATTACCGAAGATATTCCTGGCTGGGTTGTTGCCGTGGCCGATAATACCACTGTCGCACTTGACATTACGCTCACCGAACAGCTAAAAGAAGAAGGCGTGGCAAGAGAACTGGTCAACAGAGTCCAGAATCTCCGGAAAGAGCTTGGACTGGAGGTCACAGACAAAATAAGGGTTGAATTTGAAAAGCGTCCTGATTTATTAAAAGCTGTGGAAAATAATTTTTCTTATATTTGCACCGAAATTTTAGCCGTATCAATTAATTTCGTTGAAGACATTGCCGGCGAAAAACACTATCTTGAACTGACTGACGACATAAACACGTTTGTTTCTTTAAACAAAGCTTAAATGTTATAGTAAATCAATAAAAACAATATCATGCAAAAGAAGGTTACAAAAGCTGTTAAAAAAAATGTAAAAGCTGTTCCCATAAAGAAAACGGCAGCAAAAAAAACGGCTCCGAAAAAAGAAACAACGCCAAAAAAGATAACAAAACAGGTTGTTGTAAAGAAAGTTAACGTAAAACCGGCAAAAGCTGCGCCCATAAAGAAGACGGCCGTGAAAAAAACAACAGCGAAACCGGCTGCAAAAAAAACAACAACTGTGCAAAAAACAACTAAAAAAGTCGCAGCAAAAAAAACGGTGACAAAAAAGGTTGCTGTGGCTCCGAAAAAGAAAGCCGAAATTAAAAAAACTGTGGCAGTAAAGACTGTCAGTAAGCCTGTTGCAAAGATAGTGACTGAGAAAAAGAATGTGCCGGCTGTTCCTCAAAAGAAAGTTGCCGTAAAAGAAACGCCTCTTAAAAAAATCACACAAAAGCCTGTAAAAAAGGAAGTTGTCGCAAAGGATAAAAAAGTGGCGCCCGAAAAGGAGATAAAAGCCATCAAGACTCCTGAAAAAAAACCTGTGCACCCCAAGAAAGTTACCGAAACCAGGCCTGCGGAAGTAAAAGCAGAAATTTCGTTAAAAACCAGGTACTCTGATGAAGAACTTCAGGAATTCAAAGAGATCATTCTGAAAAAACTTGAAGAAGCACGCCGCGACCTTGAACTTCTGACAGAAGCCTATTCAAATAATTCCGGCCAGGATATCAATGACACCTCGCCTACTTTTAAGATCCTGGAAGAAGGCTCTCAGGTTCTTTCCAAAGAAGAAAACAGCCAGCTGGCCATGCGCCAGGTAAAATTCATCTCCAACCTGGAAAACGCCCTGATACGAATTGAAAACAAATCGTACGGCATCTGCCGTGTCACCGGAAAACTTATTTCAAAAGAACGTCTTAAAATAGTTCCCCATGCCACACTGAGCATGGAAGCCAAGCTTCAGCAAAACAAACCTCGGTGACCCTGAACGATTCCAAAAAGAAGGTGCTGATCTCAGCATCCGTAATTTTTTTTGTTCTACTCTGTGACCAGCTATTAAAAATCTGGGTAAAAACGCATTTTTATCTGGGCGAATCATACCCTGTTTTTGGATGGAACTGGTTTCAGTTACATTTCATTGAAAACTACGGGATGGCTTTCGGGATGGAGTTTGCAGGAAATTATGGGAAGATCATACTGAGCATCTTCCGTATCCTGGCCGTTTGTGCTATCGGCTGGTACATCGCTTATCTCATCAAAAAGAAAGCCGGAGTTTTTTTAATAATTACGATTTCGCTTATACTGGCCGGGGCTTTCGGAAACATCATCGACAGCGCCTTTTATGGATTGTTTTTTGGCGAAAGCTCACTTTTCGACAAGGCGGTTATTTTCCCTGAAGAAGGCGGATATTCCACATTTTTGCACGGTAAAGTGGTGGATATGTTTTATTTCCCTTTATTTACAATACAACTTCCCTCGTGGTTTCCGTTTTGGGGCGGGCAACCGTTTACTTTTTTTGAACCCGTGTTTAATATTGCCGACGCCACCATCACCGTAGCTGTTTTTATCCTTCTTATTTTCCAGAAAAGACTCTTTAAACCTTTACTGAGTGCTTCGGGGACCCCAGAAGAGCATGAAACGGACATTCAGCAACCACAGGGCAGGTAAAGGTCGTCGCGCGGATTGATAAACATTATCGGCAGCTTATACTTATTGTCAATGATCTTCTTCTCTTTTAGTCCGAAAATAAGGTCGTCTACTGCAATTTCTTTGGTGGCCATTATCACTACCATATCGCCCTTGTTGTACCAGGCATAGTCAACAGCATATTTATCAATATCGCTTTTAACAGCGGGCTCATTTACAATCTGGTACTCCACATTAAGATTTTTGTATAATTTTTTTACCAGAGCCAGGTTGCTGCGCAAAGAAGCGGCAAAATAAGCATCTTTGTACTGTCGTGCCAATATGGTAACTTTTGTTTTGTTCAGCGTGCTTATATGCCCCACCCAAGCTGATTTTTCTTTGGACTCCCTGTTAAAATCAAGAGGAAGCACCATTCCGCTGAAAAAACTCCGGCGACATAACACATCGTGAACTACTATAACCGGGATGCGTAACTCTCTGTAATCAGTGACTATAGTGCCCGAACTGAAAAAATCATAAACACCTTTTTTTGAATTTAAGCCCGCAATAACCGCTATTGCATTAATGCGCTCGTAAATCTTATTAATGACCTTATCCACTTCATCCCTGAAAACATATACATTGACCTGAACATGGTCCATTTCGATGATATCCCTGGCAAATGCAACCAGTTTCTTTTTGACGAGGGTTTCTGCTTCAGAAAGGTTGCTGTATAGTTTAATGTTTTTTCGTGTCAGGGCATGAATAAGACTGATCTCACATTGAAACAACGACGCCAGTTCCACAGCACATAATAGTGCATTTTCGGAGGCTTTAGAAAAATCATAAGGCACCAGCACCTGTTGTTTGGGTGTTTTTTCTTCCATATTGAAATAATTTGCAAAGATAGAACGATTATCCGTTCAGAGAAACATCAGGCAACTTCAATAATGCGAACAGCCCCGGGTGCGGGGCTGTTCATCTCGGAACTTTACTGTGCGCTCAGGCTTTGAAGGGTAATGACAAAAACCTCTCGCACTTTGGGGTTTAACATGATAATAGACACAAATGAAAAGTAAATGGTTGCCTGAATTAAAAAAAAATTATAAAGATTGAATAAAACCAACGACCAATTTAAAAAGTTCCGGATATTTTGTCAGCGGAAGTCCTGCGGCTTTATCTGTGGTGGTATGATATTCCTTATATTCATCTCCCAGGGTGTAAATAAAAAAACTTTTCACCCCGTTCTTATAAAAAAAATAATGATCGCTGTTGGCCGCTTCGCCTCTTGCGCTGACCGTTTTCAGATAGTTATATTGTTCATTGATCGATTTCAGCAGCTCAAATTCTTTGGTTAAAATGCTTCCGTTAACCACTTTTATACCATCGCTTCCTGTGCCTACCATATCGAGGTTCAGCATGAATTTAATGTTTTTCAGCGGAAATAAAGGATGTTCGGTATAATATTCCGATCCGAGCAGTCCGGCTTCCTCTGCAGTGAAAAAGATAAAGGCAATGGAGTATTTTCCCATATGGGCCGTATCGGAAAAATAACGTGCCAGGTCGAGTACCATAGCGGTTCCGCTGGCATTGTCGTTAGCCCCGGGGAAGCAGGTCTTATTGCCCATCATCCCCAGATGATCGTAATGCGCGCCCACCACAACGAAGGTGTCGGGATACACCTTTCCGGGCATATAAGCCACCACATTTTGTGTAGGATAATTCTCTTCGAGCCGGGCATCAATTTTTAATTCTATCTTCTTGATTTTCTGAGGCATGGCTTCCCTCTTAATATCAACCCGCACCTGATTTTTTTGTTGCTGTGCATGTGAAACGCGCCACGATAAGTTTTTATCGTTGATTTTCAAAATTAGCGGCGCGTTACTAAGTTCGGGCTCATCCGGTTTTTTAAAACCCGTATCTATCACCAGAACCCGGTTGCTGTAGTTACCCGACTTAAATTTCTTAATGTTCCGGTCCGTTTTCAGTGTTTTTTCATTCAACAGGGTAACGTGTGTGCACATCATTTCGGCTGAGGGAGCATCGGGGCTGACAAGGAAGTCTGTTGCCGGCGACAGTGGTTTTCCGTTGATTTTCAGGTCGACATCCCCGGGCAGGGTATTTATAGATAGGGTAAACGGCTGAAAATAGCTGTCCTGAAAAGGTTTAACGTTTAGTTTTTTCAGTTGTCCGGCAATAAAATCTGCCGCTTTTTTCTCTCCCGCGTTCACATATCCCCTGCCGTAAAAATCAGGCATAGTAAGTGTGTCAATCATGCTTCTGGCATATTCGGGGTGTTGTGAATATGCATGAACAGTCAGCAGGAAAAATATTGCCGTGAGCAGTATTGTTTTTTTCAAGATCACAGCAGCTTTCCGATTACAAGATCCTGGAGTTTCTGATAGGCCTCATCGCCGTTGTCCCAGTTGTGGGCAGCCCTCAGGTCTTCAAGTGCATTGGTGGCCAGGTCGATATTGGTACAGGCATTCAGCCGGTCAATGGTTTTGTTATATTCCTGAAGATCACCCTTAAATAACTGGTTGATGAAAAGAAATTTATCATTGATCCCTATGGCGCTTTTCAGATTGGGTACTGATGTTTTTCCGATCTTTTGGGCGACTGTTTTATCGTTTTTCTCTGCTGAAATTTTTTCATGAACTGATTTGGGCGTCTCTTTATACTTGTCGGCAATCGTTTCTTTTTCATTCAGCGAAAACAGATCGGCTGATTTTGGCTTTTCTTTCTTAGGTTTTTGCGGAGGTTCTGTCTGCTGGGGCATTTCATCCTTTTTTTTCTCAGGAGCAGCTTTAAACAGGTCTTCTGTCACTTCATTTACGATATGGGGCGGGGCAACTTCTTTGGGAGTATCCGGCTGTTTTATTTTATCAGGTTTTATTTCTTTATCTGTATAAGGGATGTCCTGAGCGGGTTCGTTCAGAATCGCCTCTTTTTCATCAAACAGATCATCTTTAAGGTGGGGTTCCGGTTCTTTTTTGATTTCCTCTGTTGAATCTTTTAGTTCTGTTACAACAGCTTTAATTTCGATGGGATTAATGCGGGGTTCTTCCTGTTTATCCTGGACGGACTGATTACTATCTGTTTTTATTAATACTGGTTTTTTATTAAGATAATCCAGATCGTTGAATCTTTCATACAATCTTCGTATGTTTGCCATGATAATGTCGATTTCTATCTGGGGGATTTTTTCCTGGTACTGGCTGATGGTACTGAGCTGTTCGGTTAAAGTTTCCAGGATAATTTTAATTTCTCCTTTAACAAGATTGATTGCCATATTTGAAAACTTAAAGGTTAATATTAAATTTGCGATATTTTACAGGCATAAAATTATAAAATTTTAATACTCCCGGCAATGTTTACAGAAAAAACCCATGAAACGTGCAGAAAAGGATATATCGAAGTCATTTGCGGATCGATGTTTTCCGGCAAAACCGAAGAATTGATACGTTTGTTGAAACGAGCCAAATATGCAAAACAACGTGTTGAGATTTTCAAACCTGCTGTGGACACCCGTTACGATTTAGAAAATGTGGTATCCCATGATGAAAACTCGATTAAATCCACACCCGTAGATTCTTCTTCAGAAATCCTGCTGCTCTCTACGGATGTGGATGTTGTGGGTATTGATGAGGCTCAGTTTTTTGATGCAGAGATCATCAATGTTTGCAATATGCTGGCCGATCGCGGAATACGGGTCATTGTTGCCGGCCTCGACATGGATTATCTCGGAAAACCTTTTGGGCCTATGCCGGCGCTGATGGCCTCTGCAGAGTACGTTACCAAGGTACATGCTATCTGTGTGCGTTGCGGCAGCCTGGCACACGTATCACATCGTATGGTCGAAAATAATAAACTAGTCTTGCTTGGAGAAACAGATACTTATGAACCTTTGTGCAGAAATTGTTATAATGAGGTTATGAAACCCCCTGCCAGCGAATGATTACTTTACAAAAATTGTTTTCAGGGTGGTTTCTCCCGGTTTTAACCGGATAACACCCCTGCCGATCAATGAATCTGTAGTTCCTGTTATGGGTTTAAAAACAATTACATCAAGAATGCCTTCATACTTGAAAACATGTTGAAAAATACCTGCGATATCTGTTTTTCCTTCAACTCTAACATCTTGATACTGAGGAGCAATAATAATATCTGCATAAGAAACGACCACATTGGTGTCATTCAATTGTTTCGCGGTGATTATTGCCGTACAGTCAGTGCTTTCTTTTTTACAGCCATAAAAAACAAGAAAAAACAAGCCTGCAACCATAAGTATCGCAAATACATTTTTCGGTAGAACTATTTTCATTGTTATTTTTTTATTTAATTTTGTTCTGAACAATTTTATACGCAAATTAAATCATTTTGTTTTAAAATATAGACAAATTTAAAAAAAATATCGTTATGAAAAAAATTATTGTCTTCTTTTTAGGCCTGTTTCTAATCAATGCAGCAGGTTTTGGTCAAAACGAACAATCCGGGACTGAACTTAAGTTTTTGCTTAAAACCAGCTATGGCGACATTACGCTGAAGCTATATAATGAAACCCCGCAGCACCGCGACAATTTTGCAAAACTCGTCAAGGAGGGTTTTTATAACGGATCGGTTTTTCACCGCGTCATCAATCATTTCATGATCCAAGGCGGGGGCGCCAAGGCCGGTGGTGAAGATGTGGGCTATACCATACCTGCCGAAATTACGCCTAAGTATTTTCATAAATTCGGCGCCCTGGCCGCAGCACGCATGGGCGATCAGGTCAACCCGCTAAAAGCATCATCGGGCTCACAATTTTACATTGTTCAGGGAAAAGTATATACCGATGAGGAACTTAATTCCTTTGAACAGCGCATGAATAAAAAGTTTACCGCAACAGAGCGTGAAACTTACAAAACCAAAGGCGGCACGCCTCATCTGGATGGAAATTATACTGTTTTCGGTGAAGTTACCGATGGCTTTGATGTAATACACAAAATTGCCGCCGTAAAAACACAGCCCGGCGATAAACCGGTAGAAGACGTTAAAATGGAAATCATTGAATTGAAGTAAGTACTTCAATTATAAGTACATTTCTGGCCGGCTTTTCAAAAATTAACTGTTCAATACAATGGAAAACAATATTAAGCGTCATCTTGACGAGATTAGTGTATTTATCACGACAAATCCCGATGAACTCGAGCAATTCCGCATAAAATATCTTGGCAAAAACGGCATTCTGAATAGTTTTTTTGAAGAATTTAAATTGCAGCCCCCTCAACAAAAACAGGCATTGGGTAAATTATTAAATGCCCTAAAAACTGCTGCCAGCGAAAAGTATTTATATATTAAAAATTTGATTGAAACCGATGTGTCTGCGGTGGCAGATCATACAGACCTGTCTCTTCATACGAATTTCGGGAATTACGGCGCCCGGCATCCGGTATCCATCATCAGAAATGAGATCATACAGATCTTTTCAAGAACGGGTTTTACGGTGGTTGAAGGTCCTGAGATAGAAGATGACTGGCATAATTTTTCAGCGTTGAATTTTCAGCCCGATCATCCTGCGCGCGAGATGCAGGATACTTTTTTTATTGAACAAGACCCTGACATTGTGTTGAGGACACATACTTCCTCGGTTCAGATACGGCTCATGCAAAGCCAGCGTCCGCCGCTTCGCGCCCTGATGCCCGGCAGGGTATACCGTAATGAAGCCATTTCGGCACGGGCACATTGTTTTTTCAACCAGGTCGAAGGATTGTACATTGATAAAAATGTATCCTTTGCCGACCTAAAACAAACGCTGCTTTATTTTTCGAAAGAGATGTTCGGCGCCGGCACTCAAATTCGTCTGCGTCCCTCCTATTTCCCTTTTACAGAGCCTTCGGCGGAGATGGATATCTCCTGCAGTATTTGCGGTGGAAAAGGTTGCCCGATGTGCAAAAAAACGGGCTGGGTGGAAATTTTAGGGTGCGGTATGGTTGATCCTGCCGTACTTGAAAATTGTAATATCGACAGCAGCGTCTATACCGGATTTGCATTTGGAATGGGTATAGAACGTATCACCAACCTTAAATATGCGGTAAAAGACCTTCGATTGTTTTCAGAGAACGATATACGGTTTCTGAAACAATTTGAAAATTATGTCTGATCGTTTTTTTTATTCAGCATTGTCATCAACAAGCGGAAGTTCGATATAGAAGGTTGTTCCGGCATCCTGCCCGGAGTCAAACCATATTTTCCCGTGACTGTTCTCAATAATTCCCTTTACAATGGCAAGCCCCAGTCCCATACCTTCCGATTTTGTCGAAAAATTCGGTGTAAAAATCTTCGGTTTCATTTCGTCTGAAATACCGGCGCCATTGTCTTTAACAGTAATGACCACACTGTTTACTTTTTTTCCGATCCCGATTTCGATCAAACCGCTTTTCTTATCGCCAATCGCCTGAATAGCATTGGTTAAAATATTATTCATCACCCTGATCAACTGCTTTTTATCGGCAAATACCACGCAGCCGGCAGGAGCATTTTCTTTATCAAAAGAAATCGTTATATCCCTGTTTGACATAAAAATAGAAATGGAATTGGCAACCAGTTCTGTGATTTTAATTCGTTCATTTTCAGGCTTAGGCATCTGGGCAAAATAAGAAAATTCGGATGCAATAGCGGACAGATTATCAATTTGTTCCACGATATTTTTGGTGAAGTGTTCCAGTTTTTCTTTCCAGTCGGGGGCATTATCCTTCCATGATCGTTCAAGGTGCTGGACACTGAGTTTCATCGGCGTGAGCGGGTTTTTTATTTCATGAGCCACCTGCATGGCCATAACCCTCCAGGCGCTTTCGCGTTCGGAACGTGACAAAATTTCGGCGCTTTCGGCCAGTTCATCTATCATCCTGTTGTATTCGGAAATTAACCCGCCAATTTCGTCCCTGCCTGTCCACACAATTTTTTCATTCTTTTTTCCTAGTTTTATATTCCTGAGCTTAGTTCTGATCACATTCAGCGGCCTGGTTATGTGGCCGGCTACAAACAAGGCAATCAGGGTTGTTATTGCAATGATAATCACATAGATATTAATAAATGCCGACATAAACGACGATAGCTCTCTGTTTAACTCACCTTCTTTGGCAAAATATGGTAAATTAATGTAATATAATACTTTATGACTTCTGTCGTAGAAAGGCACATACGAGGAATAATAATTTAGTTTCCCGATATGTTCTTTATGAATAAACAGTGTTTTCTTTTGGGTAAGTAATTGATAATAAGCCAGCGGATTAATTCTGTCCGATAATAAACCTTCACTGAATATCTGTGGTCTGGATGAAGAAATTAATTTTCCTTCGTCATCAAAAATATTGATATCGGTAAAAAACACATTTGAAAACTTTATCAGGGCACTGTTCAAAAAAGTCATTTGTTCTTCATTTAAATGTTCCGTGTCTCCTATTTTACTCTGCAGTTCAATAAGTACCGACATGGATTTCTCGCTCAGGAGATCCAGATTTTTATTTTCATTCAGATTTCTAATAAAATAAATTGTTGATATTCCGATAATAAAAATTGAAATAAGGATTATGGATACCATAAAAACCTGCAGGCGGTTTTTAAAATTGAATTGTATGGTTTTCATGTTGGGGAGCATGAACTCAAACAAATAAAAGATCAGAACAACAACAGAAAACAGGGTAAAAAGTATCGAAAACGGCGCAAGAATATCCAAAATATTTCCGTTTTTCTTACTAATGACGACCACAGATGACTTCTCGGGCTGATAACATAAATGATTATAACCATTACGGTTAAATATATACGTATTATTTAAAAATGCAGATGTATCAAAAGAATAATATGTTGAATAATAATAGTTTCCATATGCATCAATTAAATCATTTCTGAAATATTTTGCATAAGAATAATCTGAGAGATCGGTGTCTAAAAAGAGCTTTTTATCGATCAATAACTCCAGATATCCCAAGCCTTTAGGAATAAATTTTGAATTCAGTTCAATGAACAGGTAAAGGTTAGAGGAATCTATTACAAAATCGAGGCGTGATAAATAATTATTTCCCCCTGTTCCATAGTTCAGCATCATCAAATTCTTACAGGATGATGGTTTTCCGTAGCTTTTTTCCAGGTTGTCAAAAAACATGATACAATTTTCTGTCTGGGATCCTGCTTCAACAACCAAACTGTCGAGCGGGTTACACACAGTGATCTGCACTTTGTATTTGTCCCAATAACCGGAGAAATATTTTTTGGTCAGATATTCTTTAATTTCATTTTCATTATCAGGATATGCTGATAATTTTTTCAGTAATAACTGATCATCAATAATCTGTTTCCGGACATCCTTAAAAATATTTTCGGCAAGAGGATCTTCACCTGACGAGAGCTTATGAGCAAAAGATTTTCGTTTTTCGATTTCCTTGCCTGAATTTGATTTATTCACCGTATAGTAAATTGTAAAAGTAAAAACGATCAAAAAGGCCAGGATTTCGTAATAGAAGTATTTATGTTTGTTCAGTTTCCGCAATAATAAATAAAGTATGGAAAACAAAACGAAACATGCTGCAGACAGAACCGGACATATCAAACCAAAATAATCAGTAACTGCCCATAAAACGCCATTAAATATAATAATAGCAATCGCTATAAGAATATGTATACGGAAGCCCGAACATAACTTCAGCAGCACAGTAGCTACTAAAAAATATGAAAGTACAAGCAGTGAAATAATCAGTAAACCAACAATACTCAGCCCGCTTAGGGTAAAAAGCTGGCTCAGGTTGTACGAGATGGTTGAATCAAGTACGACCGACTGGATTGTCGAAATGATAAACAAAAATGAAACAGCCAGAAATGAAATTATTACGGCCAGAAAAAACAGCTGTAAATATTGATTGTTTACACGGATGCTGTTTACAGAAATGTTTTTATAAATAAAAATTGAAAGAATGAAAAACAGTACTGTATTTATAAGCAGGTCTCCAAATGACGGAAGAAAACCCGAAGACGCATAAAACAACGGGCCGAACAAATCGGTTGAATACAATGCTGCTGGCTGTTTCAGATAAAATAAAATCGCCCTTAACATAACGACTGTGGCTGTAAAAAATAAAACATAAGCCGTTTTTCCTAAACGTCTTTTTTGGTAAAGAAGTCTATAAATCAGGCATAAGAGGTAAACGAAAATTATAAGCCCGAGAAAGTAAAATATCACAATAATAGATTGCTGTGCGGGGGAATAAACCGATTCATCACCGAAGGTTAATGAAAAAATTTTTTGGTTATCTGAATTTCTGATAAAATTTTCGGCGGTATTTCCTGAAATCCCGGCACCATCAATATTCACCTTTATACCTTTGCAAAAATGGTTTTCGAGGTAATCGTTTTCATACTTATAATCATGTTTTATTAAAACTGCAGCCCAGCAAGTCTTATTATCCGATTTTTTTCTGATCAGATAGTACCAGCCATTATCGGTTTTTACGATGCTTTTATCCGGCCTTTTTTCATTAAACAGTTCCGGTGATGAAAAAAAATTGTCGGTCCAAAAAACCAGGGTATCGTTTTTATACTTCAAAAAGGTGATGGCTTCGTCTTCCGAAATTTGCAGGAGATTTTCCTTAATAAAAATTTTTTGAGTAAAACCCGAAGTGGAATCAAGAATTAAGTGGTCTAAAATATTACCCGCAATTTTTTCCTTTCGCTTAATTTGCTCTTCAACATTTTTTAGTAATGTTTCCTTTCGGATTTGGAAATCCAAAACATACTCTTTATAAAAGAAGTTCAGGATTATTAAAAATAAAAAAACGGCTGCAGCAAAAAAAATACGTTTGGTGATATTTTTTTTCATTTTTATTCAATAAAAAAATTTTTCATCTCAAAAAAACGGCTTAAAATTAAATAATCTGACGCATTTTTCTTTTTTTTCCGGGTAAAGACCTCACAAAGGGGGTATCGTTCATTATAAGGGCTTATTTTAAGCCGTTTTCTTAAAAATGTAGATCATGCTCGAAAACTCGTTATTATTTTTTGGGGCGAGGAAATTGGATTTCAATCCGTGATAAAAAGCTGTGATCAGATTTTTTTTACCGGTTTTATATTTTTCACTTATTAAACTAATATAAAACGCATCATATCGTAATGGTATTTTTTCAATGAAGCTGAAACCGGATTTTTCGAAAAGCGCTGTAATGGTTTTTTCCGAAAAGTGAAAAAGATGTCTGGGCAGATCGTAACCAGCCCAGAATTGTTTATAAAATGACGCATCGTTACTCATGAAATTGGGCACAGCGATAACGGTTGATCCATCATTTTTTAAAATCCTGTATATCTGGGATACGCGTTCATTAATATCATGAACATGTTCAAGGACGTGCCACATGGTAACGACATCAAATTTTTCATCAGCCAGAGCCTGAATATCTTTTTCCTCCATAACATTCAGGTTATAAGTTTGTATGGCATAATTCCTGGCACTTTCGTTCGGCTCAACGCCGCTTACCTTCCACCCTTTTTTCTTAAAAAAATCAAGAAATTCACCTGTGGCACAACCAATATCCAAGATGGAACCGTTTTGTTTGTACGTATTGATTAGTTCGAATTTTTTTTGGTGGTTTTTCTTTCTTACCAGTGCATAGATTTTATCCAGCCACCCTTTTTGTTTGGTGGAATGGGAAATATAATTTTCTGACTTATAATATTTAGCAATTTCAGTCACCGAAGGCCGTGGATTTACAAATAGCAACCCACATTGGGGGCATTTTACAATTGTGAATTCCTCATTAGTCAGGAAATAATCTTTGGATTTCAGGTATTCTTCAAAGGTATCATTTCCACACAGTTCGCAATTAATTATTTTTTCCATTTTTTAAAGTTTCACGTGAAACATCACCGTCCTAAACATACCAGAAGCACCGTTATATCAGCAGGGGAAACACCGCTTATCCTCGATGCCTGCCCTATTGTCCTGGGTTTAAACAAAGACAATTTTTCCCTGCTTTCTTTGGACAGTGCCGTAATTTTTCTGTAATCGAGATTTTTATTCAGAACGATATTTTCAAGTTTTGTAATTTTATCTGCTATTTCTTTCTCTTTTTCTATGTATGAATTATATTTAATCTGTATTTCTGCTTCTTCAAAAATTTCCGCTTCGTTTATTCTATTAACTCTGATAAAATTTTTCAGTTTTTCACTTGATGATATCAATGACTGTATTGAAATTTCCGGCCTTAAAAGTACATTAACGAGTTTTGTTTTTTGGTTAATTCCGGGTTTGTTTAATGATACCAGGTGTTGATTTATTTCATCGGGATTGATTGTTTCGGTTTTGATAAAATCCGTCAATGCATCAATTTTTCTTATCTTTTTCCTGAATTTTTTCATTTGTTCAGCATGAATCAGACCAAGGTGATTACCTGTTTTTGTCAGACGTATATCGGCATTATCCTGACGCAGCAGAATCCGGTACTCGGCTCTAGAGGTAAACATCCGGTAAGGCTCATCAATACTTTTGGTGATAAGATCGTCAATTAAAACACCAATATAAGCCTCTGACCTTTTAAGCATGAATTCCGGTTTGCCATTTATTTTATTATATGCATTTATTCCGGCCATCAACCCCTGGGCAGCGGCTTCTTCATAGCCTGTGGTGCCGTTTATTTGTCCTGCAAAATAAAGATACTCCACGAGTCTTGTTTCAAGAGTATAATTTAACTGATGCGGTGGAAAATAATCATATTCTATGGCATATCCGGGCCTGAAAATTTTGGCTTTTTCCAGGCCATGGATTTGCCGTAAGGCCTTAAGCTGAACTTTTTCAGGCAGTGATGATGAAAACCCATTCAGATAATATTCAACAGTGTTCCATCCTTCAGGTTCGAGAAAAAGCTGATGTCTGGTTTTATCTGCAAACCGTACTATTTTATCTTCGATAGAGGGGCAGTACCGTGGTCCTTTCCCTTTGATACGACCTTTAAAAAGCGGGGACTTTTCAAATCCGGTACTCAAAATATCATGCACGGCTTGATTGGTATAGGCCAGATAGCAACTTTTCTGTTTCTTCAGGGGGTGGGTCTCCGTAAAAGAGAATTTACCCGGATTTTGATCTCCTTTTTGTTCTTCCAGAACATCAAATTTCACAGTCCTGCCATCAATTCTGACGGGGGTTCCTGTTTTCAGGCGTTCTTTTAAAAAACCTTCTTTCACCAGGAAATCGCTCAAACCCGTGGATGCACCCTCTCCTATTCTGCCACCGCTTAGTGTTTTTTCACCAATATGAATGATCCCGTTTAAAAAAGTTCCAGAGGTAAGAATTACAGCTTTTGAATATATTTTTATCCCAAGGGATGTTTCGATTCCGGCCACTTTTCCGTTTCTGATCAATATTCTTTTTACCTGATCCTGCCAGAAGTCGAGATTGACAATTTGTTCCAGTGTGAGTCTCCATTTTTCAGAAAACAACATACGGTCGCATTGAGCCCTGGGGCTCCACATAGCCGGGCCTTTGGATCGGTTCAGCATACGGAACTGTATCATGGATTCATCGGTGACAATACCCGTTTTTCCTCCAAGTGCATCTATTTCCCTTACGATCTGACCTTTGGCAACACCTCCTATAGAAGGGTTACACGACATCTGAGCGATCAGGTTCATATTCATAGTAATCAGCAATACTGAAGCTCCCATTGCCGCAGCCGAAGCAGCAGCTTCACAACCGGCATGGCCGGCTCCAACTACTATAATGTCATATTTTTTTAAAAACATAATGATGTTTCACGTGAAACACAGATATAAATGACTGATTTTTAGGCTATTGGGGATTGACCGGATCATAAGCTTCAACGATAAGATTCTTAATATAGACCGGGTTTTTTCCCCGATGCCAAATGTACACCTGTAGCGTATCTTCCTTATCTCTGACTTCAGGTGTTAAATAATCAACCGATGATTTTTTCCAGTCTCCTTTTGCATCATCTTCGTATTTCAACTCTCTGGTAAGATACTTATAACATTTTTTATCGTGCACAAAGGTCACCACGATAAGCGGTGGCGGTTCATTGTATGATTCGGGCAACAAAAATTCTGCATGAGCCTTTATCCAGGCATAATATTCACCTGTAATATTTTTAAATTTAATGTAGAGACCGGGAGAGTACATATAGTTACTATCCATCAAAAGACATGAACTGGCAGTATCTCTTGTGTCTTTTACCAGGTTTTTATAAGATGTGTCCTTGCCCGAAAAGTCGAAATATCCGAGTATCTTCCTGTTAAACTGCGACACATCGGGCATGGTTTCATCCAGGGTAAAGGACCTGTTTACCATAAGCAGATTTTCTGCCCCTTCGGGTATTTGGGTCTTTCCGAAAATAGCCCGGTAATACTTGCCGGTCATGGAATAACCCTTCAATATCCCGTTATAAAACTGCCAGCACTGAAATAGATTCAGCATGATAAGGAAAACGAATATCAGGTATAACGGAATTTTGATAAGGGGGCTCCTGCTTACCCACTGAATAAAATAACCCAGTGGTAATGCCAGCAGTACGTAAGTGGTTACTATCGCCCGCTGACTGTAGCATGCGCCGGCATACCACCAGCACGACCAGCTTGAGACCAGGTACAAACTCGCCAAAAAAAACAGTAATACAGGATAAAAAAGGTCTTTTCGCTTTTTATATAAAGGTATCATCCCAAGAAAATAAAAAAAGGCCAGCGGTGTGTAAATCATCCATCCTTTTCTGAAACTCAGAAGAAAATTCCCCACATGAGGGCTAAGCCAATCGAGTCCTTCGTTGGGGTTAGGATAGCTATAATAAATGAAGTTTCCTGTTTGGCGTTTCCAATAATAAAGTTGCGGTAAAATAACAAGAGCAAAGCAGATCATTCCTATCAGCATCTGAAATTTGTGCTCTTTTATTAAATTAAGTTTTTCTAAAAGCGTTTTTTTATTATATACGCCCCAACATACCGGCACCAGCACACACACTACCTCTGTGGGTCTTATAAGTGTAATCATACCCATGAGCAGGCCCATTAAGGCCATATAATGTATTTTGGGGCTTTCGTGCCACTTAATTACACACCAAACCAAAACGGCAAATAAAGAAAACAAAATATTATGAGGCGCCAGGTTGTTGGTTATAGCGTGGTTGATATAATTGGTTCCGAGAACAGTCAAAATCAATAACAGGGAAGCCAGTCTATCATTGAAAAACTTCAGTAATACTTTTCTGAAGAAATACAATCCGATTAAGGTGTACACCACCCCTCCTATCGCCATTCCGTATTGATACGGCATTGAAAAACCATCGTTAGGATACCCGAACATAGCGGCATATCCATGTGCCAGGAAGAAAAAGGGGGAATACATAATAGCGAGACTGATGGTGACCGTTATTACCAGCGGGCCCTGTGGTCCGGGGAACGCCTGATAAAAGGTATCCGAAGGATGATATTTCTGGAATATTTCGTTCAGCCAGGCAGGGTTTAAAAGGTCAAGGTCTTTATAGATAAATTTTGCCGGAAGATATAAATAATAAGCAAAGACATCCCAGGTCAGCACGCTTCGCGGAGCATGATACACAAAACGCTCAATGATAATAAAAATAAGCAAGGCAAATAAAACAAGGTACGATAACTTATTTTGAAAGTGATTTTTTCTTATATTCACCATCTTCTTTAATATTTCTCAGCAAATTTAAATAAAAGTCCTCCTTAGCGGTCATTTGTGTTTTTTCTTTACGGGTTTTATCGGTATATCCGCATAAATGTAACATACCGTGAGCCATTATTCTCATTAATTCATCCGCTGTGGTTTGTGTATATTTTTCAGCATTTTCAACGATTCGGTCGATACTGATAAAAATATCACCCCTGAGTGACTTATTTTCGGAATAATCAAACGTTATGATGTCGGTTAACGTTTCTTTATGGAGGAATTGTCTGTTGAGTGATAAAAGATAACTGTCGTCACACAGGATAATACTTACCTCTAACCCTTCCTGACATTTCTTTTCTTTTTTGGCCAGGTCAATAAGCCAGGATTTGATTTTTTTTTGATTTTTTAGAGAGAAACAAACATCTTTCTGGAAAAAATCAATTTTAAAATCAGGCATTTTTATGATTATTTTTTCTCAAAGATATTCTTCTTGACTTTAAAATATTCTTCAATATGTTTTTTCCGGTTGATAAACACTTCTTTATTAATGGATGTAATGTTGAATACGAGTTGAATTTTTCGGCCGTTATCCTTGAAAAAAACTTCATCAGCGAGGGCCATTATCAAATAGATTCCGGTTCCTTTTTTTTCCGGATTACCTTCGGCATCCGAGGCGTCCGGGATTGATTTGTAATCAAATCCGGAGCCATCGTCCTCGATAGTAAAAACGATACCTTTCTTAGAAAAATCAAAATGAATGTGTACAAGTTTATCCTTATCCCGTTTGTTTCCGTGGACAATGGCATTTTCAACGGCTTCGGTAACGGCAACCATGATATTGCCAAAATATGAGCTATTCAGGTTATAATAGTCACAAATATTCTCAACAAACCTTTCTACTTCGGTAATTTCGTGAGGATCAGATTTTATTTTTAAAGTATGCTTTTTCATCAATCGTCAAATTTATAAAAATACTCATTGGTCTTATACTTAAAAAATGGTGTCAATGTTACAGGAATTGTTTTTAATAATTCGAGTTCTTTCGATTTTAACCTGTTATACTCAAAAAATTGATTTGGGTTACTAAAATTTTTCTCAATCGCTTCATTTGATTTTCTTTTATCGTCCAACTCCCTTTCTTTATCGGCTTTTTCAGATTCGAGCAAGCGTGTTAAAATTTCCTGCTGGCGTTTTAAAGTTTCGCTATTCAATATTTTATTTACCAGATCGGTTTCGGTTTGCTCCATTTTTTTCATCATTTCACTGATGTTTCCGTCGTTTCCCACACCTTCTTTTTTCTGTTCTTCGCCATATTGCTGAAGCATTTTACGTATCGCTTCCTGTTGTGCAGCCATACGGGCTAACTGTTCACTCATCGACTGTCCTTTTTGTCCCGGTTTCTGGCCGTTTTCGAGTTGTTTTTTTAAGGCTTCTATTTGTTTGTTGAGCTGTTCCTGCATCTGTTTCATGGTGCTTGAAGAGGGCTTCCCGCTACCCGGTTTTTTACATTTTCCTCCTTTTTTATTACAGGATTTACTCGACATCGACTGCATCTGCTGCTGCATCTGTTCTAAGGATTCTGACAGCATAAGCGCCAGATTGTTTACCGATGTCATCACAAACTGCTGCCATTTTTGTGCCTGCGGGGTGTTACGGTTATGCAATGATTCGAGGATTTTAGCCACATTATTATTAATAGCCGAAATTTCTTTATTGACCAGGGGTTCAATAATGGGTTGCCTTTTGCTGAGTGCAAACAATGAATCCTCAATCATTTTCAGGTCGTCTTTCAGCTCCTTTTGCTTGTCCATTATGTCGATATACTTCGGGTCATTGATATTCGTAGTCTTAAGCCTGTCGATCAGGTTTTCCTGGGCAAAAGAAACTTTTATAAGGTTTTCAAGCAACTGCCGGAAGGCCTGTTCGTCTTCGGCCATTTCTTCCTGCTGCATTTCTTCCAGCATTTTCTGAAGCTCATCACTTAATTCGTCCATCTGTTGGCCGGCATTTTGCTGTGATTTTGCAGCATTTTTCCTTTTATTATTTTCGAGATTATTTTTGCTGTTATTCAGTTCCTGCTGGATCGCATTCTGTTTTTCATCGGTATTTTTCAGGTTTTTCGGGTCTTCCAGTTCCTTATTCTTTTTCTCCAGATCTTGCAGTTCCTTTTTTACCTGGTCAAAATCATCATTGATCTTCTTTTGTTCATCAAGCAAGTCCTGCTGGTTCTGCTTTTCATCGGGAGTTTTTTCGGAAAGATTTTTTTGTTCTTCGGCAAGTTTTTGAAGTTTATCAATCGTTTCGGTCATTTTTTTCTCAAACTCCAATTGTTTGAACAATTCCAGGTTCCGGTCCAGCTCCTTTTCCAGGTCTTTATTGCTCATTTTTATCTTGTCGAGCATCTCGCCTATTTTTGTCTTATCAAGTTTATCCAGCATTTCCTGCATTTGTTTGAAAAGATCTTTCATCTCGTCCGACATGAGTTTATTGAAAAGCTCTTCCAATTGTTTCTGTTTTTCAAGAATACTGCTGTCCGGTTTCTGAAATTGTTGTTCCGAGATGTTGTTTTCGTGAAGCTGTTCTTTAATATCCTCAACACTCATCTGAAGCTGTTGCTGCCTGATAAGTAAATCTTCAATCTGTTTTCGCTCCTGCCAGTTGAGATTTTTTTTATCAAGCATTTTCTGGCTGATATCATCAGCCTGTTTTTGCAGCAGGCTGATATCTTTTATGGCCTGATCAACTTTATTTTTCAGGTCTTCATTATTTTTTTCGCTCTGTTTTTCCAGTTCGTCGGTGGTGGGGATTTTAAACACCATTTTGGAAGACCGTGTGGCTTTGCTTCCATTTACACCATCATTATCCCAAATTTCAAAATAGTATTCTATCTGGTCACCGGGAGAAACATTCAGCGCCGATATATCAAAATAGTGATAAAAATCCCCCTGATTTATGAGGTTATTCATACTGATGTTCTTCGAAAATTCAACATCACTGTTGTCGTCATCAACTTTATATTTCCGGTATTTAAAAAGCAGTTTGCTAAAACCATAGTCGTCCTTGATCAGCCCTTTAAAATAAAGGTGACTGTTATAAACCGAGTCGCGGTATTCTTTAACATCGATCATGGGATAGGCGTCAGGAATGACATTGATCGTGTATGCAAGAGAATCGTTATTGGTGATGAATTGATTCCGCGTGATCACAGTATAGTTCTGTGACATCAAAAAATTACGGCTGTACAGAAATGTTTCGCTGCCGACCGGATCAAGCAATATTTTCTTATCAGAAAATCTGAATATAATTTTTTTGGTATCTTTTGTTTTTAATTTCCAGCTTATATTTGTTCCTGCCGGAACCGACAGATCCCCTGAATTCTGAATCGTTTCATTTTTTTTGCCTGTATACGCAGGATAATTTAACAGCACCTCAAAATCGAGGATTATGGGCTTAGGAATGACCTTTAGTGTATAATCTTTCGATCTGAATTCGTTGGCTTTCAGATAAAAAACCAGGTCTTTCTGAATGTTTTTAAACGTATAATGAAACGAAATGATATTTTCTTTGGTCAGCTTATATTCGTTTTCATTATATACAACAAATACTTCTCCCGGAATATCATCTCCTGTAAGTTTTACATCTAAAACAAAATCCTGCTGTTGTAACACTTCAAGATTTTTATTCAGGACATTGAATTGGAAGGGTGCCTGTTTTTCAAAAAAAGCCGCGTAATGATAATATCGCTTTGTAGGCTCGGTAACTACTTCCGGAGAAGCAATAAGAATTACCATAAGTATGATGACGGGAGGCAATAAAAACTTGAGGAATTTTTTATTTATTTTAAGATCGATCGCAGTATTAAAAGGTATGGGTTTTAAGTTTTTTATTTTCTGATCAATACTGGCATTAATAAGTTCTATACTTGAGGATTCAAAGGAAAAGGAATCGGCATGTTTCAGCTGAAGTGTATTTAAGAGTTTATCGCCCACCTCATTAAAATGTTTGCCAATGATATCAGCAGCCTGTTCGTAGGTTATAATCCGGCCTATTCTGTATAATCCCAGCAAAGGGATGATGATGAGTTTCACAATTACAACAGCATTGATCAGCAGAAAAGAATAAAACAAAACGGTACGCGCTGTAGTATTGAAATACGCAAAATATTCCATCAGCGCTAAAACCAGGAAAAAAGCAATGAAAAAAGTAAGGCATAGCAGAATGCCTCTCAGAAGCTGATTTTTATAATATTTTCTGATAAACTGGTCGAGCTTTGTAATAAGCTGTGAATAGCTTTCGGTCATAAACAAATTAAATAAGATACAACGTTCAAAAAGTATATTTTATTACTGTGCAAATTTATAAAAAATTACGCTTTTCTTTATATACATGTGCCTATACCATTAAATTTTCTGTAAAAAATATTTGTGTTTAATAACAACCGGTCATATTTACCGATAAAAAACTTGCTTTTACCTGTAAAAATTTGTAATATTGCTGTCTAATTTATATTAACTAAAAATTAACCTTATGAGAAGATTTACATTGTTAATTGTAATTCTGCTATTTACAGGATTACAGGTGGCTTTTGCACAACAAAAGACCATCACGGGTAAGGTAACCAGCAAAGAAGACGGAACAACGTTGCCCGGTGTTACGGTTGTTGTGAAAGGAACAACCATTGGAACTGTTACTGATGCCAATGGAAAGTACACTATTTTGGTTCCTCCGAAATATGATGTGCTTATTTTTTCATTTGTTGGTATGAAGCAACAGGAAGTGCAGGTAACCTCAAGCGGAAACGTTGATGTCGTGATGGAGGCCGACGTGATGAACATTGAAGGGGTTGTTGTAACCGCCCTGGGTATTCCGAGGGAAAAGAAGTCGTTGGGTTATTCCACACAGGAAGTGACCGGCGATCAGGTTCAGACTGTTAAAACGGATAATTTTATCAATTCATTGTCGGGCAAGGTTTCCGGCGTGCAGATCAAAAAGAACACCAACATGGGAGGATCAACGAATGTTCTCCTTCGTGGTAATAAATCGCTGACCGGCGATAACCAGGTTCTTTTTGTCGTAGATGGTGTCCCCATAAACAACAGCACGTTCAATACTACCTCGCAATCACAGGCAGGGCTGGGGTATGACTATGGAAATATGGCATCAGATATCAACGCTGATGACATAGAATCGATCAACGTACTCAAGGGGGCTGCCGCTACAGCGCTTTACGGATCGCGTGCTGCAGGCGGTGTAATTATGATCACCACCAAAAAAGGAGGCACCACCGGGGGCGGTATTGAAGTAAAAAGGAAAGGTATTGGAATAACGATCAATTCCGGAGTAACGGTCGGCTTCGTAGACAAGACCACCTTCCCCTCCTATCAAATGGATTATGGCGGAGGTTACGGACATTATTATGAAGGCGATCCCGGCGATGAGTTCTGGTACTACCGCGATATTAACGGCGATGGTGTTGACGAACAATGGGTAGTCACTTCGGAGGATGCCTCCTACGGAGCTCCTTTTGACGAAAGTCGTCTGGTTTACCAGTGGAACGCCGTTGACCCGGAATCACCGTATTATATGCAGGCAACACCCTGGGTGGCTGCCAAAAACGGGCCGATCACCTTTTTCCAGAAACCACTTACGTTCACCAACTCGGTGGCTCTTGACAATTCAAGTAACAAAGGCTCATACCATTTATCCTATACCAATTTTACACAAAAAGGACTTTTGCCAAACAGCAAATTAAATAAGGATAATGTATTACTGAATGGTTCATGGAATGTCACCGATAAACTGACCGTAGCCGGTTCGGGTAATTATGTAAGTACGAGAGGGCTGGGCCGTAACTCAACCGGATACAGCGACAATATCATGTCATCATTCCGCCAGTGGATGCAGACCAATGTTGATTTACAGCAGCAAGAAGAACTTTATGATCTGACCGGCAGAAATATTACCTGGAATTATGCGGACCCTTCGGATGCCCAACCTATTTTCTGGGACAATTATTACTGGACCCGTTACAAGAATTACCAGAATGACAACAGGAACCGTTTTATCGGCTATATGTCTGTTAATTATAAAGTGTTGAAATGGTTAGACATATTCGGACGTTTTTCGGCTGACACATACAGTGAATTACAGGAAGAAAGAAGGGCTGTAGGCAGTATTGCCGCACCGTTTGGTATTGGAACAGGTTCTGACGGAAGCATTGGCAGAAGCGATCAGGGTTCAGGATATCTCAGAAGAGATATTACGTTCAGCGAATACAATTTTGACCTGATGGGTAATTTCAATAAAGATTTCGGAAAAAACTGGAACTTAAGAGGTGTTCTGGGTACGAATATCAGAAGAACCAATTTCAACAGGATCATATCTGCAACAAATGGCGGCCTGGCTGTTCCTGATTTATATTCGCTCCAGAACAGTGTGGGTCCTTTGCCCTTATCAAAAGAACTTGCCTCAAAAGTAGGGGTGAATGGTATTTATGCCAGCGCTTCTGTGGGTTACAAGAGCCTGATCTATCTTGACGGATCGCTGAGACGCGACCACTCATCAACCTTACCTATAGGAAATAGTGTATACTATTATCCTTCTATAGCTACCAGTTTTATATTCTCCAACTTAATTCCCGACAACAAATGGTTATCTTACGGAAAAGTCCGTTTGAACTATGCTATGGTAGGCAATAGCGCCAGTTTTGATCAACTGACGGATAACTATAATATCCTTACTCCTCTGAATTCCCCAATGACCTCTGTTGCCGGAACAAAAAAGAATCCCGATCTGTTACCCGAAAAAACCCGTAGCATCGAAGCCGGTCTTGAAATGTATTTCATAGGAAGGCGTGTAGGATTTGACCTCGCTTATTACAACAGTAATACATCGAACCAGATATTACCCCTGGCGGTTTCAACTTCAACCGGTTATACCTACAAGATCATAAATGCCGGACAGATACAAAACCAGGGAATAGAACTTGCGTTGAATGCAACCCCGGTAAAAGGCAAAAAATTCCAGTGGAACATCACAGTCAACTGGGCTAAGAACTGGAACAAGGTGCTTTCGCTGGCCGAAGGTGTTGAAAACCTGCAATTAGGTTCGTACCAGGGAGGTATAACGATCAACGCCAGGGTAGGGGAACCCTACGGTGTGATCTGCGGCACGGATTATGTTACCATAAATAAAAAACCTGTTGGCGAATCAGACAGTGCAAGACTTATCAATCCGGCGAACGGAAGATATTATAAAACAGCCACCTCGGATAATGTCATCGGTAATATCAATCCTGACTGGACAGGAGGTATCCTGAACTCCTTCACTTACGGCGGATGGAATTTCAGTTTTCTGATTGACGTCTCCAAGGGGGGTGATATTTTCTCACTGGATATGTATTATGGACTGGCTACCGGTTTATATGAAGAAACCTCCTATCTGAACGACCTTGGAAATCCTGTAAGAGACCCGATCGTATGGGTTGATCCTTCTGATCCAAGCTTAGGCTATGCTTCCAACAGCGGCGGTTTTATCAATGAAGGTATTAATCCTGACGGATCTGAAAATACGACCAGAATTGCTGCCAGCAACTATGGCGCTTTTGGTTATCTAAGGAATCCCGACAAAGCTTTTGTTTATGATGCGTCTTTTGTCAAGCTCAGAGAGGTTTCTTTATCGTATACCATGCCTTCCAAGTGGTTCAGCAAATGTTTCATCTCTGGTTTAACATTGTCTGCGGTTGCATCGAATCCGTGGATTATATACAAAAAACTTCCTTATGCCGACCCCGAATCAGGATTAGGCGCTGGCAACTTACAAGGATACTCTGTCGGTTCGCTGCCTTCGACCCGGGATTTTAGTTTTAATGTTAAATTAACCTTCTAAATAATAAAACTATGAAAAAGATATTAGCTTTATTACTCGTAATTCTTTTGTTTTCGGCTTGTAAAAAGCTGGAAGATCTGAATGAAAACACGAAAGACCCTGCTGAAGTTACAGGAGAATCGTTGTTTACCAATGCTCAGAAAAGCCTTTTCGACCAGATGGTAAGCTCGAATGTAAACCTGAACATTTTCAGAATGTTTGCTCAATACTGGACAGAAACCACTTATACCGACGAGGCCAATTATGATTTGGTTACCCGCACCATTCCCGATAATCATTGGGATATTTTATACCGCGATGTCCTGAAGGATCTCAAAGAATCTGCAAAGGTGATTGGCGAAACGGATTATCCCACCGATGCAAGCCCAAAAATAAAATCAAATAAGCTTGCTATTGTTGAAATTATGTCTATTTATACCTGGTCGGTACTTGTTGAAACTTTCGGAAACATTCCCTATTCAGAAGCTCTGGATATCGATAAACCCACTCCGAAATATGATGACGGACTTACTGTTTACAAAGACCTGATCGCACGTCTTAATACCGCCATAGCCGGCCTGGATCCTTCATGGGGCAGTTTTGATATGGCTGACAATATGTACTATGGAAATGTATCACAGTGGCTGAAATTTGCCTATTCGTTAAAACTTAAAATGGGGTTGGTTCTCGCTGATGCTGATGCCGCCTATGCGCAAACCGTTGTGGAAGCCGCTGCGCCTCATGTATTTTTATCGAATGCTGATAATGCCCGTTTGATCTATGCCTCATCCCAGCCAAACGCCAATCCGATATATGACGACCTGGTCGCCAGCGGAAGACACGATTTTGTGGCTGCCAATACCATTGTTGATGCCATGAATGCCCTTGACGACCCCAGAAGACCTTTCTATTTTACCCTGGCGCCGGATACCAATGTATATATTGGCGGAGAATATGGCGCTTCCAATGATTTCACACAATATTCACATGTGGCTGATAAAATACAGTTACCCACTTTTGAAGGAATAATCCTTGATTATGCTGAAATTGAATTTTATCTTGCAGAAGCAGCAGCGAGAGGGTTTGCCGTAGGGGGAACCGCCGAAGGCCATTACAACAATGCCATTACGGCTTCGATATCTTACTGGGGCGGGACACCGGGCGAAATAGCCACGTATCTTTCCAATACGGCCGTGGCTTATACTACGGCTACAGGAACCTGGCAGCAAAAAATAGGTACACAGATGTGGATTGCTTTATATAACCGTGGGTTTGAAGCATGGACCAACTGGAGAAGATATGATTATCCGGTTTTGGTGGCTCCTCCGGATGCTATGACCGATCTACCGGTGAGATTCACTTATCCTATTGCTGAACAAACATTAAACGGCGCCAACTATTCAAGCGCTTCTTCAGCTATTGGCGGTGATGATGTGACCACAAAACTTTTCTGGGATAAATTCTGATTTTTTTCTCATTAACAATTGTAATTTCAGAAAAAAAGGGCGCTGGTTCAGCGCCCTTTTTTTTCTTATATAAAATTATAACCTATTCCGTGTCCTTTAAAAATAAACCTCTAACTTTGCCCGAAATTATATACAATAAATTTATGACACAAAAGAAAAATAAGGTGGTTACCAAAGAGGATGTGGTTGTTAAGTTTGTTGGAGATTCCGGCGACGGAATGCAGCTTACAGGCAACCTCTTTTCAGACACTGCCGCACTGGAAGGCAATGATCTTGCCAACTTTCCTGACTACCCTGCCGAGATCAGGGGGCCGCACAATACCGTTGCCGGCGTATCCGGTTTTCAGGTACACATCGGAAAAAGGGTTTACAGCTCCGGCGACTTGTGCGATGTACTGGTTGCCATGAATCCTGCATCATTGAAAGCCAATCTGAAATGGGCCAAAAAAGGCGGTACCATTATCACCGATCTTGATGCTTACGACGAAAAAGCTGTGGAAAAATCAGGATACTCAAGCAATCCCTTAGAAGATAACACACTTCAGGGGTATAATGTGATCAAGGCGCCGATCACAACTCTTACCAAAGACGCCCTGAAACATCTGAACCTTGATCCTAAAACAGCCGAAAAATCGAGGAATATGTTTGCCTTAGGCATGATGTACTTCATGTTCAACTGGAAACAGGAAATTGCTTTTGATTTTTTTGCTAAAAAATTCAAGAAGAAACCCGAACTGATCGAATCAAACAAAATAGCATTGCAGGCTGGTTTTAATTATGCAGAAACCGTAGAAGCTATAAGTGTTACCTACAACGTACCTGCAGCCACATTAGAAAAGGGGAGATACCGTAATATTTCAGGGAATGTTGCCACGGCCTGGGGTTTTCTCGCGGCTTCCGAACGTTCAGGTCGTCCATTGTTTTTAGGTTCATATCCGATTACCCCGGCAACTGAAATTCTGATGGAGCTTGCCAAATACAAATCGCTGGGGGCAAAAGTTTTTCAGGCTGAAGACGAAATTGCAGGAATCTGCTCAGCCATAGGCGCCAGTTTTGCCGGGTCTATGGCTTTGACGACCACGTCGGGTCCCGGACTATCGCTGAAAAGCGAAGCTATCGGTCTGGCTGTGATGACCGAATTACCATTGGTAATCGTCGATGTGCAGCGTGGAGGCCCCTCAACAGGGTTGCCGACAAAGTCGGAACAATCCGACCTGATGCAGGCGCTTTTCGGAAGGAATGGCGAATGCCCGGTATTAATTATTGCAGCCAGTTCTCCTTCGGATTGTTTCATGAGCGCTTATGAAATAGCCAAGCTTTCAATGGAACATATGACTCCGGCAATTTTATTAACCGATGGTTATATTGGCCAGGGTTCAGAACTGTTTAAAATACCCAAAGTGGCCGATCTTGCTGAAATCAAACCTCCTATAGCCGAACCCAACGATCCGGATTACAAACCATTTAAAAGAAACCCGAAGACTCTGGTAAGAAAATGGGCCCTACCCGGAACAGAAGGTTTAAGGCATAGGGTAGGGGGTCTTGAAAAAGAAAATATCACCGGAAACGTCAGCATGAATGCTGAAAACCATCAACTGATGACGGAACTGCGCTATAATAAAGTGATGAAAATAGCCGATCATTTACCAGAACAACAAATTTTCGGTGCTGCCGAAAATGACCTTCTGGTAGTAAGCTGGGGGGGTACTTTCGGGGCTGTGCATACCGCTGTGGAAGAAATGATCAATGAAGGTAAACCGGTCAGCCATGCTCATTTCAAATACATCATGCCGTTGCCGAAAAATACGGAAAGCCTTCTTGGCAAATACAAAAAGATCATTGTTTGTGAGCTGAATGCAGGACAATTCGTAAATTATCTGAGAATGAATTTTCCACAGTATAAATACCGCCAGTATAACAAAATACAAGGGTTGCCTTTTAATGTTTCCGAACTGAAAGATGCGTTTAACAAAATAATAAAGGAGAAATAAGCTATGGAAGAAAATTTGACAGTTGACAGAACAAGAGTTCCTCTGGGTAAAGAGGATTTTGTAAGCGACCAGATGGTCAAATGGTGCCCGGGTTGTGGCGACCACGCCATCCTTTCTTCGCTGGCCAATGTTTTTCCAAAAATTGGTTACCGAAAAGAGAATTTCTGTGTAGTTTCCGGTATCGGTTGTTCATCGCGGTTTCCATATTACGTAAACACTTATGGTTTTCATGGAATTCACGGAAGAGCGAATGCCATAGCTACAGGAGTGAAGGTTTCCAATCCCCATCTCAGCGTATGGGTGGCCACAGGTGACGGAGATTCGATGGCTATCGGAGGAAATCATTTTATTCATATTATCAGGCGCAATGTTGATATCAACATCATGTTGTTCAACAATCAGATATACGGACTAACCAAAGGGCAATATTCCCCGACATCACCTATGGGCAGCGTTACCAAGACCTCTCCGCAGGGAACCATCGAACATCCTTTCAACCCCGGAGAACTTGTGCTGGGAGCCCAGGGAACCTTTTTTGCACGAGCCGTGGATACCAATCCCAAATTAATGACCGAAATCATGTTCGAAGCGGCTAAACATGACGGTACTTCCGTGGTGGAAATTTTACAAAACTGTGTCATTTTTAACGAAGGCGCTCATCAGGTCATCACTTCAAAGGATCTAAGAGACGAACACCAGTTGATTCTGAAAAACGGTGAACCGATGATATTCGGCAAAAACAAAGACAAAGGGCTTATTTTAAGGCCTCATGGACTTGAGATCGTGACTTTGGGACAATATGGCATCACGGAACAGGATCTGCTGGTTCACGATCAATATGCCCAGGATCCGGGTATACATCTGATGCTGGCAAAAATGACGCCTCCTTATTTCCCCATCGCATTAGGAGTTATCCGCTCGGCTTTGTTTCCCACTTACGACGACCTGGTTGAAGAACAAATAAAAAGGTCAAAAGTCAATGCTGTCATCAAAAATGTGGATGACCTTATGAATAGCGGAGATACCTGGGAAATAAAATAATTTTTTTTCTTACAGAAAATCCGTTTTGTCATTGATGAAACGGATTTTTTTATTTCTTTTTTTCCTGATACAACTGGTGAAGTTCCAATTCCGTAAGAAAAGAATTAATAGTTTTTATTTTATCCATTTCCACCTGAAATACAGTAAGAACATTACTGATCTTTTTTATGCCGGAGATAAGTTCTTTTGTTTTTTTTTCTGTACATACCCCTTTTATCATTAATAAGTAATCGGCTTCGGGAATTTTTTCAAGCAGGGGGATGTTGTTTTTTTTGTTAGAAAGTAAATAAACACCATTACGGTGATTCTGGTCATAAAAATAAAAAAATGTATATCTTTCATCTGTCGTTTTTTTTCCTTCGGGAACAAAATCATCAAATCTTATAAGATTGTAATTCAAAACTTTATTCAGGTTCCAGCAAAGCTTATAATCTTTCAGATGGCTGCAAATACCAACGGTGCGGTATTCATCAGTCAGGTCATAAACAAATGAAATCTTCTTTATCATTTTTTATTTGATTCCTTTTTTGTCTTTCCACATTCTGTTAAATGACCTGGGTTTTACCACAGGAACATCCCTTCTGCTTCCCCAGCTGTATTTAAAGAACATGCGAATAACCGCATTCTTGATTCTGTAATCCGTTTTATCGAGTATCCAGCGGTTCAGCATGATGGTTCTCCAGCCGAACATAACGGTTTTATCCACCAGACCGGCCATTTTTTTATTCACGGCATCATTTCTGTTATAAAGCAACAATTTATGTATTTTAATCGCAGACGGACAAACTTCGGTACATTTGCCGCATAAGGAAGAGGCAAAACTCAGATGTTTGTAATCTTTTAATCCGCTCATGTAAGGTGTGATCACCGAACCAATAGGCCCGCTGTAAACAGTCTGATAGGTATGGCCGCCGATATTACGGTATACAGGACATGCATTCAGACAGGCGCCGCAGCGGATACAGGTCAGCGCTGATTTTTGTTTTTTCTGCGCCAGCAGGTTGGTTCGTCCGTTATCAAGCAAAACAACATACATTTCATCAGGACCATCAATCTCATTTTCTTTTTTCGGGGATGAAACAATTGAATTATAAACTGTAATATTCTGGCCGGTGCCATGACTGGCCAGAACGGGCCATAAGAGAGCCAGATCTTTAACTGAAGGAATAATTTTATCGATGCCAGCAATTACAATATGAATCTTAGGAAAAGAAACGGTCATCAGGGCGTTTCCTTCATTTTCGGTAAGGGCTATAGCGCCTATGTCGGCAATAATGAAATTGGCGCCGCTTACGCCAATATCTGCCCCGGTAAATTTCTCCCTTAACAATTGCCGCACATAGGCTGTAAGTTCTTCGGGAGTACTTCCGGGAGGTGTATTGAACTTCTCATGAAAAAGCCGGGCAATATCCTCTTTGGATTTATGCATAGCCGGTGTTATAATATGATAGGGTTTTTCTCCGGCAATCTGCACTATATATTCTCCAAGATCGGTCTCTACCGATTCGATTTTGTTTTGTTCCAATACGTGATTTAATTCGATTTCTTCGGTGGCCATGGATTTTGATTTCACAGCCATCCGGGCATTATTGTTTTTAAAGATTTTAAGTATCTCTTCGGTCGCTTCCTCTGTATTATGCGCCCAGATCACTTTACCACCGTTTTTTACAAAATTGTATTCAAATTCTTTCAGATAATTTTCAAGATTATTAATAGCACGGTGTTTTAAAAACGAAACGCGTTGCCGGGCAACTTCAAGATTGCTGAATTGTTCCTTTCCTTTTATAACTGCCGTATTATACTTTGAAATATTATGATTGATAATTTTCCGGTGATTCTTGTCAAAAGCTTTTATCTCAGCCTTTTTAGTAAAAACTTTCTGTTTTTCGTTCATATCAGCCAATACTATTTTTTATTTTTTTTACCCTTATGGCGTGTCTGCCTCCTTCAAAATCCGTGGTTAAAAATTCCCTTACGATCATCCAGGCTTTGTGTTTACCAATAAAACGAGCCGGTAATGAAACAATGTTTGCATCATTATGAAGCCGGGCAAACCGGGCAATTTCTTCCTTCCAGCACAATGCAGCGCGCACATTAATATATTTATTGGCCGTTATAGCCACTCCATTTCCGCTTCCGCATATAATTACGGCTTTATTCAACTTATTTTTATCAATATCGCTGGCTAAAGGATGAATAATATCAGGATAGTCGACTTTTTCGGGACTCTTTACACCATAGTCAATAACGTTGTAACCTAATTCTTCCAATTTCTTTTTCAGATAAATTTTTAATTCATAACCGGCATGATCACATCCCAATCCGACTGATTTTGTCATGTTAGTAACTTAAGATAGTTTCTTTTTTATAATTGTCTGTGTTTTAGTTTTCTAATTTTTACAGATTTTTACAATTCATTATCTGTGACAATACTATGTTTTAAACACGTTGCTGTTAAAAAATGTTATTATCTGTTAATAAAATGTGTTTCATTTTTCTGCTGTCATTTTACAATGCCGGTTTTATGATCTTATCAAAAAATATGAACAAGTTTTCAAAGTAAAAATAGTCAAATTTTATCAAACCGTATTGTTTTCAATAAATCGTTAATATTTTTTTATTTTTTTATTTTATAATGCGTTAAGAAAAAAAAAGTGTTTATATCATGTTGATAAAAAATAATATTTCAAAGTAAAAAGAACATTTGCAATTTTTTTAAACACTATTAACAGCCTTTATTTAATAATAATAATTTATAAAAAAAATTTTATTAATATTACAAAAGATAAAATAATGTAATAATAAAACGTTGTAATATTGCACAGAATTTTAAGAAATGAACTATCAGGAAAAAATACTTGAGTTAAAAAAGCAAAAAAATGCTATAATACTCGCTCATTTTTACCAGTTGCCCGAAATACAGGAGATTGCAGACCATGTCGAGGATAGCTTAGGACTTTCTCAAAAAGCCGCCAATACGGATGCGAATATAATAGTTTTTTGCGGCGTAAAATTCATGGCAGAGACAGCCAAAATATTAAATCCTGAAAAAAAAGTGTTAATACCTGATATAAACGCCGGTTGTTCACTTGCGGATTCTTGTGAATATAAAGATCTTAAAAAATTAAAAGAAAAATACCCCGATCATATTATTGTTTCTTATATAAATTGTTCTGCCGAAGTAAAAACCTTGTCGGATATTATATGTACATCGGGAAATGCTTTAGATATAATAAGTTCCATTCCTGCTGATAAACCGATACTATTTGCTCCCGATAAAAACCTAGGCAGTTATATCAATAAAATTACCGGAAGAAATATGTTGCTCTGGGATGGTATATGTAAGGTTCATGATATTTTGAAAGCGGAAGAAATAATACGTCTAAAAATTGAAAACCGGGATGCGGAATTGATTGCACATCCCGAATGTCAGGCCTCCGTTCTTGAATTGGCCGATTTTGTTGGTTCTACAGCAGCCATGTTAAAATATATAAAGAAAAATAATAGTAAAAAATATATAGTAGCAACCGAATCAGGGATTATTCACCAAATGAAAAAAGCGGAGCCTGAAAAGCAGTTTATCATAGTTGCGGGCGATAAATCGTGTAACTGCAACGATTGTGAATATATGAAACTGACTACGCTTGAAAAATTGTTTCTTTGTCTGCAAAACGAAGAGCCGGAAATTACGCTGGATAAAAAAACGATAGAAAAAGCCGGAAAACCCTTATTTAAAATGCTTGAAATATCAGCAGCAGCAAAAAAATAGTTATATTTATACGATGAAAAAATTATTTATAATTATTTTATTTTTAGCAGCCGAACAGGGTTTTGCACAAGATACCATTAATAGTAATGGTTATAATATTTTTTATTATCCATCAGGAAAAAAACAAAGTGAAGGTTTTCTTGAGCAGGGAAGGCCTAACGGATACTGGAAAAATTATTATGAAAATGGTTTTATCAAATCAGAAGGAAACAGAAATAAATTTGAACTGGACAGTCTGTGGAAATTCTACAGCGATTCGGGAAACATTGTACTCGAAATAAATTATATTGCAGGAAAGAAAAACGGTATAAGAAAAACATACCTTAAAGATGAAACTATAGAAGAAACATTTGAAAATGATATAAAAAATGGTATTTCTTATCATCGTTATCCCGATGGAAAAATAAAGATGAAATCTAATTTTATTAATGGCAGAGAAGAAGGTATCACCAAAGAATATTCCCCCGACGGAGTAATCATAACCCTTATTGAATATAAAAAAGGTTATGTGGTGAACAGTGAAAATATTAATCGCAACAGAGACGGTTTAAAACATGGATTATGGAAGGAGTTTTATGATAATGAACAGGTGAAATCCGAAGGATATTATAGTTACGGTAAAAGGGATGGATACTTCAAAGAATATGATAAAAAGGGGAACCTGTTAAAAATAGAAAAATATAAGAACGATGAGCTGATACATGATGCTCCCGAACTTGTAAATTATGAGATAAAAACGGATTATTACAAAAACGGGAGAGTGAAAATAGTTCAGAGTTATAAAGATAAAATACCTGAGGGTATCCGAAGGGAATATACCCAGGATGGAAAGATCAGCAAGGCGTTTATTTTCCGTAACGGTATTATCATTGGTGAAGGCATAGTTGATGAACAGGGGATGAGGCAAGGCGACTGGAAAGAGTATTATGAAAGCGGAGAAAAAAGCGGAGAAGGTTCATATAAGAATGATTTACGGCAAGGCGACTGGAAATTTTATTTTAAAAACGGCGCCCTGGAACAGACTGGAAAATACGGTAACAATGGCAAACCCGATGGCAAATGGAGATGGTTTTTTGAATCGGGAAACCTTCGAAAAGAAGATAATTTTAAAAATGGAGTACTCCATGGAATCCATATTGAACAGGACGATTCAGGAAAAATAATAATAAAAGGCGAATTTGCTGATGGTGAGGAAGAGGGTGAATGGTTCTATGAAGTAGGCGACGAAAAGGAAACAGGCTCTTATATTGCAGGAAGAAGGGAAGGAACATGGAAACATTATGCCGGAGATATTTTAAATTTTGAAGGGAATTATATAGAGGGAAATCCAAATGGAGATTTTGTGTATTTTTGGCCGAATGAAAAAATAAAAGAAAAAGGTAAATATATTATGGGAAAAAAGGAAGGTGACTGGTATATTTATGATTCCGAAGGTATTAAAATAATAACCATACGGTTTGAAGACGGAATAGAAATTAGTTACGACGGAAATAAAATTGATAAAAAATGATTAAAATAAAAAAAATTAATTAATTTTATCCCCTATAAAAAATTATAATATGGCAAAATCAAGAATTTTAATCGTAGAAGACGAAGTAATAGTTTCTAAATATATTGAATCATGCTTAACGAATCTGGGATATGAAATTACCGGAGTCTATGCTTCAGGAGAAGAAGCCGTGGCTAATGCCGAAGAGCTCAATCCTAATCTTATTCTAATGGATATACGCTTAAGCGGAAAAATGAACGGCACCGAAGCAGCGGTAAAGATCACCGAAATGCTTGATGTTCCTATTGTTTTTCTGACGGCTTATACGGATGAAAAGACCATAGAAATGGCCAAAGATTCTGATCCGTATGGTTATCTCGTAAAACCATTCTATGAAAAAGAGTTGCAGACCACTATTGAAATGGCTCTGCATAAACATTCCAAAGTGAAACAGCTAAAAAAAGAACGGGATCTGTATTACTCGGTAATAGAAAACAAAAATACCGCCGACAGTATTTATATCAGGACCAACAGCCGTCTTAAAAGGGTCAAATACGAAGAAATTTGTTACGTTGAAGCTTTACGGGACTATATCACCATAAACACGGTTACCGAAAATTATACCGTACGAATCAACATGAAAGAAATACAGAAATTCTTACCTGAACGGGATTTCGTAAGAATACACAAGTCTTTCATCGTGCGCATGGATAAAATATTTTCGATCAAATATACCAGCCTGATCGTTGAAAACTCGATGAAAGAACTGCCTGTGGGCAATTTTTACCGCAAAGATCTTTACAGCCGGCTGAATATGCTGTAAGAGCTGTCTTATTTACTTTTGGCCTTTAATAATTTCCGCACACCAGTACCGTGTGAACAGATATGTCTTGTGATCATGCGACAGTGTTTATGCTATGACTGTAAGCCGATAATGGTATTATACAAACAGAAAGTCAATCTGTTTTCTGGATAACAGTATTTTTTTCACTTTGATTTTTACCTTGTCGCCGAGACGGTATTTTTTGCTGCTATACCTTCCAATGACCGTATAATTTTCTTCATCAATAAAATAAACGTCGTCGCCCATATCGCGGATGGAAACCATACCTTCGCATTTATTTTCGATGATCTCTACATAGATGCCCCATTTGCTCACACCGCTGATATGACCGTCGAATATTTGTCCCACCTTATCTGCCATATATTCGGCCTGTTTATATTTTATTGAGGCCCGTTCGGCATCGGTTGCCA
>DAOORA010000003.1:28096-33637 GCA_035389045.1 Bacteroidales bacterium | reverse complement strand
GCCATATATTCGGCCTGTTTATATTTTATTGAGGCCCGTTCGGCATCGGTTGCCAGTTTTTCCATATCAGACGAATGTTTACATTTGTCTTCAAATTCATTTTTATCCACAGATGATTTATCGGCCATATATCGCGACAGCAGCCTGTGTACCATCAGATCGGGGTAACGCCGGATGGGAGATGTAAAATGAGTATAATACCGGAATGACAGCCCGTAATGGCCTATATTTTCGGTTGAGTAAACGGCTTTAGCCATGGTTCGTATAGCCAGGTTGTTTATCATATTTTCTTCACCCTTGCCTTTTACACTTGTAAACAGTGCATTATACGAATCTGCAAGGGTTTTGGTACTTTTATTGTTGATTTTGTAGCCTAATTTTGCCACAAATTTTGTGAAAGTTTCAAGTTTTTCGGGCAGGGGCCTGTCGTGAATACGGTAAACAAAAGTTTTAGCAGGTTTATTATTTTGCGTTTTTCCTATTAACTCCGCCACACTACGGTTGGCCAGAAGCATAAAGTCTTCTATGAGTTTATTGGCTTCCGTTTGTTGTTTTATATAAACTTCTATGGGTTTGCCTTTTTCATCGTACCTGAAACGTACTTCTTCAGTGTCAAAATCAAAGGAACCGCTCTGAAATCGTTTTTCTCTCAGTATTCCTGCGAGTTGGTTCAGCGTAAGAATTTCTTCGGCAAAAAGGCCTTGTTTGTTTACAATTGTGGACTGTACTTCATCATAATTAAAACGGTAATTAGAGTTTATGATGGTTTTTCCGAACCATTGACTGACAATTTCAGCCTTATCTGTCATTTCAAAAACGGCTGAGAAACAAAGTTTATCTTCTTTAGGCCTTAATGAGCAAACATTATTTGACAGCACTTCAGGTAACATGGGAACCACGCGGTCGGCTAAATAAATAGAGGTTCCGCGTTCGTAAGCCTCTTCATCAATGATTGAATTTTCTTTTACATAGTAGGAAACATCAGCAATGTGAACACCCACTTCCCAGTTGCCGGATGTTAATTTACAAAGGGAAACCGCATCGTCAAAATCTTTGGCATCCTCAGGATCAATAGTGATGGTAAAGACTTCACGAAAGTCACGGCGTTTTTTTATTTCATCCGGACTTATTTTAATGTTAATATTAGCGGCATCACGTTCCACCTGTTCCGGAAACGAAAGGGGAAATCCAAACTCAGCGATGATGGATTGCATTTCGACATTATTATCGCCGGGTTTTCCGATCACCTGAACCACTTCGCCAAACGGATTTTTAGAATTTTCGGGCCAGTCAGCAATTTTCACCACCACCTTGTCGCCGTTTTGTGCCCCTTTGATTTTATCGTTTGGTATATAAATGTCAACAGGAATACTTTGATTGTCGGGAACCAAAAAAGAGTAATAGCGGGTCACCTGGAGCGTACCGACAAATTGCTCTTTAGCCCTTTTTACTATTTCCACCACCTGGCCTTCGGGTTTTTTACCCTGCCGTCCGGGCAGGAGCAACACCCTGACTTTATCGCCGTTCAGCGCCCTGTTGGTGTTGTATGGGGCGATAAAAATATCCGGACCCGGTTCATCACAGATGATATATGCTTTGCCGGTCTGTTTCATATCCACGGTACCGGAAACATAGGTTTTGCTGGGGAAAAATGAAGGATGTTTTTCCGGGTTCAGCTTGTATTTGCCTCTTTTTTCTTCAACCAGGCTTTTGTTTTTCAGCAAAATTTCAAGCTTTCGGCGTATCAGTTCTTTAAGGGTTTTGTCTTTGATACCGGTAGCATTGGAAATCTGCTTGTAATTCAGACCTGCGTAAGGATTTTTGAAGAAAGCACGGAGTATAAGCTCTTCGGTCGAATCAGGGGTGCCGGATTTTTTACGGGTAAGGTTTTTGGACATTTTGTGCAATACTTTAGAATACGATATGGCAAATATAAATAAATATACCTTGCAGGCTTGTTTTGATTTTATACCTTTGATGCCGTCATATGTTTTTAGATTATAATTATGTAGATATTATCATAAACATTGTGCTGGCGCTTATTATGCTGGGCATAGGATTATCGTTGACCATAAATGATTTTAGAAATCTGTTTGTCCGTCCCCGGCCACTTATAACAGCGCTGAGTGTCCAGCTTTTTCTGGTTCCTGTTGTAGCGTTTGTTATTGCATTTATTTCGGGATTATCCAGCGAAGTCCGTGTTGGCATTGTAATAATTTCCTTATGTGCCAGCGGTGCATCTTCTAACCTGATCACTCATCTTTTCAGGGGTAATGTAGCATTGGCAATATCCATGACCACGCTCAACAGTTTTATTACTTTGATCAGCATCCCCTTGTTAGCCAACCTGGCGCTTTATGTTTTTATGGGTGTTGACAGGGAAATACATCTTCCTTTTTGGGAAACGATAGTACAGATTTTCATGATTACTATTATTCCGGCAGGAGCAGGGGTTTATTTAAGAAGAAAAACCGGTGACCGGGCTGTGAAGCTCGAAAAACCGGTAAAAATTATTCTTACCCTGATGCTGGGTTTTGTTTTCACAATAAAAATATTTTTTGATAAAGAATATGGCGGCACCGGTATTACTTTTGACGAAACCACAGAATTGCTGCCTTATCTGCTGTTACTTAATTTCGGGGCTATGTCGCTGGGCTTTTATGTGGCCCGGAAACTGAAACTGGCGTTTAAGGATCAGTATACGATTTCAATAGAGGTGGGATTGCACAACACAGCATTGGCGCTGCTTATTTCCGGCACGATCTTAAACAGTGCGGCAATGGAAAAACCCGCAGTGGTATATGCTATGTTTTCGTTTTTTACGGCAGTAATTTTTGTTTTTATCGTCAAAAAGGCCGGCCAGCGGAAACAGAAAAGTGAAAAAACCTGATTTACAGGAACACATTATTAGCGGATTTCCGATGTGGTTTTCAGGGCTCTGTAAACTTAATCAGGACAGGATTCATATTGAGAGAGGTAAAATCGATAGTATTACCCAAAAAATATACACTATTGCCTGTGGCTTTTATGGTATTTCCCGACGGTCCCAGCTGGTTCGACGGGTCGAGTGATTCCCGCCATAATGCCTCTCCGTTTGTGTTTATTTTGGTAATCATCGGGTCGTGGTATGCTACAACATAATACCCACCCGAAGGCGCCGGTTCAATATCCAGAACCATATCGGCATGCGCCTCATTGTTGATGTTTTTTGTAAAAGTTATCAAACCGTCCGGTGAAATGCCTGCAATATAGGTATCGTGAATTAGAGAGCCAATCAACGAGTACGAACCCGCCGCGACCATTGAATTGTCATTATTGATGCAAAAGGCGTTCAGAAAAATATGACCATCGGAGGAATTAAAAGTATGTGCCCATTTTTCATTAAAATTGGAATCCAGGGCTGTGACAAAGCCTGCATACCTGTTGTCTGTTTTGCCTGAATAAGTGACAATAATCTCTTTTGAATGATTATATTCAATTTGTACACCTTCGGCATTGGCAAGCGTGTCCCTGAGTAGAATACAACGGTTGGTATCACCGGCAGCATTCATATCAATAATGTAAATACTTGAAAATGTTGTGGCAAGAGCCAAAAAACCGCCGTCAGGTTTTTCGGTGATACAGTTTATGCGTAACAGATTATGAAAATTCATCTCTTTTTTCCAAAGAATATTTCCTGCGGCATCTGTTTTTCCGAAAACGGGAAAGGCGTAATGTCCATACAGCAGGTATCCGTTACCGGAAACCGGTAACACTGAGGCATAAGCACAACCAAAATCTGTAACGGGGTAAACCTGCTGAAATTCTGTTACGCCGGCAGATGAGATTTTCATCAGGCAGGTGCCATCATTATCATCGGTGAACCAGGGAAAAAACAAAACGGCGCCACCATCTGCAGTAGCCGCAAGATTATGAAGACAGGCATCATTGTTTAACCAGAAATTGAATCTGTTATTCCATTGAACGGAAAAATGAGTCTGGTCGGGAGTTGTATTTCCATTATCATCATTATTGTCTTTTTTACATGACGTTAAAAGGACAAAAACAATGCACACAAAAGGAAAGGTTTTTTCTTTGTAACGGTGGATTTTATTGATCATAAGTTTTCGGTGATGTTTAAAGCGCAAAAGTATATAAAAAAAATATTTTTACATAATAAAAAAATATTAAATATAAAAGTTAAAACAGAAAAACGAATATGCAGGTGGGAGGGGAGGGCTATCTGATCCTTCGCAGTATGTTTATTTCTTCCTGGCTTAAGAACCGGTATTTTCCACGCGGAAGGTCTTTTTTGGTCAGTCCGGCAAAAACCACCCTGTCAAGTTTTTCCACCTCATACCCCAGGCTCTCAAATATGCGCCGTACGATGCGATTTTTGCCCGAGTGGAGTTCGATGCCTATTTCCTTTTTAGTCTCGCCATAAGCGATGGCATCCACTTTTATGAGGCCATCTTCAAGTTCGATACCATCTATGATTTTTTCCAGGTCGGCTTTAGCGAGGGCTTTGTCGAGTTCGGCTTTATAAACCTTTTCCACTTTATGGCTGGGATGAGTAAGCTTTTTGGCTAGTTCGCCATCGTTGGTGAACAGTAAAAGCCCGCAGGTATTTTTGTCGAGGCGGCCTACGGGATATATTCTTTCTTTGCAGGCGTGTTTAATGATCTCCATCACGGTTTTGCGCTCCTGCGGGTCGTCGGTAGTGGTGATATATCCTTTGGGCTTATTAAGTAAGAGGTACTGGTGCTGTTCGCCGCTTAATACCTGATCGTTGAATTTAACCACATCGCCGGGCATCACCTTGGTACCAAGCTGGGTAACAATTTTCCCATTGATGGTGATAACTCCCGTCTCGATAAGCGTATCGGCCTCCCGGCGAGAACAAATGCCGGCATTAGCGATAAATTTATTCAGGCGTATTCCTTTTGCATCTGAAAAGTTGCGGAACGAAGGGCGTTTTTCGTAAGTGTTATCCTTTATATAAATTTCGGTCTCGTGATATTCACGTTTTCTCCCGATATATGTTTTTGGTTCGGTCAGGCGCGCTCTTTTATTTTTCGAAAAACTTTTTTTGTCTTTTAGCTCTTCACCTGAACTATTTTTATTGTTTGGAAAAGATCTGTCGTTTTCATTTATTTTTTTTCGGACGTAACGTTCAACCGGCCTGTCCTTATCACGATCCTGTTTTTTTTCGTAAGGTTTTTTCCCTCTGTTTTTGTACTCCCCTTTATCCGAATGTTTATTGCGGTCGTCGTATTTTCTTTCGCGCGAAGGGTAGGGTTTATCGGCATAAGGTTTTTTATCATCACCGGCTTGTTTGCGGACATAGCGTTTTACCGGCCTGTCTATACCGTCATCCTGTTTTTTTTCGTAGGTTTTTTTTCCTCTGTTTTTGTAATCCCCTTTATCAGCATGTTTGTTGCGGTCGTCGTATTTTCTTTCGCGCGAAGGGTAGGGCTTACCGGAATAAGGTTTTTTATCATCACCGGCTTGTTTGCGGACGTAACGTTCTACCGGCCTGTCTATACCGTCATCCTGTTTTTT
>DAOORA010000003.1:0-27996 GCA_035389045.1 Bacteroidales bacterium | reverse complement strand
TACCGTCATCCTGTTTTTTTTCGTAAGGTTTTTTCCCTCTGTTTTTGTACTCCCCCTTATCCGAATGTTTATTGCGGTCGTCGTATTTTCTTTCGCGCGAAGGGTAGGGCTTACCGGAATAAGGTTTTTTATCATCGCCGGCTTGTTTGCGGACGTAACTTCGCTTTACCGGTCTGTCAGCAACACTATCCATCGTTTTTTTTAATGGTTTTTTTGTTGCAGTTTTTTTAGAAAAACTTTTCTCTAAAGGCTGGTCATCAGGTTTCCGGGAAAAGGGTTTTTTATCCCGGGGATTCCGGCTTTTCCTGGGTAATGACTTTTTATGGGTTGGGGAACTGCCGGAATTTTTCATAGTTCAGGTTTTTCAAAGAGTTGGATAAAATGCATCTTCAATGTGGTTGATATGCAATGGATGCGACGGCAAAATTACGGAAATTATGTCAAAGCGGGCTTCTTTGGTGCAATTATTTTTTTCGATATAGGCATTTGCCGCGCGGATCAGAAAGCGTTGTTTCTTTTTGGTGACGGCTTCTTCGGGTTCCCCGTAAATGATGTTGCTTCTGGTTTTTACTTCAACGAAAACGAGGTGGGTATCGGTTTCTGCAACAATATCCAGTTCATCTTTTCCGTAATGCCAGTTCCGGTCGAGGATGCGGAAGCCTTTATCCGTGAGGAAACGTACCACAATATTTTCGCCTTCTTTGCCCAGGTCGTTGTGTTCTGCCATAATATGAATGCTGGTGCAACCAAAAAATTTATCCAATTCAAATGTATGTTTTTTTTCAAAAATAAAAGTCATCATATGTTATTTTAACAATAAACACGTTTAATATAATATTTTCAGGATTTCTTGTTTACTTTGCCCCATGAAAAACCGTATTTTCATATTGGCTTTCCTTGTATTCATTATGCCGCAGCATTTATTGGCCCAGCATGTGGTGTCGGGAAAAGTCACGGATTCGGTTACAGGTTCGCCGCTTGCCTTTGTGAATATTGTGGTAAACGATAACGATTATGGCGGATCTACCGACATTGACGGTAATTTTTATATCCGCTCTTCAACGCCGATACAATCGCTTACATTTACATTTGTCGGGTATCATACCAGGCATTTAAGCGCGGTATTATCGCAAAAAATGATGCGGGTGTGCCTGGTACGTAAAAACATTGAATTAAGCGGCGTAGTGATCTATCCCGGTGAAAATCCGGCCCATGCCATTATCCGTAAAGTTCAGGAGAACAAAGAACTTAATGATCCGGAGAACATCCCTTCGTTCCGTTATAATTGTTACAACAAAGTCACTGCGGAATGGTACCTGGATAAGACCAAGTACGATATCAGTTCGGATCCCGAATCAAAACTGAAGGACGACAGCACGTTCCGTCGCCTGAACCGGCAGGCAGCAGAGCAGTATATCATGATGATGGAGTCTTTTTCTGAGCGTATATTCCTGAACGGAAAAAGCCAGGAAAAAGTTCTCGGAACAAGGGTTTCGGGTTTTTCCAATCCCAATTTCACCTCTCTGGCCACCGATGTGCAGCCCTTTTCTTTTTACACTGACTTTATCTCTATCTCGCTTACAGATGTAAAAGATTATTTAAATCCAATAAGTAAAGGAAGCATTGGCAGATACAGTTTTTTGATCGAAGACACGCTATATGTCAATAACGACAGCGTTTTTGTCATTTCTTTCAAGCCGATGAAAGGAAAAAGTTTTAACGGGCTGAAAGGAGTATTGTCCATTAATTCGAACAGATATGCCATACAAAATGTAATTGCGCAGCCTGCCGAAGAGGGGTTGTGGTCGATAAAAATTCAGCAGATGTATTGTTTTACCGGCGACAAATACTGGTTTCCGGTTCAGTTGAACTATGACTGGTTGTTGCCGAACTATCCCTCCGAAAAAGTAGGTGTTGTAATGAGGGGCAGGAGTTATATATCCGGGATTGATTTTAGTTCAGAGAACAGAAACAAAGATTTCGGGCCGAGTAATATTATTTTTGAAGAAGGCGCGGGGAAGAAAGATGAGAACTACTGGACGGCTCATCGTCAGGATACACTGACGACAAAAGAGCTGACGACTTATGAAAAGATGGATTCACTGGGGAAAAAGAAGAAATTCGATTATATTCCTGATCTCGCCGAAAAAATCCTGGAGGGCTATATTCCCCTGAGCATTTTTGATTTTTCGCTTTCGTATCTGTTCAATTACAATAACATAGAAGGAGTTCGGGTTGGATTGGGATTACGGACCAACGAAAAATTATGTAAATGGTTTTCCGTCGGAGGATACGCAGGTTATGGCTTCTGGGATAAACGATTTAAGTATGGCGGCCATCTGGAATTCACGATTTCCAAAAAACATGAAGTCTTTTTAGGCGCCGGATATATGAAAGACCTCGAAACACCGGGCAGGACACAACTTTATGAATATAATAATTTTTCATATTGGAATGAGTACCTGGTTGACCGGACAGATTTCGTTGAACGAATTGATGCTTACTTTAAATTCAGAGCGTTGCGTTACGCACAGGTTGAGATTCGCGGCCTGCACGAAAACCGGACGCCGGAATACCCGTATTTTTATCTGCCTTTTGCCACCGATACCGTTGCCGGGAATCAATATAAATTCACCGAGCTGAGCCTGGGCATACGTTATGCCTATGATGAAAAACTGATTGATGCATTCAATAAGCGTTATACGCTTGGCACAAATTATCCTGTACTTTATATGACATATATTCACGGATTCAATGGCGTTTTAGGCGGAATGTACAACTATGACAAGCTGGAAATTGCCATTGAAAAGGATTTTATGATAAAACATTTGGGCAAAACCAGTCTTTTTCTTGAAACGGGATATTTATGGGGTAAGTCGCCCTACATGAAACTATTCAAAGGCAAAGGCTCGTATAGTTCGAGTTTTATTTTTTATTTCAGGAACACGTTTCAGACCATGCGTATTGATGAATTTTTGTTTGACAAGTATGCCGCATTACATTTCAGACATTCTTTTGGCAGTTACCTGTTCAGAGCCAAAAAGTTCAGGCCAGAGCTGAGTATTTGCCAAAGCATATTATACGGCGGGCTGTCTGATAAAAACTCACATACCGGCATAGATTTTCAGGTACCCGGCGAATGGTATTTTGAATCGGGGTTAATACTTGATAATCTCGTTCGGCTCAAGTTATTCAATCTGGCCTATCTGAAACTGGGTGCGGGCGGTTTTTACCGTTATGGCTGTTATGCCTATGAAAATCCATGGAAAAACATTGCTTTTAAGCTTAGTTTTAAGATTTCAGGAAGCCGGTAAGTATTCATATCGAATGCAAATCCCGGAAATGAAAAAGTTTTTTAGAAGTTCCTTTGAGGTTCAGTACCTTTTATTAACCACAAAGCTCAAAGGATAACAGGGAGGAAGCACAAAGGGCTTTTGCTATGCCGCGAACATTTCTGTTATTTTTGGATTTTCGCTGTCAAAGGGGGAAGGGGTAGGCCAATGGGTGTAGTGCGAAAACGGATTTGTTAAAGGTGATGTATTCAGCAAGATAGGCTTCTGAAGTGTCAAACTCAGAAAAAAATAATGGAACATTTTATTTATTGGGCAAGAAGGGTCAACTCCACTATTTCGCCATTCCCATGACATATCAAAATGAAGTTGGCCATTTCCTTCAATTGGATTTCCGGTAGAAATACTATTTCTACTTTCACAACCGCTATAATAAAGATGCCACCAGACTTTAATTTTTTTGGAGCACATATTTTTTACATAAACATTTGCCACGGTATTAATTCCAGTATGATTTATAGGATCAGACCAATAATAATCACATTTAACATAAACAGACATACATTCATTATCAATGATGGTTTTATACGAATAGCCAGCATTTTGTCCATAAACAAATGAGGCCATTATGAAGAATAATAATAAAGTAATAATGCTTTTATTCTTTAACAGTTGAAATTCTTTCCATAATAATAAATTTTAAATATACGTATACTACAACAAAAAACTATTGTGGTTCATTATTAATCAATATTTTCCATCTTTAAACGTAATCAAAACAATTTTACATTTATAATTTTTGGTTTATTTACTTAACCAAAAACTATTTATCATACCCACATTCCACAAATTCCATTATTCTCTTTAGCATAGGCAAAGCTAATTTACCGATATCATTACGATTAGCATGAATAACAACCACACATGAGTATTTGGGGTTTTCTGCGGGAAAATGGCCGATACATTGCATAAAAACCGAATGATTGTTTTTATCCGCGTAACTTCTCACAATAGCACCTTTACCGGCAACAGTTGTGCCCGGAATGCTGGTCTGCCTCATGGGAACTTTATCGGCGGTTGATTCAAGCAAATTTTTTGCTTCAGTCAGAACATCAGGAGAACAAATTCTTTCTTTAAGAACATACGGAACAGTAGTTGAATCACATTGTGATAATACCGGTTTTATCAATTTTCCATCGTTAATCACCGCATTGTAAAACGCAAGAATTTGAAGCGGTGTTAATTTTATCCCATAACCAAAAGATAACGTTATCAGTGAGGATGGAGACTAGGACGAAGAGTTAACGTCAGGCAGATAAGGTACTGGTTCATTTAAATCATCTATACCCAATGATTTATCAAGCCTGAACGATTTAAGACGATCTATAAATTTACCCGGGTTATTTTTATAATATGCATTCACGATGCGCGCAAATGCTATATTAGATGATACTATGAATGCGTCCTGCACAGTTAGAAAGTTTTTTTCAAGATTTTGTGCGTCAGCAACAGTTTTTCCATCAAAAATTTCCGTTCCTTTTTCAATATTTATTGAGTCTTTGAGACTAATAACCTTATCTTCCAAACAGGCCATTATTGTTGCAAGGGTAAACAATTGTCCTGGTTCTATAAGTTCAGTAACAGCATAATTGTAAGCCCCCGAATAACTATTTGCAGCGGTATCCCTGCTGAGGTTAACCAGGGCTCTTATTTGTCCGCTGTCGGCTTGCATCAATACAACACATGCCCAATCAGCATCACACATCATCATGTATTCTTTTAATTTTTGTTCAGTGGCTGCCTGCAGCGTGCTGTCAATAGTCGATTTCGGGTCCAGGTTCTTATGCCTCCCGCACGACAAAACAATAACCCCCATTAGAAAAACAAGGGGAAAGATGATTCTAATAAACTTCAAAAAATGCCGGGTGATGTTTGTTTTCATAGTTTTTTTAATTAAGATATTGTTATCGCATTGCAAAACTTGTGATTTATTTTGTAAATATAAAACCGTTGAAAGATCATTTTTTCCTCTCTTCAGGGCTTAGTCTGCTATTATTCTTTTTTTAACTTCCTCAATAAAATCCTTGTCAGTTATAAGCGCAGAACTTACATATTTCAATGCCTTGTTATAAATACTAACAGCCGCTAATACTACTTCTTTGTCTGCCCTTAACTCGTCAGAGGCAAATTCCAATGCCGCACCATCTTGTTTAACCGCCGTCAAGACTATTTCTTTATCTGCCTTTAATTCTTCAGAGGCATATGCCAATGCCCCACCATTTTGTTTAACTGCTGCCAAAAATACATCTTTGTCTGCTTTAAAATCATCAGATACAAATTGTGATATCCAGTAATGTTGATTAACCGCCGCTAAAACTACTTCTTTGTCCGCTTTTAATTCTTCAGAGGCAAACATCAAGTTTCTTCCATCATATCTTACTGCAGCAAGAACAACGTCTTTGTCATTTTTAAGTTCTTCAGAAATATGTTTCAATATGTTATCAGAGCCATAAGGGTCCCAATTATTAATTGCTGTTATAATAAGTTCTTTGTCCGTTTGAAATTCTTCAGAGGCACAAATAATTGCTGTACCATAATTTCTAACAGCTGTCCAAACCAATTCTTTGTTTGTTATAAATTCTTCAGAGACAAAATCCAATGCACCACCATACTTTCTGACTGCTGTCCAAACCACTTCTTTATCTGCTTTTAATTCTTCAGAGGCATATTGCAATGCATAGCCATTTTGATTAACCGCCTCCAAAACCACTTCTTTGTCTGCTTTTAATTCTTCAGAGGCATAATCCAATGCTCCGCCATCTTGATTAACCGCTGCCATAACCACATCTTTGTCTGCCTTTTGAATCCAAGAGGCAGATTGCAATACATAGCCTTTTTGTTTAACCGCCGCCAAAACCACTTCTTTGTCTTCTTTTAACTCTTCAGAAGCAAATTGAAATGCCCATCCATCTTTTCTAACAGCAGCTAAAACCACTTCTTTGTCCGCTTTTAATTTTTCAGAGGCATATGCCAATGCATAGCCATAGTTACAAACAGCGACACATACAACTTCTTTATCTGCTTTTAATTCATCAGCGGCATATTGCAATGCCCCTCCATTATTTCTAATCGCCGTCAAAACCATTTCTTTGTCTGCTTTATATTTATCAGAGGCATATCCCAATGAACACCCATTTTGTTTAACCGCTGCAAATACTATTTCAATATCATTTTTGAGTTCCTGAGAAGCGTATTGTAATGCTTCCCATTTTTGTTCAACTGTCGTCAAAACAAACTCTTTATCATTTTTTAGTTCTTTTGATGCGAATTCTAATGCTTTGAAATTTTTATTTACCGCCGTAAATACAATTTCTTTGTCATTTTTGAGTTCAGGGGAAGCATATTGCAAGGCTTCCCAATATTTTTTAACCACCGTCAAAACGAACTCTTTATCATTTTTTAGTTTTTCAGATAAGAATTTCAATGCCGTTACATTTTCTATAACTGCCAATAAAACCACAACTTTGTCTTCTTTTAACTCTTCAGAAGCAAATTGCAATGCCCAGCCAGCATTTTTAACTGCCGCTGAGACCAATTCTTTGTCTGCTTTTAATTCTTCAGAGGCATATTGCAATGCCATACCATAATTACTTACCGCCTGCCGAACTAATTTCTTATCTGCTCTTAATTCTTCAGAAGTAAATTCTAATGCCCATCCAATGTTACTAACCGCCTCCCAAACCACTTCTTTGTCTGCTTTATATTTATCGGGGGCATATTCCAATGCCATTCCATTTTGATTAACCGCTGCCAAAATAACATCTTTGTTTGCTTTTAATTCTTCAGAGGCAAATTTCAGGTTTCTTCCGTCTTTTCTAATCGCTGCAAGAACAACGTCAATATCATTTTTTAGTTCTTCGGAAACATCTTGCAATAAGGTTTCATCTTCATGAATATCAGAGTCATTATTAATAATTGCTATTAATGCAAATTCTTTTTCATTTTTGAGTTCCGGGGAAGCATATTCCAATGCATAAAAATTTTGATTGACAGCCTCCAAAACCACTTCTTTGTCTGCTTTAAATTTATCAGAGGCATATTTTAAAGCACAACCGGAATTTTTTACAGCTACCAGAACAACTTCTTTATCTTCTTTTAATTCTTCAGTGGCACCTTTAAGTGCTAAGCCATTTTGTTTAACCACCTCCAAAACAAATTCTTTGTCTGCTTTTAATTCTTCGGAGGCGTATTCCAATGCATCGCCACTCTGTTTAACCGCCTCCAAAACAAATTCTTTGTCTGCTTTTAACACTTCAGCGGCATATTTCAACGCTTCGACATCTTTAATAATAGCAGTTAAAACCACATCTTTATCATTTTTGAGTAAATCTGCAGCAAATCGTATAGCTTTACCATTAGAGATTACAGCAGTTAAAACGATATCTTTGTCCGCTTTAAATAAATCAGTTGCAAATTGCAAAGCATCTCCTTCTTGTTCAACTGCCTTCAATACCACTTCTTTATTATTTTTGAATTCTTTAGATGCAAATTGCAATGCCCATCCATTATTATTAACCGCCGTCAAAACCAATTCTTTGTCTGCTTTTAATTCTTCAGAGGCATATTGCAATGCCCCTCCATAATTACTTACCGCCTGCCGAACTAATTTCTTATCTGCTCTTAATTCTTCAGATACAAATTCTAACGCCCTCCCATCATGTTTAACTGCTTCCAAAATAAACTCTTTATCATCTTTTAACACATCAGCGGTATGTTTCAATGCTTTGACATCTTTATTAATAGCAACTAAAACCGCCTCTTTATCATTTTTTAATCCTTGAATATATTTTAATAATTCAAGGCCCTTACTTAAAGAAATAATTTTTTCTTCATTCTCATAATTCATAAAATCCTCTGGAGTCAGTTTGCTTAAATTAAAATCAATCCGGGGATATTCGCCAATTAAAAATAATGCCATTTCTGAATTCTCTGAAAAAAAATTTCTAATAGGTTTGACACCACCGTAATCAATAAAATCATTATTGCATAACAGTAATACTCTGAATAATTTCAAAACATCCTCACATTCGATTTCAATTTCATCCATCTTTTTTACCAGATCAAGCATATATCCTTTCAGTAAATTATCATCGCATTTTTCTGCTTTTAAGCCATACGCCACCCTTGCATTATCAATAAATTCCTTTCTCCTTAGTCTATTTGCATTATATAAAAGACTATCTTCAAAATTCAAAGCAAAAGTTCCATATAATGGCAATGAAATATAGCTATCATTCAATCTATCTAAATTTATATTCATCATTACTTTTAACGAATCTAATGAAATTACGGACAATTTAAAAATATCAACGATTTCTTTCAAATGATCTGCCTCAGTCATGAGTAGTTTGTAATAATTTTTTTCATAAAGAGGACTGTTGTCAGCCATTTTATTACTCTGGTATAATAGTTTTGTCCTTAGTAACATCAGTCGTTGTGGAGTTATGCTGATCTCGGCTATTGCATCATTAAATAAAGTAATAATTTCATCTTCATCTCTCCATCCGGCATGATTAATTATTATTCCCGCTTTTGATAGATAATCCCTTGAGGTCATAATTGTTCTGGCGTTTATAGCTTTTGTTATAAGTCCCTTTACCGCTTCTTTTGTGTATACCTCAGGATATTTTAAAATGAGTTCATGAATATCCTTCTCCATCTTTTTGTTACTTTCCATGTTGTTTAGCAGATCATCTGCTTTTTGCTCATTAGTTGTACTCATATATATTTTTATTTTATCTATTCAAATGCACCATGCAGTTCCAACATGAATTATCTTGCAAAGACAATTTAATGCTTTAGAAAGCTGGCAAGCTTTGGAATACAATTTTAAGGAACAGTCATTATATTCTTTTAAATCGAAAATCAATGGTAATTTTTTATAATACATTTTTTCAGGTCAATATTTTCACTGTCATCAACACCTTTCATAATATTTTCCATGCTTGAATTGAAATTGAAAGTTGTATTGAAAGGATCAAAACCAAAGCCCGGGATGAAAATACTTTTTATTTCTTCCGCATCCATGGAGGCAGACCAGCATTTTTGATCTTTATTCATAAACAACTTATATGCTTCTTCAAATACCCAGTTTTTGTTAAATCTAAAAACATACGTGTTTCGTTTGTCCATCGGGAAGGGTTCTTTTTTTATCGGATTATATATCGTCATCAATGAGCAGTTCTTTTCAACGACAAAAAGTGTTTGATAATCAATTATTGTATTATCAGAAGGATGCGGCTCGGACATAAAAAAAATGGAGTTGTGATATTCAATTCTTTTATTTTCCCCTTGAGGGTCATTGTATGCGCCAGATAAGGTCAATTGAAAATTTAATAAATATCCGGAAATTGGATTAATTAATACATTGTAATCGCATTGCACAGCTTGTGATTTAGTTTTGTCCACATAAGTTTTTCTAATGAAGTTTTTACCATTATCATAGCTTAATTCTATGCGGTAATCATTATAAAAAATATCACTTACAATTTTATTGGTCTCATTATGGCTGCCATCTATAATTAAAGGTGCATCAGATGGTTCATTGTCGAATAATTCTTCTTTACCTAAAATTTCAAAAAACATAAGGCCGGTAGAAAATTTGTTATAATTAAGCTTAAAACACAAGCCCTTATGACTCCAAAAGTTGAGGTTATTAGCTTTACTATAATCAATCTGACCTGCCTCAGCATCTTCAATTACTTCATGCGCTTTTAAAATCGCAGCGGTCTGACTTTTTATTTTGCTTAAAAAAATTAAACTCATTGGCAGAAGGTTTTTAAATTTGAAATTCTGAACAATACAATTTAGTAAATCTTTTTTGCCGCTTCCGATATTGCATTGCGCCATTTTTTATGTGGTTCAGACCCCCACCTGAAAATAGGCCAACTGATAATTGAATCGGCCTGTGTTTTTGCCTCCTTTGTTAGCAAAAGCCTGTTCGACATTTCCTCAGCAGAACGATATAACTTTTCTAATACTAATAATCTTTTAGCATTAACTTCAGAGGTGTCTGATTTGAAAACATTTACTGCTTCCATCACCAGAGGATCTGTACCTGAAAATAATACCTCATAATCAGTAAAGTCGTGGATGCTATCCGCTAGTATTTTCTTAATTATTTCTATTTTTGTTGTGTCGCCCGAACCATCATAGGGCTTGACATTGTTGTTTGAACAAGAGCTAAAAGCACCTAAAGGGGCTATAACTGCAATAATAATTGTGATTAATTGTTTTCTTGTACTATTCATGTTTTTGTTTATTAATTAGAGTTTGTCCATCATGTCCGACTTCATCGTTATTCTCGTTTTAAAAACAGTCATTTGCAAAAGCAAACTCCTTGATTTTCAAAACTTCGAAAGCCTCGAATTCGAACATACTGGTTCAAACTCCGACTTTATGGACATACACTAATTTATCGTTGTCATAAGGAAATTATTTATAATTCTCAATTAATTCATTGTATTTTGAATTAAGGTAATATTGCGAAGCCCGCTTCACTTTTACTTTTTTATCATTCCACAAAACAACCGGTACGGCATTTATCATTTCATTTATAATGCTTAAGCTTTTAACCCAGGCTAATTTCTTTGTACTGTCATTTATTGAAATGATTTTTTCATAGCAATATTCCAAAAAGCCACTTGACCCGGCCAAATAGTTTAAATCATCAGCTGTTAAAACCTGGTTTGCCGGAACGCCTGATGCATATCTTGCGTTAACTTTATCAGTAAAAATTTCATTGCATTTTGCTGCAAGCTGCTCAGTACTTAAATCATCATAAACCTTATAATGATTCGACCTTAAATATAATTTCAGATTCTTATTAAAAGTAACCGTATCAAATTCGCCACCGGATTGATTAACGTAACACACATTTGTTGTTTTGGAATCCCTTAATTTTACAAATCTGAGTTTTTGTGATGAATTCATGCATACTTCCATTGATTCAAGACTAATGAGCATTGTTTTTCTGTATTTTAAATCCAATTCTTTTTTTTCCATATATTCTAAAAGCATGCTTATTTCTTTATTTTTTTGAATGCTATCATCACTGAAACCAACAAGAAGGATTTTGTCAATCGCAGAATCTTTATTTATAGATGACCTTTCGGTTGCTGTTTGACCATTGCAATGGGCATCAATATTTTCGCTTTTATGGTGTGAACAGGCAATATTTATGCTAATCACAACCATGAAAATGCTTTGATAGACAAGCCTGGCGGTTTTGTGTGTTTTTTTCATTTATTTTGGTTTGCAATTAATTTTATCAATTTCAGGGAAGACATAACCTTTTGTTATTGCCAGTTTACAATTGTTCAAAAATTCTTCGTAACATCCATAGGCCCCACATAAATCATCGAATTTAATTGATTTTTTATCGTAAACAATGGTTTTTGGAGCATATTCTAATAAATAATAATCAAACATGGGCGCAATAGCTTCAAAGCATTTATCTTCTAAAACATTACAGTTGATCCATTTGAACAAACCATCATCACCATTTCTTTCCGGAGTACCAAAGATTACTTTAAGTATGATTTCATTTGCTAAATATACCGGAAATTTAGAATGGTTTTTGAGCAGAAATTTTGTACAACTCCATAAAGAAAAGTCCTGGAGTTCAGGGAAGGCAATTTGAATATTTTCCTCCAGAATCTGCCTGTCTTTTTCGGTTATTCCCGTTTTCATTTCATCAACCAGGCCATTCATATTGTTAAAATATGGAGAATATACAGAAATTATGAGTGTTGCCTTATTGAGATAATCTAATGATTTAGCCTTAATGTTTTCCGGCACGGAATTATATATAAATGTATTTGCTATTTGCCTGGCTATTGAGGAATCCTTTAATGGCCAGTTATTATCCGTCAAATCTTTGGATTTTGATATTGCCTCATTTAAGGACATGTCATTTTGGGATTTTACACATGTTATATATAACATGATCAGCACGCTTGCAATAATAATTTTTTTCATAATTAAAAATTTTAAATTGTTTGAACAAAAATCATATTAATGCAAGAATATTTAATTTACCGTAAATTTACTGATAGTTATCAGGATTTTTTTTTAAGGTTATTTTGTATTATCTTATTTTTTTTGAACGGTAACCCCAAAATACAAAACGAATATGAAAAATAACATTAGCACAATTTTTACAAAGTTTCTTACAGTGTTTTTAGTTGGCATATCTGTTTCTCTATACGCACAGCAAGGCAAAACATATGATGAGTTAATGGATATGCCTGCTCACACTTATCGCGACTTGGAACAGATTAGTCCGGAACAAATGATTAAATTAAACATTTCTAACTATCAAGATAAAAATATAACAGAGAAGTTGATTAAATTTCCCAATCTATTATGGCTTGAAGCTGACTCCTGTGATAATGAAAGCTTAGGTGGTCTTGATTGGTCGAAACTGAAAAATTTAAAACACCTTAGTTTGGGGAACAATAAAATTAAAAAGATATCACCCCAATTATTTGAACTAAAGTCGCTTGAATTCCTGAACTTAAGTTTTAATGAGATACAAGTATTGCCTGAGAATATTGAACATCTTTGTAACCTAAGGTATTTGAATTTATCGTATAACAAATTAAAAAAATTACCTGAAAATATTGGAGCACTAACAACGCTTTTAGATTTATATTTACATAATAATGATTTTGAAGAATTGCCTGAATCATTTATTAAATTAAAGTATTCACTTGCCGTTCTTAATATTAGTAGCACAAAATTGAGAACACTACCTGCATATTTAATCAATTTTCGTTACCGCTATGAGGGTGATTATGATGAACAATCAGAACTCTTAGCGGCTGATTTAAAAAATATTAAATATTTACCTGAAGAGAAAAATTTAAATTTTAATGATGTTTTTGTTAGTGCTGATTATCTTATGTATTATAAAATGTACTCCTGGATATTGTCAACAAATTCCATAATAGCACTTAAAAAAGACAGCCTTATTTCATTGGATAAGGAAATAGAAAGAGCATGTAATACTATAAATAATAACGCAATAATAATAAGCAAACAGCAAGATTCAATACAAAACCAATACGATATAATTAGTGAAACCACAAAAGCAAAAAAGAAGTTATCGATAAAATTATTTGTAGCATTAAGCATCATAACACTTTGTATTTTATTATTGTTTACTTTTTTATTTTTCTTAAAAAAATTATCAAAAAAGAACAAGCAAATACATACTGCTTATTCTGATTTAAAAGATATGCATTTAAAACTTCAACAAACTACAGATGAATTGGAAGAATCATCTGCAAAGTTGTTTGAATCGCAGAAAAAAGCCTTCATAAGCGATATGGTAGTAGGTTTGGCTCATGACCTGAAAACACCTATAGGTAGCACAAAATTGTTTTCAAGCACATTATGCGCTTTAATCACAAAACTGGATTTAAAATTAAAAGAGCAAGAATTATCAGAATCAGATTTGATTAGTTTCAGAAATAAAAGTTTTGAAATAGGCGAACTTATTTATTCGGACATGAACCGGGTGGCAGAATGGATAGATAGCTTCCAGACCATCACTGCCGATCAGGTAAGAAATGAGTTAAAAACTATTCAATTAAAAGAATACCTGGAGTTATGTGTACAAACACTTTCATATAAACTACAAAAAGAAAAAATATCATATAGCATATTAGCCCCTGAGAACTTATGCATTTCAACACATCCGGGATTTATTTCACAGGTAATATTAAACCTTGTAAACAATGCAATTGAACACGGTTTTAATCATTATGAGATCCCAGATAAAAAAATATCTATTTTTGTTGATAAGAAAGAAGAGGAACTAATTATTAATTGCAACAACAATGGGCGACCCGTACCCCCAGACATTTTGCCAAAAATATTTGATGATTATTTTTCAACTCAGAAGGGCATTAAAGGAATGGGGTTAAGCAATGTCAAAAGAATTGTGGAACAAGGGCTGGAAGGAAATATTCGCTGCGAAAGCGATGAATCACTTGGCGTGACTTTTACAATTACTTTCCCTATTAAAAGTTCTGACAATGATAATTAGATAAAGTAAATATATATGTTTATGGAAAAAGAGATGTATCAATTTGCAAAGGGAAAAGAAACAATAGTATTGGATAACGATCCATGGATTGTTTACGTGGTAGATGATGACCCAAACACACTAAAATCAACAGAATTAGCCCTTGATGATTTTACATACAATGGCAAAAATTTGAAACTTCATTTTTTCACAAATGCAGCAGATACAATTGCATCGTTAAAAGTTGCCGGCCCGGCAGTTATTTTGTTAGATATTGTAATGGAAAACGACAAAAGCGGATTTGAAGTTGTCAATTTCCTGCGGCATCATCAGAAAAACAAACTTACTCAAATAATCATATGTACGGGGCAGGCAGGAAAAACAATTATGTTTCCGCACGAGATTGCCCTGGGGTATGAAATTAACGGGTTTATTGATAAAACAGATAAGAACTATTACATCCTTCGTGCAATGGTTACCACAAGTTTGAGAATTTTTGAACTTCAGAATCAGCTTATATTAAGCAATAAAAGATTGGAAGTACTAAATAGCAGCCTGATTAAGTTTTTTAATCTTACAAAAAACAATAATCTACAGAAAACAGAAGAGAAACGCCTGCTCGTCCAGATAATTTTTGACCAAATCAACAAACATTTATATCAAGATGAAAAAGTATTATCACCGGAGGGATGCGAGAGGCTTGCCAGTTTGGAATGTGATAATATTATTTATTTGCATACCATTATCAGCAAGGCATTAAAATCTTCGAAAAAGACAAGGGTTATTACAGATAAGGATATTGCCCGGGCAGAAGAAACTCCTTTATTGATGTGGCAAAAGGAAGAATCCTGGTTAAAAAAATTGCACAAAGCATTGTGTGGAGAAAAGATTGGCGATATGGGAAATTCCGTAAAACTTATTGACACTGAAACGCCGTATGAGGTTTTTAAGGACCATCACTATGGAATCCCTTCGTATACGCATATAAAATGGCTTGGGGATTTGGGGTCTCTTCTTTATTTATATTTTGCCCTGCATGAAGAAAACACTCAATACATTGCAGACAACGGTGTGTGGAGTAGAATTCATGAAGAGCTTAAATTACATTATTTATATAAGGAGCAGGTACTGAAACCCGATGTGTTAAAACAAACTAAGGCCCTTAATATTGAAAAGAGCTATATCCCTGATACGATTAATAAGATGAAATTTATAATTGTTGACCGGTGGATAGGTGATACCCGGCATAAAAAAACAATTGACGAAATCATTGAAAATCTTGAAGAATAAATGATTCATTTTTTTCCTATTGGTGTCAAAACCCAAAGTGTAAATTTCACACCTGAGGAACAAGCGCATTAATTTACTGTAATTTTACTGTAATAGGATAGCCTGCATTAGCGGGCTATTTTTGTTTAATAAATTGTTAAATCTCTATTGCATATGAAGATAAAAAAACAAAACGGACAAAGGCATAAACTCGAACAAATAGTCCCTATTGAACATGGCGTACAAATATTAATTTACGGATTAAATTTGGATAATAAAATAATTTACAGTTATTCCAGCCTACCGGACTTTTTATATTATGATTTTCTTGTGAGAGATGGCGACTGGGTTAATTTGGGGGAACTGAGATTGCCTGTTGTATATTTTAAAAAGTATCTGAAAAAGACAAAAAAAACATTTACTGAATATTTACTGTAATTGTTATAAGAACAAGTTGAAGGTAATTTTGTTTAACAATAAAACCAAATAAAATGATACTGTTAATAAACAATTATGAAATGATAGCAAATGCAACAAAAAAGCTTGCTAAAATCATGCTGGAACAGGGTAAAACGGAGAAAGAGGTTATCAATGCTCTTTTACAATTCGATATGTTTGAAGAACAGGTTATCTCAATTATTAAAGCAGTAAAAGTAAAATTAAGATAATAAAATTTATCAAATTAAAAATGAAAATTATGAAAACAAAAATGAAAATTTTAATCATCACTTTGATTGCCCTGCAATCAGTGACAGTGTTTTCGCAAAACAGACAAATACAAGCTCAAGGACAAGCGCCGACCAAGCCCATTAGGGCTTCAAACGCCTATTATTATAATGGCAAATTTACAACGACCCCACCACCTCAAACCAAGCCAACAAGGGCAACAAACTGCTATTATTATAATGGAAGTTTTACAACGACTCCTCCTACTCAAATGACATCATCAGGCACAAGTGGAGCTAATACATCACAGGCAAATGGTACGGATTTAAATTTTTCCAATTTACTTTCCGCAAATTCTGGAACCAGCAACACTAATACGATCAGGGTAAACATTTATGCCGTGATTGTTGGTATTTCCAATTACGCAAGTGAAGCTAACCAGCTTCATTTTGCAGCATCGGATGCGAAAACTGTTTATGATTTTTTAAAAAGCGAGGCAGGCGGGGGCACGCCCTCTTCTCAGATGCAATTATTGCTTAATGAAAATGCTACGTTGGTTAATATTAATAAGGCTATGAATAATGTTTTTTCAAAAGCACAGTCAAATGATGTTATTTATTTTTATTTCTCAGGGCATGGGAGCAAGGAGGGTTATTTTGTAACAAGCGATGAAAAAGCATTATACTATTCTATTATTGAAGCATCATTTAATGCAAGCCGTGCAAAAAATAAAATCTGTCTAGCAGATGCATGCTATGCAGGTATTTACAAAGGTGTAAAAACAGCCAGTACGACACTGGATTTGGCAATTATTAATTCAAAACCGAGTATGCCCAGGCTCATGTCATGTACAGCAGCTGAAGTATCGGGGGAATATAGTGAATTAAAGCACGGTGTCTTCACATATTTTCTGATCAAAGGACTACAAGGGCTTGCAAATAAAGATAACGATAAGATCATTACAATCATAGAGTTATATAAATATGTTAAGGACGGAGTTAGTACCTATACCAATTATGAACAAAATCCGGTATTAAATGGCTCTTATGATACAAAAATGCCTGTAGCCGTATTAAAAAATTAAACCAGTCATACGAACAATTAACGGGAGTAACCGAAAACCCATAACAGAGTAGGTAAAAATAAATAAATCATTATACTATGGACACATTAAAAAAAACTTTCAAGTTAATGGTTGCAACATTTTTATTAATCCTTGCAATCACATCAAATATCAACGCTCAAAAACAGACAAGAAGCGTTGATTTGGCAAATAGTAATTTGCCTGAAATACCAGAATTTACTCTTTCTGGTGTATGGTATTCATCTCAAACCGAAGTTGAAAAGATTGTGCTGACCGATAACGGGACCGGAGCATTGCTCTGTAAATGGTACTTTAAAAATGGCAACAAAAATGAGTATGTACTACAAAAGATCATATCATCAAAAGGCAAGAACGCAAAAGCTTTTGAAAAAACCGTTGACATTCAGAATAACGAAAGTGCAATAAACGGTGTTTATGAATACACCTACGGTAATGATGGACGCTACATCGGGACTTTATTTGTTTTCAACGAAACCATCATTGAAATTGATGAAGACACGCAAATTCCGGACTATTATGCACGATATGAATGGCGCAAATAATCCAGTTCCGAACATAATCAGGTAACATTTTTCTTTTAATACATAAATGCATTAAGAATAGAGGTAGTCTCAAAGTCGAGATTGCCTTTTTTCTTTTTTCAGTAAAAAGATAACGGGGCGGGTATTTTTTTTCACTCCTTAACACTCCTTCTTCCATAATAGAGCGAGATTGTATAGAGGGCATCTCAAAAGATATTTTGTTCGAATCTTCCTTTGAATTTTCTTTGTATGTATTTTGTGTCTGCCCCGGCGGGATTAGTTGTTAATGCTTTTACTTAAAAATTTAGGGTTCAAAGGGAAATATGGAGGAAGCACAAAGGGCTTATGCTAAGCCGCGAACATTTCTGTTATTTTTGGATTTTCGCTGTCAAAGGAGGGAAGGGGTATGCCAATGTGTGTAGTGCGAAAATGGATTTGCTAAAGGTCATGTATTCAGCAAGATAGGCTTCTGAAGTGTCAAACTCAGAAAAAAAATGGGATCTTTTATTTATTGAGCTTCAGGATATTCGTCGTGGCAGGATCGCACGGGAACGGGGGAATGGAACGGAAAGGGCAAAAAAATGACCGCTTTAATCATAAAGAGGTCATTTTAGGGTAGTTAAAAATGTTTAGAACTCGACAACAAACTCAACGCGTCTGTTTTTGGCGCGGCCTGCAGGGGTATTGTTATCGTCCACCGGCTTGGTTTCGCCATAACCGAAGGCTTTCATACGGTTTGCGTCAATACCATTTTTTATAAGATAGGCTTTCACGGCATCGGCACGTTTTTGCGACAAGGTCATGTTCGACTGGTCGTCCCCGACGTTGTCGGTATGTCCGTTGATGAGCAGGTTGTATTCTTTGTTTTCTTTCATGATTTTCGCGACGTTGTTAAGGATGGGGAATGAAACAGGACGGATGATATCTTTTCCGGTTTCAAACTGTATGCCCTGTAATGCTTTCTGGAAGACATCCTTTACTTCCTGCTTTACTTCAGGACATCCTTTATTGGCGGCAATGCCTTTTACATCCGGGCATTTGTCAATATTGTCTGCGATGCCGTCGCCGTCTCTGTCTGGGCATCCATCAAGGTTTTCAGGTCCTTTTACGGTCGGGCATTTATCCAGGTGGTCGGCCACACCGTCACCGTCGGAATCTATCGGGCATCCTTTAGCATCTACTTTTACATTCGGAGGTGTTGAAGGACATTTATCATCTTTGTCGGCCACGCCGTCGTTATCAGAATCGGGGCATCCTTCGAGTTTTGCAATACCTTTGACATCAGGACATTTGTCAAGATAATCAGCAATACCATCACCATCGGTATCCAACGGACATCCTTTGGAGTCCACTTTAACTTTTTCGGGTGTGCCGGGGCAGGCGTCGTCGGCATCCACAATACCATCACCATCAGTGTCAGGGCAGCCGTCGAATTTCAACAGTCCTTTTACGGTCGGGCATTTGTCATTTTTGTCGGCAATGCCGTCATTATCAGAATCTTTTAATTTGCCGAAATTCAACATCACGCCAAGGCTGTGCTGCATATAATTGTCGTAGTATGATTTTCCGAGATCGCCATCCACATTATCATAATCTGAAAAAATAAATGCTTCCTGAAATTGCAGGCTGATCATGGGTGCAACGTGATAGGTAAGGCCGAAACCACAGGCAGGAATTGCTGCGTTATTCCATTTCTGGGATTTGTTATTCAGGTTCTTGAATCTCATACCTCCCAGGCCGGCGAAAATATATGGAGAAAGTTTATAACTGTCGTTCCCTAAAAATTTCAGTCTGATGTTAATATTGCCATGAAGAAAGGTAGTATGGAAAACAGAATCCATATCCTTGTCATAGCCCATTACTCCATAATTTCCAAGCAGGGAAACATCAAAAAAGCGGTTGATGTAACGGGAAAAGGTTAGCTGTCCCATTCCGTACAATCCCTTATCACAACGGTAAAAACCGTTTCCGAGGTCACCGGCATATTGATTGGTGCCGCCGTAAAGGCCGACACTCCATTTTCTGTCTGCTGTCTGAGCAGTGGAACTATAAGCCGCAGCAAACACGATTAAGCAAAGAATGATTAATTTTTTCATAACTTTTACTTTTACAGATAATTGATATAATTAAATTTTTAGAAACTGATATAAAATACGAATATTGTTATTTTTTGTTACATAAAGAGGTAACTTAAAATTCAACCACAAACTCAACACGTCTGTTTTTAGCGCGGCCGGCAGGGGTATTGTTATCGTCCACCGGCTTGGTTTCGCCATAACCGAATGCTTTCATACGGTTAGCATCTATACCATTTTTTATGAGGTAAGCTTTTACGGCATCGGCGCGTTTTTGCGACAAAACCATGTTCGACTGGTCATCGCCTACGTTGTCGGTATGTCCGTTGATGAGGAGGTTGTATTCTTTGTTTTCTTTCATGATTTGTACTACGTTGTTAAGGATAGGGAAAGAAACAGGCCGGATAACATCTTTTCCGGTTTCAAACTGTATACCCTGTAATGCCTTTCTGAATATTTCCTTTACCTCCTGCTTTACTTCGGGACATCCTTTGTTTGCGGGTATACCTTTTACTTCGGGACATTTATCAAGATAATCGGGTATGCCGTCGCCGTCTTTATCCGGGCAACCATCTAAATTGGCAAGACCTTTTACTTCGGGGCATTTATCCAGGTAATCAGCAATGCCATCGCCGTCAGTATCCAGCGGGCAACCCTTTAAATCAACTTTCACCCCGGCAGGAGTGTTGGGGCATTGATCGCCAGCATCCACTACACCATCGTTATCGGTATCGGGACAACCTTCGAATCTGGCAAGACCTTTCACTTCAGGGCATTTATCAAGGTAGTCGGCAATACCATCGCCATCGGTATCGAGCGGGCACCCTTTGGCGTCCACTTTAACTTTTTCGGGTGTGCCGGGACAGGCATCTTCGGCATCAGTCACTCCGTCGTTATCGGAATCCGGACAGCCGTCGAATTTCAGCAGGCCTTTTACATCAGGGCATTTGTCGTTCTTGTCGGCGATGCCATCCTTATCAGAATCTTTAGATTTGCCGAAATTAAATGACACGCTGAGATCGTGTTGCAGATAGCTGTCATCATCTTTATGTGCGAGGTGATCCACCTTGTCGTAATTCGAATAAATATATTTTTCCTGAAAACGCAGGTCGAGATAGGGGAGAACGTGGTAAGTAAGTCCTATACCGCATGATGGCAAAGCAAGATTGTCCCAGGTCTCACCAGTATTTATGTCTTTAAAATGCATGTATCCTATGCCAAAAAAGATATAAGGCGAAAGTTTGGCTTTATCGTTACCCAGGAATTTAAAACGTGCTGTTAAATCAGAAAAGATCAGCGAAGAATGAAAGTTATTGTTCATTGATTTGGAATAACCAATACCGCCATAATTTCCTTGCAATACAATATCAAAAAAGTTGCAGAGGTAACGCGAAACCGATAATCCGCCGAAACCATAAAAACCTTTATCGAATCTGTAAAAACCGTGCCCCCGGTCACCCCAGTATTGCGTTGAACCTCCGTTGATCCCCACACTCCATTTTCTATCGGCTGTTTGTGCATTAATGCCGGAGATGCAGGCAAAAATAATCAGACACAGAACAAGAATTTTTTTCATGAGTTAAAGTTTATTTAAATTAAGTGCACAAAAGTACTAAAATTTATACAAGACAGGATATGAAAACATATCGAATATTTATTACCTACCTGTGACTTTTTGGCTGAAAGTGGCATTACTGCTGCTTTTCAGGAGCTCCTGCGGGATGCGAAAGGCTTATGCTGCCGTGAGCCGTGTAGCCGTTGCCGCCAATAGTTTTAAGGGTGTTGGGGTTGGATCAAAAAAAAAGGCTGACGATAGTCAGCCTTTTTTAAAAAATAAGATTATCAGAATTCTACAACGAATTCCACACGGCGGTTCTTGGCGCGGCCGGCAGTGGTATTATTATCATCCACCGGTTTGGTTTCACCATAGCCGAATGATTTCAGGCGGGTAGCTTCCACACCGTGCTCGATAAGATATTTCTTCACGGAGGCCGCACGTCTGTTCGACAGATCCATATTGGATTCATCGTTACCGACATTATCGGTATGTCCGTTGATGAGCAGGTTGTATTCTTTGTTTTCTTTCATGATCGTGACCACATTGTCAAGGATAGGGAATGAGACAGGGCGGATAACATCCTTTGCTGTTTCGAACTGAATACCCTGCAAAGCCTTACGGAATACTTCCTTTACTTCAGCTTTTACTTCGGGACATCCTTTGTTTTCGGGAATACCTTTCACATCGGGGCATTTATCTAAGTAATCGGGAATACCATCACCGTCCTTGTCGGGGCATCCATCGAACTGGGCAAGACCTTTAATATCGGGACATTTATCCAGGTAATCGGCAATACCATCACCGTCGGTGTCAAGGGGACAGCCTTTTGTATCCACTTTTACGTTGGCGGGTGTATTCGGGCACTGGTCATCAGCATCAGCTACGCCGTCGTTATCGGTATCGGGGCATCCTTCGAATTTGGCAATGCCTTTTACGTCGGGACATTTATCGAGGTAATCGGCAATACCGTCACCGTCGGTATCCAGCGGGCAGCCTTTTGCATCAACTTTTACGCCTTCGGGAGTTCCCGGGCACTGGTCGGTGGCATCTGCTACACCATCTTTGTCTGTATCGGGGCACCCATCGAACTGCGCCAGACCGAAAACTGTAGGACACTTGTCTTTTTTATCGGGGATACCGTCTTTATCGGTATCTTTGGCTTTTCCGAAATTGAATAACACGCCCAGGCTGTGCTGCAGGTAATTATCGTTGTATCGTTTCCAGCCGACCTGCCCATCTACCTTATCGTAATCGCTGAAAATAAATGATTCCTGTAATTGCAGACTAATCACAGGAGCTAAGCGGAATGTGGCGCCGAAACCGCAAACGGGCCGGGCTGCATTATTAATTGACCGTGCTGTGGTTCTGAAATTCATGTATCCAAGCCCTGCAAAGATGTAGGGCGAAACCTTATGCTTATCGTTGCCGATGAATTTCAGCCGGAAATTAAGGTTTAAATGCAGCATATTATTTTTAAAAGATTTCACACCGTTGCTGTATCCCATGGTTCCATAATTACCCACCAGTGAAACATCAAGAAAACGGTTAATATAACGAGAGAAACTTAGTTGTCCGAATCCATAGAGGCCTTTATCGAAACGATAAAAACCAAAACCAAGATCGCCGTTGTATTGGTTTAATCCGCCGTGAATCCCGATACTCCATTTTCTATCTTCAGTCTGTGCATTACTGATGAATGCAAGCGCAATGAAAATTAAACAAAGAGCAGATAGTTTTTTCATGATTTGATATTTTTATTATTAAATAAGGAACTGTAAAAATACAAAATATTTTAAAAATTGCAACAAATATTGGTTTTTATGATGTTATTTTACGCATTTCAAAAATAATCATTTTTTGGGAAAAATGATGGAGGCCATCATGCTGATGGCTAAAACACCCAGCACGACGATCAGCGAATGTGTGGTAGTAAACCCCCATTCTTTGAGCCAGTGGTCCAGAATGAGTTTCAAGCCGATAAAAGTCAGTAAAACTGCCAGGCCATGTTTCAGATAGTGAAACCTGTTCAGGAAGTTCAGTAACACAAAAAACAGTGACCTCAGGCCAAGTATGGCGAAGATATTTGAAAAAAATACAATATAAGGATCTTTTGTAATTGAAAAAATGGCAGGTACCGAATCGGTGGCAAAAATAACATCAGTAAATTCAATGACGAGCACAACAATAAACAGTGGGGTAAAATAAAACTTTCTTCCCGGTTTCCGGATATAAAAATGGTTACCTACATATTTCGGGTATACCCTCAGATATTTTGAAGCAAACCGAACCATCGGATGTTTGCCGATGTCTATTTTTTTTTCTCTTTTATTACGGTCGAGGAACATTTTTATACCGGTGTACAAAAGAAATGCCCCGAAAATATAAAGCACCCATTCAAAACGGTTAATAACAGCCGCTGCACCAAAAATAAAAATAAAACGCATGACTAACGCGCCAAGTATTCCCCAGAAAAGAACCTCTTTGTAATATTTTTTCTGAACGCCAAAAGCATAGAAAATCATGATCATTACAAACAGATTATCTACGGAGAGGGATAATTCTATGATATATCCGGTAATATATTCCAGCGAAAGGTTGTTTTTATAAAGGGTAAGTGCATCTTCGTAGGATAATCCCGAGATATCCACAGGCTGATGATATTTGTCAATCCGGGTCTGTATGTCCTCTATACTTGTAATGCCATGTACCCATTCGCCATGAATACGTATCAGAAAATAAAACCCGATAGCTAATACAATGATTAAAAGTGACCATAAGGCTGCTTCTTTGAATTTTACTTCATGGCTTTTGCCGCCAATTACCTTCAGGTCAATAAAAAGCATGGTAAGCACGAAAACATTAAAAAGCGCAAACATCAGAGCTTCCTGTGTATTCATTTATTAAAGAATTTCGACAAAGTTAGATAAATTATGATTGTTATATTATTTGAATAAGATTTCAGCATTAATAATTTCGGGATAATTACCTATACGCACCGGTGGGCCCCAGGTTCCCACCCCGCAGGAAACATAAAAATGGGTGTTCCCAATCCTTCTGTATCCCCAGTCCGGATGGTAGATTCCACGGGTGATCAGGTTGAGTGGAAACATCTGTCCGTTATGTGTGTGTCCCGAAAATTGAATATCCACACCGGTTTCTGCCGAATTTTCCAGGAAAAAAGGCTGGTGGTCGAGCAAAATGACAGGGAATTTTTTATCCACATCCGCCATCAGTGTTTCTATTGCTTTTCTTGACTTTCCGTTAAAACGCGGCATATCTTTATCGTTACGGCCAACGATCCAGAAAGAATTATTGATCAATATTGCAGTATCCCTCAAAAAATGAACGTTATGTTTTTCGAGATACGACACCGCAGGCCCGACACCTCCGATAAATTCATGGTTACCCGTAACAGCATAAACGCCGTATTTTGATTTTATGTTTTCCAGATGAATGCCAAGGTTTTGTTTAATAACATGCTTAATGTTCTCATCAACAACATCCCCGGCCAGCAGGACGATATCGGGCGAAAGTTCATTGACTTTTTTAACAATGTTTCCGAGTTTTTTTGCACCAATGACGGTGCCCAGGTGAATATCCGAAAGCACCACAGCACGAAGGCTTTTCAATGTACCCGCTTCTTTTTCGACCTGTAGTTGAAGTCGGGTTATCCTCACGACAGAGGCATTGATGAAGCCATACGCTATCAGAACCATCACCAGCCCCATGGTAAATATCATGGTGATGAATTTGGTCCTGGCATAGTTTGCGGTAATAACATCCGGAAAGAAATGAAACCAATGATCCAGCAGGCGGGCTATATCAATGACAAGAATAAACAGGAAAAAATACAGCATGGCTGCGAACCAGAATGATCCTATCCAGTTAAAAACTCCGGCAACAGAAAACCCGATATATTTTTCAAGAACCCGTGCCAGTATGTATGATAAAAACAGCAGGACAAACAATGCCAGATAATAAGGCCTGACAGCCGGAAACACCGAAAGAGATTGCCATCCGCGGATGAAGATATAAAAATTTACAAGAAAATGAACGATGAAGACAATGATAAAAAAAACAAGCATAGCAGGGTTTTTCATGGTTTTTGAGGATGGTTCGTATATCGCAGGGCCCGGCTTATTTTTTGATGCTCACGCTTACTCCGGCCATTTTTCCGCCTACCGGCGGGTTGGTCTTGGTTACTTTCACCGAAATTTTGTGTACCGCAGGGAAATGCTCTTTTACGGCACAGGCAATACGCGAAGTTACATGTTCCAGAAGTTTTGATTTGACGGCCATTTCTTTTTTAATCAGCGCATATACTTCCTGATAATTAATGGTTCCCGAAATATCGTCTGTTTGTTCGGCTATCGTTGTTTCCGTGTCGATTTTCACAGTCACCAGGAATCTGCCGCCAATGACCTGTTCTTCGGCAAAACAGCCGTGGTAGGCATAAAACTCCATATCTTCGAGGATGATCCGTCCCATAGTGGTAAAAAATTTGAAAAGGCAAAATTAGCCAAAAAACAGAGCAAATGATTACTTTTGTACCCTTTAAGAAAAACCATCCATGGAAGCCAACAACCATCAAGCAAAAAACGAGGCGCCTTCAGGAGAAGGCAAATCGCTGAATTTTATTGAACAGATCATCGAAGAAGATATCTCAAAGGGAAAAAATGAAAAGCGCGTACATACACGATTCCCGCCCGAACCTAACGGATACCTGCACATAGGCCATGCCAAATCCATCTGCCTGAATTTCGGCCTCGCCAAAAAATACGGCGGCAAATGCAACCTGCGTTTCGACGACACCAATCCCACCAAAGAAGACACCGAATATGTGGATTCTATAAAGGAAGACGTCAGGTGGCTCGGATTCAACTGGGACGGTGAGTATTATGCTTCGGATTATTTTGAGACCTTGTATGATTATGCTATGATGCTGATCCGTAAGGGCAAGGCTTATGTTTGCGATCTGACCCAGGAAGAAATCGGGGAAATGCGGGGTACCATCACTAAACCCGGCGTCGAAAGCCCTTACCGCAACCGCAGCATAGAAGAAAATGCGGAACTTTTTGAACGTATGCGCAAAGGTGAATTTCCCGACGGTTCGAAGGTGCTGAGAGCCAGAATAGATATGGCTTCCACAAATATGCTCATGCGCGATCCCATATTATATCGTATTTTACATGCCGAGCATCACCGCACCGGAAATGACTGGTGCATTTACCCGATGTACGATTTTGCCCACGGGCAATGCGATTCTATTGAGCGCATCACCCATTCCATCTGTACGCTGGAGTTTGAAGTCCACCGCCCGCTCTACGACTGGTTCATCAAAGAGCTGGAGATCTACGCCCCGCAGCAGATCGAGTTTGCCCGCCTGAATGTCAACTATACCGTGATGAGCAAACGCAAACTGCTCACGCTGGTTCAGGAAAAATATGTGAACGGCTGGGACGACCCGCGCATGCCGACCATCTGCGGGCTGCGGCGGCGGGGATATACGCCCGGAGCATTGCAGAATTTTGCCGAGATCATCGGTGTAGCCAAGCGCGACAACGTAATTGATGTTTCGCTGCTGGAACACTGCCTGCGCGAAGACCTGAACAAAAGGGCCGCAAGGGTGATGGCCGTGGTAAATCCGGTAAAACTTGTGCTTACCAACTATCCGGAAGGCAAGACCGAAGAAATGGATGCCGTAAACAACCCCGAAAACCCGGATGCCGGAATGCGCAAGGTGCCCTTCACCCGGGAACTGTATATCGAACAGGAAGATTTCATGGAAGTGCCGGCACACAAATATTTTCGTCTTTACCCGGGCAACGAGGTACGCCTGAAGTATGCCTATATCATACGTTGCGAAAATGTTGTAAAAGATGAATCCGGCCATATCAAAGAAATACATTGCACTTACGACGCCAACACCCGCAGCGGCATGCCCGACAGCAACCGCAAGGTGAAAGCGACCATACACTGGGTGTCGGCGGCACATGCCGTTGAGGCGGAAGCCCGTCTTTATGATAAGCTGTTTCTGAAAGAAAATCCCGAAGATGTGGCCGAAGGCGAAGATTTTAAGTCGAACCTCAACCCGGATTCGCTGAAGGTACAGCCTTGTTTTGCCGAACCTTTGGTGAAAAACCTTAAAAAAGGCGACAAGGTACAATTTGAACGGGTGGGTTATTTTTGCGTGGATCCCGATTCGACAGACAACAAGATTGTTTTTAACAGGACTGTTGGACTTAAAGGTTCCTGGCAGCCTCCGAAATAGTTGTTAATTATATATATTTTTTGATTCTATTGTTTGTGTAGCCGGGGATGCCGGGTGTCATTGCATTACCAATTTGCCGTTCACGATGTTTAATCCCTAACTTGGAAAAAATTACGTATTATATTAACTTAATGAAAGTCCGATTTTTT
>DAOORA010000002.1:0-139738 GCA_035389045.1 Bacteroidales bacterium | reverse complement strand
ACAACGTTATAGATAGTATTACAGGATGGACAGCCAACTGGCAGACCAATGGAGCTGATAGTACATATAAGTTTAATATTGGAACTTACGATAGTACAAATGCACTGGTGATACAGGTGGATGAGGGGAATGGAAATACAATACTACAATCTGACAGAAACCTTCTACACTCTACTTATTATGGTGGCGCCGGACGAGATTATTTTACTGATGTAGCAACTGATGCAGCAGGAAAAGTTTATGTCACCGGATATACTTATGGACCAAGTTTTCCGACAATATCAGGAATCATTTCTTCAACTAACAATGCTTCTGATGCTTTAGTTATAGCATTACAACCCGATTTATTACCAATTTGGACAACACTCTATGGCGGAGGGTTGCCAACGGATGTAGGATCACAAGGCACAGATTACGCCAGAAGCATAGCTGTTGATAATGCTGGCAATATTTTTATTGGTGGCCATACCCAAAGTGTTAATTTACCCATAGCTAATCCTGGCAATGGAGCATATGTTGACTCTACATTATCTGGCACTGGCTCATACAAACAAGATATGTTTATTGCAAGATTGAGTAAAGAAGATGGACATCCAATTTGGGCAACTTATTTAGGCGGAACGACAGATACTTTTCTCGAAGATTTATGGGATATGGCTACTGATAATGCAGGTAATTTATATATTGTTGGATCAAGGCAGGGTAATACGCCTATAGTTTCGCTTGCAGGAGCTTATAATAGAACATACGGAGTAGGATATATTGCAAAATTCAACACTCATGATTCATTAGTATGGGCTACAGGATTTGGCGGAACTAACGGTACCGAAAATATTAAAAGTGTAGCATGTGATCCGAATGGCAATTTACTAATTACAGGTGTTACGAATTCAACAGCTTACCCAAAAGTTAATTTTGGTGGCGGAGCATATTGGCAACCGACACTTCGGGGTGATATGGATGCTTTTATTGCAAAATTTAATACTTCTGATTCGTTAATTTGGTCGACCTATTTTGGAGGTGATGAAAATGAAGAAGGAGATGGAATAACAACAGATAATTCTGGGAACATTTATGTTACAGGATTTTCAAGAAGTGAAACAAATTTTCCTTTCTATAATGCACCTACGGGTATGGACATCTATCATGGACCTTTTGCACCTTTTGTTTATACAGATTTAGGAGATGTAATTATCAGTAAATTTAGCAGTTCATGTGTTCAAATGGTAACGGGCCTTTACGGCGGTAGTGCGGGAGATGCCAGTTCTAACATTGTGGTTGATGCCTCTAACAGGGTATTTGTTACAGGCAATACCGAGAGTAGCACCTTTCCGGTTATTAATAATTCGCCATCTACATTATTTTCACAAAATTATTTGTCGAACTACGATTCTGTTGCCGCAACAGATGCTTTTTTAATTTACTTAAATTTAAATCTGGTTCCTTTATGGGCCACTTTCTATGGAGGTGGAAGTGGAATGGAAGGTTCTGACTGGGGCAATGCTGTGGCCGTTTCGCAAAACAGGCTTACCATGGTAGGAGTAACCAATAGTACTTCAGCAAAAATACCATTGGCCAATTTAAATAATGGAGCCTATTATCAACCCAGTTTATGCACTTATCATACTGACGATGGTTTTTTTGCTTATTTTGATCTAAGTTCGTTACCTGTGAGCATAAATGAACAGACAGAAATTGTTGATAATTTATCTGTTTATCCCAATCCTACAGACGGGCTTTTTAATTTATTAATAAATACTAAATCCAGCACCGATTTATTGTTAGAAATATACAATGTGACCGGTAGTTGTATTTTTAAACAAAACTTCAAAAATTCTTTTGGTAATCAAACCATGACAATTGACCTTAGTTCTTTTTCAAAAGGGTTATATTTATTACAATTGAAGAGTGATGACAATGTAATTTGTAAAAAAATTATAATTCAATAGTTTTAATATGGGTATTTTATTAAAATATCAAAAAACAATCGCAATACATATACAATACTATTTATGTATTGCGATTTTACTTCTATTTATAACAAACATAAAAGCCCAACAAAATTGGCAATCGTTGGGATCTGATTTCAACAGGTATATTTGGTGCTTTTATCCTGATACCGTTGAAAATAAATTATATATAGGTGGCGATTTTTCTAAAATTGATTCTACAATTGTTTATGGGATTGCAGAATGGGATGGAACTAATTTTTCTCCCTTGGGTTGTGGAGTGGATTGGGATTGTTTTTCACCTGTTTGCGCCGGTTGTTTTCCACGCCCTGTTTATTCTTTAACCAAATATAAAAATGAGATTTATGCAGGTGGGAGCTTTTTGTTTGTTGATAGCATTACAGTTAATGGTATTGCAAAATGGAATGGAATAAAATGGGATTCCCTTCAAAAAGGTGTTACATTTAATAGTGGCAGCTGGGGTAAAATTTGGTTTTTTTTAGTATTTAATGATGAACTGTACGCAGGTGGAATGTTTGAAAAAGCAGGTTCGATATCAGCAAGAAATATAGCAAAATGGGATGGAAATAATTGGTCGAATGTCGGAAATTATAATTACAATGGCAGCACTATTTTTACGATGGCTGCCTATAACGGAAAATTGTATGCTGCCGGTATAATACAGGATAGTTTAAATAATCCCATCAATATCGTATGTTGGGATGGAATAAAATGGGAAATAGTAGGTGGCGGTATAAAAGGTTTGCAATCTATGATTTATGGAATGGCAGTTTATAATGGTGAACTTTATGTAGGTGGTAATTTTTCTAAAGCAGACGGTAATACAGGTGATTTTATTCAAAAATGGAATGGTGGGACATGGTCAGAGGTTGGTGGCGGAGTTTCAGGTCAATATGGAAATAATGTTCCTGTACGTCGCTTTCAGGTATTTAACAATGAATTGTGGGTTATAGGTGATTTTGATTTTGCCGGAGGCATACCTTCAAGGTATATTGCAAAATGGAATGGGACGGACTGGTGCAGTTTGGGTTCTAATTTTATTTTTCCTGCTAATGCAATCACTTCTTTTAGAAATGATTTATATGTAGGGAATTATTTTTTTTATATCGACAGTGTGGTAATGCCTGGCTTAATAAAATGGACTGGGGGTAATTATGTTGATACCTGCGGCAATACTTCTTCAGTTGGCGAAAAAGATAATGAAAAAAATGCCATGTCTGTTTATCCCAACCCTGTTACCGGCAATGAGTTTACTGTTTCTTTCCCGTTCATAAAAACGGGAACACTACAAGTAATTAATTTACTGGGTGAAGCATTATGCACTTATGAGATTCGAAACACCAACAAAATCAGCATAAACGGAGCATCGTTTAAGAGCGGTTGCTATTTATTAAGGGTGAAATCAGATAGCAGCATATTTACCGGAAAACTTGTAAAACAATGACACAGAAAATATTACGATTACTTCTTTATTATTGTATGCTGCTTCAGATTGCAAATTGTTGCTCCGGCCAGAACTGGAAATGTAAAACAGAAAAATGATTGACATTTACTTTTGCATAAATGCACGCGTTGCAAAATAGTGCGTACGGGGCAAAATTATTTTTTGGAGCAGCTAAACCGGAAACTGGAAAAACATTTTCGGTTATTAGAATGTGGTTTTTTGTTTTTACTAAATTTGCCGGCAATTTCCAAAAATATGACAAAGGTACACTACAAAGACCTCGGACTGATCGATTATAAAGAAGCATGGGACTACCAGGAAAGCTTATTCACTGAGGTCATCAATTATAAAACCGGTAAACTCCTGCCGGAAAAAAACACGGTGAATAATTACCTCCTTTTTTGCGAACATCCGCATGTTTACACCCTGGGAAAAAGCGGCTCGGAAAAAAATCTGCTGGTTAATTATATTCAGCTTCAGGCGCAACATGCAGTTTTTTACCGGACCAACAGGGGGGGCGACATCACCTATCACGGGCCGGGACAGATTGTAGGTTATCCCATATTGGATCTTGAACAATTTAAGCTGGGCGTAAAAACCTATATTTTTTCGCTTGAAGAAAGCATCATACAGACTCTTGCATATTACGGGATAAAGGCAGAACGTCTTGACGGCGCCACCGGCGTATGGCTTGATCCTGAAACGCCGGGCGTAAGGAAGATCTGCGCCATAGGGGTTCGCACCAGCCGCTACGTGAGTATGCACGGTTTTGCTTTTAATGTGAATACCGACCTGAATTATTTCAATCATATAAATCCGTGCGGGTTTACCGACAAAGCGGTTACCTCTTTATCAAAAGAAATCGGGACCGCTGTGAATATGGATGACGTAAAAAAAATCCTTCTGCAGAAAATTTCGGAAGTTTTTGATATGGAGCTGATTTCCAGGCCAGAATAAAACATCTAAAAAACTTTAAAACTTTTTACAACAAAAACGTTTCCGGTGTTTTTTTAGTTTACTTTTGCGTCATGGAAGATAAAGTCACAAAAATTCTGCAGCAGGTTTCGGATTTATACCAGAGATATGGTATAAAGAGTGTTTCCATGGATGATGTTGCCCGCGAGCTGGGTATTTCCAAAAAAACACTATATGAGTATTTTACTGATAAAACGGACCTGGTCAGTAAGGTCCTTGAGTTTCAGATGTTAAAAATCCGCACTGTTTTTGAAGTCGAAAAGGATGATGGCAATAATGCCATAGACCATTTGCTTGAGATCAGCCAGATTACTATGGAATTTTTAAAAAATTTCAGTCCGACCATTCATTACGATCTTCAGAAGTACTATCCTACGGTATTCAAGTCAATATTTGATTATAAACGCGGATATATGTTTGCCAGCGCGAAAGCCAATCTGGAAAGAGGAATTAAAGAGGGTTTATATCGTTCAGATATCAATTCAGATATTATTGCTCAGATCTACATTAATCAAATTGAAGCCTCTTTGGGATCCAATTTAAATTCAAGCTACGAGTACACAACCAACGAGCTTTTCGGCGATATGTTCACCTATCACCTTCATGGGATCGCCAGTAAAAAAGGTATCGAATATTTTGAAAAAAAGATCAGTCACACTATTAAATAAGCTTACGAATGAGAATGAAAATATTACATGCAGCATCCGTTTTACTTATTTTATTTTTCTGCGTTTTTCAGTCGAATGCCCAGCAGGGTGAGGTTAAAAGTTTTACGCTGCAGGAAGCCATGGATTATGCCGTTGTGCATGGCTATAAGGCGCGCAACGCCGCCGTTGAGCTCCAGTCGACCATTGCCCGGCGGAAAGGTTACATCTCGCTGGCGCTGCCGCAGATCAGTGCAAATGTAAACTATCAGTATTATTACAAGCTCCCGACACAGATGATGCCTGATATCCTTACATCGGCTGTTGACGGGTCCCTGGTACAACATGGGCTGATACAGCCTGATCAGATGAAACCAGCCAGCGATGAAAAACTCCCTGTACAGTTTGGTACAACGAATAACCTGTCCGCAGGCGTAACGGCAACCCAACTGGTATTCGACGGAATATTCTTTGTGGGGCTTAAAGCTACAGCCATGCTTGTTGATCTGAGCAAGGCATCCGTTGATAAATCGCTCATTGAGATCAAGTCGTCTGTGGCACAGGCTTATTATGTGGTGCTGGTAGCCCAGGAGAGCCGCCTCATTCTTGATTCCACCTATAACAAAATGAACGTGATACTTGAACAGACCAAACAATTTCAGGCCAACGGTTTTATTGAAGAAACAGATGTCGAACAGTTGTCGCTCATGGTTTCCAACCTGAAAAATAAAATGGAGATGACCGACCGGAATATCGATTTGGTAACCGACCTGCTACAGTTACAGATGGGGATGGATATTGACGAACCGATATTGCTGAAAGACAACCTGATGACCCTGCTCGATCAGGCCATCGCATCAAATATTGCCGATAAACAGTTTGATGTAAACAATCATTTTGACTTCAAATTATTAAAAAAACAGGAAAGTTTGCTTAGTCAGGTCGTAAAGATTGATCAGTCAGCCTATTATCCGACAATGTCCGTGATGTTTAATACTCAGTCCAATGCACTGCGTGAACAATTTAACTTTTTTAATAACGGTAAATGGTACAATACAACGCTTATTGGTGCACATCTCAGCATTCCTATCTGGAGTTCAGGTGTAAAGCATTATAAGATTATGCAGGATAAGTATGCCCTGGAAAAACACCGGATCACCTTAAAGCAGGCGGAAGACGGGTTGAAGATCGATATTAACAACTCAAAATCCTTACTCAGGACATACAGTGACCAGTATTATACCGAAAAGAAAAATTACGAACTGTCCGTAAAGATTTACGACAAAACGTATTCGAAATTCAAAGAAGGACTGGCGTCGGGGATGGATCTGAATCAGGCTTACCTTCAGGTACTCTCACAGCAAGGTACTTACCTCAACACCATGATGCAACTGCTGGATACATACGCCAACCTGAGTAAAGCATTAAACACATTATAAACATTGAAAAAAAGTGATATGAAAAGAATAGTCTTAGTGATCAGTGTGCTGATATTGATTACATCATGCCAAAGCGGCGATAAAAAGTCGCGGCTCGAAAAACTGAAGGCGGAACGGGATAAGATCACGTTGCAGATTCAGGAACTGGAGAAAGATATAAGTCAGGAATCCGGTAAAAAGATTGTTCCCGTGGTGGTAACAGAGGTAAAACCGGAAACCTTCAGGCATTATCTTGAAGTACAGGGAAAAGTTGATGGCGATGATAATGTTTCGGTGAGCGCCAAGAATGTGGGGGTGATCTCAAGCATTGATGTTAAAGAAGGTCAGCGGGTCACTAAAGGCCAGCTGCTTGCAACACTCGATGCCCAGATATTATATACCACCCTGCGTGATATGGAAACCCAGCTTGAGTTTGTCAACGACCTGTATATCCGGCAAAAAAATCTTTGGGATCAGAAAATTGGATCGGAAGTACAATATTTAACGGCAAAGAACAATAAGGAGAGCCTTGAAAATAAAATCCAGGCCATGAAGGATCAGATTGCCCTGTCGACCATAACTTCCCCGATCAATGGCACCGTTGAAGAAATATCTTTAAAGGTCGGTCAGGCTATTTCGCCGGGTTACCCGACCTTCAGGGTGGTGAACTTCGACAGGTTAAAAGTGGTGGCGGAAGTTGCCGAAGCCCACTCCGCGAAAGTGAAAAACGGCGACAGCGTTCTCATCTATTTTCCTGACTTCAGTAAGGAGATAGCATCAAAGCTGAGTTTTACCAGTAAATACATCAATATGCTCAATCGCTCCTTTATTGTGGAAGCTGCCATCCCGGATATAGACGATCACGAACTCCGCGCCAATATGATAGCCGTAATAAAAATTAATGATTACGTGGCACGGGATGCCATCGTTATTTCTGCGAATTTAATTCATAAGTCCATGAATGAACGATATGTTTTTGTTGCGGAAAAAATTAATAATGAGATGGTTGCCCAAAAACGGATAGTGACTACCGGAATTACCTATAACGGCAAAATTCAGATCCTCAACGGTTTGAAACCCGGCGACAAGCTGATCACAACCGGATATAACAACCTAAACGGTAACGAAAAAGTTACATTCTGATTCATCCGTAGCACCTATAAAAATGAAAAAAAATAAGATCAAGGAGTTTTTTGCAACAAGCTGGGCTATTGATAACAGATCAAGCATCTATGTACTGGTAGCGTTGATCACGGTACTTGGCGTTATTAATTACCGGTCGCTGCCTAAGGAGCAGCTGCCCGATGTGGTTATTCCCACGATTATGGTCAACACCATTTACCCGGGCACTTCGCCGTCGGACATGGAAAACCTGGTAACCCGTCCTATCGAAAAGCAGCTTAAAGCGGTGTCCAGCGTAAAAAATGTTTCCAGCACTTCCGTACAGGACTTTTCGAGTATAATTATTGAATTCAATACCAACGTAGATCAGGCCGAAGCCAAGCAGAAAGTCCGCGACGCCATTGATAAGGCTAAGTCGCAGTTGCCCACCGATCTTTATAAAGATCCTGAAGTCATACAGATAGATTTTGCAGAAATGCCCATCATGAACATACAGATTTCAGGGAATTATGATCTGGAAAGACTTAAAAAATATGCCGAAATGGCTCAGGACCGCATCGAATCACTGAAGGAAATAACACGCGTGGATATTGTTGGGGCGCTGGATCGTGAAATCCAGGTAAACATTGATATGTACAAGATGCAGATCGCCGGTGTTTCCATGTATGATGTGGAAAAGGCAATTTCGTATGAAAATCATACGATTTCAGCCGGCGAGATCAGCATGGACGGTATGAAACGCAATGTCCGTATCACCGGTGAATTTAAAAATATTGATGATATAGGAAATATTGTGCTTTTATCCACTATCGGCGGAAAAATCTACCTGAAAGACATTGCCGATATTAAAGACGGCTATAAGGAACAGGAAAGTTTTTCGCGACTCAACGGTCAGAATGTGGTCACCCTGAGCGTAATAAAAAGGGGAGGCGAAAACCTTATCGAAGGCTCCGACAAGATCAATGACATTATTGAAGATCTGAAAAAAAATGATTTTCCGCCCGATCTCAGTGTTACCACCACGGGTGATATATCAAAATATACCCGGAGCACGCTTGGCGAGCTGAACAACACCATCATTTTCGGATTTATCCTGATCATGTTTTTACTGATGTTTTTCATGGGGGTTACCAACGCCTTTTTTGTGGGGCTTTCTGTTCCTTTATCTGTATTTGTTTCTTGTCTGATTTTTCCGGGCATAGATTTCTCCATGAATATGATCGTGATGTTCGGGCTGGTTTTTGCCCTGGGTATTATTGTCGACGACGCTATTGTTGTTATTGAAAACACCCATCGGCATCATCGTTTTGAACCCGATATAACCCGTGCAGCCAAGTCGGCAGCAGGGGAGGTTTTTGTGCCTATTTTATCAGGAACACTCACCACCCTGGCGCCATTTTTCCCTTTGATTTTCTGGCCCGGCATAGTGGGCGAGTTCATGTATTTTTTACCGGTCACCCTGGTAATCGTCCTGCTGGCATCACTGTTTGTGGCATATATAATTAATCCTGTTTTTGCCGTGTCATTCATGAAACACGAATATGATGTGCCTGCAAGACGTGTGGATAAAAAGAAGGCTATAGTTTTCGGGGTCATTACTGTTGTGTTTGCCACACTGGCTTATTTACTAAAATGGCCGGGAATAGGCAATTTTATCATATTTGCCTATCTTATGGTTTTATTGTATTTTTTTGCATTAAAACGTTCTGTAAAGCATTTCAGGGAAAAAACCTGGCCGTGGGTCATGGAAAAATATGAAAAACTTATTCGTGCTGTTCTTTACCGGAAAAGGCCCTACGCCATTTTGGGCGGTACGGTAGTTTTATTGATACTCACCTTGCTGGTGATGTATGTATGGCCTCCCAGGATTGTGTTTTTTGCGGATAATGAGCCCAATACCATCAGTGTGATGATTACCCTGCCTGTCGGAACCGACCAGAAGGTGACCGATTCGGTGACGCGTATTGTTGAAAAAAGGATAGGGGATGCCATAGGTAATGATAATCCCATAGTGGAATCGGTGATTGCTAATGTTACCAATGGTATTGCCGGAGAGAATTTCGATTTTGACCGTTTTCCATCGCCCAACAAAGGCAAAGTTACCGTCAACTTTGTGGAGTTCAGCCACCGTAATGGCGAAGAAACAAATCCTTATGTGGAAAAGATCCGTGATGCGGTGAAAGGCATTCCCGGAACCCAGATCACCGTGGTGAAAAGCAAGCTCAGCCCTCCAACGGGTAAGCCGGTGAATATTGAGATCAGCAGCGAAAACATCATCTCGCTGGTGGAAACAGCCAAAAAATTCAAAAATCATATCGACTCGCTGCAAATACCTGGTATTGATGAGCTGAAATGGGATTTTGAGGAAAACAAACCGGAGATACTTATTGATATCGACAGGGTGAGAGCCAATCGTGAGGGCCTGTCCGCCGGACAGATCGGCAGTGAGCTTCGCACAGCGATTTTTGGGAAAGAAGTTACCAAACTTAAACAAGATGAGGACGAATTTCCTATCATGGTTCGTGTTACTGAAGCACAGCGAAAAGACTTCAACAGGATCCTCGATCAGAAGATCACCTATCGCGATATGTCTACATTCTGGCCCCGTCAGGTACCTTTGTCATCGCTGGTTAAAGTGGATTATACCAATTCGTATGGAGGTATTAAGCGTAAAAACTTCAAGCGGGTGATCACGATATCTTCGGAGGTGCTGCCGGGATACAACGCCAATGAAATTGTCCGGCGCATATCAAACGAAGCAGAGCTGTTTCATAAAGATGAAAACGTCGAAATAAAGATGACCGGGGAAACAGAATTTATGAAGGAATCTATAAATTTCCTCCTGCAATGTGCCATCATTGCTTTAGGTTTGATATTTTTCATTCTGATCACCCAATTCAATTCGGTTTCCAAAACACTGATCATTCTGGCAGAGGTGATTTTCAGTATCATTGGCGTTTTGCTGGGCATCATCATCTTCAGGATGGAGTTTTCGGTGATCATGACGGGCATTGGCATATTGGCTCTGGGAGGTATAGTAGTCCGTAACGGGATTTTGATCGTGGAGTTTGCGGATTTGTTGCGGGCTAAAGGAATGAAAACCAGGGAAGCCATTGTACAGGCAGGTAAGACCCGCATCACGCCTGTATTGCTCACGGCAACGGCAACAATGCTGGGGCTGGTGCCGCTTGCCATAGGGATGAATTTTGATTTTATCTCCCTGTTTACCGAGTTAAACCCACACATCTTCTTTGGCGGCGATAATGTGATGTTCTGGAGGAGCCTGTCGTGGACGATCATTTTCGGATTGAGTTTTGCCACCATACTTACCTTGCTGATAGTGCCTGCCATGTATTTGATACTGGCCGAAATATGGGCAAAAATGCAAAGACGAAAATCGAACAAAAGGTTCAGGAAAGCACAACTGTTAGCGAAATAACAAAAGCCGGAAATATCTGCTATTCGTCCCTGTATAACAATAATATGGCTGAATTCGGCACGATGTAGTATTTTTCTTTATTAAAATCAATTTCGTAGGCCTGGTTTTGCAGGTAGACTGCCAGGTCGCCTTCTTTGGCCTGCAGCGGGATATATTTTATTTTTCCGTCCTTTTCTTTCCAGCTTTCTTCCTCTTCCTGGCTGAAGGGGATAGGGTATCCGGGCCCGGTCTTGATCACATACCCACTTTGAATATCTTCTTTTTCGGATACCCCGGGCGGCAGCAGTAAACCGGTTTTAGTCCTGTCGCTGGTCCTGGTTTTCTTTATAAGTACCCGGTCTCCGACCACAACAATTTTTTTAACGTTTCCTAAATTAATATTCATGGATAGTTTTTTACAAAAATAATGATTTGGGAAAACATTTAATTGTAAAATCAAAAATTTGAAAAACCAGTTGGCAAAATGCGCTTATATTTGTACAAAATATTGACAGTGTAATGAATTTACCCAAAGAAATACTAATTTTTGTTCTTTGCCTTCTACTTGTAATTACTGAAGGGTTTTCGCAGGATTCAATCATAATGTACAGCGGCACACATTATAAAGGAAAGATAGTCGAATTCAATAAAAGCAAAACCGTCCTTAGATTTCAGATTCAAAAAAAGCGCAGGATAAAAACCATGGATCTGCAGGTCGCCGATGTTTTTGCCATAACTTATAAAGACAGTGTCAGCAGAATACTGTATGCTCCGCTTCTTACGGATGAAGAACCGCTCACGGTGGATCAGATGCAGAGTTTTGTTGCCGGTGAAAACCTTGCCCGTTATCGTTACCATGCCCCCTGGGCTTCTGCTATCGGGGCTTTTACGGGTGTGGGCTTATTGAACATTGGTATGTGGGGCGTAGCTATTCCGGCTGCTTATGTGGGCGTAGTTGCCGCTATGCCGACATTGCCAAAGGCGAAAAAATACTTTCCAACCGAAAAACTCAACGATGAGTATTATGTTGAAGGCTTTAAATACGTTGCCAGGCGTAAAAAATTGAGAAATGCTGCGATAGGAAGTGCGGCCAGCCTTGTGGTCTGCGGAACCATTGCCGCCATCTGGTCTTTTAAATACTACAACGATTAGTCGTACCAAACAAAATGTAATCCGCTCCTTTTTTTATTTTCTGAAGGAATTCCAACCCTGTGCGGTTAAGGGTACCAACTGCCCGCTGCGTGTGACCAGGCTGGCACCTGAATTTTTTTCGGTCATATATCCTATAATACTTACTTCGGTAAAGTTTTTCAGTAATTCATAATCTTTCTGTGCCACCGTAAAGAGCAGTTCATAATCTTCTCCTCCGTTCAGCGCTGCTGTGGTAGGATCAATGTTTAAGCTGTCGCACAAATGGATGGTTGACATGTCCACGGGGATTTTGTCCTCATAAATGGTACAACCTTTACCTGAAGATTCACAGATATGAAGCATGTCGGAAGCCAGGCCGTCTGAAATATCGATCATTGATGTCGGTAATAAGCCATGTTCCTTAAAAAGGCTGATAATATCAATTCTTGCTTCAGGTTTGAGCTGCCGTTCGAGTATATAGTCAAACCCTTCCAGATCGGGTTGCATGTTGGGATTAGCGATAAATCCTGCTTTTTCTCGTTCGAGTAAAAGCAAACCTGCATATGCACTTCCAAGGTCTCCGCTGACACAGACAAGGTCGTTTTCATTGGCTGTATTCCGATATACAACCGTGTCCTTGGGGACGATACCGATAATGGTCAGGCACAGAAACAGTCCGGATTTGCTCGAGGTGGTATCACCGCCCACCAGGTCAACATGATATTTTTCACAGGCCAGTTTGATGCCTGAATAAATCTCTTCGATGGCTTCGACAGAAAAACGATTGGAAAGGGCAATGCCGACGGTGAGTTGTTGTGGTGTGCCATTCATAGCACAGATGTCCGAAAAATTGACCACAGCGGCCTTATATCCTAAATGTTTCAAAGGAGTGTAGGTGAGGTCGAAATGCACACCTTCCACTAAAAGATCCGTGGAAACGAGGGTGTACAGGTCTCCGTTTTCTATTACTGCCGCATCATCACCGATCCCTTTTACTGATGTTTTGTTTTTTAGTTTTATATCTGCTGCCAGGTGATCGATCAGTCCGAATTCACCAAGATCCGATAATTCGGTACGGTTTTGTGTTTGTTCTTTTTCTGTCATAATGCAAAAGTACAAATTTGTTTGAATGCATTTTCCTGAAAAATCCGGTGTCATGGATTTGTACCTGTGGCAAACATTGATAATGCCGGGGAAACCTGTTATTTACTATGAAAACCTTTTCCGGGAATTAGGCAATTTCTTTTTTTGAGGTGCTGATATATAAAATCCGAATAGATTCTTGTAACAATATTACTTTTCTGTATTACTTTTTTGCGTGTCCCCACGCCTTTGGCGGGGCAGGCAAAAAAGTAATCAAACTATAATAGATCCAAATTTCATTTGCACTTTTAACCCAAATACCTACACTAACATCATAAGCATAAATCAAAATTTGTCCTGGCCTGATTTTGATTAAGCAACGGTAACAGTTTGAAATTAATTCAATTCAAAACATCCTAAAACTTCTTCCGCTATTAAAAGTTCAAGAATGTGTTTCTCGATACTTGTGCTTGTTGTACTTATTTTTGCCATGTGACAAAGCTCGTATTTTTTTTCCAGCGCATCAAATTATGATTTTGCCGGGAATTATTTGGCCTAAAGCGGAAATATGAACACATGGCTGCTGAATTACATTCGAAAAGATTAAATTTGCAAAAAAACATCAGGATTGAAGTTAACACTGGCACAGCATATAGCTAAAAGCCGTGAAGCGGTGGCCGCCAACAAGGCCAAAGGCAACCGTCATGCCGAGGTATTGGCGGCGATGTATGCCCAGCCGTCGAGATTTATTGAAGAAATTCTTCAAAATACCGAAGATGCCTATGCCCGAAAAGGTTCCGCAGAAAAGGAACATCTGATACGGTTTAAATTATTCAGCGACAGGGTAGAGGTGCACCACAATGGGAAAGATTTTGATGAAGCAGACCTGATGTCGGTCACCACCTTTGCCAGTACAACCAAAAATAAACACAGCGATGTTAACCAGATAGGCAAATTTGGAATCGGTTTCAAATCAGTGTTTTCTGTTACCGACGCACCGGAAATTCATTGCGGAAACTATCACTATTCCATACAGGATTATGAAGTACTGGAGGATACCATTGAAAAACAGCCCGACGAAGGATTTCACACCCTGATTATTCTGCCTTTTAAGAAAAAACAGGTAACAGCATGTTTTGATGCCGTGAATAACGGATTAAAAAATTTGAATGAGTTTTCGCTGCTTTTTCTTAAAAAAATAAATCGTATTGACATATATATATTCAATAATCTTTATGTGCGACTGGAACGCAGCATATCTGAAATACATAATAAGTTTCAGACCATAAGCCTCAGCAAAACTTTATCTGGCGAAGTTTGTAATGAAGAAGCGGTAAATTATATCCTGTTTTCAAAACAGCCGTCATCCGGTAAGCAACAGCCTGAACTGGCTTTTAAATTTACCAGGGAAGCAGCAAAAATAAAGGTGGAACCGGTAAACGAAGCACCTGTTTTTGTTTATTTTCCCACACGGATGAATAGCCGCCTGAATTTTATCCTGAATGCGCCCTTTACCACCAATCCCTTACGCGAATACGTTCCTTTTGATATCCGCATAGCGCCCGAAAACATCCGCATCCTGAATGATGCCGCCCGATTGTTCAAATCTGCGCTTAAAACATTGGTGCAAATGAAAGGGTATGATCTGGAACTGTTGTCCATATTTCCGCTGGAATTACTCAAAGACGGCGGGGCAGACACGGCCTTTGATTCCATGGTGTACCGGGCTTTTTATGATGTGTTATCGGATTTTCTAAAAACGGAGCCTGCTGTGCCTGTAATGAATAACAAACTTTCAGCGGCCGATGAAGTACTGATCCCCCACGATGAAAACATTGCCAACCTGTTGAATTCAGCTGATCTGCAAACTTTATTTCAGAAAAAATATTTTGTCGATCCTGTGATTAACGAAAAACATCTGGCACAGGTCAGGGATTACTTTTCAGAGACCTTGCATATTAAAACTGTTGATGCCCGGGGATTTGGGTTCCGGCTGTTGATTAATACAGAAATTTTACAGGAGAAAAAAATCTCATGGCTGAAAGAATTTTATAAATATTTGCACAGAAACCAGCATTTGTGGGATATACAGCATAGCGCTGACTATTACAGTTTACGTACAACTCCTGTTATCCTTGCCAGCGACAACTCATTCAAAGCGCCATTTGTGGCAGACAACCGGCAAGGCATTTTTTTACCTTCAGGAAAAAAAAGTTTGCTGCCGGTTATACATAAAAATCTTTTGAACGACAAAGAGTGTCTTGATTTTTTTAATGATCTTGGCATAAGAGAACCTCAACCAGCTGATGATGTTGAATATAATATCATTCCCCAACTGGCATCTTCTGCCGTGGTTTATGGGAAAGATTTTGTGAAATATGTGGAAAAGATACTTGAAACAAGCAGTTCTGTTACGCTTTCAGAAAAGAAGAATATCATTGAACTTCTGAAAAAAACATCATGGGTTTATGCTGTGGCGGCCAATGCTTCTGATGGACACTCTATAATGAAACCAGGGGAAACCTATTTTTATTCGGCAGACCTGGCCGGTTATTTTGAGGGATATAGCGAAGCTTTTCTCACAGAACCGGCGCTTTTGAAAAAACTGGATCATAAATTTCTGGGAGCTTACAGTTTGTTATTAGAGGAATCGGGCGTGAAAAAATTACCAGGAATAAAAGAGACCGGATTCAAATTGGTTGAAATCGATGGCTTCGATTTTTTTGTTGAAAATATTACAGTAAAAAGATCTCAGGCATTTATCAATATGCTGATTCACAGTAGTTCTGACTTTTTTTTAGAATATATTTGGGACTACATCAGGACTAAAAAATGGATATATACCAAAAACAATATATGTGAATCGCCGGAAAACATTAACAAATCTGATATTTCTTCTTTGTATAAATTAACTGAGGCCGAAAAAAACAGACTCAGTATGTTGTTGAAAATGAAAGATAAAAGGGAAGAAATAAATAATATTTATATTGACTGGGTTCCTGTAGTGCACCCCGATGATGTTTCTGCAGCTAATGAAACTGTTACAGATGCCGGACAGTTTTTTAAGCCGGATATGTATAACCTGAAACACCTGACGGCACTGCAGCTTCCTGTTACTTCATCGGTATATGCTGAAAATCAGGTATATTCTGACCAGGATTTAGAAAAGATACATGGGTGGAGCTGCAGATATATTAAAAATGTCTTGGAAAAGGAGAATTCCGGAAGCGGAAATGTTATTGAAACTTTCGATAAGGCTGATTGGGTAGTCAGAAAGATCGATCGGATGATCATGTATATTTTTGTCTGCGGCAAGACCGATATTATGAATTCATTTCCATTGAATGCCAGGCAGTTGTCGGGTATTTTCAGATTGTATCTTTTTGCAGAATCGACGTACATATATTTTGTTGATTCTGCCGGAACGAATTGTCCGGTAATCAACGCAGTAAAAAACCCATTTGCCCTTTTTTCGGGAGGTGAACTGATTTTCAGAGATAAAATATGGGTTTCTGTCCATTAGCGATAGAAAATAATAGAATAACTGTTGCATATTTAAAAAAAAATGTATTTTTGCTAAAAAATATATTGTAACTAAAATTAATTTTAAAAAATAATTACTAACCTAAAAATTTAAAAAATGAAAAAAGTTTACATGTTTATTGCAATGCTGCTGATTGCAGGAATTACGATGGCACAGACACTGGATAATACCAATCCGAATGTCCGCCAGCGCGGTTCAATTGAAAAAATGTCTACACAAATTGTGAAACCAGGACAAGGTGTTCTTAAGGCCATTATCGACACTATGGGATGGACAACAACCTCTACACCATGTTTCGGTTCACCTACGGGAACCGTCGGAATTGTTGGTATGATCGACGGTAATGATAATCCCATTGGTTACTGGTTTGGTACCAGCGGATATTGCAGCCCCGATTCACTGGAAGCTGATATGTGGGCACAGTGCTGGATAAATAATGCTACAGTAAAGGTAGCCGGCGTATTATTTGTTGCAGGCGGAAAATATATTATGAACCCGGGCAGCGTGGCAAACTCAAATGTTGTCATGGGTGTTACCACGATGGAGCCTTATGTATCAGGTCAGCATGGTTGTATTACAGATTTCAATACAACACCTCCGACTTTTGGTCCTTCTCCGGTAGAACCATATCTGGCTTCAGGCACTATGAATATTGCTGATATTGACACCAGCTTCATGACGTTCAACTATATTCCTTTTACCACCATGCCTACGGTATCAGCAGATTTTTGTGCTTTATCTGACTGGAAAGGTATTCGTACCAATTGCGGCGATACCGCCTTTATGCTGTGCGATGCTACCGGAAACGGATTATCCATGCATTTCAGCCAGTATTGTGTTAACTGGAATACACATTATTTTGTATCATGTCTTGCCAGTGGTGCTTCTTTAGACAGGAATATTTCGATGTTTGCTGTTATTGATGATGGCGCCGGTATCGCAGACGAAGGCTACTTCCAGGGTATGAAAATGTCCCTCCGTAATAATCCGGCTGTTGGAAACTTTTTCATTGACTATACCTTGCAGTATGCTTCGAATATTACCGTGAAACTTTTTGACATGGCCGGTAAAGAAGTAATGACCATTAACGAAGGCAAAAAAGCTGCCGGTGTTCTTAATTCAGTTAACATCAACACCTGCGAACTTCATTCAGGAAACTATTTTGTTTCTTTGATTTCGGATGGTGGCAGATTTACCAAAAAAGTGATTGTTGAATAGTTTTAACTTATTCACTAAGAAAGAGGTTGGCTATGGTCAACCTCTTTTTTTTTGGTATAATTGGTGGTTTTCAGAAATGATATTGAAACACTGTAGTCCGGAATAAGTTGTTGTGTGTCTGCCGCGGCGGACACACTTTTTTTCATTTCTATTATTGAATTAGGCGCATAAAGAATATCATCAAGAGCCCGTGGGGCTTTAGAAATTGTTTGGATTTTATCTTTTCATATCTTTATGCGTCTTTTTTGCTGCAAATCGTTAGATTTTTCGACATAGGATAAACTATGTCTGCAAAATCTGCCTCGTTTCGCTAAAAAACCCATCATAAATCTTATGTAACATAAAATCAAAACAGTTTCTTAATATCAATAGAATAATACGGCCCAAGATAAAAGGTTGCCCATTGGGCATTAACGTTTTTATATCATATGGGTTAATTCCCTAACGGGAAATATTCTTATGAATAATGGTGTTTTTATTGACATTGATGCCTACGGGCAATAAGCTTTGGGTTATTTATTAAGCGTCTCATTCAATTCTTTTATTTTAAAAAATGTTGAGGCTGTCTAAAAAGTCGAAATTTGTGTTTATTTAGCCTTAGCGAATCTGCGGTGTGTGCTTTGTATCAAATTGTTGTTCAACTTCTTATATTTAACTCTACGTAACTCAAAGGAATCCACAAAGTCGCACAAAGGGTTTTTGAGACAGCCTCTATTTTGCTTTTTTATCCCAAAGGAATAAAAAAATTCAGAATAAAGACATCCAAGAAAAATGAACCACGTAGCGGGTTTAACATTTCAAAATGCAGTGTCTGTTTACTTCCTGTGAAATTCAATTTATTCTTACCGGATAGTAATGTTCAGAAATAGAAAATGTCACATGAAATAGCATGCAGGGACTATTTCATGAAGACATATTGAATAAGGTTTGCACCCATCTGAAGTGCTTTTTGCCGGGTGGCATCCGAATCTTTATGAACATCTTTGTCTTCCCAGCCATCCCCCAGGTCACATTCATAGTCATAGAAACATACAAGGCGGCCTTCATAGATCAGGCCAAAACCCTGTGGGGGTTTACTATCATGTTCATGGACTTTTGGAACACCATTGGGGAAGTCGTATTTCTGATGGTAAACAGGATGGCTAAAGGGCAGTTCGACAAAATCCAGTTCAGGGAACACTTTTTTCATTTCGCGGCGGATGAACAGGTCAATGCCATAATTATCGGAAACATGTAAAAAACCTCCTGAGACAAGGTAGTTACGAAGATTATTGGCTTCCTGGTTGGAAAAAACCACATTGCCGTGACCGGTCAGATGTACAAACGGATAATTGAACAGTTCGGCGCTTCCCACCTCTACAGTAGCGTAATCCAGGTTAAGATTGGTATTCAGGTTCTGGTTGCAGAATTTAATGAGGTTATTCAGCGATGAGGGATTCGCATACCAGTCGCCGCCGCCTTTGTATTTCATCAGGGCTATCTGGACATTCTGGGCTGACAGGGAGGTGATGAAAAAAAATGAAATTAAAAATATTAAAAATAAGGTATGGCTGTATCGGTTCATATTTTAATAAATATTAAGTGTGTTGACCACGCTGCAGGCAAAAATACCGGCAGTTTCTGTTCTCAAACGGTTTTTGCCCAAAGTTATTGGAAGGAAGCCGTGTTTTTCTGAAAGGGAAATTTCTTCTGCGGTAAAATCGCCTTCGGGGCCGATAAGAATGGTTACATCATTTTTGGCTGTACAAGCTGTGTTTAAATGTTGCTGATTATCACCGCAATATGCTATGAATTTCTGTCCCGGTAAGTCATTTTTTAAAAAATCCGAAAAGGGAATGGCCGTGTTAAATTTAGGCAAATATGCCGTAAATGATTGTTTTATTGCCGAGATCAGTACTTTTTGAAGCCGTTCATATTTCAAACGTATTTTTTCGGAGCGTACGCAGAGCAGAGGGGTGATTTCTGCGATGCCCAGCTCGGTGGCTTTTTCAAGAAACCATTCAAAACGTTCGGTATTCTTGGTTGGAGCGATAGCTATGTGCAGATGGTACGGTAATTTGTTGAAACCGTGCTGCTGGTCAACGATTTTTGTATGAAAGATCCCCGTGCTGTTATCCGTGACAATTGTTTTGCACATCATTCCCTTACCGTCGGTAATATAGATAAAATCACCCGTCCTGATGCGCAACACCCTGCAATGCATGGATTCTTCCCTGCTTAACACATGGTATTCCGGTTCGATATGTGGAGCATAAAAAAGATGCATAGGATTTACGGATTGAAAATATCTGTCTTTATTTTGGGGCGGAATTTTTCCAGCCACCTGAAATTTTTCAGGTAAAGATCTTTCACAGTGAGGTCTTTGTCGGGATATAAGGTAGCAACGGGCTTCTTAAGAAATACAATTGAACTTATTTCGCTTTTTGTAATATAGATGTCGAGGTCAGTGGCAATGGCTTTATTTATGCCGATTTTTTTTTCATCTGCGTCGCGCATAAAATAAATGGTTTCGGAATTACCAGAAACATGGATTTTTATTAATTCACCCTCAGAAAAATAACCGGTCATGTTGATCCCTTTTACCTGATTAAACCTGTTATCGGTGGTATCATCGCCCGAAATCACAAAACCTGCTTTCTGAAGGTACATTTTATCAATAAGCCCGTTGCAAATCTGGATGATTATGGTGTCGGCGGATAGCTGGTTGTTTTCCGTCCACAAAACAGGATCGTAAAACATCCGTATGGTTGAATCTATATAGTTATAGATAAGCGAATCGCAGCGTCCCTGGATATCATCTCTGAAAAACTTTACGTGATGGAAAGCAAACAGTATCCTGGCCTTATGGGTTGCCGTGTCGAAAGTCCCGATGAGGGTGTCGGCGTGCAGGAACAATGAGTCTTCCTGTTCATCGATCTGGATGAAAAGGGCATTACCCGTGGCCAGGCTGTATTGGTTTTTTTCGTCGTAACGTACAAAATCACCTTTCACCACTGAATTTCTTGAGGTGTCAGTAATAACAACATTGCGATACGCCAGTCCGAGACCTTTGATCCTGTTGTAATAAATACTGTCGCCCGTCAGACTTTGACTTTCGTTCCTGAGCAGCGGATTTATTGTGAATTCGGCTATGTCCTTTTGGGTGTTATACCATCCTTTTTCGCAGTAAATATAGTTCTCCTTGCTCGTGATTGTGGTTGGCCCGTAGAAATGCGATACCTCAGAGGAAGTATTATATTTCAGCGAATCGGATAATATAGTGTAATTGATGTTGATCAGCACCACCGAATCGTTGAAAAAAAAGTCTTTTATATCAGAATAATAGAATCCCTTTTTGCTGGTAAGTGTATTTTCGGGATCGACAATTTTTCCTCCATCATAGTATTTGCCTGTTTTGGCTTTCAGATCATAGGTGAGATGTTCGGTTGTCAGTGTGATCTGGTTATCTATAAGCCTGACATGTTTATGGATTTCGGCAATTTTTGTATTACCGTCGTATTTCAGCGAATCGCCATAAATATTGAGTGAGTCGCTGGCTTTTATATGCACGGTTCCAAAAGCGTCGAGGTTGTTGGTGGCATCATATAAATAAGCGCTGTCGCAATAAAGCAGTACTTCTTCATGTTGAAAAATTACGTTACCGATCAGCAGGGTATAATCTCCTTTTAACTGGTCGTAAATCATGTTTTCGGCGCTGACCAGGTCGATTTTTTTGATTCCTTGTCCGTAAGCCATTTGCACAGTACATAGAACCGGCAAAAACATAAACAACGTAATGGTGCGTTTCATAATGGGGAATTCGTAGGGAAGCAGGCCGTGACCCGTAAAAGTTGGAATTTATGTCAAAGATTGTCGGTCTGCGTTTTTGCCAGGTTACCGTCCAGATCAAAAAATAATTTGGTAACCTTATTGTCTCCTTCTTTAATCATTATGAGAAGAAAGCAATTCCCAAGCTCATTATCTGTTTTGAAAAATGTTTCCCTGATCGCGTGGCCGGGATAATTCTTTTTCAGGTATTTGGTTATTTCAGAAGGCAGTTCGCTCTCGCTGATCCTTTCGTCGGCTGTGCCGTATTTTGATGTTTGTTGTTTTGCATTATTCTCATTTCCGGCATCAATCTTATCTGTATTCATCCTGTTTTCTGATTCTTCATATTTCTTTACCAGATTACCGGCAATATCAAAAAACAGTACGGTTCCGTATTTGGCGCCTTCAATTTTGGCCACTACCTGGTAAACATTTCCGAGCTTATCGTCACTGACCAGTCTGGAACTACTAATAATATGTTCTTTATAGTTCTGTTTTACATAGTTGACTATTGACGACGGAAGTTCTTTTTTGTTGACTTTATCATTGTAATTATCAGCATCTTCATACATCACGCCGCTTTTATCGACATCTTCCATGAATTCTTTGTCTTTTGCATCGCGGCGTTTTTGTTCTTCCAGTTCATACGGATCAGTGATTTCGGGTTTTTCAACATTGATAAACTTGCCGGCTGAAGTGAACCAAATTTCAGTCAATGGAGGCGGGACGGCCTTGCTTCGCTTATCATACATGCGTATATATATAAATTTGTCTTTAGGTTGTGTGACGTTTTCAACCGATTTTATTTTGTATTGGCGATATTCTTCTTTAAGGTAATTGACGGTGAGCTGATTGAGTTTATCCTCTGAAGATTCTATACGTGTTTCGCGCCAGGATCCCTCTTTGGTATATGTTGACAGGCCATTTTTTCCTCCTGTATTGAATTTTACGGTATAGGTCTGATCTTTGAAGTACCAGGCCGGCATAGCCGCTTTTTTGTTTTTACTTAAAAAATGACTTTTTGCAGCTGCGGGAACCTTGGTAGCATCAACCATATATTTTGCATCATTATCCTGTGTTTCTTTTATGGCATCTTTATTTTTTGTGTCGGTTTGCTTTCCTTCCCCTTTTTCTTCCAGAGCTTTTGTTTCGCCCGGGTCATTTTTATAAATAAGTTTTCCTGCCAGATCGAATTGCAGTTCAACAGGCTCCAGTTGGGTTACGCCTTCTCTTTTCACTTGAATAAAATAAAATGATTTACCCTGGCTGGTTTTATGGATCTGAATGACCGACATGGTATATTCGCTGGAGTAGTAATTTTCTTTGTAATAGCTTAATACAGGGCTGGGCAGTTCTTTTTCTTTCACGTCATATCTGGTTTCGATCCATACGCCTTTATTGTCAAACTCTGCATCGCCGCCCTGATTGTTCATTTTGAACTTAGCCACATAATTGTCGGCGGCTTTTTCCCAGGAGCTTATCGTGGCATCCGGGTATTTATATCTGAAGCTGATGACTACATCCTGGGGGACTTTTGATTCCTGGATTTTCTGGGCATTGACCGCAATCAGCATTGCAAAGAATAAAAAACAGCTTACTAAAACGCTTCTTGTTTTCATTATTTTTGGTTTTTTATAATTGAAATGTTTGTTTTCTATCAGGTCCTAAAGATAAAAAAGATACCGGAACATGAACGTTTTTTTCAATGAATTTAATATAATCGAGCAGTTTTTCGGGCAGGTTACTGATGTTTTCAATAGTTCCGAGGGGCGTGTTCCATCCTTGAAAATCCTTGTAATCTGGTGTTACAGATTCCGGACTGATATCAAAAGGAAGGTAATTTATTGTATGGTTGTTGTAGGTCACCGCCATGCTGATCGTTTCAAAAGTGTCGAGGACATCTGCTTTTGTCATGATCAGGTCGGTAATTCCGTTGATCATCACGGCATACCTTAGTGCAGGCAGGTCAAGCCAGCCGCAGCGTCTTTCTCTTCCTGTAGTGGCTCCGAATTCGTTACCAATGGTTTGCAATTTTTTTCCGGTATCATCGAAAAGTTCAGTAGGAAAAGGCCCGCTACCAACCCTGGTACAGTATGCTTTAAAGATGCCGAAAACTTTGCCGATTTTTGAGGGTGCTATGCCTAATCCCGAGCAGACTCCGGCGCAAATAGTATTGGATGAGGTCACATAAGGATATGCTCCGAAGTCGATGTCGAGCAGTGTTCCCTGGGCGCCTTCTGCTAAAACACTTTGGCCTGAAGTGAGGGCATCATTCAGGAATATTTCGGCATCGATGCTATCTAAGCCCTTCATCTGGTCAATAGCCCGGAACCATTCCTGTTCATAGTCATGATAAGGTAACCCGTCGATTTTGAAACGGTCCGGCTCAAAATCGTAACTTTTGAGGATCTTCAGGTGTCTTTCTGTAATTGCGTGATATTTTTTTCTGAAGTCATCCAAAAAAATTTCACCGGCGCGTAAGCCGTTACGGTTATATTTATCCGAATATGCCGGAGCAATTCCTTTTAATGTACTGCCTATTTTTGCAAGTCCTTTAGACTGTTCATAGCATGCGTCCAGAGCCCGGTGAACGGGAAGAATAAAATGAGCCCTTTTAGAAATTTTAAGGTTTTTTGAAGCATCCGGGTTATAAGAAGTTACCTTTTTAAGTTCATCCATGAGGATGACTGGGTCGATCACCACACCGTTTCCGATGATGTTAACCGTTGTATTGCGAAGGATGCCGGAGGGTATAGTGTGCAGAACAATTTTATTATTGTTGAATTCGATAGTATGCCCGGCATTGGGGCCACCCTGAAAACGCGCTACGATATCATAGTTGGGCGTCATGGCATCCACAATTTTGCCTTTTCCCTCATCGCCCCATTGCAGTCCCAGTATTACATCAGCTTTCATAAAGTTTCAAAGATAAATGTTTGGTTTAGTTTTCTAAGATTTATTGCATTTTGCGTAAAAAGTAAGCGCATGGTGCGTAATAGTTATATTGAACGTCTGTTCGAGTGATTTTTGTATCTCATAAATACGCGGATCACAGAATTCGATTACTTTTTTGTTGTCAATGCAGATCAGATGATCATGTTGTTTGAACTTATGTGATTTTTCGTAATATGCGGAGTTTTGACCGAACTGGTGTTTGGCAACTAATCCGCAAAGCAGCAGCAAATCTATGGTGTTGTAAAGTGTGGCACGGCTCACCCTGTATTTGTTATTTTTCATCTTGATATAAAGGGTTTCAACATCAAAATGCCCGTCGAAAGCATAGATCTCTTTAAGAATGGTGTACCGCTCAGGGGTTTTACGGTGATTGTTTTTTTCGAGGTATGCAGTAAAAATCTGCTTTACATCTTCAAAATTTTCAAAATCCTGTTTTTTCAAAACCATAGAAAAATTTTTGGATAAAAATACAAAATTAAATTGATTCTAAATAATCATTTTTTTTCAGCGGTTTCATCCTCATATCTAATTGATTCTGTTTATGCTTTCGACGCCGTTGACCATTTTCAGGTTATCGATGAGATTTTTCAGTTGGTTTGTATCCTGGATGTAGACGGTGAGGACTCCTTCGAAAATTCCACTGTTGGTTTCGAGTGTCAGGGAACGGATATTGATATTCAGTTGTTTTGATATCACGTCGGTAATATCGCGGATCATGCCAACTTTGTCAAAACCTTTAATGGATATTCCAGCCAGGAATTGCAGGGAATCGTCGTTCAGCCATTTTGATTTTACAATTCTCTTACCGTACAAGGTCATAAACTCAATGGCTTTTTTGCATTTGGCCTGATGTACAGTGATCTCCCCGTTTTTTTCGATCAGCCCGATCACCTCATCGCCCGGGATTGGCATGCAGCAATTAGCAATATTATATTGGATGTTTTCAACCTGTGGGCTCAGGAGTGGCTGGGTGCTTTTTTTATCCTGATCTGGCGCCGGTTCAGCAACTTCCTTTTTTGCTTCAGGATGCTTGCTTTTTGTAAACGGGAACCTCAGGTAGCGGAACCAGTTTTCTTTGTCTGTTTCCAGAAAACAGGTCTTTATTTCCTTGATACCTATTATCTTATTTGCTGCATCAATATATAAGTTTGACGGGTTGGGATATTCAAGATATTGCATTAACTTATTTACATTGGCAGTACTGAATTCAATTTTAAGTTCATCAAACCCCTTTTTAAGCATATTTTTTCCTTCTATAGCCAGTTTTTTCTTTTCTTCTTTTACAAAAGCTTTAATATGGGATTTTGCTTTAGCCGTATTAACATAATCAAACCATTTTTCTTTCGGGGTCTGTTTGTCTGAAGTGATTATTTCGATCTGGTCTCCGCTTTTCAGGGTATAATCCAGGGGAACAAGCCTGTGGTTGACTTTTGCACCGATGCAGGTGTTCCCGATGTGGGAGTGAATGTTATAGGCAAAATCGAGTGTTGTTGCTTTCAAAGGCATGGTGATCAGATCTCCCTTTGGAGTAAAAACATATATTTCATCAGCAAACAGGTTCAGTTTGAAATTTTCAAGGAAATCCAGTGCGTTGGATTCGGGACTCTGAAGCAGTTCGCGGATTTTGGCCAGCCAATCCTCCAGCCCTGTGTCGCCGTGTGTGCCATCCTTATATTTCCAGTGGGCGGCAAAGCCTTTTTCGGCAATTTCATCCATGCGTACCGAACGGATCTGTACTTCGACCCATTTGCCTGTATGGCTCATAACTGTTGTATGCAGCGCTTCGTAGCCATTTGCTTTCGGGATCGAGATCCAGTCGCGGAAACGGTCTTTGTTGGGCCGGTAATGGTCCGTTACAACGGAATATACATTAAAACATGCCGCTTTTTCATTTTCCGGCTGAACATTGATGATGATCCGTATTGCAAACAGGTCATAAACTTCTTCAAAAGGAATTTCCTTTTTTTTCATTTTTTCCCAGATAGAGAAATTAGATTTGGTCCGGGTAATAATTGATGCGTCGATTCCTTTATCTGAGAGGTCTTTTTTTATCGGATAAATGAATTTACTGATGAATCGTTTGCGTTCCTGCTCCGATTCTTTGACCATGTATGAGATTGTATTGTATATTTCAGGTTCCAGATGCTTGAATGCGAGGTCTTCCAATTCGGTTTTTATGGTAAAAAGACCTAAACGGTGAGCAAGCGGCGCGTATAAAAATGAAGTTTCGGAGGCGATTTTAAACTGTTTTTCTTTGGGCAGGGATTCCAGTGTGCGCATATTATGCAATCTGTCGGCCAATTTAAGCAATATTACCCTGACATCATCGGAAAGTGTCAGCAGCATTCTGCGGAAGTTTTCAGCCTGCAACGATTCAGTCTTCGTGTCAAAAATGCCTGATATTTTTGTGAGTCCATCTATGATTTTGGCCACTTTGTCGCCAAAAATACCCCTTATGTCTTCCAGTGTGTAATCGGTATCTTCTACCACATCGTGAAGCAAAGCGCAGATTACTGAGGTGGTTCCCAGTCCGATTTCTTCTGCAGCAATACGGGCAACTTCGATAGGGTGATAAATATAGGGCTCGCCTGATTTACGACGCATATCGCTATGTGCCTGAACTGCCAGTTTAAAAGCTTTGCGGATCAACATTTTATCCTGGTGCGAAGTCTTGGGTTTGCAGGCCCTCAGGAGATTCCGGTAGCGGTTGATTATTTCTTTTTTTTCTTTCAGTTCGTCAGCATTTACCATACTCGTATTTTTATTACAAAATTAATTTAAAATAATCTCTACGTAACGTTATAAAAAGATTAATTATAAAAACGGATTCATATCCGTTGTGATGGCTTGTTTCAGTAGTGTTGTGAGGAGCAGGCTGATTTACTCTGCGGAGGAGTTACTGTTGAGACAAAATTTAAATTATTGTTTATCAAAGAGTTAGTTGAATGAAACCTGGGCGCCGAAGAATTGTTCCTTCAAAGTAAAGCATTACTGAACAAAAACTCCAATAAAACAATTATTTGCATTTTAGGCTAAAATATTGTAAGTTTATTTTTTATCACGTTAAATTTTATATATTTTTGCAGTCAAGGTAGTTCTTACATCCTTTTATAATTCTGTTCTATTAATCAATATTAATTTATTTAAACATGAAAAAAGTATATTTATTTATCTTTTTGCTTTTTCCGGCATGTTTTTTAAATGCGCAGGTTAAAGTGTTTCATGAAAATTTTGAATTGTCGGGTAATGGCGCCGACAGCGTAACTGCTTCGGGAGCTGCAAACAACTGGTCGCTAAATTCCAGATTATTTCATACGGGTGCACGCTGTGATTCTAATATTGTTACTGTAAATGATACCGCCTATCTCACTACCAATCAATTTAGTACTACCGGATATTCTCATGTTATATTAAAGTTTTCACATATATGTAAAATTGAGTTGCTTGATGCCGGAGAGATTGAAATTTCAATAAACAATGGTGCGTGGGTAAAACTCACGGGTGCCGAGTATATAAATCCGGGCAATTCACAGTTCGTGAATATCGGGAACAAGTTTACTTCTAATACTTATCCGCTTGACTGGAATCCTGCACTTAATTTTATTAAGCCAACCCAGGCGTGGTGGAAAAATGAGATCTTCGATCTGACAGCCATTGCAGCTAACAGCAGCAATGTCAGATTAAGATTTGTTCTCCGCGATGCCAATGGCAACGGAGCCAATTATAATCATGGCTGGTACATTGATGATATCGAAGTTGTTGCAGCCAACAATGAACTGGTACCTCCTGCCATCATAATGAAAACCCCGATCATTACGGATACCGTTTACAATACGGGACCTTTTAATATTGATGCCTATATTACGGATGATTCCGGAATTGATACTGCCTATGTGGTTTTTAGAGTTAATAATGGCCCGGAACAATACGTGCCCATGGTATGGATTTCGGACAGTTCCTACAGGGGTATTATTCCAAGTTATACATATAACAATTTGATTAATTATAGTATACGTGCCATTGATAATGCGCCCTCTCATAATCTGGCCGAAGGGATTTCATATTGGTTTTATATCAAAGAAATCACACCTGTTGTGGAGATAGGTACCGGCACTGCACAGCAATCATGGCCTTATGCTACATTATACCAGGATGCCCGGACACAAATGATATATACCGCTGCAGAAATAACTGCGGCTGATGGTATAGCCGGATTGATCACCGGTATAGCCTTTAATGTGGCCAGCGCTTCGACTATTGCCATGAACGGGTTTACTATTCAAATGCAACATACCAGCCTGAATACGCTGACCGGCTTTGTTAATTCCGGGTGGACCACCGTGTATTCGGGAACTTATACAGTTACCAATATCGGCTGGCAGACCATACCCCTGCAAACGCCTTTCAACTGGAATGGGACAAGCAATTTATTAGTAAATATTTGTTATGACAACACGACGACTTCAGGTAATTCACCGGTATATTGTACCTCAGCAGCAGGCAAAACATGGACACAATATACCAATTCAAGCGCTGGTTGTTCCCTGGCAGCAGGCACCGTGCAGACCAACCGGCCGAATATCCGGCTGACCATGCCTACGGTGGTTATAACTGAAGATGCAGGTGTTACGCAAATTATTGCACCTACAGGGACTATTTTATCGGGTGTGAACAACCCTGTTGAGTTGCGGATTAAAAATTTCGCACAGGACACATTAAAAAAAGTCCATATTGCCTGGACACTCGATGGAGTGTCCCAGACATCTTTTCTCTGGAACGGTTTGCTGGCCGAACAGGTTTCTTCGAATGTCATTACCATCGGGAATGTTAATGTAATACCCGGCAGTCATTCTATAAAAGCATGGACGGAATTACCCAATGACAGTACAGATGAAATACCTGCAAACGATACCCTGAGTGGAAGTTTTTATGCCTGCTCAAGTTTGTTGAACGGTCCTTATACCATCGGATCCGGCGGAGATTTCCCGACCTTTACCTCGGCGCTCAATTCATTGCTGAATTGCGGCGTTAGCGGCCCGGTGATTTTTAATGTACTTTCAGGGACATACAATGAGCAGATGAATATTCCCGAAATAACCGGAGTAAATAGCACTAATACTGTTACTTTCCAATCAGCTACCGGAAATTATTCGGATGTTATACTTCAATATTCTGCCACCGGCACTGCAAACAACTATGTTATTAATTTAAACGGTACCGATTTTTTTACTTTTAAAAATATGACCATCAGAGCGTTGGGGACAAGCTATGGGAATGTGATCACCTATTCTAATAACTCTACATATAACACTTTTTATCATAACAGGCTTTCAGGGGTTAATACCGCCAATGCAAACATTGTTATGTCCGTGGTATATTCCCCAAGTGGTTCAAGCGTATTGGATTCCGTAATGACCTTCGACGGCAATATAATTGAAAACGGCTCATACGGCATGTATATTTATGGGCAGGGCTCCCTGGCCAACCAACTTGAAAATAAAACAGTTATAAAAAATAATAGTTTCATCAATCAATATTCTACCTGCCTTAATATGTATTATCAAAATGCCCCGGAAATCATATCAAATACTTTTACCTCGAACTCTTCTTACGCAACATTGACCTATTCGATATACGCGGCATACTGTGATAATCAGTTAAAAATATTGAAAAATAAAATTACCAGGTACAATTCCGGGTATGGCATTTATATATATTATTGTGACGGCGCTTTTGGAAAAGAAGCTCTGATCGCTAACAACATGGTCAGTGTCAGTGGCAATAACACTTCTTATGGAATTTATCCGATCTACTGCAGTTACCAGAAAATATATTACAACAGTGTTAATGTGTATTCTGATGCCCCTACCGCAAGAGCGTTTAATCTTTCCGGAACAACATCCAGCCTTTATCATTATATAAAAAACAATATTTTTGCATATATGGGTACCAGTACCGGGGGGGTGGCCATATATATCGGTTATCCTGCTTCGATAACTGCTATGGATTATAACGACCTTTATTCCACAGGAACCAATCTCGGTTACTGGAACGGGTTGAAGACAGACCTTGCGGCATGGAGAACTGCCAGTTCAAAAGATTCCAACTCTGTATCTGTTGATCCTTCTTTTATTTCCAATACAGACCTTCATACTTTTTCTTCATCAATAAACGGAAAAGCTGTTCATCTGAATGAGGTTACGGACGATATTGACAACCATCTGCGTAATGCAACGACACCGGATATTGGCGCCAGTGAGTTTGATGTTCCTGCTGCCAATATAGGAATACTTGATTTTACCGCCCCGGTTAACAGTTGTGGCGCTGTTTCACCCAGCAATGTCACGGTACGCCTGAAAAATGCCGGTTCTGCACCACTTACAACGGCCGATGTTTACTATTGTTTAAATAACGGGCCTGCGGTGCATGAAGTCATGTCGCATACGATACAGCCTGACTCGGTATATTTATATACATTTACCCAACAGGCCAATCTGACATCACCCGGAATCTATACGTTCAAGGCATGGGTTCATATGACCGGAGATACCCTTCAGCTCAATGACACAATAAGCAATTACAGCGTATACAGCGGCTATGATTTTAATCTTGGCGCGTACACCATGAGTTTTGAAGCTACTGAAAATTTCAGTGACTGGTCAACCATGGATGTGAACGGAGATAACGCCGGATGGACCATGGCATATTCTGATGCGGCCAATGCGCATACCGGAGTGAAAAGTTCAAGGCTGTACACGGGGGTTGTCAATACCGGTAACGACTGGTTGTTTACGAGATGTTTCACGCTTAATGCGGGGTCAACCTATAAAATTGAATTCTGGTACAAGGTTTCCAATGCCAGTTATCCCCAAATCATTGACCTTAAAGCAGGAATGTCGGCCACTCCGGCAGCAATGACCTCAAGCCTCACCACATTGAATAACCTGAATAATACCACCTATCAGAAGGCCACAGTGTTTTTCATTCCGGTATCTTCAGGATCCTATTATTTCGGATGGTGGGGACACAGTGCGCCAAGTTCCTATTATGCATTTATTGATGATATAAATATTTCTCTTTTACCACCGCAAGAGGCTGCACTAGTATCGATTGTCAATCCGGTTTCTGCCTGCGGGCTTACCAGTAGCGAATCCGTTGATATTCTTATCCAAAATACAGGCGCTGCGACTATCAATGGTAATTTAACTGCCTATTATACTTTTAAAAACGGCCCGGTGGTGTCGCAGGCCGTGACAGGAACAATAGCCCCGAATGATACGCTGGCATTTTCATTTTCTCAGACAGCTGATGCCCATGTCGTTTCGCAGGATTCTGTTTTTCCGCTCAAGGTATGGATATCTTTGGTCAACGACCCATTCCACTATAACGATACACTTACCAAGGACATTGCTTCTTCGCATGTGCCTGCCAGCCCGGTAACAATAAACGATACGACGGTTTTTGGCGGTACTGCGACCATGCACGCCATTTCCGGGGATATGATCTATTGGTATGATGTCCCTTCAGGAGGTACATATCTTTGCACCGGGGCTTATTATACAACCCCGGCTTTGTATGTCAATACGGTTTATTATGCACAGGCTTTATCGGCGGGCGGAACGACCACGTGGACTTTTGATAATACCTTGCAGGGATGGACCGTTCAAAACCCGTGTTCATCCGCCTACAACTGGTCGTGGGCCAGTGATGCAGGAGCAGGCGCTTTATTTGCCAGCGATCCCGGCGTCAATGCATATCAACTGGTCACTTCTCCGTCAGTCATGATCTCCGGGGCGGCAAATATTTCGATTTCATTCCGGCACCGTTATGGTACGGAAAGTTGTTGTGACGAGGGTTATATGGCCTACCGGCTCGACAACGGGGCATGGACAACATTTGTCCCCGGCATAAATACGTATACCAATTCTCAGAACATTGATTATGATCCGCTGAATTCTTGTGTTTCCAATACAAAAAGCTGTTATGCGGGAACACAGTCGGCCTATATCACAAGTTCCGGTAATATTTCTAATGGGGGGGCGTCAACGATACAGCTTGCTTTTGTATTCACTTCGGATGGTTCAGTTGCCTCCACCGGCTGGTTTATTGATGAAGTTACCGTCAGCGGAGGAATGGGCGGATGTGCCAGTCCGAGAATACCTGATACCGCCTTCGTTCAGCTGAATCCTTATGATGCTTCGGCTATTTCCATTGTGTCGCCTGTGGATGGTTGTGTTGGAGGGTCTGAAAATATTTCCATAAAAATCAGAAACAACGGATTAAACACTATTAACGGGAATCTGACAGCAGCTTACACCATTAATGGAGGCAGCCCGCAAACCCAGCCTGTGACAAACACCATTTTACCGGGAGATACAACAACTTTTACTTTTACGGCACCTTTCATGACAGGCCTCTCACAATCGAATCAGGATTCCGTATATAATATTACGGCATATGTTGTGCTGGCCGGCGATTCCTTTTTACAAAATGACACCACAACGGAATCCCTGACATTGCTTTATACCCCCGCTGTGCCGGTAGTGAACAATGTTACAGTTCCCTATGCCACTCAAGCCACATTACATGCTGTTTCAGCAGATTCCATTCGATGGTATGATGTTGCCACGGGCGGTACTCCTTTGGCAAATACATCTACGTATGTTACGCCACTGATTTATAATAATACTGTCTATTATGCTGAGGCCTATGCCACCGGAGGCACCAGCTACTGGACATTCAATTCCGGCCTTGAAGGATGGACATCAACCGCATCATGCGGATTTTCAACCACCTGGGTCTGGGCGAGTGACGGCGGTACCGGTGCAGCTTTTGCACAGGATGTGGGAACCACGTCCAGTCAGGTGCTTAAATCCCCAGTGATTAATTTGTCCGGCGCCTCCACGGTAACGCTGAAATACCGGCACAGATATACCACAGAATCCTGTTGTGACCACGGTTATGTTATGTATAAGCTAAATAATAACCAATGGACACCTCTCACACTGACCACCGGATCTTATACAGGCTCGTATTCCATAAGTTATGAACCCATGGCACACTCATGTTCCAGCGGTACCTACTATTCCTATTCAAATACCGCGCCCTATCAGTCACATGCCGGCACTATCAACACGGCGGGTGCGGATTCAATGCGTATCGCCTTCGTTTTTTATACCGACGGTTCTGTTGCCAGCGACGGATGGTATATTGATTCGGTAGTCGTAAAAGGTTCCGGCTCGGGATGCGCCAGCGCACGGATGCCGGATACTGTATTTGTTACGGGCGTTCCTGCCTGTGACATGAGCGTAGTGAATATTTATGCTCCCAACTCCGCCATAGACCTCACCGATGATGAAGTTATCACGGTTAAGGTTAAAAATTACGGGACAGCTCCCGCAAGTAATATTCCGGTACATTATTCGATAAACGGTGGTGCTGTGGTAACAGAGGTCATCCCGGGTCCCGTAGCTTCCAATGATACCGCATTGTTTACGTTTGCCACACATGCTGACTTATCGGCGTATGGAACTTATAACATTTCAGTGTACACAACCCTGTCCTGTGATTTGACTCATATTAATGATACTTTACATAAAGACGTTGTCTGCAGCCCGATACCATACTGTGCTTCCAATTCGCTTTACCTGTATGAAAATATCGGAAATGTTACCTTTGGAACCCTTAACAATGGTAATCCCTTACCGGTACTTGGCAATACAACGGTAACGCATAATTACACCGATTACACCAGCTTGCCGGCCACGCCGGTCACAGTAGGCTCGAATTACCAGTTCTCGGTTTCACAGATCGAAAGCGGCAATACTTTTTATCCTACCGGCGTAAAAGCTTACATTGACTATAACAGGAACGGGGTTTTTGATACCCCTGCCGAAATGGCATTTTCGGGAGTTACCATTTCCTCGACAAGCCCCACTGTATCAGGTACCATATCAATACCTGTGACGGGCGTGGTGACCGGTATGAACACCAGGATGAGGATTGTCATGGACAGGGCGGGAACCGCTAATCCCTGCGGAACCTATTCCTACGGTGAAACCGAAGATTATTTTCTGTTCATTTCCCCGCAAATCCCCCATGATGCCGGCGTTATTGGAATTATTCAGCCATCGGCTGTGGAAAGTGAAGCAGCCGTGATACCGGTGAAAGTTATTGTGAGGAACTTCGGTACTGATACGATCCGGAACACTTCGAATATGGTGGTCGCTTTCACCCATAACGGGCAGGCGCCGCAAACGGCAATCTGGAACGGAGGTGATATTCCTCCGCTTCAATCCGATACCGCAACACTACCCAACCTCATCGTCATGCCCAATCTGAACACGCTGTGCGCATACACGCAACTTGCAGGCGACAGCAATACATTTAATGATACCTATTGTAAAACATTTGCCGGGACGCCTTTGCATGATGCCGGAATTGTAGCAATACTGGAACCCGGTTCGCAATCTGTTTCCGGATCTTTATCCCCGGTCAGGGTGGTCATGAAAAACTTTGGCGCAGGCGCTATTACTTCGATAAACCTGTGTTATAAGCTGAACGGAGTTTTGCAGGCCACACAGCCCTGGACCGGTTCACTTCTGCCCAATTCCTATGATACTATTACTTTCACACAGACCTATGCTGTGCCTTCGGCAGGTTTCACGATCTGTGCATACACTTCTTTCCCTGCAGATTCAAACCACATCAACGATACCCTTTATCAGAACTCTTATGGGGTGTTTACCAGTGCGTTGCCTTACTATGACAATTTTGATGATGGCATTGTGAACTGGATGGCCGTATCTTCAGCAGGATCAGTATGGGAGTTGGGCCAGCCTTCATACGGAACCACCAACAGCGCCTTTTCCCCATGGAGTTCATGGGACATCAACCTGAGTGAACCCTATGGCAACAGCGCCAATTCAATGCTCTATACCCAGAACTTTGATTTTTCCAATGCTGTGGATATGAGGATGAAGTTCTGGTTTAATCTGAATTCACAAAACGGCGCTGATGGATTCAGAATAGAATACACTACAGATACGGGAAGCACCTGGAATGTGCTGGGCATAGTCAGCGATCCCAACGGGTCGAACTGGTATAATACGGCATCCCTGGTATCCAGCAGCAAACCCGGATGGTCAGGGAATACCTTAGTATGGAGGTCATGTTATTATAAGTTGTCAGTATTAAATAATATACCTGTCGTAAGGTTCCGCTTTGTGTTTTCATCCGATGCTTCTACCAATGGCGTTGGTCTTTCGATAGATAACTTTGCAATTTATAAACCTACTCTTAAAGATGTTGGCGTGGAGGCCGTGAGTGACCCCAAAGTTATGGCACAGGCCGGTTCATCAGTTCAGTTAAAAGTTCGTCTGCGTAATTATGGTACCAGTATATTACAAAGTGTACCGATAGCCTATAAAATAAACGCGGCAGGGCCCGTAATCACATTTAACTGGTCAGGCGTACTGTTGTCGAACGATTCGGCCATGGTCACCATTGCAACACCGTTCACTGTGCCTGCCGGCGAGTTCACGATTTATGCCTACACGCAGCTTACCGGTGACGGTGACCACCTTAACGATACCTGCCGTGCCCGGATCATGGGTGTCCCCAAATATTTCGTTCCATACAGTGATAGTCTTGAGGCAGATAATTACTGGGTGAGTTATGGTGTCCCCAACCTATGGGAATACGGAGCGCCTTCCTCTTCACCAATAAATGTAGCCCATAGTCCTGCACATGCCTGGAAAACAAATATTGACGGTAATTATATAAATAATGCGACGAGTTACCTGTATTCACCATGGTTCTATTTTACCGGAGTTGACAGCGCTTACCTGGAATTTTGGCATTGGTATCACACACAGAGCGGCAGTGATTACGGACTTATAGAATATACCGTTAATAACGGGACATCATGGGTGATCCTGGGCTCTCAGGCAGATCCGCAGGGGGTGAACTGGTACAACGCATTGGTGGGTGGTCTGCCTTGCTGGTCAGGGAATTCATCGGGCTATGTATATTCGAAGTATCGCCTGACTTCTGTTCCGGCAATTATTAATGCTACAGTACCTGTCCGTTTCCGGTATAAGTTCAATTCAAATACCTCTGTATGTAATTATGACGGTTGGGCCATTGATGATTTTGCGATAACAGCTCCGGCAATTCCAAAGGATGCTGGTATTTCCGGGATCATCCATCCGGCTTCACCGGTCATGACGGGAAGTTCTGTTACGGTACAGGTAGTAATACGGAATTATGGAACGGATACCTTGCAGAAAGTTCCTGTGCGTTATTTTGTCAACGGTGGTGCCGTCGTGGCTGAAACATGGTATGGTGCCCTGCAGCCAGGGCAGACAGTGAATTATACGTTTACCACACCCTACACTTCCCCAGGAACCGCCTATTCGTTCTGTGCCTTTACGAGGAGAAACGGAGATATATATTGGGCCAACGATACCCTGTGCACTACCATTACCACCTCACCAGCGGCTAATGACCTGGGAATTTCAAAGATCCTTACGCCGGGAACGGTCACCACACCCGGAGATCCCGTTACGGTGTCAGTCCGGATCCAAAATTATGGAACAGCGCCACAATCGGGGATTTCAGTAGTATATTTCCGCAATTTTGTCCAGACCGGTGCCGGAACTTACGCCGGAACCATAGCTGCGGGAGATTCTGCGGATTATACTTTTGCCACCACCTTTATATCTCCTTCCGGAAACTATAACATTTGTGCAAAAACAATATTGACAGGTGATGCTGATCCTCTTAATGATCAGATATGTATTTATCCTATAGGAACAGGAATAGAAGACTACGACTACACGCATTTTGAACTGTTGCAAAACATTCCCAATCCGGCTATGGACCGCACATTAATATTGTTTTATGTCCCGACGACCGGTTCTGCCGGCTTTGAACTTTCCGATATTTTCGGACAAGTGCTGATGAGAAAAGAGTTTGATGCAGTGCGGGGAGAGAACAGGATGGATTTGGATATCCGCGATGTTCCTTCCGGAGTGTATTTTTATTCGGTGGAATATTCAAACAAAAAGCTCACCAGGAGGATGATCGTGGTAAGGTAAGGTGGCGTGACTTTTTGAATTTGAGGAACGGGTTGCTATATCAGCAGCTAACGGATAAGAAATAAATGGCTTGTTTTGTCGTGCTGTAATTTCTTGCTAATTGCTGCATGATAAATATGTACTAAATCAGTTTTAGTTATTTGATTTACTAAAAAAGGTTTATGACGGTATTTTGAATAGTATTCTATACGACAATAAATTGAACAGGCTTCCGGCAAGGGGAGAAGTCCGGAATTTTAGTTTTACATTATACTGCCAGTGATTTCGGTTTATTGTTAATAAATGGACGTTTTGCAGATACCGTATCGGTATAGATCGTTGTGGGTAATATGTTATTACGTGAAAACAGCATTGTACAACCCATCATATATACTTTGTTTTTATGAATTAACATATTTTAACTGTTTATTTGCAACGAATCGAGCTTTTATTAATGATATAATGTATTTTTGTGTGACTATTAACAGAAATAATAATTAAAAAAATAGGTTATGAAAAAGTTTTTATTTTTATTGATGTTGCTAATTACGGCGACTATGACTAATGCGCAGACTGTTGTTTTTCACGAAAACTTTGAACCGGCAAGTAACGCAGACAGTGTGACCGCAAGCGGGAATCCATTGTTTGCGATCAACGCCCGTTTGTTTCATTCGGGAACACAATGCGACTCCAGCTATGCTGCTGTTGGGGACACTTCCTATCTGACCACGCAATCCTTCAGTACCGTTGGCTATCCGGTTGTTTATCTGAATTTTTCCCATATCTGTAAAGTACAATTGCAGGATACGGCAAAGGTGGAGGTTTCGGTCAACGGCGGCCCGTGGATAAAACTTACCACGCAGTATATCAACCAGCCCGGATCGCAATTTGTTGCACAGACGTATCATTTCTCGGCAGGTACTTATCCTTTGGTTTGGCTGCCGGGTACCCCTACGGAAAAACCCCAGCAGAGCTGGTGGAAAAACGAAATGTTTGATATTTCTGCCATTGCCGGAAATGCCAGCAACGTCAGGGTTCGTTTTACACTTATAGACAACGGCGACGGCAGCCAGGGAAATCATGGCTGGTATATTGATGATATTAATGTCATTGGCGCAGTTTCTGAACTTTTTCCTCCCAAACTAACTATGAAACCTCCTGTTTTTCAGGATACCATATACACCACAGGGCCTTTTAATGTAAGCGCATACATTAAGGATGCTTCGGGTATCGATACGGCTTATATTGAATATAAATTAAACGGAGGAGCAAACCAGTACATTCCCATGTTATGGGTTTCGGACAGTACTTATACCGGCACTATCCCAAGTTATTCTTATCAAAACAGGATAGATTACAAGGTATTTGCTTTTGATAATGCTCCCAATCATAATTCTGTTGTCAGCAGCGACTACTGGTTCTTTATCAAACAGGGGCCGCCTGAAGTTGTTATTGGCACAGGAACAGTCACTACGAACAATTATTACCCTTTTGACAATTATTATGAAAATAACAGATCTCAGATGCTGTACAAGGCTTCCGAGATCAATAAATCGGGAGCTATAACTCATCTGGCGTTCAATTTAAGTTACATAACCGCAGAACCTCTCGACCGGCATTTGCTGAATTTCACGATAAAAATAAAGCCAACGTCATTGACCACATTAGGTACGGCTTATGAAGATATGACCTCGGCCACCACAGTGTTTTCAAGTGCAGATTACTATCAGATGGCCACTACGGGCTGGCACACCTTTGATATTAATGATTTTTCATATAATGGCACCGACAATCTGATTGTCGAGGTATTATGGGGAGATAATGGTAATTACTGTGCTTCCGGCGATCAGTATAATGTGTACAGAACGGATTACAGTTCCGGTTCTGATGTGCTTGTCGTATATGGTTATGCCGATAGCGAAACACCTCCGCTGTATGATGGAAATTCTAAAATCAGGCCCAACATCAAATTTACATTTCCTGTTGCAAATTTTTCACAGGATGCCGGGGTATATCAAATACTTACCCCGACGGGTTTGCTCAATACGGGAGTAAATTACCCTGTAACACTGAACTTTAAAAACTACGCTGTTGATACTTTGAAAAAAGTTACTATAGCATGGAAACTGGACGGCGTTCTGCAAACCCCATATGACTGGACCGGCGTGCTGATGCAGGATGTTGTTTCAACAACACTGAATATGGGTAATATTAATGTCTCAACTACGGGTTTACATACCATCAGGGCATGGACAGAACTACCCAATGACAGTGTGGATCAGAATCAAAGTAATGATACTGTTTCCCTCTCCTTTTATGCCTGTGCCTCTTCCCTCAGCGGACCATACACGATCGGGCCATCGGGCGCTGATTTCCCAAACTTCAGTACAGCGCTGATCACTATGCAGAATTGCCATGTCAGCGGACCGGTTATTTTTAATGTTCAACCGGGTACCTATACGGAGCAGCTTAATTTCCCGGAAATTGCCGGCGCTTCTGATACAAACACCATCACATTCCAGTCATCGACAGGCGTGAACACTGATGTTACCTTAAGGTATGCCACAACGTCTTCAGGTAATTATGTAGTTAAACTCGACGGAGCGGACCATTTCAGGTTTAAAAACATGACGCTGAGGAGTACCGGTAAAGCATATGCCTGTGTCCTTGCAATAAACGGAAATGCCATCAATAATCAGTTTGATGGAAACAGAATTATAGGTAAGGATACCGCCCTTAATTCCGTTAATATCGCATTGGTAAACTCAGCATCGGGCACAACATCAATAGACTCATTATCTGTTTTCAACAATAACACATTTACAGGTGGCTCCTACGGCATATATTTTTATGGCGGAAGCTCCACAGCACTTGAAAACAAAACCAGTATTACCAATAACACGTTCACAAACCAGTATCTCAGCGGTATCTATTTAGGTTATCATAATGCCCCTGTTATTAGCGGGAACACTATTACTACCAATTCAGGCTATACACCTTTCAACGGAATTTATACTTATTATTGCGATAATAATATGCAAATCCTGAAAAATAAAATTGTCATGGCTAACGGCGGATATGGCATACAGGTATATTATTGCGACGGTGTGGCGGGGAAGCCCGGTTTGATTGCCAATAATGCCATTAGCATTGGCGGCTCCACTACCACATATGGTATCTATGACAATTATAGTTCTTACCAGAATATATATTACAACAGTGTAAATGTCTATACTAATTATTCGACTGCGAGAGCCATGTACTTATATGGAGGCACTACCTACCTGAATCATAGATTTAAAAATAATATTTTTGCCTATACAGGAGCAAATACGAGCGGTGTGTCGTTTTATGTTGGCACACCGGCCATGGTCAGCGCCTCGGATTACAATGACCTGTTTTCAACCGGTACGAATTTAGGGTACTGGAGTGCGTTACGCGCCAACCTTGCTGCCTGGAAAACTGCCAGTGCAAAGGACACCAATTCTGTTTCAGCCCAACCTTCTTTTTTCTCCCCGACCGATCTCCATACCTTGTCATCGGCCATCAATGCCCATGCCACACCCATAACCGGCATTACCGGCGATATAGAGGGTAACCCGCGCAATGCTACTCAACCTGATATTGGAGCTTATGAGTTTGATATTCCTGCGCGTAACCTGGGCATCACTGCCGTTACCCAACCCTTAAGTTCCTGCGGATTAACGGCCAATGAAACCCTCATGATAAAAATTAAGAACACAGGCCTCGGGGCTATCGACACTACTGAGGTTTATTACATCCTGGATAATGGCACCCCCGTGCATGAAACAGTATACGACACAATACTACCGGATTCCACATATACCTATACTTTTGCACAACAATTGGATCTGTCTGCCACCGGAGCACACACACTGAAAGTATATATCCATGCCATCGGAGACCTGATTCCATTGGACGATACCGCTACACGGGTTATTGAAAATGGCTATGATTTTAACAGCGGCCCGTATACAATGGGGTTTGAAGCATCGGAGAATTATTCAGCCTGGAGCGTTTTCAGCGAAAATGGAGGAACTTATACTTATCAAATACCTTATGTAGGTTATGCTCATACCGGTTCCAACAGCGCCCGTTTTTATAATTCTTCGAGTAATACATTGACTGACTGGATGTTTAGCCGTTGCTTTACCTTAGAGGCCGGGAAGAGATATCAGATCAGTTTCTGGTACCGTGCTGAAAGTGCGTCCTACCCGCAAACCGCAGCATTAAAGTTTGGCAATTCAGCAACACCTGCCGGAATGACCAACACCCTGCTGACATTATCAGGATTTACAAATACCACCTATCAGCAGGTGGTATGCCAGGTGGCGCCTTCGGTTACTGGTGTATATTATTTCGGATGGCAGGCAAGCAGTCCTCCCTCGATTTATTATCATTTTATTGATGATATTAACATTTCAATTGTTCCGGATCATGACGGAGCCTGTGTTTCGATAATAGCGCCTGTTACGGGTTGTTCACTCACCAATGCGGAACCGGTGACCGTCCGGTTTAAAAATACCGGGGCTATGCCGATAGACACTACGGATTTATATTATGTTATGAACAACGGCACCCCGGTACATGAAACACTCTACTATACCATCCAGCCGGATTCAGCCTATTCGTATACTTTTGCACAAACGGTAGACATGTCTGTTTATGGCGATTATACCTTTGACGCTTATATTAAGGTTCCCGGTGATACCTTGCCGGCCAATGATACGGTAAATAATTACCTTGTAAACACGGGTTTCGATTTATCTCTAAATAATTATACCATGGGTTTTGAGGCGAGCGAAGATGTTTCCTTGTGGTCTAAACTGGATGTCAATGGCGACAATACAACATGGACTTATCCATACTCAAGTACTACGTACAGCCGTACAGGCTCAAACAGCGCCAGGTACAATTATAATTCATCCAATACCGCTGACGACTGGCTGTTTTCACGTTGCTTCCCCTTAATGGCAGGATCCACTTACAAAATAGAATTCTGGTACAGATCTCAGAATACTACCGATATCGAAAGTATGGAATTAAAGCTGGGGACTTCGGCTACACCGGCGGCAATGACCACTATGCTGGTATCTTTACCTTCATTTGCTGTTACAACTTACCAGAAAGCCAGCGCGCAGTTTATTGTTCCGGCTACAGGTTCATATTATTTCGGCTGGCACGCCTACAGCATTGCAAATGCTTACAATATTTATATTGATGATATAAATATTTCCTATGTGCCCGAACAGGAAGCGGCATTATTATCCATAGTGTCACCTCAAACGGGGTGTGGGTTGTCGAATGCGGAACCCGTTACCCTGCAGATTAAAAATACCGGCTCCGATACCATACAGGGCAATTTTTCAGGTTACTATGTATTTAATGGAGGTTCTGTGATATCAGAGCTGATTACGGATACCATTGTTCCTGGTGATACCATTGATTTTTCTTTCAGCCAGACAGTCGATCTTCAGGTACTGGCCAGTGATTCGATATTCCCCTTGACTACCTGGATTAGTTTGGCCGGTGATCCGTTCCAGACGAATGATACCTTATCAGCGATGATCAATTCCATGCATGTACCCAATCCACCGGTAACCATAAATGATACGGTTTCTTTCGGCACATCGGCGACACTTCAGGCAATTTCACCCGATTCAGTATATTGGTATGATGTTCCGGTAGGGGGAGTTGTGGTCGGAACGGGTCATACTTTTGTTACACCGCCTCTTTTCAACATGGGCGTCTATTATGCAGAAGTTTCCACGATGTCCGGAAGTGATTCTTTGAATACAGTTTTCAATGGATCTACCACCTGTGCGGGCGGAAATATGTTTGATCTGGAACCCCTTGGTTCGAATCTTTCAGTTACCGGTTTTAATGTCAGGCCTAATGTTGCCGGAGCTTTTACGGTAGGGGTTTATACCAAGCAGGGAAGTTACAGCGGCTCGGAAATCACACCGGCCGCCTGGACCCTTTTGGGCACCTATAATGCATCCAGCACTGCTACGGGTGCAATGACCTACGTGGATGTTGATGATTTTCTTGTTCTATCCGGGCAGGTTACCGGTGTATACCTTTATTTTAATGCTACCTACTCGAGTTTAACATCCGTCACCACTTATACGAATACGGATCTGAAATTAACCTCCGGTGTGGGACTTTGCAGCTTATTCGGAGATATTAATGTCCCGAGAGGTTTTAACGGAACGGTGCTGTATGATAAATCAGGCTGTCCCAGCGCCCGTGTTCCGGATACGGCTTTCCTCTCACTGTATCCCAAAGAAGCTTCCATTGTATCGGTTACTTCACCTGTTGCAGGATGCAATGACGGTGTAGCCAATATTTCCGTGCTGGTTTCCAATAACGGTATGGATACCCTGACCGGTAACCTCACTGTCAACTATACGGTGAATGGTAGCCCCGTAGTGTCGGAGATCATACCCGGTACTATTTATCCGGGAGATACCGTACCCTACACATTCACCTCACCGCTGACCACCGGATTATCTCAGGCCAATCTTGATACGACCTTTAATCTGGTTACCTATATCGAACTCGCCGGTGATCCTTATCCGGCCAACGATACCCTGCACAGCTTGTTCGATATGCTTTATACTCCTCCGGCTCCTGCCGTGGCAAACATCACCATACCTTATGCCACTACCGGAACCATACATGCGGTTTCCAGTGATTCAGTAAGCTGGTTTGATGTTCCTACAGGCGGTACTGCCATATCCAATTCCGCCTATTTCACTACGCCTGTGCTTTATAATACAACCGTATATTATGCTGAGGCGGTGTCAGGATCACTGGATCAGCATGTCGGGCCTTTTGATAATACCATCGGAGGTGGTGGCGCCGTTGATTATTCATATTATCTGATTTTTGATGTTTTGTCATCGATCGTTAATATTAAAGGGGTTTATGTCTATCCCGGCGCTTCCGGCGATGTGGTTTTATATATTGCCAACAGCTCGGGCACCGTGCTGACCACCATAACTTATCCGGTTACAACCCCGAATGTTAAAACATATATTCCTGTAGATTATGATTTGCCGGCAGGAACAAATTACCGGATGGGCTTTAACAGTGCGAGCCCCGGAGTTTCCTTATACAGAAATACGGATGGAGCTGCATATCCGTATACCTTGCCGGGTGTTATTTCTATTACAGGAAACAGTTTCACGGGCTATCCGCAATACTATTATTATTTCTACGACTGGGTGGTTGGCTCTGGTGGAAGCGGCTGTACCAGTACCCGTGTGGCAGACACTGTTTTTGTATCGGGTGTTCCGGCCTGTGATGTCAGCGTTCTTGATATTTATGAACCCAATACGGGTATAGAGTTATCGACAACTGAACCGGTCACAGTGAAAATCAGAAACTATGGATCGGCACCGGCCGTTAAAGTTCCTATACATTATACTGTCAATGGTGGAACTCCGGTTAATGATACCGTTCAGGGGCCTGTGGCTTCAAACGATACCGCTGTGTTTACTTTTGCCGTAACTGCCGACCTTTCTGTAATAGGCACACATGTTATCGAAGTGTATACCGATATGGCCTGCGATGCAACGCATGTTAATGATACTGCTCAAAAGACCGTGATATGCCAGCCGCTGGCTTACTGCACCTCTACTTCCACATCACCGACCAGTTATGGCGATATTGGTAATGTTACCCTCAGTAATATTAACAATGGCATTGCTGTGCCGGTTACAAACAATGCTTCAGCCATCAATGGCTATTCTGACTTCACCGCATCGCTGCCTGCGGTTCAGCTGAATTCAGCCAATACTTACCCGATCTCGGTTAGCATTATTTCTCATACTACATTTTCAAGTACGTATGTGAAAACCTTTATAGACTACAACAGGGATGGTGTGCTTGATCCTACCGCCGAATTAGTATTTGGAGCTCTGGCCACGGCAACAGCCCCCACGGTTACCGGAAATATTACTATTCCTGTAACAGCAGTGATAGGATTGCCTCTAAGAATGAGGGTTGTAGCGGAACAGACTACGGTTGCCTCTAATGTGGAACCCTGCGGAAATTATTTATATGGTGAAACAGAAGATTACACCGTGATGATATCACCCCAGATACCTCATGATGCCGGCGCCATAACTGTCATTGAACCGTTAGCCACCGAAACGGAAGGAGAATCCGTACCGGTACGTGTTATCATTAAAAATTTCGGTTCCGATACCATTCACAACACTTCAAACATGATGGTTGCTTATTCCCATAACGGAGGCGCCGTACAGTCGTTGATATGGAATGGTGGCGATATTTTACCGCTTGCAACAGATACGGTTGTTTTACCGGATATTACCGTCACGGCTAATGCAAATACGATTTGTGCCAGGACTCAGCTTCCCGGAGATATTTATGCTTTTAATGATACGGTTTGTAAGAATTTTCATGGGACGCCCTTATATGATGCCGGTGTCATAGCATTCTTGCAACCTGCCAATCAGCTTGTTTCCAATACGGTTGAAACTGTCAGCGTCATCTTCAGGAATTTTGGTGCAGACACCCTGACTTCCCTCAACCTTGCATATTCAGTTAACGGTGTGGTACAGGCAACCCAGCCCTGGACAGGCTCCTTGTTGCCGAATGGTACCGATACGGTGACTTTTACCCAAACCTTCACGGTTCCCAGCCTTGGATTTGATCTTTGTGCCTATACTTCTCTGACAACGGACCCCAATCATGGAAATGACACCCTGTGTATTACTCCTTTCGGAGTGATTTCGAGCACGCTGCCTTATTACGATAACTTTGACGGGCCTGTGGTATATTGGTCTCAAACAAATGCTACAAGCACAAGCATTACCAAATGGGAACTCGGACAACCGGGCTACGGTACCACGAATAGCGTTCATTCTGCCCCTAATGCATGGGATGTCAACTTAGACACCAATTATTTCGTCAGCGCCAATACCATGCTTTATACGCAGTATTTTGATTTTTCATCTGCCGTCAATGCCCGTATGAAATTCTGGATCAATTACAATGTAGAAAGTGGTTATGATGGAACACGTATAGATTATACTACGGACAATGGCGTTACCTGGAATGTTCTCGGTATTTATAACGACCCTCAGGGCTTGAATTGGTACAATGATGAAACGATAGTTTCCTCCGGCAATCAACCCGGTTGGACCGGTACTTCTTCAGGATGGAAGTATTGTGAGTATAAGCTGGGTATATTGAATAACGTACCGATGGTCAGGTTCCGTTTTGTATTTACATCCGATGGTTCGGTAAATTATGATGGTGTTTCGGTTGATGATTTCGCCATCACATTGCCTTATCCGCAGGATGCGGGAGTTCAGCTGATCAAGACGCCTGCAGTACAGGCCCCGGCGGGAAGTTCCGCAGTGGTTAAGGCAAGGATCAAAAACTTTGGCACTGATACTTTACACAGCATACCGGTTTCATACAGGTTAGGATTAACAGGAACCCCGGTCACCCAAACATGGACCGGAACTTTAAACCCCGAGGATACCACCACCCTTACATTCACCGCACCGATGACCATCCCTGCCGGCGCTTTTGATTTGTATGCCTATACCGGGCTGAGCGCCGATGGCGATCATGTCAACGATACGGCGGTAAATCATATTACCGGCGTACCTTTTTATAATGTTCCTTACAGCGACGATTATGAAGGCCTTGTGACATGGTTTGGCGCCGGTACATCCAACCTCTGGGAATGGGGTGTGCCTGCAGCCACTCTGATAGATTCGGCTTACAGCCCGACACATGCCTGGGTGACCAATCTTGACGGAGATTATATCAACAGCGCCATAGAATACCTGTATTCGCCCTTATTCATGTTTACGGGTGTCGACAGCGCTTATCTTGAATTCTGGCATTGGTATGATACAGAGACAAATTATGACGGCGGTCAGGTTGAATATTCTATCAATAACGGAACATGGACCACCCTGGGAACCCTTGCTGATCCTAATGGTGTGAACTGGTATAATTCCACAGCATCAGGATTCCCTTGCTGGGCTGGAAGTTCAAACGGATATGTATATTCAAAATACCGGCTTACGGCCATACCTAATATTGTAAATGCTACAACGCCGGTTCAGTTCAGATTTAAATTCTTCTCAGACGTTTCGGGTGTCAATGAAGGATGGGCTATTGACAATTTTGCCATCACGGCTCCACCGATACCACAGGATGCGGGGGTGATAGCCATATTACAGCCTAATGCTGCCACCCAGACCGGAAGCCCTGTGACCGTGCAGGTGACTATTAAAAACTTTGGAACGGCCAACCTTACTTCATTCCCTGTGCGGTATGTGGTAAATAATGGCGCCGTTACTTCTGAAACATGGACGGGTTCGCTGACACCGGGTAATACGGTAAACTATACATTCAGCAGTACTTATGCATCTCCTGCAACCACCTATAACCTTTGCGCTTTTACCAAAGCGACAGGCGATATTTACACGTTTAACGATACGATTTGTGCCTCGTTCGGAACCACACCCGCACCTCACGATGTTGGTATTTCTGCAATACTGGCTCCGGGAGCGACAACAATATTCGGGCAGGCCGACACGGTGAAAGTGCGTATCAAAAATTATGGTTTAGGTGTTGAAACTTCCATCCCGCTGGTGTACCTGCGCAATTCTGTTCAGGTTGGAGCCGGCGTATGGACGGGCACACTGAATGGCGGCGACTCTGTTGATTACGCCTTTACGACACTTAATGTGTCACCGATCGGTAATTACAGCTTATGTGCCAAGACTACCCTTACCGGCGATGCTAATTCGCTGAACGACCAGGTATGTATATATCCATACGGTCAGGTAGGTATTGAATCTTATGATTATTCGGGTTTTGTCCTGTATCAGAATGTTCCGAATCCTGCAGGCAATCTAACGGATATTGTATTTTATGTGCCTGAAAGTGACCGGGCGCGTTTTGAGATGTACGATGTGTTGGGTAAGGCGATCAGAGCCGAAGATATGGATGTCGTAAAAGGCGAGAACCGTATAAATCTGAATGCGGCAATGCTGCCCGATGGTATCTATTTCTACTCTGTTTCCTACCAGGGAGAAAAGCAGACAAAACGTATGGTGATTGCCAGATAAGCGGTATTGATTGTTAAACAACGAAGGCAGCACACAGGCTGCCTTCGTTGTTTATATCAACTGATTAATCCGGTGCATGTTGTGTTAGAAGTATTATGAATAAGCTCCCGTTGATTTTCATTTTCTCAAAATTAATTTTCTTTTCTCAAAAAATTTCATATATTTGCTTTAGGAACTGTTTTGAATTGAATATATGTTATTTCATCATGATATTATGATAAAGGAATATAGATTTGCTGTCTCCAAAATTCCTGAAGTAAGATATGTAAATTTCTGGACTTTAATGACATATACAGCTGGTCAGGAACACTTCAGGATTGGTGTCGATGTTGAACGTCCTTGTCGAAAAACGAAGGCTCTAATTTAAAACAAATTCTAAGTAATAATATGCCATACTTAAATATGAATGTTTTGATTACCAAGTTAAAAAAAACGTGACATTTCCCCTGGAAAAAATCATGGTTTTATTAGCGGGGTTTATTGTTAAATAAATATTTAATTATATAAAAATCATTACCTATGAAAAAACTACTACTTGTAATGTTGTTATTTGCAATATCAACATTAGCTATTGCCCAAACAATTCATTTTCATGAGAATTTTGATCCCGGAAGTGGTCCGGACAGTGTTACAGCGACGGGTTCACCTACCTTTGCCATCAATACGCGATTATACTATTCAGGAACCCAGTGCGACTCGCTTAAAACTCCGGTCAACAGCATCTCATATCTGACCACACAGCCGTTCAGCACTGTTGGGTCGAACAATGTATTGTTGAAATTTGCACATATCTGCAAGGTGGAAATATTTGATACGGCCAAGGTAGAAATATCTGTAAATGGAGGTCCGTGGATAAAACTCACCACGCAATATATCAATCCGGGCAATTCTCAGTTCTTAAACCAGTCGTACCGATTCTGTGCTGCCACATATCCTGTTGACTGGGTAGCCGCCAATGACACCATCAAGCCCCAGCAAAACTGGTGGAGGTACGAAATGTTTGATATCACTGCTCTGGCAGCGAACAGCAGCAATGTGCAGATACGGTTTGCCTTACGCGGCAATGTCAGCAATGATGTTTGCCATGGCTGGTACCTCGACGATATTTTAGTGGTCGGGGGTATATCCGAATTATTACCTCCGAAAATTACCATGAAGGCCCCCATCATCCAGGATACGGTGCTCAATACCGGGCCTTTTGATATTCATGCTACCATTACGGATGTTTCCGGTATTGATACAGCTTATATCGTTTATCAGCTAAACAACGGTGCCAATCAGTACATTCCTATGGTATGGGTTTCCGACAGTACTTATAAGGGCACGATTCCCAGTCATACCTATAACAACAGAATAGATTACCATGTATTTGCTTCGGATAATTCTGCCTTACAGAATACCGTCAACGGCCCTGATCTGTGGTTTTATATAAAACAAGGGCCCAGCCAGATTCTTATCGGGAGCGAAAATTTAGTTCCGGGCAATACGCTTTATTGCCCTCTTTATCGTTTCAGCAGTACCTCTACCACCGCCAACTCCATTTCAAACATTATTTATACCGCAGCAGAATTAGCTGCCGCGGGAATATTACCCGGAGCTACGATAACCACATTATCCTTTGATAAAAACGGTGCCGGCGCCTCAAACTCTAACCCGATAACTTTTTCGATTTATATGGCGAACACCTCCAACGTTCCCCCGCTGCCCACCACCACCACATGGGGCAGTATTCTGACATCCCATACCCTTGTATATTCTTCAACTGCCCAACAAATACCTCCGGTAAGCGGATGGGTTGAATTTACTCTCCAGACACCTTTTATTTATACCGGAGGTAGTCTTGAAATCGCCACCAGAGCAGGATATTCCGGAACACAGCCTTGGACGACCGACAAATTTGACTGGAAATATTCCAGCGGGACGGCTGACAAAATTATTGCTTATGTAGGGTCAACGATCACTGCGTCCACTGTGTTGAACGCAACAACGTCCTCATATAAGTATCGCCCGAACATAAAAATTGGGCTGGTCGCAACCAATTATACTTTTGATGCAGGGGTAACACAAATACTCGGGCCCACAGGAACCCTGCTGACCAATACCAATTATCCGGTAACCTTGAATTTTAAAAATTTTGCTGCAGACTCCCTGAAAAAAGTAACGATAGCCTGGGAAGTGGACGGTGCATTGCAAACACCTTCCTATAACTGGACGGGAGTGCTTTTGCAGGATGTAGTTTCGGGCGTCATTACTATGGGTAATGTCAATGTGAGCACTACAGGTAATCATACTGTCAGGGCGTGGACAGAATTACCCAATGACAGCACCGATGAGAATACTGCAAATGATACAGCAAGCATCTCATTTTATGCATGCAGCAATATTTTGAACGGAATTTATGCCATTGGCCCAACAGGTGATTTTACAACATTTTCGGATGCACTGACAGCCATGCAAACATGCGGTATAAGTGGTCCTGTAACTTTTAATGTACAATCAGGAATGTATAATGAACGCTTAGTAATTTCAGAGATTCCGGGGGCTTCAGCCATCAATACCATTACTTTCCAATCGTTGACAGGAGTTAATACCGATGTGGTATTGCAGGATACTACCAATACGACGACCAATTATGTGATAAAACTCGATGGCGCTGACCATCTCAGGTTTAAAAACATGACCTTGCAAAGCTCGGCCACTACGGCATATACGAGAGTTATTGAATTAGCTGCCAATGCCATCGATAATCAGTTTGACGGCAATATCGTCACAGCGCCGGCGGCAACGGCCAGTTCGACAAACACAGCCCTTATCTATTCGGGGGCAGGACTTGATTCCTTATCGGTAATTAATAACAATGAGATTATCAACGGATCCTATGGCATATATTTATATGGAGGAAGCAGTACATCGCTTGAAAACAAAACAACGATTACTAATAACACATTCCTTAATCAGTACCAATATGCTATTCGTCTCGGTTATCAGGCTGCCCCCGTCATTAGCGGCAATATAATAACAACCAATTCCACGGCAGCTTTTTATGGTATTTATACCTATTATTGCGATAATGCATTAAAAATATTAAAAAACATAATTTCATTGACGAGTGGCGGATATGGAATTTATATTTCATATTGCGACGGAGCTTCAGGACAAGAGGGTCTGACTGCCAATAACTTTGTCAGTATTGGCGGAACCACCGCAACTTATGGTATTTATAACGGATACAGTACATTCCAGAATTTTTATTATAACAGTATAAATGTTTATACAGATTATACAACAGCCCGTGCTATGTATATGATAGGCACCACCTATCCCTATCATAATTATAAAAACAATATTTTTGCATATACCGGCACTAACGCCAGCGGTATGGCTTTTTATGTTTCCACGGTAGCCAATGTTAATACTTCTGAATTTAATGACTTATATTCAACAGGCACCAACCTTGGATACTGGGGCGCTAACCAGGCTACCCTTGCCGCATGGCAAATTGCATCATCAAAAGACAGCAATTCCGTATCAGTAAATCCGAATTTTATTTCACCCGCGGATCTTCATACTTTTACTTCCTCATTAAATGGCTATGCCACTCCAATTGCAGGGATTACAGATGATATTGACGGAGAACCGAGAGATGCTGCCACGCCCGATATCGGTGCTGATGAATTCGCACCGCTTTCGGTAGACTTAGGCATTTTGGAAGTTATTTCTCCGGTTCATGTTTCGTGCGGCCTGGGAAATGCCGAGAATGTTTCTGTTCGGATTAAAAACTTTGGCGGAACAACAATTACAAATGCAAATATCTACTACAAACTAAATAACGGCACTCCGGTTTTAGGAGTTTTCAGCGGTTCACTCCTGCCGGATTCAGCTGTAGTATATACCTTCCCAACAAGCGCCGATTTGTCGGCCATCGCCAACTATACCTTTGACTTCTATGTGGTGTTGACCGGTGATCTGAACCCGCTCAATGATACGATTGCTGATTATGCAGTGTCTAATGGCTGGGATTTCTACACCTCAGAATACAATATGGGTTTTGAACCCACTGAAGATTATAGCCAGTGGTCGGTGGTCAATACCGGCGGTGAGGCCAGTTATAAATGGGACTTGCCCTACTCAAGCTCCACCTATTCAAATACAGGCACCTATTCCGCGAGATTTTACAATAACACTTCCAATACCGGAGAAGACTGGTTGTTTTCGAGATGTTTTTACCTGGAAGCCGGCGACACGTATTCTCTTAGTTTCTGGTATAGATCATACAGCGCAACCTACCCCCAGACACTGACGCTGAAATACGGCAATGCTGCCAGCCCTGCCGCCATGACAACCACATTGGCGACTCTGGTAAATTTCGTCAATACGGTTCATATACAATCGGTATCACAGTTTGTTGCTCCTGCAAGCGGCGTCTATTATTTCGGGTGGTCGGGTACCGTTGGCAGTATGTATTATGCCTATATTGACGATATTAACATCAAGTTAATTCCCAATCAGGAAGCCGCAGTGCTATCGATGGAAACACCCGAATCTGGTTGCGGACTGAGCAATGCCGAACCCGTTACCATACACATAAAAAACACCGGCGGAGCAGCCATCAATGGCAATCTCAACGCTTCTTATAAAATAGCCGGCGGCACAACGATAACCGAACCTGTTACTGCACCTATTGCAACTGGCGATACATTGGACTATATTTTTTCGACTCCTGCCAATCTGGCTGTAACAACTCAGGACTCTGTCTTTACTATACAAACCTGGATCAATCTTCTCAACGATCCGGTCAGCATTAATGATACGGTCATCAAACAAATAAATTCACTTCATGTTCCTTTAGCACCTGTTGTTATTGGCGACACGGTAGCATACGGACAACCGGCCATACTTCAGGCAATTTCTCCCGATAGTGTAAATTGGTTTGCCGACAGCATATCCGCTGTACCTATTCATCAGGGTCACATATTCAATACTCCCGCATTATATGCAGATACCACGTATTATGCGGAAGCCATGGCCGGCTCCATTCCGCAGTATGTTGGGCCATATGATTATTCAATAGGGACATCAAGTAGTTATTCCAATACAACCTACTATTTGTATTTTGATGTATTAAAACCTGGAGGTATTACTATTCATAGCATAGATGTGTTTCCATCCACGGCCCCCGGGGCGGCATTTACCATCCAACTGCTGAACAGCGGCGGCACTGTGTTGCAAACATTCAGTGGTGTTACCACAGCCCAGGCAGGGGATAGAGAAGTGGTTCCGGTAAATTTTAATGTGCCTTTTGGCACAGAATATCGTGTGAAATTTGGCGTGAGCGGCGGGTTTTACCGCAATACCACCGGAGCCAGCTATCCGTACGTTATACCCAATGTAATTTCTATCAATGGAAACAGTTTTACCGGTTATCCTCAATACTATTACTTCTTCTATAACTGGAAAGTAAGCGGCGAAGGTTGTCCCAGCGAGCGCATACCGGTTATTGCCCATGTCGAATTAATGACCAATGAAGCCTCGGTGGTTTCCATGCCTGCGCCGCTCGATCCATGCAGCGATGTTACAGAAACTATTTCCATAAAGATTAGAAATAACGGGGTAAATACTATTAATGGCGGCCTTATGGCAAAGTATGCTGTCAATGGCGGTACAGTGGTTGCTGAACCTGTTACCGGCACTATTTTGCCCGGCGACACGCTGCTGTATACATTTGCCACTCCTTTTATTACCGGGCTTAGTCATACCGTACAGGATTCAGTCTACAACATTCTGTCCTATATCGAACTCGCGGGAGACACATTTTATGCCAACGACACCATCCATGATACAGTGACACTAAACTATACACCTCCCGCACCGGTCGTGAGCAATATCACTATTCCTTACGGTACTTCGGCCACAATAAATGCCGTATCCGCTGAATCAGTTTTTTGGTATGATGTCCCTTTAGGCGGCACAGCAATATATACAGGACTTACTTATACCACACCGGTACTTTACGGAAATACTGTTTATTATACAGAAGCCATGGCGGGGACCTCCACACTGCATACCGGTATGGCCATGCCTTATCCTACAGCAATTAGTGGAGCCGGAACCACAAATTACGGGCTGGTTTTCGATGCATTATCTGCATTTACGCTGAAATCGGTGACGGTTTACCCTGTGAGTGCGACCGGCGCCAGCGGCACGGTAACTATTGATGTAATTAACTCTTCAGGAACAGTACTGCACACCACCACTGCAAATGTTACCGGAAGTCCTGTGGGAACGCCCGTTGCACACCTAATCAATCTTGACTTTGATATCCTGCCGGGCACCAACATGAAGATGCGTCCGGGATATACCGGGATATCCGGTTTATTGTTTGAGCCTTCAGCCGCAGCTCCGGGAGGCAACTACGGGTATCCGTATGTCGTTCCGGGAGTATTGTCCATCAACACAAGTACCTTGACCGCAGCACCAACAAATACGCCCCGCAACGATTTGTATTACTATTTTTATGACTGGGTTATTAGCGGCGGGTTGGCCTGTGCAAGTCCCAGGGTGGCCGATACGGTATTTGTTACCGGAATACCGTCCTGCGATGTGAGTGTCCAGGCTATACATACACCTAACAGTGGTATTGAGCTTTCCGCCGGCGAAGCGGTTTCTGTGCGCTTAAAGAACTTTGGCACGAGCCCTGCTGTTAATATTCCAATTCACTATTCTTTAAACGGCGGCGCCCCTGTTACTGAAACGATCCCCGGCCCGATAGCGCAAAACGACACCCTCTTGTATACCTTTGCCGCAACAGCCGACATGTCCGCCATAACTACCTATGACCTTGCCGTATATACCGGTTTGTCGTGCGATACCACCCTGATTAATGATACGGTCCATAAAACCGTAGTAAACAACCCGCTGGTGTATTGTGTTTCGGGAGCCACATCAACATCTTACTGCGATATCAGTAATGTTACGGTAAGTAATATCAATAACGGAAATCCTCTGCCGGTTTATTCCAATCCAACCTGCGTTGCGACCTATACTGATTATACATCTGTTGGCCCCGGAATATTACAGGCCGGAATGACTTACCCCATTTCTGTTTCGCAATGCAACCCGAGCACCTCCTTTGGTGTGTCGCTAGCCAATGTTTATCTTGATTATAACCGCAACGGAATGTTTGACCTTCCTCAGGAAAAAATATTCTCAGCGCCTACTTCCTCAACGGCCACTACGGTAAGCGGAGTGTTCACCGTACCGACCACCGGTATTGTTACCAATGTCCCGACCAGATTGCGCGTTGTGCTCGACTACAATGATGTGGCAAACCCTTGCGGGACTTATACCTATGGAGAAACGGAAGATTATTCCGTTGTATTATTGCCACAAATACCTCACGATGCCGGTGTAACAACATTTATTGAACCGGCAGCGTTGCTTGATGAAGGCGTTTCGGCTCCTGTTGAGGTTATCGTTAAGAATTATGGCCTGGATACCATAACCAACGCTTCTAATCTATCGATTGCTTACTCTTATGGTGGCGGACCCATACAATCCATTACCTGGGCCGGTGGCGATATTCTGCCTATGGATACTGTCATAGCTGTATTGCCGAACCTTACCGTTATTCCTAATGATCAGCCGCTTTGTGCCTGGACTATTTTAGCCGGAGATTCTAATACCATGAATGACAGCGCCTGCATGACACTTTCAGGAACACCTCAGATTGATGCCGCTGTAACTGCGATTTTACAGCCGGGCACATCTTTACAAGAAGGAGCCAGCCAAAGTGTTCAGGTTACTTTGGAAAACTTTGGGGCAGACACCCTAACCTCTATGAATCTTGTGTATACCCTGGATGGGGTTACTCAGGCAACTCAGCCCTGGACAGGTTCATTGTTACCCGGGGCTACAACTAATGTTACCTTTAGCCAGACTTTTGTGGTGCCTGCTGCCGGATTTACCATCTGTGCATACGTATCCCTGGCGACTGATGCCAATCATATCAATGATACGCTGTGTATGAATTTCTACGGACTGTTTACAAGCGTCCTGCCCTATTATGATGATTTTGACGGGGCTAACGTAAACTGGCTAGCAGGTCCGGTGAGCAACGGATCGGTTTGGGAACTCGGCACTCCCAATTATGGCTCTACCAATACCGCACACAGCACTCCCAACGCATGGGATGTTAATTTAAACAGCGCTTACACTAACAGTGTTACTACATATCTATATACTCAGAATTTCGACTTTTCTACTGTAATCAATGCAAAAATGAAATTCTGGCTGAATTATAATCTTGAAACCGGTTATGACGGATTAAGGGTTGAATACACTACAAATGGAGGTACAACCTGGCAGCCGCTCGGTATTTTGAATGATACCAACGCTGTGAACTGGTACAACGATGATGTCATAAACTCAAACGGACCGGGATGGACCAACACTTCTTCCGGGTGGAAACAAAGTGAGTACAAACTGACCATTCTTAATAATGTCCCATTGGTTCGTTTCCGTTTTGTATTTTTTACCAATGCATCCGGAATTAATAGTGGCGCTTCTGTTGATGATTTTGCTATTACTATACCCTTCCCGCAGGATGCCGGAGTTCAGGCAATCAAAACACCTGTGTTACAGGCGCCGGCGGGAAGTTCAGTTGTAGTTAAATCGAATATCAAGAACTTTGGCAGCGATACCTTGTACAGCATTCCGGTTTCATACAGGTTGGGATTAACAGGAACCCCGGTCACCCAAACATGGACCGGGACTTTATATCCCGAGGATACCACCACGCTTACATTCAGTATACCGGTGGCTATCCCTGCCGGAGCTTTTAATTTGTATTCCTATACCGGACTTAGCGTTGATGGCGATCACTTTAACGACACTGCGGTAAATCATATTACCGGCGTACCTGTTTATCATGTTCCTTACAATGATGATTATGAAGGCCTTGTGACGTGGTTTGGCACCGGAACAACAAACCTTTGGGAATGGGGTGTGCCTGCTGCCACCCTGATAGATTCGGCTTACAGTCCGACACATGCCTGGGTGACCAATCTTGATGGAGATTATATAAACAGCGCCGTGGAATACCTGTATTCGCCCTTATTCATGTTTACGGGTGTCGATAGCGCTTATCTTGAATTCTGGCATTGGTATGATACTGAGATAAATTATGACGGCTGTCAGGTTCAATATGCTATCAATAACGGAACATGGACCGCCCTGGGAACCCTTGCTGATCCTAATGGAGTGAACTGGTACAATTCGACAGCATCAACATTTCCTTGCTGGAGCGGAAGTTCAAACGGATATGTGTATTCGAGATACCGGCTCACTGCCATACCCAGTATTGTAAATGCTACCACACCGGTTCAGTTCAGATTTAAATTTTTCTCGGACGTTTCCGGTGTTAATGAAGGATGGGCTATCGACAACTTTGCCATCACGGCACCACCTATACCTCAGGATGCAGGAGTGACAGCCATATTGCAACCTAATGCTGCCACGCAGACCGGAAGTTCAGTGACCGTTCAGGTGACCATTAAGAACCATGGAACGGGCAACCTTACTACGGTACCCGTCAGATACGTCATTAACGGTGGCGCCGTTACAGCGGAAACCTGGACGGGGAACCTTGCTCCGGGAGCAACCACTAACTATACTTTTGCAGCCCCCTATGTCTCTCCCGGAATCACCTATGACTTGTGTGCTTTTACCAAGGCAACCGGAGATATCTATACCTTCAACGATACAACCTGTGCATCGTTTAATACCACCCCGGCGCCTCATGATGTAGGCGTATCTGCGATGATATCTCCCTCGGATACCACTGTTTATAATCAATCATACCCGGTGACGGTATATATAAAGAATTTCGGTACAGAACCCGAAACTTCAATACCGGTGGTGTTTTCCAGAAACGGTGTACAGGTGGGCGCCGGAGTATGGACAGGTACCCTGAATGGAGGGGATTCGGTATTGTACACGTTTACCACTCAGAATGTTTCTCCCCAGGGTAACTATCAGTTGTGCGCCAAAACCATGCTTGCCGGCGACAGCGACCCTGCTAATGATCAAAGCTGTAAATACCTTTATGGCATGACGGGTATTGAAAGCTATGATTATTCGGGATTTGTGTTGTACCAGAATGTTCCTAACCCCGCCGTTAATATTACAGATATTGTATTTAATATACCTGAACGTAACCGTGTGCGTTTTGAGATGTACGATTTGTTGGGCAAAGCAATCAGATCTGAAGATTTGGATGCTGTGAAAGGCGAGAACAAGATTGAACTTGATGCTTCCGTTATTCCTGATGGTATCTATTTCTACGCTGTTTACTACAAAGGAGAAAAACAAACCAAACGCATGGTGATTGCCCGATAAATGGCATTAATTGCAACAAAAAAGGCAGCATTTAGCTGCCTTTTTTGTTATGGTTTTTGACTGACATCTTTCATCGACAGTTGTATCCTTTTCCGGTCGGTATCCACGCTGACCACCTTAACTTTAACTTTCTGATTAAGTTTTACCACTTCATTCGGGTTTGAAATAAAGCGGTTGGTCATCTGGCTGATATGCACCAGTCCGTCCTGATGGACTCCGATATCCACAAAGGCGCCGAATGCCGTGATATTGGTGACTATTCCCGGCAATTCCATTCCCGGCATAAGATCTTTGATGTCATGGACATTTTTATCAAATTCAAAGAGATCAAATTTCTGCCGGGGATCGCGTCCGGGTTTGGCAAGCTCCTGCACGATGTCGTTCAACGTAGGAAGTCCGGCTTTTTCGGTCACGAAATCCTGTATATGGATTTTTTTTCTGAGATTTTCATCTTTCATCAGTTCCGGTATCGTGCATTGTAATGATGCTGCCATTTTGTTTACAATTTCGTAGCTTTCGGGGTGCACGGCGCTCCCATCCAGCGGGTTTACAGCATCTGCTATACGCAAAAAGCCGGCGGCCTGTTCAAAAGCTTTTTCACCAAAACGGGGGACTTTTTTCAATGCATGGCGCGAATCAAAGGATCCGTTAGTATTGCGGTAATCAATAATGTTTTTTGCAAGCACGGGCCCGACGCCCGAAACATAGGTAAGCAGTTCTTTGCTGGCTGTATTGAGATCAACGCCGACAGAGTTCACACAGCTGACGACCACATCTTCAAGGCTTTTTTGCAGCGCATTCTGATTTACATCGTGCTGGTACTGGCCCACACCTATTGATTTGGGATCGATCTTTACAAGTTCTGCCAGCGGATCCATCAAACGCCGTCCGATAGAGACACTTCCCCTAACGGTTACATCGTAGTCGGGAAACTCTTCGCGGGCTACCGGAGATGCGGAATACACCGAAGCTCCGCTTTCATTGACAACTATGGCGACAACGTCTTTTTTAAACCGGATACGCCGGATAAAATTTTCTGTTTCACGGCCAGCAGTGCCATTACCGATTGCAATGGCTTCGATCTTATAGGCGTCAACCAGGCTTTCAATTTTGGAGATGGCCTGTTTCATCTCATTCTGGGGAGGGTGTGGGTAAATGGTTTCGTTATGAAGCAGTCTGCCGTTTTTGTCCAGAATAACCACCTTACATCCTGTTCTGAAGCCGGGATCAATAGCAAGAATAGTTTTATGCCCCAGCGGAGGAGCCAGCAACAGTTGTTTTAAGTTCATGGCGAATACGCGGATGGCTTCGTTGTCGGCACGTTCTTTGGCAAGTTGCCGCATTTCGGTCTCCATCGAGGGTTGTAGAAGCCGTTTGTAGGCGTCGGCTATAGTAATTTTCACCAGGCCGGCTGCCTGGTTCCTGGCTTTGAGAATGTGCCGTTCCATGATTTCAATAGCTTTTTCGGAAGATGGTTCTATGGAAATCTTCAGAAAACCTTCTGCCTCGCCCCGGAGCATGGCCAGAAGACGATGGGAGGGAGATTTTATCAGTGGTTCGTTCATTTCATAATACATCTCATAGTTGCGGCCTTCGATCTCTTTGCCTTTGGCTACTTTGGAAGTTATAACCGATTCTTTTTCAAAAAGTATCCTAATCCGCGAGCGCACCTGCTGGTTTTCGCTGATCCATTCGGCTATGATGTCGCAAGCCCCTGCAATGGCCTCGTCTGCATTGTGTACCCCTTTTTCTTCATCAATAAACTCGAGCGCTTTGGCCAAAATATCCAAATCATCCTGCCTCAAAATTATTTCTGCCAGAGGTTCCAGCCCTTTGGCTTTTGCAATGGTGGCACGTGTTTTACGTTTAGGCTTATAGGGTAGATACAGGTCTTCCAGTTCCGACATGGTTTCAGCCGCAAGAATTGATTTTTCTAAGTCCGGAGTCAGTTTGTCCTGTTCTTTTATGGATTCCAGTATACTGTCACGGCGTTTGTCCAGTTCAACAAGCTGGTGGCTCCTGTCGCGGATATTTCCGATGCCGACCTCATCGAGCGAACCGGTCAGCTCTTTGCGGTAACGCGCAATAAAGGGTATCGTTGCGCCATTGTTTAACAGGTATATGGTATTTTCAACCTGGCGTTTTTGTAAACCAAGTTCTTTTGCAATTTTTTCGGCATGATTCATAAGAGAATTGTGTTTGAGTTCAAAGATATAAAATATGTCAGAAAATAGTTTCAGATAATAGCGTCAGGAACACACCTGAATAAAAATAATAATCCTGTTTTTCATGTGAAATTGTTGTAAATTTATACTATCAAATTAAAGACATTAAAATCGGAGGAGTTCATGGCCAATATAATAAGTGTAAGTGTCAGGTGTCCTTTTTGTAAAGAATCACTTATGGATGAGCAGGTCAAATTATGCGATAAACCAAGTATAAAACTGAATATTTATGTGGATCAGATGAGAGGGATTATTCATTTATGCTCTGTTTACGGTTGTTTTGACCATGTGTGTGATCTGGATCTTTCGGGTACTGATATTGCTGAATTTACCTGTCCACATTGCCAGCATGTCCTAAATTCCAAAGAAGAATGTGAAAAATGCAAAGCGCCTATGGTGGGTTTTCTTCTGGACAAAGGCGGGAAAGTGGTTATTTGCTCCCGCAAAGGATGCAGCAAGCATTATGTTGCTTTTGAAGATATTTCTGCTATTCTGAGAAAGTTTTCCGATGAATATGGTTTTGATCGCTGTGCTGATTAATAACTTGGAATAGTTTTGTGACATATCATTACCTTTGTGTTTGTATGATTTGTCATATCCGGGCGATTAATTTTTATTTTTATTCTAAGAATGAAGTGTAAGCTGTTTCTCACTTTTGATCATGAGTTGCCCTTGGGCGGCTTGAAAACTTCATACCATGAAGCTTTATTCAGGCCTACTAAGAAACTGTTGGAAATTGCGACGGGGTTGGGTGTACCGCTTACTCTTTTTACTGATGTTCTTTGTGCCTATCAATTCAGTGACTGGGATAAAAATGATTTTTTTCAACCGTATAAAGATCAGCTTTATCAGGCATTACATAATAATCATGATGTGCAGCTTCATCTTCATCCGCATTGGCTGACCTCTGTTTTTGAGGGGAATACTTATCAGCCGTCGGGTGATTTTATGCTTTCTGATTTTAAGGTTCATCCGGTATGGGATATCCGAAAAATTGTAAGCCATGGCAGACATTTTCTTACGGAATTATGCGCTGGTGTTCAGAAAGATTACCGTTGTGTTGCATACCGCGCTGGAGGCTATAACCTGGAGCCGGGCAGTGACCAGATATTTCAGAGTCTTCTTGAGAACGGTATTTGTTATGATAGTTCAATTTGTAAAGGCTACCGGTTCGGTTCCGCCTTATCTGATGTTGATTTTACGGGTATGCCGGCGAGCCCGAACTGGTTCATCGGGCCGGAGGGGGATTTCAGGAAAGAAAATAATGCCGGGATACTCGAAATTCCCATTGCCGGGATTCTGAAAACAATTTTTGAGCTGCCCACCCGCTTTAAAATTAATAAAATGGCTCCGCGGGCTCCTGCAGATCATGGTTGTCAGGTTCACCGGGGCAAACCGGCCGGAATGAAAAAAAGAATTGGCCAGCTCTGTTCAAGCAGGATGCTGAGTTTTGATAATTACACTTTATCGGCAGCTTATCTGATGAAAATATTGGAATACAATCTTCATAAATACCGCATGTATGACGAGGTGATGCTTTGTGCGATAGGACATCCGAAAACCATGGGCGACTATTCTATGCGGATGTTTGTTGATTTTGTGAAAAAAGTACAGGAAAAACACCCTGATCAGGTGCAATTTGTTACTTACCGGCAGCTTTATCAGGAAAGCCAGGGCGAAATGGTTTTTCCAAAGATATAAAAAATTGGTTATAAGCTATTTTATACTTGCCATTTTAACTGTTTCTTCAAATACATTCTTCCATCCCTTGTAGTGCCCGGCATTGCTGAATGTCCGGTCGTGCCAGATGGTAATCAGGGTTCCGTTAACATTTTTTACTTCATCCACCAGTTTTTTGATATGCTGCAAAGCATTGCCGGAAGGGATCTTCATATAGTCGAACATGGCTGAGTCCATTATGCAGAAAGGAAAGATTTTTAAGTCCGTGACAGTTTCCTGTGACAGATCATAAAAATAAAAAGGAGTGCAGATACCTGCCCGGAATCCCAAATGGGAAGGGTACCCCATAGAATAATCTTCTGTGATGCCAGCCTGCATGAGGTTATGGTAGGTATCCGGAAATGAAATTTTCAGAAAGTGCTGGCGGCTTTTGGTTATGGGCGTTTGAGTAACCTTGCTCAAATGTTGAAGTTCCTGTTGAAACAGGCTGGGTTTTTCACCAGAAAAATAGGAGGGATGAATTCCAATTTCTGCATATTGTTTTATGCTGTTTATCAGGTTTTTGTAGGCGATACTCTTTGGTGACAAAGCTCCGTCGAAAAGCGTTTTTTTTGCAAAGAGTAAAAAATATATTATAGGAAATCTATATAACTCTTGTAATTTGCGATGGAACTCATAGTGGTCGAAAGGGTCATTGATTTTGCCTGATAAAACATGTATCCTTTCCGTGATTTTGGAAAAATTCAGTTTCAACAACGATTTGACAAAACCGCCGGCATTACGGATCAAGCCTTTACCACGGTAACAAAAAACATTATCAAGATCAAAGGTCGAAATATAATGATAGTGCGGTGGTGTAAAAACAATTTCAGGGTAGTGTACTTGTATTTTTTGTTTGAGCAAAGCCGCCCAGATATTTACAAGAGGTTTTTGCAGGAAATCATTTTTAAAAGCAATGCTGTCTTCCGCAATGAAACGGTTGTGGGCGTCGCGGACCGAAGGAAGATATTCTTCATATCGTGAAATCAGGAAAAAGCTTGCTGAAAACAGGTCGAACGGAATGTCGGAATTTTCAGAGGTTTTGAAAAATGTTTTTGTGCCGTTCCACTCGGAAACCCCGATGGCCAGAGAGCGGATATTTTTTTCAAAGAGCAGGTCGTTTGTTTCGATAAATAATTCATGGCCAATCCTGGCCGGTGAATAATTCAAACAGGGTCCAGAATATTTTTCAAATTCTTCTATATCGGTTGTAATGCCATATGGTATGCCTATAAGACTTTTAAAAATCAGGTCGAAAACATAAGTCACTCGTGGTGTGATGTATGGGCTATATACCAGAAGCATTACCTATTCTTTCATTTAATGGCCTGAAGAGATGAAGTTTTTTCAGGATTATTTTTAAGATGTCTTTTACAAAAAGCGGGAAGCTGAATTTTGCAATGTTGCGGGCTTTATTGTTACGGATGTCGTTAATTACAATTGAAAAAGTATTGTCATCCAGTGGAATTATCCTGAACAAGCATTTATTTATTGTAAGTTCTTTAAAAATATTATGTTCTTTGAAAATATGTTCTAACCGTCCAAAAATCATTTTTATGCCCGGATATTTTTTGTATAAAAGGTATTCTTTGGATGTAGTATTACCTGTTTCGTCCGTATATAAAAACGTATATTTTCTCATGTGACGATAATTCACCTGCAGCTTTTCTTCAATGTAATGTGTGAAGGTGAAAGATCCCCAGATGTCGATGTCAATGCATAACATTTTCGCCTTATGCTGATGCATGAAGGCGTAAGGAGAATCGTCGCCAAAGGAACTTTTGTTACCCATGGTACTGAGTTGCCCGGCATGTTTGCCCCAAACCAGAAAAGAATGCAGCGGATGTTTTGTCCGTACGAAGTCCGGCCGTTGCAATGCCGCCAGTGATAAGGCTCCACAGAGGAATGGCCTGGTTTTTCTGATGTCAAAATGATCTCCGGTTTCCAGCAGATAATTATATGCGGGAAACAACAGGGTTCCCTTTGGGCCAAGTTTGTTTTGTATACTGTTAATAAATGCATCGGGGTCAAAAGCTCCTTCAGCCCTGATCGCACTGATGCTTAATTTTGTGATGTCAGAGGCAATAAATACCATGTCCCCTTCATGAATATCAAGTTCATCACTGATCTTTGTATATGGGATATACTTTTCCACGACAGATGGTCAGCTTTTAATAAATTCTTTTCTGAATCGGATACTTTCTCTGGTATATCCGGATTTTCCCCAGAAAGAAAGGGCGCTTTCGTTATTACAGATCACCTGCAGTTCAATTGAATGTACATCCTTACTGATGAACCAGTTTTCAATGGTTGCAACCAATAACTTTCCAATGCCTTTTTTCCGGCTACCCGGTTTAACATAGGTTTCAGATATTACACCCACTTTTAGTGAACCGGTGTGTTCCCGGGTAAAACTGAAATAACCGTATATAAAACCAATGACTTCGTCGTGTTCTACTGCAACAAATAGAATATTTAGCCTGTTCAGCGTGGGTAATATTGAATCCATCCAAATCTCTTCACCATTTTTCACCAGGGAAATTGTCAATCCTTTTTGGGTGAAAAATTCATACATTTGGGCGAAAAGCTTTTTTATCTGAGCAATCAGATCTATATCTTTTTCGGTAATGGCTTTTATAATAATATCGCTCATTTTATTCCTTTCAGTATTACGCCGGTCAGTCCTGAAATACTTGTAAAATCCGGATCCAGAAATGCTTCTTCATAATTGACCTCCATGTCGTATTTATGTTCGAGGAAGGCGACCAGGTTAACGAATGAAAGCGAGTCCAACAGTCCGGTTTTGGTCAGATTGAACTGAGGAGTGATATCGTTTGCAGACAAGCCGCTTCTTTTTAATTTATCGGATAACTGAACTATGATACAGTCGAATACTTCTTTTTCTTTAGTTTCCATCAGGGCAAAGCGTTTTATATTTATTTATCAAAGCTGGACGGTCTATTTTACCGTTGTTATTCAATGGGATTTCGTCGAGGAAAAAGATTTTTTCAGGCAGCATGTAATGAGGTAATATTTGTTTACAATGATTGATGACAGCCGTTTCGTTTTTTTTCTGTTCCACATCCCGTGAGCATATAAATGTGACTAACATATTTGTTGCATCAACCGGGTCGGGTATGGCTATAGTTGCAACAACAGAGGCCTTGAAAAAACTGCTGACCGCATGGTCTATTTCCAGCAGATTTACGCGGTAGCCTTTTATTTTCAACTCACTATCAGCCCGGCCGAAGAAATACAGGCAGTCATTTTTATCGGCCATTACCCTGTCACCGGTTCTGTACCAGAGATCTTCCGGCATGGAAGCTATTCTTATGAAAGATTTTTCATTGTTTTCAGGGCTTTTAAAATAACCATGGCAAACTTGTGAGCCGCTTAGACAAAGTTCTCCTATCGTGCCCTTTTCAACAGGGTTGAGATCGTCATCCACAATGCAGTATTTCTGGTTTTTAAAAATCTTTCCTAAAGGCACTATTCCGTTTATGGAATTGTTTTCCTGAGAGTTTTTGTTCCATTTATAATGAGCAATGGCCACGGTGGCCTCGGTTGGGCCGTAAAGGTTTATTAGGGTAGAATAGGATGCTGCTGCCTGCCATGTTTCGGCAGTTGACGCCGGCAAGGCTTCTCCGCAGAACATACTATATCTCAGTGAAGGAAAAGAGCCTGGTTTGAGCAACCTCATTTTTGAGAAAAGAATAGCTACAGAGGGTACAAAAAGCCATACCGTCAGTTGTTTTTCCTTGATGAACCGGGGTATGGCAACCAAATTGTTGTTCCCCGGAGCACAGAGGCATCCTCCTGATTTCCAACACAGGAACAGGTCCTGTACACTCAGATCAAAAGTGAGGTCGGAAACCTGGTAGAATCTGTCGGTTTCATTAAAATCGTAAAGACTCGAAATATTATCAATATAGGATACGACATTTCTGTTGGATACCGGCACCGCTTTGGGAATACCTGTGCTGCCCGATGTAAACAGCATATATGCCGGTGTATCGGGATGAACGTTTGATGGTATTTTTGAGGTGTCAAACAGGTTCAATTCATCAGCTCCGAAAAAAACATGTTGCGGATAATCTTTTTCGATATGCTCCGGTTTGGTAGTTTCAGGGAAAATAGCAACAATGTTTTTTTTGATTTTTTGAAGTATCTGAAAAAAGTATTCATAACATTCCGGGCCGACAATAATAATATCAACGGACGAAAAATCAGCCATATATAAGGACCGTTCAACAGGGAATTTATGGTTCAGCGGGACATAAGCTTTCCCGGCCAGCAGGGTGCCCAGGACGCCTGAGTATGCCGAAAGGCTTCTGTCGGCAAGTATGGCAACAAAAGAAGCTGAAGGTTGGGTGTTTGCTATTATGCATCCGGCAATTTTTTCAATATGATTTTTTAACTCGCCATAAGTAGTCTTGTTGTTGTCTATATCAAGTGCATGATGCCCATTAAATTTATTGGCAGCATCAATAAATCCGTGAATAAGCAAATTGTCTTTCTTTTCGGTTGTCAATGGTTGAGTACTTTAGAAATCTATAAGAATTTTTTCATCAAACCGATCAGGTCAACTACTCGGCTTGAATATCCGTATTCATTATCATACCAGCCGATGATCTGAATGAAATTATCTTTCAGGACTTTGGTGCAGCGGCTGTCGAATATTGCGGAATGCGGGTTGCCGATGATATCGCCCGAAACGATCGGGTCGGACGTGTATTCAACTATTCCTTTGTAAACTCCGATGGATGCCTGCCGGAATGAGTGGTTCACTTCATCTGCGTTGGTATTTTTTTTAACTACTATGGCAAATTCGATCAGCGATCCGTCATCCACCGGAACACGGGTGGCCAATCCGTCGAAACAATCGTTGAGAAACGGCATTAATTTTTTTATCAGGGGTATAGCGGTGGATGTAGTAGGAATAATGTTTGTCAGGGCTGTGCGTGAACGTCTCAGGTCAGGATGAGGCGCATCGATCAGCCGCTGATTGTTGGTTGCCGGGTGAACGGTATTCATAAAAATCCTTTCGATTCCGAAATTATCATGTACAATTTTCAGTAAAGGAGCAGCGCAGTTTGCCGTACATGATGCATTGGAGATAATCCGGTCGTTTGAAGTAATCGTATCTTCATTGATCCCGATGATGATGGTTTTATCGAGTTCATCTTTCGGAGGGCAGGTGAGTATGACTTTTTCCGCCCCGGATGTCAGATGCTGTGATAACTGATCCCGTGTTGTAAACAAGCCGGAGGCTTCTATAACGATATCAGCGCCATGCATGGTTCGCGGGATATCAGCAGGTATCTGTTCGTGATAAACTTCGATTGGCTTTTTATTAACAATAAGTTTATTACCGGAAATATCTACAGTGCCGGAAAACCTCCCGTGCGCCGAATCATATTTCAGCAAGTGTGCTAGGGTGATAATGTTTGCAGGGTCGTTGATGCCAACGATTTCAATATCGGGTTTTTCCTGCAGCAGCCTGAAAACAAGTTTACCGATCCTTCCAAAACCATTGATGCCAATTTTTAGCGACATTTGTTCATGTTTTTTGTGATAAACCAGCGCTTGACAAGGACATTAAATTACAGGTAATTCAGCCATCAATGCACTACTTCACAATTATCAGTGATGGACACTTTCCATAGATTTGGAGTCGTGTTTGTGTTTGAATAACACAGCAAACAATACAGCGACAACCAGTGCGTAAGCGGCAAATGTAAACCATATTCCGGGCCACTCCTTGTTTACTCCATCGGGCATAAAATATTTTTCAATGATAATTCCGCTTAACAGGCTGCCTGTAACAGCGCCGACTCCATTGGTCATCATCATGAACAATCCCTGGGCGCTGGCTCTGATCTTAGGCTCACTCTGTGTTTCCACATAAATGGATCCCGAGATATTGAAAAAATCAAATGCCATTCCGTAAATAATACAAGAAAGTATGATCATCCATAATCCATCAGCAGGATTTCCAAATCCTAAAAGGCCAAACCTGAGCACCCAGGCAATCATGCTCATGAGCATCACCTTTTTTATGCCAAATCTTTTAAGGAAAAAAGGAATGGTGAGAATAAAAAGGGTTTCGGAAATTTGTGATATGGACATAATGATCTCAGAATACCTGACAGCAAAAGCATATTTATACAGAGGGTCTTTGGCAAAGTCGCTGATGAAGGTATCCCCGTAAGCATTGGTCAATTGCAGTGCCGCTCCGAGTAACATGGCGAAAATAAAAAACAAGGCCATTTTATAGCTTTTAAAAAGTTTAAAAGCATTTAATCCGAGAGCGCTGACAAAGGTTGTCTGATGTCCTTTGCCAAGCGGGGGGCATTTGGGCATAGTGAACGCATAAATTCCCAGGCATAGCGCTGCTGCCGAAGCAAGGTAAAACTGATTGGGTGATGCCCCCCAATGTAAAAGATTGATTATCCACAATGCCACAATAAAACCTATGGTACCAAAAACCCGGATTGGCGGATATTCTTTTACAATATCCATTCCTGATTTTTTCATTGATGAATAACAGACCGTTATTGCCAGTGCTATGGTTGGCATATAAAAGATCATATTCAGGAGCATGATCCAGAAAAAGGTGACAGGGTCAGTTATATTTGGAAGGATGAAAAGAATAATAGCCCCGCAAATGTGAAAAAGACCATAAAGTCTTTCAGCGTTAACCCATCTGTCGGCAATAATGCCGGCAATAGCTGGCATGAACAGCGAAGCTATGCCCATCGTCGAAAAAATGATCCCGAATTCTGTACTTGACCATCCTTTATAATCAAACCAGAATCTTCCAATGGATATCAGCCATGAACCCCAGATAAAAAACTGCAAAAAGTTCATCGCAATCAAACGTTGTTTTAAATACATAATAAATTTGTTTTAATGATACTGACTTTTATTTTCGTTTTCTTATTTCATCGCGGATCCTTGACGCCTTTTCGTATTCTTCATTGACAATTGCTTCGTTAAGCAGCTCATTCAATTCTTTCAGGGAATATTTTTCAAATTCAGAAACCGGATTATCTTCTGAAACATCTTTTTTCTCTGCATTTTTTTTTCCGGGCATAGTTTCTTCTTCTTCCTTTTTTTCCTCCTCTTCACTTTCGATGTTATGGGCAGCTTCCATAACGGACTTGTAAGCATATATAGGGCATCCGAACCTTAATGCCAGGGCAATGGCGTCGGAGGTGCGGGAGTCAATCTCCTGTTCTCTGATGCCGTCATGGCAAATAAGCTTTGAGTAAAAAACTCCATCAGCCAGTTTAGAGATAATCACTTCAACGATAGTGATATTGAAAACTTCAGCGAAGGACTTAAAAAGATCATGTGTCAGGGGACGCGGAGGCCTGATATGTTCCAGAGCTATGGCTATGGATTGTGCTTCATTATATCCGATGAGTATAGGTAACTGCCTCTTTTCCGCGGCATCTTCAAGGATCACAGCAAAGGCGCCTGATTGTGACTGGCTTTTGGTTATTCCAATAACTTCGAGTCTGGTTTTCTCCATTAAAGGGCAGTTTTAGCAAAATTTGGCACGTGCAAAGATAGTTATTCTGATAACATAAAAATAGTTTGAAAGAATAAACAGTATTAACAAAAATAGTGTGTTTGATGTACAGAATTTTGTATTTTTGCAACCTTATTTACTTAAAATATTAATTAAATGAAAAAAGCAGTACAGGCATTTTTAACATTACTATTTTTTCTTATTCCGGTGTTGACCTTCGGCAGCGAAGCGGATTTGAAGATACCTGATTTGTCATCTGGACAGAATAATATTTTACTTTTCGGTTTTCTGATATGCTTTCTTGGTTTACTGTTTGGGTTATATCAGTTTGTAAAAGTCAAAAACCTAAAGGCACATCAGTCGATGCTTGATGTTTCCAAAGTAATATTTGAAACTTGTAAAACGTATCTGATTCAGCAAGGCCGTTTTTTAATTCTTCTTTTTGTTTTTATAGCCCTGTGTATTTCATTTTATTTCGGCTTTCTACAGCATACCAGTCCCGGAGGCGTTTTGCTTATTATTTCCTGGACAGTGGTTGGTATTTTAGGGTCTTATGGCGTGGCGTGGTTTGGTATCCGTATGAATACACTTGCCAACAGCCGGATGGCCTTTGCTTCGCTGGAGCGTAAGCCGATAAAATTGTTGAATATTCCACTTAATGCCGGAATGAGTATTGGTGTTATGCTGGTATGTGTTGAGTTAATCATGATGTTAATAATTTTGCTATTTGTTCCACGGCATCTTGCAGGCGCCAGTTTCATTGGTTTTGCTATAGGGGAGTCGTTGGGCGCTTCTGCTTTGCGTATTGCAGGAGGTATATTCACAAAGATTGCCGATATTGGTTCCGATCTGATGAAAGTGGTTTTTAAAATCGGTGAGGATGATCCACGGAACCCCGGCGTCATTGCTGATTGCACAGGAGATAATGCTGGTGACAGCGTAGGGCCTACCGCCGACGGATTTGAAACATACGGAGTCACCGGCGTGGCTTTGGTTTCTTTTATTGTTCTTGCAGTTGCCAATGTGAATTTCCAGATGGAATTACTGACCTGGATCTTTGTCATGCGCATCCTTATGGTAGTTACATCGATACTGTCATTTTTTATAAATCATGGTATCAGCCAAACACTCTATGGTAAAAGTGATGATATTGATTTTGAAAAACCACTTACCAACCTGGTTTGGATAACATCCATTTTATCCATTATTGCCACTTTCTTTGCCAGTTATTTTATGATAGGGCCCAACAGCGAAATTGGCGCCACTAATGGAAGCCTCTGGCTGATTTTATCTACTATTATCAGTTTTGGAACGCTGGGGGCTGCATTGATTCCTGAGTTTACAAAAATTTTTACCAGTCCGAAGTCCAAACACGTCAATGAAATTGTTCAGGCCTCACGTGAAGGCGGGGCATCATTAACCATTTTGTCGGGCCTGGTGGCCGGAAATTTCAGCGCATTCTGGAAGGGAATGGTGTTTTTCGGATTGATGTTCGGAGCTTACTATGCAAGTACTTTCGGCCTGGTTGACCTGATGATCTACCCGTCTATTTTTGCTTTCGGTCTGGTTGCTTTCGGGATGTTAGGCATGGGTCCCGTTACTATTGCTGTGGACAGCTATGGCCCGGTGACCGATAATGCCCAGTCGATTTATGAACTTTCGCTGATTGAAGAACAGAAAGATATTGACCAGGATATTGAAAAGAATTTCGGGTTTAAACCTGATTTTGAAAAGGCCAAACATTATCTCGAAGCCAATGACGGAGCCGGTAACACTTTTAAAGCCACAGCAAAACCGGTGTTAATAGGAACCGCCGTTGTAGGGGCAACCACAATGATTTTTTCGCTTATCCTTGTTATCAAAAATGTTGTAGGTATTGCTCCCGAGCAGATATTAAATATTCTGAATCCATATTCCATCCTGGGATTTATTGCAGGAGGCGCTGTTATTTATTGGTTTACCGGTGCATCAATGCAGGCAGTAACAACCGGTGCATACCGGGCTGTGGAATACATCAAAAAACATATTAATCTCGATCCCAATGCTCCGAAAATAGCCTCGGTTGACCAATCAAAAGAAGTGGTAAAGATATGTACCAGGTACGCACAAAATGGCATGTTTAATATCTTTATCGGGATCTTTGCTTTTGCGCTTGCTTTTGCTTTCTTTTCGGCGCCCGGAGATCTGAATGGTACCGATGATATGGTTAAAAAACTTGACCTTGCCGCGCCGGTGTCTTTCTTTGTTTGTTACCTGATTTCCATTGCCGTATTTGGATTATTCCAGGCAATATTTATGGCGAATGCCGGCGGTGCATGGGATAACGCCAAGAAAGTGGTGGAAGTTGATCTGAAAGAAAAAGGAACACCGCTTCATGATGCCACGGTGATAGGCGATACTGTGGGAGACCCTTTTAAAGATACCTCTTCGGTGGCATTGAACCCAATTATTAAATTCACTACTTTGTTTGGATTGCTTGCTATGGAGATTGCCATTTCAGAAAGCTTCCGGGAAATTGCCCCGATTATCGGTATCGTATTTTTTGTAATTGCTTTATATTTTGTATACCGTACATTTTATAGGATGAGGATAAAACCGCAGAAAGATTAGAAATTATTTTTTATTAAAAAGCCGGATCATCCGGCTTTTTTTATGGGGTTCAGATACTTTGAACCAGTTACCGGCGTTATTTTAAGAATTGTTTTAAGTAATACGGAAAAACCTTTAATTTTGCATAATATCTGCGAACCGGTATGAGGTTTAAAATTTTAATAATCATTTTTCTATTGAATGGTGGCCTGTCTCCACTTATACAGGCACAAAATAAAACCGACGAAAAACCGGGAGTAGACAGGGAAATAAAAGGTGTGGCAATTGCGGGATTTAACCTGACGCAGGTGGATGGTGATGAAGTTTATGGATTCAATAAGTTTGGCACCTGTGTAGGATTTGGTGGTATTTTGCCTTTGGGGCATCGTTTTTCTATGAGCCTTGAAATCTTATACGATGAAAAAGGCGCTTTTCGCAAATATCCTCCGTCACCTGTTGATTCGCTGCAACTTCCTTATTACTCTCTTAAATGGAATTATCTTACGGCTCCGTTGATGTTTCATTATGAGGATCGCAATACCTGGACTTTCGGATTGGGATTTTCGTGGGGGCGTATGGTATCTTTTAAGGAAAAAGAATGGAATATTCAGAAACCCTGGGATCGACCTGACACCATTACCTATAAGACAAAAAATGATTTTTCAGTGATAGCAGACCTCCGGTTCCGTATCTGGAAGCATTTGAAATTCAATATACGGTATTCTTATTCTCTGGTTCCTGTCAGAACCCGTGTATATACCAATCCGGTGACTTTCGAAACATGGGAACGAAAGCAATATAATAATGTTATTACGATAAGGTTGCTTTATTATTTTAATGAAAAATACCTTCCGGACAGGTTTACGTTTAAGAAAAATAGAGATAAGAAAAAGAAGACCAAAACTACGGAATAAATTGTTTTCTGATGATGAGCACTGCTGAATTCTGGATAGAAAACCTTCAATTGCAGCCGCATCCCGAAGGAGGATATTTTAGGGAAATATATCGTTCTTTGGAATATATCGGCACGGATTTGATCCATATTCGGTATGATTCAGGACGATGTTTCGCCACCTCAATATATTTTCTTTTAAAAAGCAGCCAGATTTCTGCCTTTCACAGGTTGAAATCGGATGAGATTTGGCATTTTTATGAAGGTTCATCCATAACAGTTTATATGATTGACGAAGAAGGCCGATTAACCGAAAACATTCTGGGCCGGCATGTTCCTGACCATGAGCAGCTACAGCTTGTTATACCGCATGGATCGTGGTTTGCAGCCGAAATAAAGCATCCCGGTTCTTTTTCCTTAGTCGGATGCACGGTAGCCCCCGGTTTTGATTTCAAAGACTTTGAACTTGCCGAAAAGTCTTCCCTGATGAAAAGCTTTCCACAACACAGTGAACTGATAGGGAAGATGTGTGTCAGGTAAACATCCTATAGCAATAGTATTTGGCGCTCGACAGAATAGAGATTATTGATTGGTTCGGGTGGCTTTATATTCTTGAATAAATCCGGCAATAGTACTTAATGAAAACAGGATTTTCCGACCTTCTGTGAGGTCTTGTATTTTTATACCGTAAGTTTTTTGTAACATCATGATGATTCTGAGTGCATCAATGGAATCAAGGACAACAAAGGTGTTGTTGAAAAGCGGGGTGTCGGGCTGTATATCATTAAACTCATCACCTAATTTCAATTCCTTTATGATGTTGTTTTTCAGTTCGTCGGTAAGTTGGCTCATGAGGTTCCGGTTTATTATTTGATACTTTTGAATTTATAATACAAAAATGACAGTAAAAAAGCAGTGAATGAAAATACTAATAGTTTTAATGCATCGGGATAGATATTGGAAAAATTACCATTATGCAGGAATATTTCATTAAACGCATTCATTCCCCATTCGAGCGGCGAGTATTTGCTTATTTTGACCATGGCCTTCGACATAATATAGATCGGAACAAATATCCCTCCGATAGCCGCAAGTATTATGACTGAAATAGAGCCGAAGGTCACCATTTGCTGGTGCGTTGAGAAGAATGTCCCGATGAGTACGCCCAACCCTGTTGCGGCGAGCGAAGCTGACAAAACAACCATACAGATAGCAAAATAATTGTGACCGATGATCAGCGACGGAAGACCCAGGGCGGGAAGCAGGTATTGGCCTGTCAGCATCATCATCAGGAACTGGACACAGCCTACCACGGTATATAAAATTATTTTTCCGGTTATTATGGTAGAAAAACTGTAAGGCATGAACTTCAATCTTACAAATGTACCATAATCGCGTTCTCGGATGATCCCTCCGGCCAGCGGCAGAAAAATAAAAAATATGGCAAACATGGTCCATGCCGGCACATTGTGCTGCACAGAGTTAAAGACAACATTGGCATTATAAACGTTCGAAGCATCAATTTCCTGTATGTCGATGATTCTGCAGCTGTCGAAATTAATTTTATTGTCAACAGGATAAAAATTTTCAAAATGTTCGTAATACTTATTTGTAATTGTTTGTGAGATAAGCGAGGACGATGATTTTTCGAGTATGTAAACGATGGTGTTTTTAAATGAAAAGGAGGTCAGCGGATCAAGAAAATATTTTATTTTCATCGAATCGGGAGGTTTTTCGAAAAGTTTGTCTTCCGAAACAGGGCGCCCCGAAAATGTTTTGGCAACGATGATACGGGCATTTTTCCGCAAAAATCTGGATAGTCCTGCAGGCACCACTACGCCAACCTTAAATTTCCCCTGTGCAACGGCTTCCTTCGCTGTTTGTTCTGTTGCCATAAGCCCGTTGAGTTCTTTACTGATCCTGAAAATATTGGCATCTTTCAGGTTTTTTTCAATGACGGCGCCAACGGTATCTTTATCATTATCAACAAATATCAGCGGAAATTCTGATTTCTGGAAATTTCTGTATGGCCCGTCCTGCACCAAAGCCATGATGATGACCAGCGCCAGCGGCATCACAAAGAGTATCCCAAGTCCCGCACGGTCTCTCAGCAGTATCAGCAACTCTTTTTTTATAGAGGCCAGGAAAGCTTTCATTATTGATTGGATTTTTCAGTTAACTCAAGGAAAACATCCTCGAGGTCTTTGGAGTTGTAAAAGCTCTGGATCAATTCAGCAGGAGTTCCCCGTGCTATTATTCTTCCTTTATTCATAATGGCAATATAGCTGCAAAAGTCTTCGGCTTCTGCAATAAGATGAGAAGTGTAAATAATAGTTGTGCCTTTTTTATTTATTTCAGTGAGATAATCAATAATGATCTTTTTGGAATGTATGTCGATTCCAACGGTAGGTTCATCAAGAAACAAAATTTCCGGATCGTGAAGCAAACCGGCGATGATGTTGATACGGCGTTTCATGCCTCCTGAAAAAGTGCTGATCTTTTTATCTTTTGAATGTTCAAGTTCAAGCAAGGTCAAACATTCGCTGATCTTTTCATCGAGGTAATGCCTGTTCAAACCGTACACTTTGCCGAAAAAGAGCAGGTTTTCTCTGGCTGTCAGCGTAGGATACAGCGCGATGTCCTGCGGGACGATGCCAATGATATTTTTCAGGGATTTTAGATTCTGGTGCAGATCAGAATTCTTGATATATACCTTCCCGCTGCTGGGTTTGTAGAGTCCGCACAAAACGGAGATCAAAGTTGTTTTTCCGGCGCCGTTAGGGCCCAGCAAACCGAAAATCTCATTTTTTGTGATGGAAACACGAATAGTATCAACAGCGGGGTTTTTGCTGCCCTTATAAATTTTTGACAGGTCTTCAACTTTTATGATAATGCTGTTTTCCATTGAGCAACAATTATACTTTTGATAAATTTCTGAAAACCATTTCTTCGGTTTCGGAGCATCGCACAAGGATGTCCGATGCAGCATTGAACATATCCTGCGGAGGTTGTTCTGTTTTACAGATAACGGCTGCATGATAAGCAAATTCGCGCCAGGTATCGGCGGCCATAGTCATTTTGTCAGAGGATTCCAATAAAAGGTCTTTTTTATAATACATGGCTGCTTCCTGCAAAAATGCTGCATACATATACCGGAACCCGGAACCGCCTGTACCTACTTCTTCAAGCATCCGGATGATATTTCCCATATAACGCTTTGACATTTTTTCACCCAGTTTATCCGGCCATTTCTTTACCCTTGCCGAAAGATAGCGTATCCCCCTGTATCCGTTCAGGGGCAGGGGAGTGAGCATACTTCTTGTCGACGTATGTATGGCTTCGGGAATGATCTTTTGCAGGTCGTAGCTGTTGGAGGTGCTGCTGATATAAAACAAATCCCCCCTGAGATTCCGGATACCTGCTGCAAATCTTGCCGTGGCCAGGTCGTCGAAGGAAATGCTTGACGGTACATCCAATATGGGGTCGCTTACCAGATAGGAACCGTTTTCTTTACCGTAAACGATCAGGTTGTGATTGTTGAAATGAAAACGGTATGATTCAGGAAAATACGGTATAAAAAAGAGATTCGTGAACAGCCCGACAGGAATATTTTGCATGAGCAGTTTATCGAGGTCGTCCATGGCTTCGGCTTTGGAGCGATATTTTTTCCTTACGATACCGATATCAAAGCGTTTTTTGAACCTGTTGGTCAGCCAGCCGGGCATGATCCGGTATGATATAAAAGGGATAGAATTACGCTTTATATAAGGCATATATGCAAAATACAGTCCTGACCCGCAACCGAAAATCATTGGTTCGCTGATGTTGAAACCGTTGTGCTTTAAGAGTCCTTGCAAAACTCCGGTTTCGCAATGTGCTGCATGTATGTGTGTGAAATTCTTTATCATATTATTCCCGGATCATGAGGCTTGGGGTTGCTGGTTTCTTTCAGATAAGTTCCTTTCATCCAGTAAGTTTTTATTTTAACCCCATCGTTCATTGATTTCAAATCACTTTTTTTCAAATACCTCAGGTTTGAAAATACCGTCCCGTTGAGTAATACAGGATTTTGCCAAACAAAAAGAGATTGTATGAAGGAATTAAAGTTACTCTTCACTCCGTCATAATCAATCATGATTTTAGTATGTCTTTTCAGGATGTCATCAGCCTTTTCGGATTGTTCTGCCGTGAGATGATGTTTGAAAAAACAATTGTAAGCCACATCAAACTGTGATTTTTTAAAACATTTGTCAAATAAGAATATATTATTTTTACATAAAATAATGGTATACAGGCTTTTATTCTTGTTTATGATGAGTTGCAGTGATGTGTCATTAAGTTCGTTTATTTCTATGATATTGATACCGGATTTGATCTCAGCAAGATTATTTTTGGCAATACCGTGACTTGTGTCTGAATTATCAATCCCAACAAAAAAAACAGGTTTCTTATTACCAGAACGTATCAGTTTAGTGATCACCCGGCGTTCAACTTCCATAGCTCCTGAGCCAAGGCTCATGATAATTGATTGGTCATGATCATAGATCAGATGAAAAATCTCTTTTACAAGCGGGTTTACCAATCCGGGAAAGACTTTCCTTTCAGTAGCAGCCAGTGATGTCACGAGTTCCTTGTCATAGGGGCTGTTGGGATCTATATCCATCAGTTCGAGAAGGTTTTCCTGCCTGATCGTCGTTGCTTTGGTATATAGCCATTTGTAAAAATCAATTCTTGAATACGCATGTCTGAAAAACGTGATGTTTTCTGCTATACCATCATTGTCTGAATTTCCTTGTGTGATTTGATTTTCAAGGTAGCTGAGAACTTCTTCTATTTTATTTCTTCGTCTTTGGCTCATCATGAGTACCGAAATGTCAAAAAGGTTTCAGAATTTGTTCGGCAGGCGTTTTAAAAGCCTGTGCATAGATTTCAAGGGTTTTACTGTCAATTTTAGCAAAGTCTGCCGGCTTTATATGTTTCCTGATATCTTTTTTCGTCAGGCCTGTCAGGTTTGCCAGTCTTCTGAGGCTATACTGATATTTTGCCATGTAATATGCTATCGGACTGAGTTCCCCCGCAATCACACGTTTTTTAATATTTTCAGCCGATTCATTGATGGCGTCCCGGGCCTGCCTGTGTGCAATATTTTCAGGCTCTCCGCCCTCACTGATCATGGCAATATAGGTTCCGTTTTTACCGGGAGTATAAACAAGCGTTTTGTATTTTTTTTCCGGGTAGACTTTCCCATCCTGTGACATCTGTTCATTATCCATAACGGTCTGCAGATTATAGCACTCCGCTTACTTCTTCTTTTTTTCTGGTGAGCGAAGCCAGCCATTCCCGGTTTTCCCAGAGCGGACAGTCGCCGTTATTATTCTGCTCCAGCCAGGCATGGTTTTCCCTGATAGTTCGCAGCAGTTCAGAATTTAAAGCTTCTTTCAGTGTGACATTATAAAGATTAATATCGGAATAAGGTGCAAAGGGGCATGGCTCAATGCTGCCGTCGTAGTTGATATGAATCAGACCCTTGCCGGCGCCGATGCACCCGTTGAACTGCTTCTCAGCCAGGGGTGAAAAGTAGAGTGTCTTGTATTTTTCACGAAACGTATAGGTGTATTCTTCAAGCACTTTCAGCTGGTTGTGATCCAGAATTAGTTCTTCGGAACGTCCGTCAACCGGTTTGTAAGGAAAGTAAAAGAATGTGCTGCAGCCCAGGCTGATCATTTCCCTGAGGAAGGCATCATCAGTGATGATATGAAAGTTGTCTTTGGTAGCCGTGAATGACATCCCGAAAATGATATGATTTTTTTTGAATTTCTGAGCCGTATTTTTGAAATGGCTGTAAACACCCGAACCACGTCTTCCGTCGGTTTCACATTCACGGCCTTCGTTGCTGATTATGGGAATAATATTTTTATTTTTTTTGAGTTTTTTTATCATAGCGTCATCGATCAACATTCCATTGGTAAATGTGATAAACAACATTTTTTTCATGGTGGAGGCGATATGAAAGAAATCTTTACGTGTAAATGGTTCTCCGCCCAGTACGCCAATAATTGAAGAACCTAATGCTTCTCCTTCCCTGAGAATGGAAAGCATTTTTTCAGTACTCATCTCTTTTTCGGCAGTCCGGTTCTGGGATTTCTGATAACAGCCCTTGCAGTTCAGATTGCAGTTTTTGGTAATGCTGAAAAAAATCAATGGAGGGACTTCGGTATTATTGAGTTTTGACCGTTGCCTGGTTTTCATTGCCTTCCGCTGATACCAGATTACCCGCAACAGAAAAACAATATTGGCAAGGCTGGTACTGTTAAAACGAAACAGGTTTATAAAAAGCTGCTTGTAATTATTCTTATATAGCGTACTGTTGAATGGTGGTATTTCCGTCATAATAGTTCATTGGAATTAAACTGCAAAAGTAATAGGAAATTCATTATAAAAATTTTTTGATTTTACTATAATCAAACTTCTCCAAAATAGATTTCAATTAAAATTAAAATGTTCATTGTTTTGTTTTTAATATGTGTTTGCTATCTTTGCGCCCCGGATAGTATCGCTAAACAGGTGGAGTTAATTCAGTTTCCCGATGTATAATATTGATACAGAGTGAGCTATAATTGAGTTTTGTGAATTATTTCAAATGATTGAAGGTTTTGTACCCTTTAAATATTGACCAAACCAAATTAATTTCAAAAAAAATATGATTACCAATAATTTTATGAGCCGCCATAACGGGCCGCGGGGCAAAGAAATTGAACAAATGCTGCAAAGAATCGGGGTTGCATCCATTGACGAACTTATTGACCAGACCATTCCCCGGTCTATTCGTTTATCACAACCGCTGAATCTTCCTTCGGGAATGAACGAATATGAATTTCTGAATCACCTGAAGGAAATTGCAGGCCGGAACAGACTTTATAAGAGTTACATTGGGCTGGGTTATTATGGTACAATAATTCCGGGTGTCATTACGAGAAATATCCTTGAGAATCCCGGGTGGTACACATCTTACACGCCCTATCAGGCTGAAATATCACAGGGGCGTTTAGAGGCGCTGCTGAATTTTCAGACTGTAGTTTCCGACCTGACAGCCATGCCGATAGCCAATGCCTCACTGCTGGATGAGGGAACTGCTGCCGCTGAAGCCATGATCATGTTTTATAATGCGCGCAGCCGTGAGCAGGTTAAAAACAATTCAAACAAGGTTTTTGTATCCAAGTGTGTTTTTCCTCATACACGCGAGGTGCTGAAAACACGTTCAAAACCTTTTGGAATTGAGATTATTATTGGAAACCATGAAGAAATAAGCCTTGATAATACTTATTTCGGGGCTATTATTCAATATCCGACTTCCTGTGGTAATGTTCATAATTATGCTGAATTTGTAAATCATGCTCATTCGTTAAATATTGCTGTGGCTGTTACTGCTGATCTGTTATCACTCACCATGCTCACACCTCCGGGTGAATGGGGTGCTGATGCTGTCCTGGGTTCTACGCAGCGTTTCGGATTACCCATGGGCTTCGGTGGGCCTCATGCCGGTTTTTTTGCAGTGAACGAGAAATTCAAACGTAACATTCCGGGCCGTATTATCGGTGTTTCGGTGGATGCCAATGGTAACAGGGCGCTTCGCATGGCTTTGCAAACACGCGAGCAACATATAAAACGCGAACGTGCTACATCAAATATCTGTACAGCTCAGGCTTTGCTTGCTATCATGTCAGGAATGTACGCTGTTTATCACGGGCCAAAAGGCCTTTATGAAATTGCCCGCGATATTAATGTTATGGCAGGTATTCTGGCTTCAGAACTTACTAAATACGGGTATACACAGGAGAATAAATATTTCTTTGATACAATAAAAGTTACCCTGCCCGACAAAGTGAGTATCATAGATATTCGTACTGCGGCACTGGAAAAAAATATCAACTTAAGGTATATAGATGAAAAAAGTATCGGAATTTCTGTTGATGAAGTCACCACACTTAACGATATTAATGTTTTGTTATCCATCTTTGCGGGCGCTAATAAACAGGCGTTCACACCTTATGAATACGAAATAAACAAATGTGCTGAAATTTCCACGATGCCTTCCGGGTTGTTACGAACCTCTGCATACCTTACACATCCTGTTTTCAACTCTTATCATTCCGAAACGGAGATGATGCGTTACATAAAAAAACTTGAGGTGAAGGATCTATCGTTAAACCGTGCTATGATACCTCTGGGATCGTGCACCATGAAGCTGAATGCGGGTGCTGAAATGTTTGCACTGAGTTGGCCGGAATTTGGCAACATGCATCCTTTTGTTCCTGCCGATCAGGCGGAAGGGTATTACTTTATGATTAAAGAACTGGAAAAAGCCCTTTGTGAGATTACGGGCTTTTCGGCTATTTCATTCCAGCCTAATTCGGGTGCTGCCGGCGAATATGCCGGACTTATGGTGATCCGTCAGTATAATATAACACGGGGGCAGCAGCAGCGCGATGTGGTTCTGATACCGGCTTCGGCACATGGCACCAATCCTGCTAGCGCTGTAATGGCAGGATTTAAAGTTGTTGTTGTGAAATGTGATGAGCATGGAAACATTGATACCAATGACCTTCGTGAAAAGGCAAATCAATATAAGGAAACACTTGCCGCATTGATGGTAACCTATCCTTCGACCCATGGGGTGTTTGAGGAAAATATTCTTGAAATTGTTGATATTATTCATCAGAATGGAGGACAGGTATACATGGATGGCGCCAATATGAACGCGCAGGTGGGCTTTACAAGTCCTGCACGCATCGGTGCCGATGTGTGTCATCTGAACCTTCATAAAACATTTGCTATTCCTCACGGTGGCGGCGGCCCCGGAGCAGGTCCTATAGGGGTGGCCAAACATCTTGTGGAGTTTTTACCGCAGCACGTATTCTGTAATTGCCTGAACAGTCCGAACGGTATAACGGCAGTCTCTTCGGCGCCTTTCGGAAGCGCATTGATACTTACTATTTCGTATGCCTATATAAAGCTAATGGGTGGGGCGGGACTTGCCGAAGCGACACGTTTTGCCATACTGAATGCCAACTACCTGAAATCATGTCTTGAAGAACACTATCCAGTGCTTTATACTGGCTCAAAAGGGCGGGTTGCCCATGAAATGATACTCGACTGTAATGAGATCGACCATCAGACGGGTATTAGCGCAATAGATATTGCTAAACGCCTTATGGATTACGGTTTTCATGCACCTACAGTTGCATTTCCCGTTCATGGAACGCTAATGGTTGAACCCACCGAAAGCGAACCATTTTATGAACTGAACCGCCTCGTGGAGGCGCTGATCGTTATTAGGAAAGAGATCGATGAAATTGCGGAAGGCAAAGCAGACAAGGTCGTAAACATTATTAAAAAGGCGCCCCATACTGCCGAAATGATTGCCACCGATGAATGGAACCTGCCTTACAGCCGGATGAAAGCAGCCTTTCCGATGTCCTGGTCATCCAATGATAAATACTGGCCAACGGTAACCCGCATTGATGATGCTTCTGGCGACAGAAACCTGGTTTGTGTTTGCCAGCAAACGGACGTCAGCGGGGAATAAAACCTGCTTATAGTATTTAAAACACAGCAAGTTAACGCTATTATTCTTGTACGGGGCAAATCTGAAGGGTTTGTTCTGTACCTGTGATAGAAAACTCAGGGGAATAAAAACAATCGGACGTTTTCAGGTTATTTGCTGTCCATTCAGCAATATTAATCAAGGATACTGTGGAAAAGGGGGTGTTTATCCGTTTTATTTCAGATACCTGGCTAATTCTTTTTTTATTTTTTCCAGCTTGGGGGCGATAACAATCCTGCAATAGGGTTGTGATGAATTGTTATCAAAGTATTGCTGATGGTAATTTTCGGCCGGATAAAAAGTTGTGTAAGTTTTGAGTTCTGTAACTAAAGGGTTGTCAAACACTTTTTGTTCGTTGAATACATTCATGAAGTTTTCCGCAATATTTTTTTGTTGCGTATCATGGTAAAATATTACAGATCTGTACTGTGTTCCTATATCGGCACCTTGTCTGCCAGGGGTAGTGGGGTCGTGAGAAGAAAAAAAGATCAGCAGCAGCTCCTGGTAGCTTATTATTTTCTTATCAAAGGTAATCTGACATACTTCAGCATGGCCGGTTTCTCCGGTGCATACCTGCTTATATGTGGGATTAATGGTGTGGCCTCCCGCATAGCCCGATACCACTTGTTTCACACCATTCACCTGTTCAAAAATAGCTTCAATGCACCAGAAGCACCCCCCGCCAAAAGTGGCGGTGTCCAATTCAGTATAATTTTTCACATTTAACGTTTTTATATGATATTCTGATCCGGTAACCCAAGTCCCAAGATAAATAAACAGTAAAAGAAAGATATTTTTCAGCATATGATGGTGATTAAAAAAATATGAAGAACACAAACGATACTGCTGAAGGATTGAAAACCTGATTATTTCTTTATTTGTTGACGCACATTTTTTTTGCAATATGAGCTCCGTCGGTTGACAAAACGTAGAAATACGTTCCGTCTGCCAGATTTGAAACATCAACCGTCACCTGGTGTATCCCCCGAGACTTTTCGGGTTCTTTGCTGAAGTAAACCTGTTTGCCCTGAATATTTAAAATACGAAGTGTAACAGATGATTGAGGATCGGCGAGTTCGTAGGTTATAGTGCATTGCCCGGCAACGGGGTTGGGGTAGGACTGACTGAGTTTTACTCCCGATATAAATTCACCGTTTTCTATACAGCCTACCGTATTATCAATAATGGGAAAGATCATGGCATCAATATCCAGGGTATCCCCGTCCCATTGAGCTCCCTGCAGCGTGTACCATTTATTGTTTGATGACCATTGTTCCCATACTAATTGAAGTTTGCCGCCCTGGCCTTTGTTGGTGCTCATCAGTGCAATGGAATCCGCCCCGGTTTTACTCATGTCAAACCCGATACAATAATCAGATGTTACGAGAACAGGGAATGGAAACATAACAATATGAGCCTGGCTGTATGAGGAAGAAGTGTCAATGTTAGTGGTGGTGTCCGTAACAGCCAGAATTATGGTCCCCGGACAATTCTGGCCGGTATGTATTGCAGAATCAGCATAGTTGTACGTGGTGCCTCTGACACTATCCATATTCCAGATAGCAAACCTTACCAATCCGGCAGAATCGGCCTTTTTGTAACCAAACCAGTAAATGGCTCCTTCGATATGATAATAATAACTGACCTTAAACTGCTGGCATTTGCATTTATCGTTCCAGCCGTTAGTGCCTAATACATAACCTCCGTTAGTCGAAGGAAGCAATACATATTCAGGAGTTACCAGGTAAGGCAGGTTGCCGGGTAAAAGTGTGTCATTTGGTGTTTTGGAAACATACAGTATCTGCTGTTTGGGACCCATTGATGGAACCCCCGATAGTCTTTGTGTAAAGCCCTTTGAACTGATCATTACGATCATCAAAAACAATACAATCCTGATGGTGTTTAGTAGTTTCATAAGGTGCAAAAATACAAATATTTTAATGTAAAAGGCTTATGTTTCTGGCAAAATAGCGAAAAGCAAACGTAAAAATTTATTTTTAAGTATTTTCCGGTAATGATAAGAAACAAAATTAATTCATACCTGACATCATATAAACATTACCTTTGCGCCCTAAAAGGTACAAAAATGAAAGTCGAAAAAAACAAAATGGTTTCTCTTACTTACCGGCTCACAGAAAATGATGAACAAGGATCACTTATTGAAGAAACAGGAGAAGAAGGGCCTCTGGTTTTTCTTTTTGGTGTTGATAATTTGATCCCGGGTTTTGAAAGTAACATACTTAATCTGCAAACAGGAGATACTTTTTCGTTCAGCGTAGCTGCTGCCGATGCCTATGGCGAATTTGATGAAAATGGGTTAGCTGAACTGCCTGTTGACATGTTTTTCAGGGACGGGAAACTCGATACAGAATTGTGTGAGGTTGGAAATATAATCCCGATGCGTAATGAAAGCGGTCAGGTTTTAAACGGAATGATAAAAGAGATTAAAGACACGGACGTTATCATAGATTTCAATCATCCGCTGGCCGGCAAGAATCTTCATTTTACCGGCAAGATCATTGGTATTCGCAATCCGTCAGAAGAGGAGATTATTCAACGGAACAGTCATGGGCATCACGACCATGGTGACAGTTGTTGTTGTGGTGGATGATAATTTCGGTTTAATAGCCATCAATACGATACCTGTAAACAAAAGAGGCAGCCTTTTTATGACCGCCTCTTTTGCTTTAAGCATGAAAAAAAGTGATTAGGGAAACAGGGTTTTATCCAAGTTTTCTTTTGACTTCAGTTTGTTCGTAACCTTCGATAATATCCTCCACTTTAATATCGTTGAAGTTTTCGATATTCAGTCCGCATTCCTGTCCGGCGAATACCTCCTTGACATCATCTTTAAAACGTTTCAAAGAGCCGAGTTTTCCGGAATATACCACAATGCCATTGCGGATGATCCTGACTAATGTGTTTCTTCCGATTTTACCGTCGAGGCACTGGCAACCGGCGATAGTGCCTATTTTTGAGATTTTGAATACTTCTTTTACTTCAAGGTTACAGACAATTTTTTCTTCGATTTCAGGCGACAGCATACCTTCGATAGCAGAAGTAATCTCATTGATGGCGGTATAAATGATGGAGTAAAGGCGGATATCTATTTGTTCGTGTTCTGCAAGTTTGCGGGCGCTGAGTGACGGGCGTACCTGGAACCCAATGATGATTGCATTGGAAGCCGATGCCAGTAAAACGTCTGATTCGGTAATCTGCCCGACAGACTTGTGGATAACATTAACCTGGACTTCCTCATTGGAAAGTTTGAGCAGCGAGTCGGATAAGGCCTCTATCGAACCGTCAACATCTCCTTTCACAATGATGTTAAGTTCTTTAAAATCTCCGATGGCAATACGTCGGCCAATTTCGTCGAGGGTGATATGCTTGTGTGTGCGGATGTTTTGTTCGCGCTGCAGTTGAAACCGCTTGTTTGCGATTTCTTTGGCTTCGCGTTCGTCCTGCATTACGGCAAAAGAATCGCCGGCCTGGGGGGCACCGTTAAGCCCCAGCAGTAGCAATGGTGTGGCTGGTCCTGCATTTTCGACAATTAAATTTCGTTCATTATACATGGCTTTTACCCTGCCATAGCTTGATCCGGCAAGGACCATGTCCCCCACGCGCAAAGTCCCGTTAAGCATAAGGAGCTTGGCTACGTAACCACGGCCTTTTTCAAGCGATGATTCCAAAACGGTACCGTATGCATCACGGTTGGGATTTGCTTTTAGCTCAAGCATTTCAGCTTCGAGCAATATTTTTTCGAGGAGTTTATCAATATTGATCCCCTTTTTTGCGGATATTTCCTGGCATTGATATTTGCCACCCCAGTCTTCAACCAACATATTCATGGCTGCTAAAGCTTCTTTGATCTTTTCGGGATTGGCCGTTGGTTTATCAATTTTGTTGATGGCAAATATGATGGGAACTTTTGCTGCCTGAGCATGGTTGATTGCCTCAACGGTCTGTGGCATTATGCTATCGTCAGCAGCAATGACGATGATGGCAATATCGGTGACTTTTGCTCCGCGTGCACGCATGGCAGTAAAAGCTTCGTGGCCAGGGGTGTCGAGGAATGTTATTTTTTTTCCGTTGTCGAGTGTCACTTCGTAGGCGCCTATATGTTGTGTTATACCACCGGCCTCACCTGCGATAACATTGGAATTTCTGATATAATCGAGCAACAATGTTTTTCCGTGGTCCACATGTCCCATTACCGTGACAATAGGATGCCGTTCTGTGAGTTGATCCGGAGCATCTTTTTCAGTATGAATAGCTTCTTCCAGTTCAGTGCTGATAAATTCAGTTTTATAACCAAATTCTTCGGCTACAATGGATAACACTTCTGCATCAAGGCGTTGATTGATCGAAACAAACAACCCCAGACTCATACATGTGGAAATGATTTCAGTGACGGGAACATTCATCAGTTGAGCTATTTCGCTCACTGTGACAAATTCTGTAACTTTAAGGATTTTCTTTTCTTCTTCCAGCTTCATCTGTTCTTCTTCGATATGATGCTGGACAAGGTCTCTTTTCTGTCGGCGGTATTTTGATGCTTTTGATTTAGCAGGGGTACTCAGGCGTGCCAGTGTTTCACGAATTTGTTTCTGAATTTCTTCATCCGAAACTTCCGGCCGTTCAACAACTTTACCTTTATGAACCTTTCCCTGCTTGTGCAACTTGTCAGCTATGGAAGAGCCCCCAGAACCACTGTGCTTTGCAGTTTGGCCATGGTTTTCTGCAGGGGGAGTGTCTTTTTTAATTCGTTTTCGCTGTCGCTTTCTGTCGGACACCTTGTCATAAGAAGTTGCAATCGGTTGTTTCTGTGCCGGCGGCTTTTCAGACAATTCAATTTTACCAATAATTTTAGGTCCGGTAAGCACTGTATACTGGGTAGCAATAAAATTATCGATTTCCTTTTCTTTTGTTTCTTCCTTGACAGGGGGAGTTGGGGTATCTTCAATAATGACAGATGTTTCTTCTTTTACTTCTTTTTCAACTACTTCTTCTTTAGTATCCTTATCTGATTTCGGTTCTGGTTCTGACTCTGGCACAGGCTTTAGTTCAATAGGAAGTTCAGTTTTTTTAGTTTTTTTTGTTGCCTTTTTTTCTTCAGTGGGTTCCTTTACTTCCTCGGTTGTTTCCGTTTTTTGTTTCTTTGTTTTCCTGTTTTTTTCTTTCGTTTCCTCCTGGATTTCTTCTTTGGTTTTTTTCGATGGTTTTTTATCGTTTACTTTATCAAGATCAATTTTACCCACTACCCTGGGGCCTTTGATTGTTGAGGGATCTTCGGTTTCTTCAGGTTCTGCGACCGGTGGTTTTACAATTTTTTTATCTTCTTTTTCCGGCGTTATTTTGACTTCTTGTTCAGTTTTTTCTTTGATTGGTTCGGGCTGTTTTTTTACCGGCTCTTCTTTCTTTTCAGCAAGTTTAGTGTCTTTGGGATAGGATACCGGAACATTTTTAATAAAGAGTTCTTTGTCCTGAATTGGTTCCGATTCTTTTTCGCGTTCCTTTGCGCTATCGAGCGTGATGGTTTCGTGGCGGCTCATCCCGATATCGAGCTTTTTTGATGTCTCCTTTACCTTTTTGTCGGTCGAATACTCCTTTAGCAGAATTTCATAAATATCAGTAGAGATTTTTGCATTCGGATTATTATCAACTTTGATTCCTTTTTTATTAAGAAAATCTACAATTGACCCGACGGAGATATTGAATTCGCTTGCAATTTTACTTAATCGGTACGTTTTTACGGTTTCTTCCATATTTTACCTGATTGGCCTTTATTTATTTTATGCAGTTAGTGATTGATCTCTGTATGTTATTCAAATTCTGATTTTAAAATTTTAATTACTTCTTTTATGGTTTCTTCTTCCAGGTCGGTACGTTGCACTAATTCTTCCACGCTGAGTTCCAGAACGCTTTTAGCCGTATCGAATCCAACATTTTTAAGTTCGGTGATGATCCAGTCATCAATCTCATCTGAAAACTCCTGAAGGTCGACATCCTCGTAATCCGAATCAGAATCACGGTACACGTCTATTTCATAGCCTGTAAGTTTTGCAGCCAGTTTGATATTATATCCGCCTTTACCGATGGCAAGGGAAACCTGGTCGGGTTTGAGATACACATCTGCTTTTTTATTTTTTTCATCAATTTTGATGGAAGAAACTTTGGCAGGGCTTAAAGCACGTGTGATATAAAGCGAAGTATTTGTGGTAAAATTGATGACATCAATGTTTTCGTTGCGCAGTTCGCGTACAATACCATGAATGCGGGCGCCTTTCATTCCGACGCATGCGCCGACAGGATCAATACGGTCATCATAAGATTCAACAGCAACTTTTGCCCGTTCGCCTGGAATGCGGACAATTTTTTTTATGGTGATCAGTCCGTCAAAAACTTCGGGCACTTCAGCTTCAAAAAGGCGTTCGAGGAATACAGGAGAAGTACGGGAAAGTATGATGACCGGGGTTCCGTTTTTCATCTCAACCTTGGAAACTACCGCACGAACCGATTCTCCCTTTCGGTAAAAATCAGATGGTATCTGTTCTGATTTTGGAATAATGAGCTCAATATTGTCGTCATCGAGCACCAGGATTTCTTTTTTCCATACCTGATATACTTCGCCGGTAACAATCTGTCCTACCTTTTCAATATACTCCTTATAGATGTTGTCTTTTTCAAATTCAAGGATCTTTGAGATCAGGTTCTGCCTCATAGCCAATATTTCACGGCGACCGAAATCCTTTAGTTTCACTTCTTCTGAAACGTCTTCACCTATTTCAAAGTCGGGTTCTATTTTAATGGCATCTGAATAGGCAATCTCCTTGTTTTCGTCGGCAACTTCATTATCATCAACGATCTTCCGGTTCCTCCATACTTCAAGGTCCCCTTTGTCGATGTTTACAATGATGTCGAAATTTTCGTCGCTGCCATATTTCTTTATCAGCATGTGTCTGAACACATCTTCGAGTATGCGCATCATGGTCTCGCGCTCAATATTTTTGAATTCTTTAAACTCAGAAAACGATTCAACTAAATTGATATGTTCCATTATTCGATACTTTATTTATTGTTATTAATTTTTATTATCACTTTTACTTCTTTGATATCGCTGAGAGTCAGAACGATATGTTCTTCAGGCATTTTTTTCTTTTTATTTTCAGGTATCAGCACTGTTATATTATCATCGCCCGCACCCAGCAAAGCTGCAATAAAACTTTTTCCGCTGCGTGTAATAATTTTAACATCATTGCCAATATTTTTTATAAATTGCCGGTGAAGTTTAATCGGCAGATCAAGTCCTGCTGAGGAAACTTCAAGTTCAAAATCTTCTTTATCCCTGTCAAGCTTTGATTCAATAAAACGGCTGAGTTCTGCACAGTCGGAAATGCTGACATGAGTGTCCGCGTCTATAAAAACTGTAATATGATTGTCTGAACCGACATGGGCTTCCACAAGAAAAAGTTCTGTGCCATGAAGTTTCTCGTTGACGATTTCGGATATTTGTTTTATAGTGATCATAATATGTTAATAAAAGAGGGGACGCAAGTCCCCTCAACAACTTTTCCATTTTTTTCTGTTGTCCTATCAGGACTCGAACCTGAACTCTTCTGAACCAAAATCAGACGTGTTGCCAGTTACACCATAGGACAATTGCGGGTGCAAATTTACAAAAAAATCAATTAAAAAAACAATTTTTCAAAATTATTCTAAAGCAAAGGATGCCAAAACATTATATTCCGGACCTGATGAATGTAAAATACTTTCGATAAGATAGAAAGCAGATACTTGCTGAAATTGTAAGGTTTTATCCGAAAAATTACTGATGTTCTGCTGAAAATATTTTTTATCAGAGATTTTTTTAATGCGCCCTATGGTAAGATGGGGTACAAAATTTTGCCTGTCGGGTTCATAGCCTAAAAGTTTTATTTGTTCATCAACCTGGTTTCTAAGATCTACAAATGGCTCTGCGTTCATGGCTTCCAGAAATAGCACACGTGGCTGATAACGGCTTCCGAAGATTTTTAGATTTCCTAATACCAAAACGAAAGGTGTACAGGTGACTTTTTTCATAACTTCAGCGATCAGAGGTATTTTATCATCAGATGTTTCACCGAAAAATTTCAATGTGAGATGCAGGTTCTTTAGCTCAACCCATTTAATATCGCTGTCTGCGAGGTACATTCTAAGTTTTCCCAAGAATGCTGTCAACTCTGGTTGAGGCTCAATTTTTACCGCTGCAAAAATTCTTTTCAAACTAAAAAAATAAAACTTTTTGTAAAAATATGAATAAAATTTTTACTTTTGCACTTCATTTTGGGGCGTTAGCTCAGTTGGCTAGAGTGTCAGACTGGCAGTCTGAAGGTCATGGGTTCGACTCCCATACGCTCCACCTGACGGGACACAGTACGTTTTTCAGTACTTTGTCCCGTTTTATTTTTCCCGGAAGCCTTGTTAATTAAGGTGCACAGGCGGAGAACCTCATTCATTCTCGGAGTTCGACTTTTTTTTCCGTCAAAAATGATTTTATCTGGAAAAATCGAACTTACAAGTCGCTTTTTGTTATCATGATTGGCTTTTTCATAAAGTTCATCAAGGTGTGATAGAACGTTAAAACACTTGTTTAATTTGACTTGCAGCGAATGGTCATTAGTTTTGATTTGTTTTAGACTAAGTTCGATTTTATTCCTTTCTCCTTCATAACGGGTTTTCATTTGAAGGTAATCATTATTTGATACAACACCATCTATTAGCATATCCTGCAGCTTCTCTATCCTTTGGCATATTTCATTATATTTCTTCTCATTGACTGATGATGTAGCTTTCATTTCCACTCGCTTTTCATGGAGGACATCCTCAAGAATCATTCTGTAAAGATCATTGCAGGTCCCTTTAAACTTTAGGCTTTTCATTAGTTCTGATACTGATTCATTCACGGAAATGGCCCGATGCCGTTCTTTATGACAGTGATTACAATGGTAATAAAAGTGAAGCTCCCCGGTTTTACTTCTGGAGGCGCTCCCTGTGAGTTTATTTCCGCATGTTGAGCATAAAAGGCTTCCCCTTAATGGTAATTCCGGCCTTTTTACATAAAATTTCGCTTTGTTTTTACTTAGTACACGGCCATTTAAAATATTCTGTACCTTATAAAATAGACTTTCCGAAATTATTGATTCATGTAACCCATTCACAATTGCGGCAGGCTCGTTAACGGATGCCGGAACTATTATTTTCCCAATGTATACAATGTTTCTTAATAGTCTTGAGAGATTTGAACGACTTAATTTTAAACCTTTTTTCTCAAGAGTCAATCTTACTTTTGCCTGTTCCATATTGGCTGCAATTAAAGTATAGGCCAATTTAACTAAAGGGGCTTTATCTGATGGTACAATTATCGGCTTATTCTGTTCATCACGTGAATTTTTATAACCTATTGGAGCTTTCCGTACCCATCTGCCACATTTTAGGGCTTCTCTTATGCCTCCTCTGATCTTTATAGAGCGTCTCTTATTGTCTATCTCCGGAAAGGCAAGGTAAATGGCAAGCATAGCAAGGTTTTCAGGGACACTCATATCCAAAGGTTGCTCAACAGCTGCTGCTGTAATGCCATGTTTTTTCAACCATTCAATTATTTCAAGAGACTCACGGATATTCCTGGAAAACCTATCCCACGATGTAAATAGCAGCAAATCAACTTTTAATTTCCCGGAAGCAACCAGGCTTTTAAATTCCTTGAATTTCGGGCGGTCAAAAGTTTTTGCAGAATGATCTTCCCTAAAAGCGTATTCTACCTTAATATTATGATTATTGCAATGTTTTATTAATTCTTCTTCCTGAACATCCAGAGAATACCCTTTTGCCTGTTCATCCGAGCTCACACGGCTCATGATCGCTGCAGTTTTCATGTTTCTGTCCCTCCTTAATTATAAAAGTTTCGATTGCGGTTTCAGCTATTGCATAGAGCATATTCCGAAACGCTATTACTTCCTCCTCGCTGATTTTTTCATTTTCAATTCTTAGAATTTGTTTACATTTCTCATAGGATAACATTTAGTTTATAAGATGCAGACAAACACCCTTTCCAGGGGGATTTGGCCGTTATATTACTTTGCCCCGGGTGACCCGGGACATTTATTTGCATGTTGCTTTACATTTAAAATGAATGTGTTCTTTACTTCTCAAATGCATTGTTACTTCTTCATATTGATTTAATCCCAAAATTCTTACAATCTCATTTACCTGAGCGCCCTTAATATCCTTTTCTTTTGATTTGGTTATTTTAAGTTCCTTTTCATCATTGATTTTTTTTATTCTGAGATCATAAAAGTCCTTGCTTCTAATGATGTCAATTACTTTTTTTTCATCCTTGGTCAGTAATTCCAACTTGGCTATATATTTTTCGTTTTTAGTTGTAGTTAAAAAATCAGCAATGATTCCACTCATAGGTATCAAAAGGTGCGGTTTATCATGATATTCAGCTGTTCTTTCGCTAAACTCACTGAGAGATTTATAATTAATGACTTCGAATCCGACCTCTTTTTTATTTTTAGTAATAACTATGGTAGCTTCCCTATTCAACAGTAAAATAGCTCCGATTGCAGCCCCTAAAACCGAAGTATATATTCTGAATTCTTGAGCAAAATTTTGGTATTCTTTTTCAAGTATAGGGTATATCATCTTTGAAATACTGGCCAAATTTGGGTCCTTATGTTCATTTTTATAAATGAGTTTAAGGATTTCATCTTTTCTCTCAAGAAGAGACATCCCCATATCCTCGAACATGCTCTGTTTCACTTCCTTCATAATTTTTAATGAAACTCCAAAATCACGAAGAGTAACGCACACCATCATCCAGGTGTATTGAAACAGGTTTAACTTAACGCGCATATTATCAGGATAATCTATTATACCGTGTTGTTTCCAGCTAAAAAAAGTACGTGGTGAGATTCCGGTTACAGATAATGGAATAATTTGCTCACTTATTTTTGGATATAGTTCCCTCATTTTTTCTATGGGAAATAGTTTTAAATACTCGGGTTCAGATAATTGGTTCATTACATTAAATGATTTTAATTAATTTTCATTTGCCAAAGGTAATAAAAAAAAATATATTTCCAAATATAAATTAGTATTTCCTCTATAAATCATTTCCTCAATAATCGCAACAAATTAACAAACAGCTACTTACATGCGTTTTAAGAAGATAAAATTAACAAACAGCTACTTGTATGCGTTTTAAGAAGATAAAAAAAAATACAATATCACTTTGAGTTCATAAGAAATCAGAATAAAATCAATTATGAAGATGTTTTTTTATAAAACAATTTCCTCTTCGAGTTCAAGACTCACGTATGTGTGCTTAAGAAATCAGAGTCAGTTTGTAACCGGGCTCGAACCACCATAAATATGAACGACCTTAAGCAAGGTTAAAACATATCACGTATATTTTTATTACGCGTGTGTAAATTAGTATTTTCATGTAAGTTTTTTATAAATATTTTTTAGAATGGCCTTTTTCAATAACAATTTATAATCTATTTTCAAAAGGCCACTCAAATCGTATACTTGTTATAATCAATTTTATTTATGTTTTTATTACAATAATATTTTGGATTTGTAAAAATCAACATTGATTTTTTCTATAATGTATGTGTTTATGTCAAAACTTTAGTTTTTCATAATAAATTTCATTAATGATAATTGATACGAAGCAGATTAATGTTTCTTAAATAAAGAAGTAAAAATGATTATCATATATTATTTTTGATTTTGACCAAATCGTAAACATTCATTAATTGTTTACGATAGTTTACGATTGATCTAATGCATATCGTAAACATTGAGAAACAAGACTAAGTAGGAAAGTTTACCCATTCTTGTTTCAAATATTAACCAAGTCATGAGTGACAAAAAGTTATTCAAAACTTCTTCAAAGAAAAGTTGATTGATTTGAAAATAGTAAAATACATCCAACTTTTTAACTCAACCACTTTTGGGAGGCACGGTAAGCAACTTGTCGTCAAGCCAGGCTTTCATATCCGTAAGAATATCGGTCGCGTTTAGCAAGCGCAAAGCTTTTATTTCATCATTCGATATGTTTTTCTCGCGAGCTTCGCGCTCGATTTCATATAGATCATGGAACATTGACATTATCTGCGGGACCAATACGGGATCATTGTCTTTGTCGTGCTTGAACTTGGACCTGGCATGAACCATGCATACCAGTTGCTGGCTATTCCGGAGCAAACTATGCTACAGCTCCCGGGCAAAATACCTGCGCGCAAAAAGCCATTTTACCCCGGCTGTCTTAAAAATATCCCCTGCCGCACTCCAGCAACAATTAAATATTAATATTATTTCTTTTTGTTTCTTTATTTTTTGTATAATTGCAATCAGGCCTATCCTGATTTTACAATTATAATAAGCTTGATAAAAGAAAACATAAACTATGAATATATTCAACCTTCACGAAAATATTATTTCAAATTACAGTTCTTACATCAGTAGCTTTCTTAACATACAGGATGAGAAAATACGTGAAAAAGTAAATTCGGAGTTGTTATCGAAGAAATTAATTCCCGAGCCGCTCATCCAATTCAACCCATCATACAAGGTCGGCGGCACCATAGAATCCCTGATCAATTCCGGCTCTCTTTCCTTAAATAAAGAATTGCTGAACGTTTTTTCTGGCTTTGAATTATATCAGCACCAGAAAGAAGCGATTGAAATGGGTTGCAGGGATGAGAGTTTTGTGGTTACATCGGGGACCGGCTCCGGCAAATCGTTGACTTACATTGCTACAATCTTAAATAAAATTTTTAATGATGGTATTGAGAAGCCCGGGATCAAAGCAGTGATTGTGTATCCTATGAATGCTTTGATTAACTCTCAATTCAATGCTTTAACAGAATTTGCAAATATTTACGAAAAAAATCCCGGCGCCATCTTCCCAAGTTTTGGAAAATATACCGGCCAGGAATCAGAGGAGTGCCGTGATCAATTAAGATTAAAGCCTCCGCATATTTTGCTGACAAACTATATGATGCTTGAGCTTATTCTTACCAGAGCAAAAGAGCAAAGGATCATTGAAGCATTATATAAAAATTGTGAGTTTCTGGTTTTTGACGAGCTGCATACCTACCGTGGCAGGCAGGGAGCAGATGTTGCGTTATTGATAAGAAGGATAAAAGCGCAGTGTGTAAGCAAAAAAATCATTTGTATCGGCACATCGGCAACTATGGCATCGGGAGAAGGCACTATCCAATCGCAAAGAGAAGAAATTGCTAATGTGGCCACCAAAATTTTCGGGCAAAATTTCACCTGGGAAAACATCATTACAGAAAGCATAAGAGAGGCTTTCCCCGGCGCTGATGTGAGCAACGAAGAATTAAAAAATGAAATTTTAAATGAGATTCCAAATGCCATTGATGAGGTACTTATAAAAGAAAACAAGCTTGCACGATGGATAGAAAGGAATATTTGTTTAGAAAAGAAAGAAGATAAATGGATGCGTGCCAAACCATCTACTTTCAAAGAGATTGCAGAAAAGCTTAAGGATGCTACAGGCTTAGACGGGAACATATGCCAAAAGAAACTTGTTGAACTTTTACTTTGGGCTGAGCAAATCAATGTTGAAATTGCCTCACTCAGGCCGAGGCGTTCTTATCTCCCATATAAAATTCATCAGTTCATTGCACAAACCGGTTCAGTATATACATCACTTGAAGATGCCAATAGCAGGATCATCACGCTGGAGGCAAAAAACAAAACCGGTGAGCTCGAGGGAAAAATACCTCTGTTCCAGGTAGTTTTTAGCCGCTATTCCGGGTATGAATTTATCTGTGTCAAAAAAAATGATGAAGACTCTACCTTAGAGGCTGTGCCGTTTAATTCGGAAAGAAACGATGATGACGAAGAATCGGACACTACCGTTGGGTATATTATTTTAGAAAAGGAAGGAAGCGAAGCCGTATGGGATCCGGAAGTTGATCAGGAGTATTTGCCGGATTCGTGGTTTAACATCAGCAAGAAAAACGGGACACGTACCATAAAAGCCGAAAACCGCCACAAACTTCCTGTAGCAATATACTTTTCAAAAGATGGCCAATTTAGAAACACCCCCGCAGATGGCTTTATCAAAGGTTGGTTTATAATTTCCCCCTTGCCTTTTGATCCCACCAGCAAGACAACTTTTGAAGGAGGAAACCCCAGAGAAGCCAATAAGCTCGCACGGCTGGGAAATGAGGGCCGGAGCACTGCGACCACCATCTTATCGTTTCTGATAATTAAAGAACTGGTAAAAGCAATTGATGACCGCAAATCTCAAAAGTTGCTCTGTTTTTCGGATATCAGACAGGACGTAGCCCTGCAATCAGGCCACTTTAATGATTTTATCAAGGTGGGACAGCTCAGGTCGGCAATACACAAGGCCGTTATTGCGAATGAGTACCTGGATTACACAAATATTGACAAGGAGGTTTTTAGCATATTGAATCTGGATCAGACCGAATATGCCCAGGTTGCTGCTGATTCCGGAAGCTATCAATACAATGAAAATGAAAAGGCCTTAAAATTATACCTGTCGTACAGAATTCTTTATGATTTACGCAGGGGGTGGCGTGTTATTTTGCCGAACCTCGAACAGGTGGGCCTGCTGAAAATTGATTACAAAGGATTGGCTGAAGATGTAAAAAAAGATAAATGGAACGCTTTACCGAATTTCGAAAAATTCAGTAAGGAAAAACAATTATACATACTGTTTCAAACACTTGAATTTTTCAGGACATCCTTTGCCTTTCATTTCAATTTATATGATAATCATGAAGTAAATAAAAAAGTTATTTCTGAAAATTTAAAGGAACCCTGGACTCTTGATAAAACGGATGATTTGCGGGTTCCTAATTATCTCAGGGTATATAAACCGTATTCCAAAAGACAAAACATACATACCCAAAGCATCAGCGCTCAGAGTGCATATGGCAAATTTATAAAAGCACAGTTCAAATCCATTGGTGAAGATATTAAGGGTGAAGAATTAAATAACTGGATTGCGACTTTATTGAACCTGCTCAGTTCTTCCGGAATATTAAGAAAACGGGAAGGTTTATTAGACCAGGACTTATATCAACTTAATGGCAATCATGTGCTATGGGCAAAGGGTGACGAACAAACACCCTGGTATGATCAGGTGCGAATACGCACAAGAAAGCAAGGTGAACGCACGGTAAATACATTTTTTCAGGATTTCTACAAACAGGATTTTGGAAAAATGAAACCTATCAGAAGTGCTGAACATACAGGGCAGGTGAAAAATGAAAAAAGAAGAAAAGCTGAAGAAGATTTTATCAAAGGTGATGTAAGCGCATTGTATTGTTCGCCTACCATGGAACTGGGTGTTGACATTTCGGAATTGAATATCGTGCAGATGCGAAATGTCCCTCCGAATCCTGCAAATTATGCGCAGAGAAGCGGACGCGCCGGCAGAAGCGGGCAGGCGGCCTTAATCGTAACTTATTGTTCAAATACCAATCCGCACGACAGGCATTATTTTGAGAACCGGATAGAAATGGTGTCAGGAATCGTAAGTCCGCCCAAGCTGGATTTAAATCAGGAAGAACTGCTAAGGTCGCATTTAAACGCCTTGTTTTTATCCAGAACAAACTTAGGGGCATTGAATGATTCCATCGAAGACATACTCGAAATGGATGCCGACCCCATTGGCCTGTCGCTTAAACAGGAAACAAAAAATGCAATACATCTCGAAAAAGAAGTAATTGAAGATCTTGAAAGAATTTACACAAGGGCCATTGCAGATATAGTTCCCAACCTTGAAAAACTTCCGTCAACATGGTATAAATCAGATTGGGTAAAAAGAAAACTGGCACAAGCTCCCGAATCATTTGACAGGGCCATTGACCGCTGGAGGGAAATTTACAAAAAATGCGTTGAACAGTTGCAGGCCTCCAGCCAGATACTTGGCGATCCCCGGATACCGAGAACCGACGAAAGAAAACGAAATGCGGAAAATGACCGGCGTTATGCAGAGAAGCAAATAGAGCTATTGAGAAACAAAACAACGGGAAGCAACAATCAACTTTCAGAGTTTTACCCATACAGATATTTAGCTGCCGAGGGCTTTCTCCCGGGATATGGTTTTACCAAACTGCCGGTACGTCTGTTTGTCCCTTCAGATGGCGGAGAATATATCTCCAGGCCAAAATTTATAGCCCTGCGCGAATTTGGGCCGCATAATACGATATATCACAGTGGCGGAAAATACAAGGTAAATCAGATGCTTTGGTCTGAAATGGACAATCCTATGGTTTCTGCTAAAATCTCAACCGCATCGGGTTATATATTGATTGGCGCTGATACGCAACGAAATGTTTGTCCGGTTACAGGCGCCGATCTGACAGAAAACGCAAACCGCAAAGTGATCAGCGATATGATCGAGATCAGGGAATCTCGCGCCGATGTGAATGACCGCATAACCTGCGAAGAAGAAGAAAGACAGATTTTGGGATACGATATCACCACCGCATTTTACTTACAGAGCGGGTTAAACAATATTGAAGAAATTCTTGTAAAAGTGGATGGCGAAATCTTTCTCCGGATGCAATACCTGCCGGCTGCCAGAATTGTTCTTATCAATAACAAATGGCGTGTTTCGAAAGAAGGCGATGGCTTTTTGATGGGAAAGAAGACCGGTTTCTGGAAAAGGCCTGCTCAATTGGAAAACCGGACACAAAATGCAGAAGAAGTTCAAAGAATTAAACTTTATGCCGAGAATACTGCCGATGCTTTATACATTCAGCCTACTAAGAATCTCAATTTACATCCTTTTGACGCCGGTGTTACTACGTTGATGTATGCCATCAAGCGTGGATTTGAAACGCTGTTTCAGGTGGAAAGCAATGAAATCGGAGTTTCTTTGATGGGGACATCCGAAGAGCCCAATATGCTTTTATACGAATCTGCCGAAGGCAGTCTTGGCGTGATTGCTCAAATGGTAAAAGATGTCAGCTATTTCAAAAAACTGATTCAATCAGCATGGGAAATCTGTCATTTTAATAAATCTGAAGAAGAACAGCAGCAATTCGGGGCCGCATCCTATACAGACCTCCTGAGTTTTTTTAACCAGAGGCATCATAAAATCATTGACCGGTATCTGATAAAAAATGCGCTTGAAACCTTAATGAATGCCAATGTCGAAATTAAAAGGTCTTCGCTTTACAAGGATTATGAACATCAATACCAGGAATTATTAAAAAACATTGACCCAAAATCAAGCACCGAATTAAAGTTCCTGCAATATCTATACAGGAACCATCTGCGTTTGCCCGACCTCACTCAGGTGAACATGGCAAAATATGGTTGCTACACCATTCCTGATTTTGTATATAACGAAGAAATAAAAGTTTGTGTGTTCTGCGACGGAACGCCGCACGACATTCCCAAAGTTGCGGAATCGGATGCCATAAAACGAGAATGTCTCGAGAACCTGGGATACGAAGTATTAGTATGGCATTACCTGACTCCACTTGACGAATTTGTGAAATTATACCCTCATGTTTTTAAAACCGTAAAAAATTAATGGATTATACTACCGGCAATATTGTAAAAGTGCGTAACCGCCAATGGGTGGTGTTGCCTTCCCAGGACGAGGATTTGCTATTGTTGAAACCTCTTGGCGGTACGGAGGAAGAATCCATCGGGATTTATAAAAAACTTCCTTTCCCTGATGATGTTCCCAAATTAGATAATTTTCCGTTGCCTGACGCTAATGATCTGGGTGATTTTGCAACTGCCCGCTTGCTGTATAACGCGTCCCGTTTATCTTTCCGTGCCGGTGCAGGACCTTTTCGGTCGTTTGGAAAGCTGTCTGTCCGTCCGCGCACCTATCAGCTTGTTCCCCTGATCATGGCATTGAAACTTGACATAAAAAGACTTTTGATTGCCGATGACGTGGGTATCGGGAAGACGGTGGAAGCCCTCCTGGTGGTTCGCGAATTGCTGGACCGGGGAGAAATAAAGCGTTTTGCCGTTGTCTGCCTGCCGCATTTGTGCGAGCAATGGAAGGAAGAGTTAAGAGATAAGTTCGGTATTGATGCAGAGATAATACGTTCGGGAACCATCGGAAAATTAGAACGCGATGTCCCCGGCGACCTCAGCGTGTTTCAGTATTTCCCGTATCAGATTCTATCAATAGATTTTATCAAACAGGAAAAATACAAGAACAGATTTATCAATGAATGTCCTGAGCTTATTATTGTGGATGAAGCACACACCTGTTCCCGGCCGCAGGGCGCTTCAGCAAGCCAGCAGCAACGGTATCACCTGCTGCATCAACTTTCAAAAAAAGACGACCTTCACATGATACTGCTCACTGCCACTCCGCATAGCGGAAAGCAGGATGAGTTTCAATCGCTGTTGGGTTTGCTGAAACCCGAATTTGAAGAAATGGATCTTCTGAACGATGATTACGACAGCAAACGAAAAGTTGCCGCTCACTATATACAGCGCAGAAGAAAAGATGTTGAAGACTGGCTGGACGAAAAAACACCTTTCCCTCAACGCGAAGCCGGTGAAGTAGAATATGAATTGTCGCCGGCATACAAAAGCTTTTATAATGAACTCTGGAAATTCGCAAAAGGCGTTACCATTGATAACAGCAAGGTAAGCCCCCAGCAAAAAATGCGCTATTGGACCATCCTTTCCCTTATCCGGGGTGTGATGTCAAGCCCCGATGCCGGTGTGGAAATGCTCCGGAACCGCTGGCTTAAAACATCTGAAGCCGGCAGCACGGTTGAAATGGCTGATGACGATATAAACCCGGCAATTGATTCTGATTTCGGAAATGAAAGCGATAATGAACCAGGCGACCTGTTTACCAAAACAACATTTACCTCTGCCGAAGACAGAACCCTGAAATTCCTGATGGAAGAACTGGGGAAACTGGGAAACCTGAAAGACGACAGAAAAGCGTCCACCGCAGCAACCTTGCTGATAAAGTGGATCAAAGAAGGATACCAGCCCATCGTATTTTGCAGGTTCATACAAACGGCGAATTATCTGGGCAAATTATTACAACCGCTTATCAAAAAAGAATTTCCTGATATTCAGGTAGAAGTGATCACAAGCGAATTAAACGATGATCTGCGCAAAGAACGAATCGCACAAATCGGAAAATCATCCAAACGATTGATATTTGCCACCGACTGTTTAAGTGAAGGTATTAACCTGCAGGATTATTTTACAGCGGTATTGCATTACGACCTTCCCTGGAACCCCAACCGGCTCGAACAACGCGAAGGCCGTATTGACCGCTACGGACAACCTGCAGAAAAGGTGGTTACCACGCTCTTGTTTGGAAAAGACAATCCCATGGATGGCGTTGTTATGCGGGTATTACTCGAAAAAGCCCGCCAGATAAGAAAAGCCAACGGCATCACGGTTCCTTTTCCGGAAAATAATCAATCCATCATGGAAGCGATTATTAATGCCGTTATATTAAATCCAAATGCCATAACAGATTCACAGCAACTCACGCTCGACCTGGGCGTGGACCCGGTAGTGAAAGAATCGGAACTGAAAGTTACCAGGGCATACGACAAGGCCATCAATGATGAAATTAAAATCAGAAACCTGTTTGCTCAAAATCCTATCGTCAAAGAATTGAATATTGATGAAGACCTGAAGGAAACCGATGAAGCCCTTGGAGAGCCGAAAACTGTTGAGAAATTTGTGCAGGACGCCTTCCTGTTCTTAGGCGCACAAATGGAAACTGCAAAAAAAGGATGGCGTATTTATCCTTCCCAGTTGCCGGAACAGCTTCAGTCGTACCTTCCCAACGAAAAAAATCTCCGCATAACCTTCTTTTCACCTGTTGCCGATGGATATTACTATGTGGGCAGGAATCACCCTTTTGTGGAACAACTCTGTCATTATTTGCTCGGATTGGCATTTATCCCTGCCGAACGAAAAAAAGTGGCAAGGGCTGCCGTATTTGTTTCGTCATCGGTAAAACAAAAAACCATTATTGTTTTATACAGAGTAAGAAACCTTATCAAGCAAATCAAAGGAACGCACGAATTTCTTGCAGAAGAAATGCTGTTGTGGGGTTACGAAGGAAATCCCGCAAGCGGAAAAACCTTCAGGCCCGATGAAGCAAAAGACTTGTTGCTGACGGCAAGAGTCAATAAAGACATAGACCCTGAGCAGCAAATCCGCTTTATTGACAAGGAAGTTGAAATCATAAAAAACAGGCAACCCGATGCGGATAAAATTGCCCGGGAACGTTCGGAAAAACTGGTAGAGGCACATGAAAGATACCGCAAGGCGCTGAAAGGAAAAGAATATGAAGTGGGCGCCGTGCTGCCGATGGACCTGATGGGCATCTATATTTTATTACCTGATATAGAAATAAAATCATGAATTATCCATCCATACAAATATTCGGGAATATTATTTCACCCGACCTGCTGACACGGCTTGATTCGGATGATAATATTGCAGGGCAGAAACCGAAGGATTTTAATCTCGACAGCTCCGTAAAGGTAAGGGATGAAATTTCGCAGGCATGGTCGCTGGCAACTTCTTTCTACAAAGGATACAAACTAAAACTTTCAAAACTCAGTCACGGACAAAGCGGCGAATCGGAAAACAGGAGCATCTGGATAGGGCCGCTGCTGAGCCTTATGGGGTACAATATCCGCTACGAGAAATCGGCACAGACAGTGCTGGGCAAAACCTACCACATCACCGACCCTGCTGAAAACATGGATAATTTTCCTGTGATCATCGTGGGTTCGGAACAAGACCTTGACAAAAAGCCTTATGGCCTGCGCATGTCGCCGCACGCATTGCTTCAGGAGTATCTCAATAACAACGAACCCTTTTTGTATGGGCTGGTTACCAACGGAAAAGTCATCCGCCTGCTCAGGGATTCCGGGCGCATCATCCGCCTTTCGTACCTGGAAGTTGACCTCGAAAGAATGTTCGACGAAGGGTTGTACGCCGACTTTGCTGTGCTGTTCCGCTTGTTACACGCCAGCCGCATGCCGCAAAAGCAACATGCCGGGCCGGAATGTCTGATGGAAACCTATCATCTCGACGCACTGGAAAGCGGCACCCGCATTCGTGAAAAACTTAGTGAAGCCGTCGAAAACGCGATCAGAATTTTTGGTACCGGATTTTTAAATTTCAGCGGGAACGAAGAACTCCGACAGGCGATAAAGCTCGGAAACCTGAATGCACACGAATATTACAGATACCTGCTGCGGTTGATATACCGCCTGCTGTTCCTGATGGTGATTGAGGAAAGAAACCTCGTGTACCCGAATACAAACCTCAAAGAGATAAGGCGGTTACGGGATATCTATTATAAATACTACGGCCTCGGGCGCTTGCGCAACCTTACCCGGAACAACTATTCCAAAGACAGCCGCTACAGCGACTTATGGCTGAGCCTGCAAAACACCTTTCTGTTTTTTGAAAATAAAAAATACGGCGATGCATTAAAAATTCAACCGCTGAACGGCGATTTGTTTGGCGATGATGCGCTGGGAATAATTGGTAATTGCGGACTTGACAATAAAACATTTCTCAATGCCCTCCAAAATCTGTCGTGGTTTACGGCTGCCAACGGCACCACACAACCCATCAATTATAAACTTTTAAATGTGGAGGAATTTGGTTCGGTGTATGAGGGCTTGCTGGAATACGATCCCGATATAAAATTAATTGGCAGCCATTACACCTTTGATTTTGTTGCGGGTACAAAGCGCAGCAGGGAAGGAGCACACTACACGCCCGAAGAACTGGTGCAGCCGTTGATAAAACACTCGCTGGATTATTTGCTCGAAGACCGGGAGAAACTGATTAAAAAAGACATTGAACAAAAAAAACTGCGGGGCGAAAGCCAGACCGAAGCCCGTGAAAAAATTGTTGCACAGCATCTGCTTTCGTTGAAAGTGGCGGATGTGGCCTGTGGCAGCGGGCATATTTTGTTGAGTGCGGCCCGCCGCATTGCCGACCGCTATGCCGCCCTGGTGGAAGAAAGCGACCAGCCCACGCCTACCGCTACGCGTGCTGCAATCAAGCTGGTGATACGTCACTGCATTTACGGCGTGGATAAAAACCCGCTGGCAGTGGAACTTTGCAAAGTGGCGCTCTGGCTCGAAAGCCACAACCCGGGCGAGCCCCTGAATTTTCTTGATCATCATATTAAATGCGGCGACAGCATAGTGGGGCTGGTGCACCGTGAAGAGCTTGATAAGGGAATACCGGATGAAGCATTTAAGGCACTCACACCCGAAGAGAAAAGTTTTCTGGTTACGGCACGCAACGAAAAAACGGTTGATGTAACTTATGCAGCTTACCTTGCCAAACAAAACCGCATGGAGCGCGTTAGCAGAGAAGTAAATGTGGTACAATTAAAAACCGATTTTGAAGCCACAACCGGCAACTCGGTAAATGAAGCCATGGCAGATTACCGTAACTTTAACAACCTGCCTGAAAAAACTCCGGAAGAAATTGCCATAAAGCAAAAGGCCTATAAAAAGTTTGTTGGTGGCAAAGGCTATACCTGGCTTAAGGCGATGGCCGACACACAGGTGGCGCAGTTTTTTATACCCAAAACCGAAGAAAACCAGGGCCGGCTGATGACCGATGCCGAGTTTCGCACCATTTTGAGTGGCTATGCCGGATGGCAAAACATGAAGACCGCCAAGGCAGTGGCAGTGGCGCAGGAAAAGAAATTTTTCCATTGGTTTATTGAATTTCCTGAGGTTTTTCAAGATGGCGGATTTGATTGTATTTTGGGAAATCCTCCATTTCTTGGAGATAGACGCCTGAAAGAAGCTTTAGGCGAAAATTTCCTTGAATGGATTCGTTTTTACTTTACTGAAGGTGCAACTGTTGACCTTGTTGTCTATTTCTTGCTTAGGATTAATTCAATTCTGAAAGAAAAAGGTTATCAGTCATTAATTTCTACAAACACCTTAGCACAAGGTAAAGCAAGGGAATTTGGATTAGAAAAAATTATTGCAAATGGTTCAAATTTAAATCATGCTGTTAAAAGTATGAAATGGCCCGGATTGGCGGCCGTTGAAGTTTCATTAATAACTATTTTCAAGGGTGGTTGGAAAGGGAAGTTTTATTTGAATGGAAAAGAAACTAATCAAATCTCACCCTTTTTAGATGAGGCAGATAATACAGGAACCCCATTCCCTTTATTTAACAATGATGGCAAAAGTTATCAAGGCAGTATCATCCTTGGGCTTGGTTTTGTGCTTAAACAAAATGAAGCAGAGAAATTAATTTCGGTTGAACCTAAAAACTCTGAAGTGATCCAACCATACCTGAATGGTGATGATTTAAATAGCAACCCCAGTCAGAACCCAAGTCGTTATGTGATTAATTTCTTTGATTGGTCAATAGAAAAGGCATCAGAATATAAAGAAGTCTATAAGCTTGTGGAAGAAAAAGTAAAACCAGAGCGTACACGGTGGAAAGAGGATAAAGATGGAAACCCAATAATTGGAGAATATGCTTTAAGGCATCCTCTTCCAGTTAAATGGTGGCAACATTGTGAAAAAAGACCGGCCCTTTATAATGCTACCAAGCATCTTAATCGTGTTTTAGTTTCTTGTCGTGTTTCTAAATATGTAAATCAGTCGTTCGTAAAGGTTGGGGCAATTTTTGACGTGGCAACTTCTGTTGTGATAAGAAGTGAATATTGGGAATATGCTTTTTTACAATCCACATTGCATAACCTCTGGGCTTGGAAATATGGATCTACAATGAAATTTGATATTCGTTATACAAATAGAGATTGTATTGATACATTCCCAATATTAGAAAATCTTCCAATTGAATTACAAAATAAAATAGATAGTATTGGCGAAACCTACCACGAACACCGCCGCCAATTAATGCTTTCCATGCAGCTTGGTTTAACCAAAACCTACAATGCTTTTCATGCTAAAGAAATACAGCCCGGCATAACGAGCGCTGCTTTGCAGGGCTTAAACAAGCAAGCCATAGAAAAGCAGTACGGCAAAGAGGTCTGGAACTTATGGAACCACCTGCAAAAAACGCCCGCCGTGTGCACCATAGAAGAAGCCATAGCCGGCATAGTAAAGCTGCGCGAGCTGCATGTGGAAATGGATAATGCAGTGCTGGAAGCATACGGCTGGGCCAATTCCGGCGTCAGCCAGAGCCCCGTCGAAGGCAGAGCCGGAATTGATTTGCGCCACGATTTCTACGAAGTAGACTACCTTCCCGAAAACGACAGAATCCGCTACACCATCCACCCCGAAGCCCGCAAAGAAATACTGAAACGCCTGCTGGAATTGAACCACAAGATACATGAGGAGGAAGTAGCCGCGGGGCTGTGGGAGAAGAAGAAAAATAAGGAATATAAAAATAAAAAGTCCCCAGGCCAACAGGCCAAGGAGCCGGAAGGTGGGTATGGGGGGTTGTTTGATACTCAAAACTGATTACTATGTTCGACAATTTCATTTTGGATATTGAAAAGAAACTCTGGGAATATTATGAGTTGGAACCGACAATTAAATCGGGTAAAAGCTTTGAAAAACTCATTGGCGATGAACCAACTATTATTGGTCTTAGGGAAAACAGAAAAGTTATTTCAGATATAGAAAATCCTGTTTTAAAAGCAGTAAATAAAATAATCAATACACAAAATCTCAGTACAAAATTCGTTGTATTAGAAGATATAAATGAGCATTCAAATAGCATAATGTCGTGTTTCTCCTCTCCTGATTGCTCTTACATCTATTACCATTCATTTTTTTTAGAAACGTTTAATGAGGTCGAAACCTTATCAATAGTAGCGCATGAAATCGGACATAGCATTTTTCTTATGCCTGTGAATCCGGCAAACTATACTGACCTGTTTGCAAAATTTTATGCCAGTGATCGGGATTCCTTATTTCGGTTTATTACTCTTTCCCATATTCTGACTCATTTAAATGAATACAATGCTGATCGCTATTCTTTTTTTGTGACCCATGATATTAATATATACGAAGATTGTTTTAATAAACAGGATGCACTTGTTCATCGAATATTCCCGGGACAGAGCACAGAAAAGGAAATATCAGAGTTTTTCTCACAAGGCTGGCAATACACTTTTACGTTTAAGCATCCAACCCTTAAAAACAGGCTGGAAGCGTTGCGTCTGGTTGCAGATAGGATATATGCGTCAGATTTCAATGTTAACAAGGAACCTCAAATGCGTCAGAAACTTGAAGACCTTGTGAGCTATAATAAGTTCATGGAATCGTATGGTAAGTATTATGAAGATTTAAAGATGAAAAGTTAAAAAGAGGATCATACTGATCCAAATAAGAATCTTTTTGGTTTTGATATGTTTAACTTGTAAAATATACCTGCTGGAGTTGAACAACAAGATACATGAGGAGGAAGTGGCAGCGGGGCTGTGGGAGAAGAAGAAAACGAAAGAGAAAAAATCCAATAAAACCAGGCAAATCCGCAAAGAATATTGAACTTTCGGAATTGGATTTTACTGATGAATGACCGTATTTATAAAAACAATTATTATTAAATACTACATCACGATAATTATTTATATATTCGTGCATAATAACCGTAAAAAATCACTTATCATGTCAAGCACAAAAGTTTCCGATTTTTTTAATCGTCGTTTTTTTGAAATTCCCAAATACCAAAGAGGTTTTGCGTGGGAAGTAAACAATGTACGTGATTTATTTGATGACCTTAATGAAGCTATTGAATCTGGCACTTCGCACTATATAGGTACAATTGTTCTATCAAAATGCAAAGATGACGATTCAATATATTACGTCGTTGATGGTCAGCAGCGAATTACTACACTGACTCTTATTTTAAATTCAATCATTAAAAACCTTAGCTCAAATGATAAATATTATTATGAGAGGTTTTACATTAGAGAATCAAATCATTATCGTTTAGTTCCCATGAATAGGGATAGTCAATTTTTTAATGACCTGATAAATGGAATTAAGAATAAACCTGAAAACAAAAGTCAGCGGTACTTGCTTGAAGCATACACCGAAATAGAAGCACGGGTGTCCATGCTAAATAATAAATTGGAATTTCTCCGTGCAATAGAACAGCTTGAAATTATGGTTTTTATCGAAAATTCAGAAGGGGATGCAATAAGAATTTTTCAGACTGTTAATGATAGAGGTAAATTATTATCAAATATGGAAAAGGTTAAAAGTTTGCTTATTTACTTTTCAAACAGATACCTTGATAAGAAGTTGGACGATTCTATTAATAATAGTTTTAGCGATATCTTCGAACTTTACGATGACATAAAACATTTAGGTGAAGAATATAGTATTAACCTTATTAGTAACGTTAATTTTACAGAAGATTCTCTCCTTAGATATCATTTTGTAACTTTTAATAATGGAGATTATGACCCTACTGCTGAACATGTTTTAAGAAATTTGAAATTAGTCTTATCGGACCTTAGAACAAAACACATGACTGCTGATAATGTATTGTTCAAATCTGAAGTCGAAAAATATATTACGCAATATGTATCTAGCTTGTTCAATTTTTTCCAATGCTGCAAATCTGTCATTGAACGTGTAACAAATAATGTCAAGTACTATAAGCTTTTCTGTATTCTTAATTTATCTGCACGTTTATATCCATTGGTAATTAAGTTGGAATCAAAAGGTATTTTGGATAATGCACTACCCTCTGATCAGAATTACACATTTTTTGATTTGATTGAACTTATTGATGTGAGAGTCTATAAAACTAGAGGTACCGATCCTAAGCGTAATATTGCTGATTTCGTTTATGAAATCCAATTTAAAAATGAAATAGAAATTGAAAACTGGATGCGGTGGTTTAATGCTGCATGGATGCCAAAAGATTTATTCCGTTCAAATCTTCTTGGTAATATGTATGGCAATGCGCAATTAATGCGAGGTGTTTTCATTGAATATTGTGAAAAAATAATAAAAAAGTCATACTCACTTAATGATTTGATGAAATTTATGGAGTCAGAACCAGCGATAGAACATATTTTAGCTCAAACTCCAAATTTTTCACCAGTTGCATTAGGTTTTAATGATAATGAAGACTTTTTGTCTTACGAGCATAAGTTTGGAAACCTTACAATTCTTGAAAAGAAGCTCAACTCCGCATGCCAGAATCTTGTTCCCCTTAGTAAGATTCCGTTCTACGATAAATCCCTTTTTATAATGACAAAGAATCTTTCTTCTGAAATTGCTAGCAAAAATAAATTTGTCAAGGATGATCTGCAGAAGAGAACAACTGTTTTAGCTGACTTCTGTATTGAAAGATATTGGTGTTAATATTCAGTAAAAACAATCAATCTAAGCATAGTAATGTTAGTCATTTTCTGTCTCGCAGACGGAGGGGCGCTTCAACAGGCGGATTATTTAATTGCCGAGATAATGCGGGGTCGAACGTTTCTGCATCTAATACAACTTTCGTAAATCTTGGCAGGATACTGTTTCTATATCCACAACATAAACCCCCCGCCAATTTGTTTGCGTTAATTTCAAAAATTCATATTTATCTGAATATAAATACATACAGATTAATTGATAAATGCAGATAATTTCTATTGATACAATTCCATTCAATACATTTTCTTACAAATGTGTTGGCTCTCGTCGCGATAGTAATTATGATGGAAGCAGAATAATTAAGGATGTATATTTGCCAATACACCAAGGATTTTTCAATTGGAAATCACAAGATATAGATGCGTTGATTATCGCCTCTGACCTGCAAGGAAACCTGGAAAATAATGGAGAATCAAAACTATTAGGAGAACAAATTGCGGAATATTTAAGAAATTTATTTGAGAAAGAATTTAATATTTCACCTAATAGAGTAGGTGTGATTTTAGCCGGCGATTTATATGCAACACTTCATAAACGTGGCGGTTACGGAGATGTAAGACAAGTATATATTAATTTTAGAAATAATTTTAAATGGGTCGTTGGTGTAAACGGAAACCACGACAAAATCGGAATTACTAAATTAGATGAGACACGCTTTAAACAACAAGAAAATATTTTCATTTTGCACAAGACCACAAAATTAATAGATGGCCTTCAAATTTCAGGAATAAGTGGAATAATTGGCAATATTTTGAAACCTAATAGAGTTGATGAATGTGATTATCTTTCAAGTTTAAAGAAAATGCTTGCTGATAAACCTGACATAATGATTTTGCACGAAACACCAGATTACGAATTCGATAACTTTAAAGGCAATATTGAGATAACGAAAACTATTGAAAATTCGCCACCAAATTTGATTATTTCCGGACATAAATTTTGGAATGAACCATTAAGAGAGTATAAAAATGGTTCGCAAGTTTTAAATGTAAATGCAAGGGTAGTAATTTTGATACAACAGTAAATACAAATTAATTGAATTGCGGGAAAAAATGACAAATAATTAGCAAAGTTTAATATTTTCGAATTTCACAAATTTCATGGTTTTACAAAAATGAAAATAAAATATGTTGCAGTATGCGCTGCTAAACATTTTAATAAGAATTCTTAAATCAGTTAAAACAATAATAATTGAAATATTTTAGACAATTGATTTTTTTTGTTGTTTCGGGGATTTGTTGTTTTTTTTCTGCCGGGATTTTATCATCGTTTTTATTTTATCATTATTGGATACCATATGGTATTTCATTGTGGACCGGATTTTTTTTCGGGGTAATTGTTTTTTTGGTTTTGTTAATCATTAAAAAAAAGGTATTTCAGAAAAACGATATCAATATTATTTTATAATAATTGGAGCTATTGTTTTTGGATTTTTTTTCATACTTGGTTGGAAAAACGCTAATGAAAACCCATACGGATCACTGTCTGCTGTTTGGTATAGGAACAGGATGCCTTTAGACACTACAATACAAATTAAATCCGCTTTGATTGTTTCCTTTTTTGGCGCAGTATTTCCAGCTTTCGGGCTTTTTTATCTGACCAAAAAAGTAAAAGAAAGTCTATATGTTTTGACCATATGTATTCTAATTATTTTAACGATAGCAATTCCAATCATTTGTGCATTAATATGTGGGTATCCCGAAGTACATTATAACAAAATCGACATTTTTCATTAGCATTAGTTATTCGATGTCTTTAAAATAATTTAAACAGTTAATATGAAAACATTTCTTATCCCCTGCAGTATGAATGACATTGAAATAAAAGAAATAAAAAACGCTTTATTAAATAATAAAACGGAACAGGTATTAATTATCTATACTTTAATGGCGGCAGCTGTGGGGTTTGACATTGATGCCTTTGATGATCAAGGAAACATGATACTAAATTTCGAAGAAAATTTTATTGAATTTGGTGTTATAGCCAATGGTACAATTATTTACTGTAAAACATTACCCAGGGTGGCAGAAATAAATTTGAGAGTGATTGCAGTAATAAAGAATATTCTTGAAAATACTCCTTCGCGGTTCACTAAAAAAATCTGTTCTGAAGGTATTTATCTGACCGGAAAGGCATTGCCTGAAGGGATAATAATAGATGTTATAAAAAAAACCGGGCTGAAAGTTCTTTCTGCTGATATAGATGCCGCATTGACAGGGTCAAAAATAATACTTGAAATGCCGGAAAAATATTTTAAACAAATATTATAAACGATCATACATTTTTGCCTTCGTAATGAGATCATTATTGCTGAAACGGGCGATATTTAGATCCTCAGACGGCCATGTCTGATTAGAACTTTTTTAAAGTTATTTATAGACAGAAATTATTAGATGTTTTTCCTATGTAAAACGTTCAAAATAACTTCCTCAAATTTACGGATAAATTCGATAATTCAGCTAGGTATTTTGGGATGATGATTACGTTATCCTTTTTTCGTCAGTAGGATAACATTAATACAATTACAGTGCTGCATTTTTTTTCAATATTTTGTGAATTTTCAGGCTTACATCAGTATTATATGATAGACATGCCCAATATTATTAACCTTAAAATGTTAAGCCATGGAAACAACAATCAGAAAAATCAAGACTTTCAATTTTGTCACCGGCCTGGCTATTATGGCCCTGGCATTCTTATTTTTTCCTTTTCGGGATGCCATTGTGATTATTTTTGTTTATAATACCATTGTTGGTATAATATCTTTTGTTACAGGTTTCTTTCCCTTAATAGGTCAGATTGGTTATTTTTTGTTAGTAAAATATGTTTTTATTCCTGCCTTTTTCAATAGTTGGTTTCCGGAGATCAACCATATCTGGTACACTGACATGATTTTCTGGTTTGGTATGGTATCATCGGTTTTGTATTCAATCGTCTTAATAACAATTATTAGTTATTGCAGAAATTCAGATATATCAGCAGAAGATTTAAAAAATAAGCATTTGTTCAATAATTGGTAAGAAAAACGACAGGTCGAAAATGATAATTTAACCCAAATTAAGCAACAATAGTGTGAGAATCTGCCAAAAGGTCATTCAGAGTATTGCTTAATTTGGGTTTAGCCTTCAATCAGTATAAAACCAGCCCAGTATTTGGGCTCATTGTATTCTTGCCTGATCTCATTTATCGTCTTTATAAAGGCAGCTCTCAGGTGTTTTTTTAAGACGATCAGGTTTAAATAAAATCTTTCCATAAAATGCCTTGACGTGTACTGATCAATTTCCCATAAAGCAATTATCAAATTCTGAACACCAGCCATTTTAAATGCCCGTTGTAATCCATAAACTCCTTCATAATCCCTTATATCTCCTCTTCCTGATTTGCATGCTGAAAGAATAACCAATTTGGTATTGCTCAGATTCATTTCGGATATTTCTCTCGCGCTTAAAACACCAGAGTTAAATACCTGCGGAAGTTTTCCTCCTCTCCAGGTTACATTACCGCCGGCCATTATTAACCCAGATCTGATTAGTGGGTCTGCTGATGTAATATATAAATTGCCCTCAGATGAATTCTTATTTGAAGGAAAATAGTATCCGTGAGTGGAAATATGAATTAATTCCGGTGATTTTTCTTTTTTTTCTATCGATAAAAATGATTTAGATGTGGCTTTTACTCCGGTTTTTATAGATATCGTTTTGATTTTACATTTTTTTAATAAACTTCCAATACTATGAACCTCATGTAATGTCCATGGTAAGGATTGAAAGTCGCCTGTATTTTGAAGCAGTGTCACTGTTTCTTTTTTTTGATTTTTACACTTTATTTCATATTGAATCCCGCCAAATAAAGCTGCATCTTTTATCATGATGTCTTTTTTATTTTTTTGCAGATGCAATATTTCACGTGTGCTGTTTAGCTGATGAAACTCATATTCATTTCCAAGCAGGGTGTTGTTGCGGGTTATAATTGAATTAAAAGGCACATACAGTAATACACCAGTAGGTGAATAATAAATAGTTTTTACACCTTTTATTTTTATATCTATTGGTTCCCAAATCAGATCATATAATTTTTGTAAATTATTTAAATCCGGGAAATCTGTTTTCCATATATAGGGAATCTGCTTGATAATTTCCCCCTCTGTAGCAAGCTCAACCATTAGCGGAAATCTTTTCTGCGGAAGAATTATCAGGGCACAATATTTTATAATTTTTGTATATTCTAATCCATTGAAATAATTGAAACGGATAAATTCAATTGCGGCCTCATCAGATTTTAGTGCCTTTTGGATATGTCCCCATTTGCAGTCAAAAGAAACTTGTGCTTTTTTAAAACTTTTAGAGGTTCTAAGAAGTTCTTTTTCATACCTGGTAAGTTTTTCCTCAGTTTCAGAAACGTCGAAGAAAACAGAATCAAGTTTCCCAAGATTGAATTCCGTCATCTGTCGTTTTAGCAAAAGCCACTTATTAAAAGTGTCAACCAGCCTGATATCACCACTCCTGAAAATACTGTTTTTCATTTGAACAAATGAAAGCAGTTGTACTCCTTTTAAAGCAAGTTCATTGTCATAAGAATGACCAAAAAACGATTTGTCTTTTTTTATATTCAGGCCAATAGAATTAAATATTTCAAAACAGTGCGCTACAGTAATAAAATGTTGTTGTCTTTCAGATTCAGAAAGGAATTCATAATTATTCTTTAACTGTTGAAGAAGACATAGGTTTATTTTTTTATATAACTTGTATGCCATCGTTGTTCGATCTGTTTTGTAATACAGTATCGCCAGATTATTCAGTATATTGGCGAAATCGGGATGGTTTTCCATCCTGATCTCCGAGGCTGTATTGATCGCGCATTTATATAATGTCTCGGCTTCCCTGTATTTTTTCATTGTATCGTATATCAGAGCAACGCTATTCAAGCTAAAAACATATTCCGGGTGTTTTTCTCCAAATATATTTTTTCTTAAAATCATCGCCTTCCTGCAAAATAAAACAGCCTCATCGTAATTTCCCGTCTTCCTTCTTAATTCAGCCATGTCACCTAAAACATTTGCATATAGAGGATTTGACGAATCTCTTCTTAGAATTTTAGATGCTTTTTTATACTGTATATCTGCCTTATTGAATTGATCTGTTTTAATATATAAATTTGCAAGTAGTAACAAATTTCCTGAATAAATCATTGGATTATTTTTCAGGAGGAATTTGTTTTGATTAATCTCATTTAAAATAATTTTTTTTGCCTTATCAAACTGACCCATTTCAAAATAATACACAGCCAGATCTGTTATGATAATTCTATTAATAGGATTATTAACGTCTTGTAACTCTGATAAAATATCATATGCTTCTGTTAATAATTGCTCGACTCTCGCATAATAATTATTAATACGGTATTGTCCGGCTAAAAAAATAAGTGTTTTAGCATACAGGCTTTTCCTGCCATATAAAATCTCTAAGGTACTCAATGTTTCCAGGTATTTCTTTTCAGCTTCGCTGAATTTGCCCTGAAAACATAATATCTCAGCAAGATTATCCAGCACCCGTATATATTCATCATAATTTTTTTCATCTATTTTCCCTAATATGAAAAATACTTTAATTAATAAGCGTTGAGATGTCTTGTAGTCCAGGGTATTCCTGTAAAACATCGCAAATTCAGTTAAGGCAATGATATAAATTTCTTTGCATTCATCATTATCACCCTTGCAGTTTTCAAATAAGACCTTTGCGGTTTCAACGGCTTCGCCAAATAGTTTTTTTGACTTATTATATTGGTTTAATTTACAATATGCCCCGGCCAACCTTAATATAATTGAGACATAATAGAAGTTATTTGTACCTCTGATTTTTTTAAACAAGTAAATGGCTTTATTATACTCTTTTGCAGCCTTATTAAAAGACAGAAAAAATTCTAAGGAAATGCCATAATTCAAATGAAATTCAATTTGATCTTCATCGCTCATTTTATTCGTTTCGCTTCTTATTTCTTCAAAAATTTTTCTGGCAGCTTCGAATCTTTTCTCTTTATGAAGTAACCCAATCCCTTTATCCATTTCCTGTACAAGTGTCATCTGGTTTTATTTTTTTTAAAATTTTTTTACTTTTTGTGAATTTTTACAGATTATTCAGTTTAAATGGGTATAGACGATAAACAAAAATGCAAAAAAATGAATCGTAATAAAAATTTGAACATGAAGGTACATAATTATTAACCCCCAAAAAACAAACTTATGAAAAAAGTAATAGGAATAGATTTCGGGACACACAATTCATTAGCAGTATTTTCGGATGGCAATGAAATCAGGTTCATTAAACATGCACCTGGAAATAGTTTTGATGCTGACAGCCATGAAGGGAAAAAGGAAATGCCTTCATTTGTATTTGTCAACAATGAAGGATCAGTTGAATTTGTTGGGTCAGCCGCCAAACAACTTTTGGCAACACACTCCCAAAATGTTGCCTGGGGTCTCAAACGTATTATTGGTATGACCTATAATTCTCTGGGGCAGTTCCTCGAAAGGTTTGGTTTTGCAGTCTTCCCTGATACTGAAAATGGAAAAGTACTGCTGACATTCAATGAGGGGAGACATGAATTCACACCCAATCAGCTAATTGCTGAAATTTTCAGACAATTAAAGTATGATATAGAACAAAATGGGATCGGGGATGAAGACTATGACGAGGTCATATTTTCAGTTCCCGCATACTATACGCCTGTTATAGTTTCAGAGATAATTGATGCTGCGATCATGGCTGGCTTTAAAAAAGATAAAATCAAAACAATAAGCGAGCCGGTAGCTGCTGCACTGGCTTATGGAGCAAATATTGGAGAGGCAAAGATTACAACAATGCTTTTCGACATGGGATGTGGAACGACAGATATTAGTGTTGGCTCCATTGAAATGAAAAAAGATGAAGATGAATGTGTCTATGAAGCTCGGCGAAACATCGGGGCAAGAATCGGGGGAATGGAAATTACCGAGTGCCTCACTCAGCTGATTTGTCAAAGAGCAGGAGTGAATATGACCGGTTTGCCGTTGCAGGTTTTATCTACTATCAGACAAAGAGCAGAACAAGCTAAAATAGAACTCTCTTTTTCAGAAAGGGTAAATGTTTTGCTCGGGGACATTGTGGACTCCAAAAACGACATTCTGGTAATCACAGGAAACGACCTGAAAACCGCACTGAAAACAATTACCGATGAGTGTTACGATTTAATGAAATATACCATAGAAGGCGCCGGCCTGAAAATTAGTGATATTGACCGCCTGCTGATTGTTGGCGGCCCAATGATCAGCCCGGTTTTCTCGGAAATGTTTTTAGAATTTTTCGGAAGTAACCCCAAAATAGTAAGACAAATAAAGGCCTTCTATATGCAAAATAATAAGCATGATTCACAGATCAACAGGATGACTGCTATCGGAATAGGAGCTGCACTATCAGGGTTCAACCGTACATCCGACAGACAGGAATTCGGGTTCGGTATAGAAGGTATTAATTTTATTAATGAAAACACAGTAGAACGGTTCGCAAAGGTTCTTATACCTGAACACAGTGTATACCCCTACACGTCTGAAGTATACAGCATCCCCTGGAGTTGCATTGGTTCGGGATATAATTTTAAAATTCTCCAGGTATCAACTGATTCCCAAAACATAAAATCGTTTCATTTTATGGGGGTATTTAAGTTTCGCAGTCAGTTTCCGTTCAGCGAAATATGTCTGACAATGGAAATTAATGCTAACAAAGAACTCATAACACGTATCTGGGATGCTTATGATTCTTCGGAAGTATTTCAATTCGAAGGTTTCAAAAACGATTCCGCAAACGATATTGTCGTCACTTATCCCGTTATTAACAAATACCCGGAATTCTTGAATGACCATGTAACCGTTGCTGTTCCTCCTTCTGCGAACGATATCAACGAATTTATTTCAAAAATTGATGAAATTATGGATGTAATAGAAAGGAATATCGGAAATTCCAGGGCTCCTGAAGTCCTGGTTAAATACCTGCAAAAGCTGAGAAAGCAAATAAACGATGATGAAACAGATCCCACTCTTATTTTTAATTTGTTCTGTTGTTTACTCCATAATGCATCCTATCACGGCTTTTTGTCTTTAGAGGAACAGAGATATGCAGAGCTTTTAGTGAATGAGTTTGAACAACGTATTTTTAAATACAAAACCATTAAAAACAAATAATATGAAAAAAAATAATTTTGTATTGTATGAGCTTTGGCTTGATGCCCAAAGACTGCAGGATTCCGGACAATTCTACGAAGCAGAAAAACGCTATACTTTGTTAATCGATATAGAACCAAGATGGGAGTTTTTTTCTGCACGATGCCTTAGCTACCGGTTTCAAAAAAAATTTCTTCAGGCCCTCGATGACATCAATAAATGTCTCGAATTAAATCCAATGGACGGGTGTCTATATTGGATGAAGTCTGCATTATTAACCAATTGGGTATGCGAAGACCACACCTTGTCGCTGGAAAAAAAGGATCAATATATGGCAGAATCCGAAATGTCAATTCAGCAATGTAAACGTTTAGTTCCCGAAAGTGAGGTTTTTTGGGCAGAATGTATAGAGAAATTCTTGATATCCGAGAATTATTGTGCCGCTTTAGGCGCTTTTGGGGAGAGCCGCCCCTTTGTGAAAAGTGATGATTATAAACTTATCAGGGAGTACCTGGGACTGGTTGGCGCCAGCCTTATCGGAAGAGATATCGGTAATCTCACATATATGAATTCTTCTCACCGTATTTCCGGAAAGATTTGGTGTACCACAGAAATAGAAAGTTTGCTTCTTTCGAAAACTAAAAGGGAGGGGCTTACTCCCAACATAATTGCTGCTATTAAGGTGCATCAGCTCTTTATTTCAAAAATTGACAACTTGATTTTGTATTCAAAAGAATATCATGATTTTATCAGTGATCTCAATATTGATAATGGTGGCGCTGGTGGTACTAATTAATTCAATTTGTACAAATTCATGTTATATTAAAAAGATTCATTCAGTGCGCTGTCCGCATATTATTTTATGAGTTGAAAATTAAAAAAACAGTTAATTTATTTCTTTATTTTTAAAATATTGTATTAACTTTAAACCAAAATTCTGGCACTTAAAATGACAAAAGATCCTCTTTAAGAAGTATCAAAAAAACAAAATTATTTAACAGATGAAACAACCAGTATTTCGTATTTGCAAAATAGTTCATGTTTTCTTGAAAATACTATTATTAACCGGCCTGGTATTTTTATTATTCCCGGGATGCAGGCACAGGATATCACCCGAAGCCCCATTGTACATGAAAGGCGAACACATTTGCATTTCGCTGGCCGGAATTATGCAAACAAAAACTGATAAAATACTTAATAATGATACTGCTTTGTCAGAAATCGACACCATGTACGGCATGTCCTGGCTCGAGGGGTATGTAATTGATAAAGAGAATAATGATATTATTCTTTTAGGGAGGAGTATTCCTGGGCGTCCGGCATACAATATATCTGATTTGTTTGTTAATTTTCAGAATGTGATGGATAGCGTTATTGCTCCATACTGTAGTCTGGACCCGTATCCTGAAAATATTAAGAAAGTAGAAAACATTTTAAATGCGCCATCCTATAACTATGAAAAAACCAAATCAGACCTTGAAAATGCTGTGGGTGGACAAAAAGTTGTTGTACGCGGTGTGGGGATGAATACCAATCATGCTGAGGTCATGATTTATGCTGATTATGAAATGAAAAAAATTTCTCAGGGAAAAATAAAAGTGAAAGGTATTCCATCATTAATTGATTTATCTATTGCCGACAGTTGTAACAGGTCTCTTCCCTCATCAACAATGTCAAGGTTTTGGTTTCATATTAAAGAAAATAACAAATGCTCCTATTATCCCAATTTTACAGAGAGCGACGGCATCTGTATTATCAATGAGTGTCCGGTTGTGGTTCTCACAGAAAAGCAGCAAGCTGATGCAGATGGAAACCTTAGCGATAATGAATTTGAAGAAGATCCTATAGCAGAGGCTTTCGCTGAAATTATGAGTTTGAAATATGTTGAATTATCAAATGAAATCTTTTGGTTTGCTGAACTTGAAAATCTTTATCGTCTGCAAGCGTGCTTTCGTGCTATGGAATTTAAAGGCGCGTTCCAGGAATCAGGTTTTGATTTAAACCTCAGAACTAAATTATATGTAAATACAAAACGTAGATTACCAGAGGCTTTGCCGGGACTTGTAAATTATCACTTGACGCAACGGGTTCGTCAGAATGGTTATACCACAACGACACTGCAGAATTCTTATCTTGTATGCGGCGGGGTAGATATGTCGGTGAATGTTGCCAGCAGCAACCTTTTTTCAAAATCCGGCAAGTTAAATTATTGCAAAGAGTTTGTTCTGGGATTAAGGCCTGTGGATAACATAATTATCTGGAGGGTAAATATGTCTTCACCTCCACCACCCCCCAAGAAAATTAAAAAAGACCGAAGAAAAACATCCCTGCTGATTTTCCCTTTTAAAGTTAACGATTATTCAATGCAGAGTGAAGCAGCGTGACGCATATTATCTATAAACACAATTATTAAGGTATTATTAATTAAAAAAATTATAAAACCATGTTAAGAAAAATTTTAGGATCATCAGGAACTCATGTCTTTATCTGTTTTCTCTTGTTGTTTGGGATGATTTTTATATCATGCCGGAATAAACCCGGGAATACTATCGAGGCAGCTCTTTTAAAACATGACTGGCAGACCGTTTACGATGACTGTTTCAAAAACGATTCGCTTCTGAAAAAACCTGAAACAGCTGCATTAATGGGACATGCTGCTATTATGCTGAATAAAAACAATGAGGCGTTTTTTTTATTAAGGTCTATAAATAATGATAGTGTGGCACGAAAGGAGTGGCAAAAATGGACAGAAGATTTTGGGAAACGTTTCTCGGAAGAAGCAATTGCAATTTATTTAAAAGGAGATGCGTATGCCCGAAACGGGCAACATGAAAATGCCTTAGAATGCTTTAATGACGCTATAACCATGGAAAAAGACTTTGCATTACCATTTAATGCAAGGGGGCTTATTTATGAGCTAATAGGTGACACGGGTCATGCATTACAGGATTTTAATAGGGCTTGCAAATTAAATCCACAAATAGCTGAATTTTATATCAGTCGTGGAACTCTATTTTATAATACCAAAGGACCGGAAACAGCTTTCGTTAACTTCGATACCGCGTTTATGAATTCTCCTGGTAGCGCAATCGCATTAAATGGGAAGGCTTGTTCAATGTTCTTCTATTTTAATAGAGATACCAATAATACAAATGATTTGGATTCAATCATGAAATATTTTTCTTCAGCTTCTGCTATTTCCAACATCCCATTAATTAATGAAAATATCAGGACGATGATAATGATGCTTGAGAATAAGATAAGTCCCAGCTTGATAAAATCGCCACTTTTTCGTTTTTCCGATTTTATTGATTGGTACGCTTTAAGACAGCGATCAATTAATGACACGAATGATATTTTTAGGTTTTTATTGAAATCCGAATTGCCTGAAATGCTTGATGTTGAAATAATTTCCAAATTAAATGATATTTTGAAAAAAGAAGACTTATTTAGTGAAATAAAAAACATTATTATTATTATTCCGGAGCTTCAAATAAGAGAAATAAAAAACAAATCAATTTTGTCGGGCAAAACAGATTTTGAAAGGAGTCAAATATTCAATCGTATTTTACTTGAAAGAGTTTATTATGGGTTAATATTGCCTTATGAAAATAGAGTCCCAGGTACTCAGTTAACTTGGGATAGGGGATTAATGGACCCTCAAAAATACAGGGATGGTCTAAGTACATCTCAAATAAAGCAAGGAGAGGCCAGGATGGATTATCTTTATAGGCCTGGTGCAGATATTGTCGAACAGATTCCATATATAGGACCGGTTCTGAGTGGCTTGTGGAATAGACATTTAGACAACGCAACAAAACATAACGAAATTGCACTGGAAAAACGAGGGATTGACTATACTCCAGGAGGTGCATTAGCAGATGTGCGCAGAATTTATAATGATAGTATAAAAGGGCCATATCCTTTGAAATGTTTAAACGGCGTGGGTTATGATTCGAAATAGTTTTTTTATTTTGATATTATGTATTAGCTGCCTGTTTCTTTTTTCATGCGGAAGAAAAAATAAAGAAATGGCTGACGGCAGTTTTATTGCTTTTTCTCTCAATCAGGCACAGGAACTCTTAAAAAGTAACAACTCATGCCCTGAACTATTTAATTTGGGAGGTATTACCCGCCTGGCAGGCATGGTTGCTGACAAACAAAATAACGACATAATTCTTATTGGTCAACATTTAAAACAATTGCCTGAAGCTCGTTTTGACGACTTTGTTGTTGCTTTAAGATCTCGGCTAATATATGATGAACTTCCAATGGTTAGCATTGATCCCACTGCAAATACAATAATAACAGGAATCCAGGATGTTAGATTCGGAGGTCATATTGAAAATACCTCTTTCGGTAATGATATGCTTTCAAGCGATATTATACTTAAAAAATATAGTTTGGAGTTAGAAAAACAAATAGCGAGCATAGTTTCATTCAGAGAATTGTTGGTTAAAACGGAGGTCAATGATCTGGAAAAAAAGGGCATCAAAGCAATAAATATTCACTGGACAAATCCCGATTCATTGAATAATTTTATGGGGATGGAAACTGATGCTGAAAAGACCAGTCAGTCAAGATTTATGTTTAATTACCGGACACCATGCAGAGTCAGGACACAGGGGGATGTTTACTGCATTATGCTTATGGATATCTGCGTTGAGATTGACACTACACTTACTTCAAATAAACAGAATATTTATGATAAGAGTTCCGCTGAAAATCAATTTGCAAAAATGTTTACTGATGGCTTTTACAAAATTGCCGAGGTATATGAACCTGTCAGAAGATTAAAGCTCCTCTTTGATATGGTCGCAATTGCAAATGGAATAAAAAATATAAAAGATATTTTGGATATGAATTACATTCTTCAAAATTATAAGATTAAAACGGTTGAGACTAAAAAAAACTATGACTTGCTGAAACAATGTGCAATTATAGATCGGAGCGATGGGAAAACGAGTCTGATTCAGGTCAGTGGTGGAATTGAAATTTCCACTGAAATGCAATTTATCAATGGGGGAAATGTAGGTAAATTAAAAGAAATTGTCTTAAAAGCCAGACCTGGCAAAAATTCATTGTACTGGGAATTACCTATTGATGATTGGAATATGCCAAATAGTAATGGGATTGATAAAAAAACAATTAACAGAAATAATAGAAAAAATGGTTTTTCATTAGACATTCAAAAAAAGATCGTTTATGGCAATCCAGGGCAAGACAACGTAAATGGATTTGATGGCTTTAAAAAGGTAGCAAGTGTGGATCCTTTTAACACCAAAGGCGTTCAGATGAAGATGATAATCAATGACGAAAACATCAAAGAAGATACTTCACTAAATAATTTATCTAATCAGATTCTTAAAAATTCAAAAAAAGGAAAGGTTCATAATAAAATTGTGATAAATTAATAACATCAAACAAAAAACAATATTATTTCTGCAAGCAGCAATGGTAAAAGATTGTGATAAGAAAATATTAGCCGATAATAATGGTGAATGGATAAGGATACAAATACCTTTTGATGATTTCGAGCTTTCGTATGGGCAAGGATCAAGATATAGCGACGGAGCGTTAAATTTGAAAAATATAGCTGCTTACGAAATTAACCTGGTTTCTGATGCCGGTAAAAACCCCAAAGGAATGTTTTTAGTCGATTCATTACGAACTTATAAATAATTATTATATAATAATCCGGGAGAATATACTATTATGACAAAACTCAAGTTTTTTTTAATCTTATTATTTGTTATACTGCTTTACGATAGTTGCGGGAATTACCGCCCCCAAAAACAACCTGCACGTATCAATTTGATATCGCCGGCCATTGATGGTAATGTAAAATGGTCCGACCCTAACATTCAGGACTGGATCAATACAGCCAAAGTGACTGAAGATGCACAAACCAATTGTTATGAAATCGCAGGAAAAGTTGACCAGTCATTAGCTGGTGCGGAAATAACACTTGATATTCAGACATTCCGTTGGAAACCACAAGGCAGTTATATTGTAGATGCTGAAGGAAACTGGAAAGGAAATATCTGTCTTGACGACAGCCTGCCCCCCATGACACTCAGCATTACTCTGTTTGATGGCAATCAGTGTGATACAAGAAAATATATTATTGAATAGCTTGCCGGAGCAGCTATATCAGATCTTTCCAATTTTAGGAATTATTTGTATTAATATCTGCTGATTCTTTTCCTCTTCATGAGAAGGATATCGGCCAATGCCACCAGTACCCGATCCTGATACCTGTATTTCGAACATTGACGTATCGGGTATTCGAGCAACGTCCTTCCAATAATTTTTCAAAGAAAGTGCTCTGCGGTATGATAATATGTCGTTGTCCGGATAATTATCTTTTGAAGCCATGCCTTCTATTATTAAGACATACTTTATGTCTTTCCCGGCGGATTTTGCCTCCAGGTTTTCGACTAATTTTTTTATAGAGCTGCCAACTTGAATCAGGTGTGTCAGGTCATCTGCGGGAAGAGCATTCACAGAAGGCTCTCCTTTCGGAAAATTTATTTTCCTTTTTAATTGGTAGCGTTTATATACAGAATCATAAGAAAAATATGTAGTGTCTAATTGTTTAACAGCATCTTGTATTTCTAGAATTTTTGCAAGTTGTGCCTCGGTGGCCCGTTGCTGAATTTTAAGTTTAATAAATGTCAATACATACAATACAAGCATGACAAAAAATAATGTTGTCATTAAATCCGTGAAACTGGGCCAGAAATAGCTGCGGTCTTTTTTCATATGATTTATTTACTTTTTCGTCTGCTTCATTTTTTTATTTTTACTTTTACTTATAACACAAGTTTTTCTTTTTTTAAAACATTATTCAATTAATTAGGAATAGCGGTATAAACATATTCAGCATTACAGGGATTACAATTGCCATTTATTTATACATAAAAATTTTTTCATGGTTGATTTGCTACAACAAATTTTATTATGTCTGGCCTATTATCTTAATTAAGTATTAATCATTTGATGCGTTTTTTTTCTAAAATATGTTTTTTAACCTTATTTGTTTTATAATAATGGTATTCCAAATAACCAATATTCAATCATAAATTTCAGAGGAAACTTATGAAATAGGTTAATTTTTATCTTTGATTCTATTCTTCCTTATTTTTTTTAAAATATTAAACGGGAAAGACAGTTCATTGCCGGTGCCGTTTTTTTGCATCTGTAAAAGAATGTTTGCAAGGTTAACATTTAACTTTTGCAAATTATTATTGATTTCTATAGACTGTCCATTTGTTTTTTCAAGCAAATCTTTTTTAAAGTTCTCAACACCTTCTTTCAATTCAGGTAAGAAAGTGAGATTACCCAGGTAAGTATGGCTTGATGAAAGAGCCTCTCTTAATTTTTGTTCTTCTTGTACTGCAAAGTCCTGAATAGCTTGATTTTTATTCTTAATATAATTTTCCAATTCTCTAAACACATCTACAAACCGATTTTGTAAATCCACCAATTTCTTATCAATTTCCTGTTTGTTTTGATTAATAGCTGCTTCTGCCATATCCCCATGTTTTTCTAACTGTTTCAGATGAGATGTTAAAAATTCCATTAACTCCCGGCTTGTATCCAGATTAGTTTTAATTGTATCAGCTATATGAACTATATTATTGGTTCTTTCTACAATTTTTTCTGAATTTTCGATAAATGTGTTTAATTTACTTAAATATTCATTAAAACCTTTAAAAGATTCTGCAGATGCGTTCACTTGTTCCAAAACAGCAATACTGTTTTTTTGTACATCTAAAAATTCGACAGTATTTAAGGACTTAATTATTGATTGCTGATTTTGTAATATTTGACTCACGTTATCAAATATGTGTGAAAATTTGTTAATATTTTCGGAAAACGTTCTGTTAAAATTATTCAGATTATTTTGTAATGAATTTTCATCATTATTTATGAGAGTATATATGTTTGCCTTTAAAAATGCAAAAAAACTGTTTTTATTAAATTCAACTTTTCTTTTGGCATTTTTAAAATAAATACCTGAATTCAATGTTGTCAATAAAAGCCCGGTGAAACTGGCTATCATGGCAATTTTTACTCCCCCTATCAGCATTGATAAGCCTGAATCTAATATTGTATTAATACCCTGACCGACAATAAATTTTTCCCTTGAGATGAAAGTCAAACCGATAATTATGCCAAAAATTGTTGCCATCAAACCGATATATATAGGCGTGGAAATTGTAAGATTTATATCATCTTCGGCTGCTTCGGTATTCCTTTCAACGAGCTCATTTATTTGATTGATATCCGGGTCGTGCTTACTCTGGGCAATAAGATTATTGTTTATCAGATCAATGATTTTATATTGCGATAAATCATTTGTATCACTTTTTTCTATAAAAATTATTTCAACAGCATCCTCACATGATGCGGGATCATTTTCATACTCACCACCCTGTATTTTTTCATAAATCTCAGAAGGTAATTTATTTTTAATTCTTTCAGCGGAACAATAAGCTTTGCTTACTTTTAACGAAGATGTGTCCGGGATCAGGTTTTTATAAATCCTGATCTTTTTCAATGTTCGTATAAATATCAGCAACTGAATTAAAACAAACGTAACTGTAATTAAAATCTCAATAGTCTCAAATTTCATATCTTATCTTTGCTTTTTTTACGATTTTCCATTTGTCGCCGGACAATTCAGCAATACCTTCTTCTATGGTTACTATTCTTGAATTAAAGGAATGAGCATTCTGTGGTTCGCAGGCCGGAATAATATGAGAGGTGGGAAATTGCAAAGCAAAGTCCATAGCTCCCTTTCTTCCATCAATACAAAACGATGCTCTTCCGGCTGATTTTTTAGTGAACCGGTAAATAGATGCCCCGTTTTTAAATTCCAATGTCACCGAACTGAGGTTAAAACTTCCGTCGGGATTGGGGACTGAGAGATAAAAAACATTGTCGTCCTTAGGCGTTTCCTTTTGCTCTTTTTTATTAATCGGATCCACATGATACGGCATGTCTGTTGTCTGTTTTGTTTTGGCTTCCAGTTCCAGTATTTTTTGATTTAATTGCCGGATGTTTTCCTTTAATTCTTCTATGTTTTTATCATAAGTTTTTTTTAATTCCATTTTTTCATCCGGTAAATCCGATTCGGGGGCAGAGAAAAAACTAAAGAATTTTGAAAACCGTCCAAAATCATGTTTTTGTTGATTTTTTATTTTTGCAACATTTGGATCACTGCCAGCTAAATTTATTAAAAACGCATGAAAAAACACCGAGATCAATACCGCTAAAAGTATTGTCAACACATCAATCCGAAAAATGAAAAAACGATTTTTTGATTTAAGGTCATCCACCTTTTCATTCAGCGTATTTATTTCGGAACTGAGGTTTTGTACGATGCTGTCATTGGCATGTTCAACCACTGTCATTGAAGGATTTTCAGGGTAGAACATGCCGCCGGGTTGATCCGATGACAATAATGTATTTAAACCGGCCTTAAGTTCATTTATAAGCTCGTTAAAACTTTCGCTATTGTATTTATTCCGGAACGCAAACAGCTTAGCATATTTTGTTTTGTTATTAAAAATATCTGATGTAAGAAGGCCGGCAACTTCCCCGGAAGCCATGGCTTCGCGGAACTCTAATGATTTTATTGCTTCAATTTCCTTTGCCAATTCAATGGTAGCTGTCTGGCTTTGAGGAATTGATGTAAGGATTTTATCAAAATCCGGGCTTTCAGAACAGTTACAGTTCGTATTAAAATTATTTATGAGTTCGGGCGCCTCTGTTTTATTTTTTAAAGAAAATCCAACTATTTTACAGTTTACATAATCTACGGCGCTATAAAAAGTGTCCCTGTTAACCTGCGTTTCACCGGCATTAAGGCAGCCGGTAAAAGCCAGAAAAATAAATGCTATTATTATTATTATTTGCTTCATTTATCTTAATCTTTTATTATAGCCTACATAAGTCAGTCGTTATTCTATACACCACTTCAACCAGAGGATAAAAAAACCATGATTCTTCAATATTATTAGTGCCGGCATCAATTTTTTGAAAATAGTTCAATGCATTAGCCAGGTAATCATTTAAGTTTTTATTCAAATTATTGCACATCAGGTTAAAAGATTGAGGAGAAACACCAAAATGATTATGAAAGTTTAATTGATTATTTAATCCAATAAAAAAATTATTGAAATTCATTATATATGCGATAAGGTCATTTTTATTTTGCGGTGTTATTTTATTATATTGGAGTTGTTGGTTATTTTGAAGGCAGGTATAAATATATTTAAGATTATCAGGGTTGTTGACAAAATTATTTGGATTTGTCAAGCCTCCTATGCAGGTTACCTCTTTGGGCTTGGTGTCCTCAGTAAGAATGGATAATTGATAACTGGTGTAATTAATATTATAAACTCTTTCGAAAATTATCTTCGAAAAATCAGCAAGCGTATTATTGTTTGGGGTGATGATTTTTAAAATTTTCGAACCGGTACCACTGAAGATCAGATGCTGCGGCAAATCAATCCCCTTGCTTTTCATCATTTCGGCAATATGATAAATTATTGCTGAATAAAAATACAAAAACACTATTTTTAAATGAGGTTCATTTGAAAGTTTCAGATTGAAAGAAAAGTCTACGTTCTCTTTTGTCTGAGGGTTGTTTTCAAGAGAAAAGAAAAAAGCCATTAATTCTTGCGTTTTACCTCCATTATAAATTGAATTTAGCACTGCTTCAGGATCAAAAAAACGATTGGCATTAAGTTTTGTTACATAATAATTCATGTACTTTACAACCAGGCCATTATTTGCCGCTGCATTATTATAAAATGCGTCGCCAAATATAGTGTTGGCGGCAAACCTGAATGAAGACAACAATTGTGGGATAGCCTTTTGAAAAACAACCACATCGGTAGTACCGCCGCCGATATCAATAGTAACCGCAGGTGTTGCGGCACCTCCAACCGCTATACCTGTAGTCCTGAAATAATAAAATGGGGCTAAGGACTCCATTATTCCATTTTCTGGATTACTTGCAGGATTAATATACTCGTGAAAAAGATTTTGCCATTCTTGATCTAAAGTATTTATTCGGGCTGGTGTCATCGACGACGGATAAAACCAGAACAGGCGTGTATTTGCCAAATTTCCATTATTGAGCAAAACCTTGTTGCGTATCAACATGATTATTTCTTCCAGGTAAGCGTGTATTCTTTTATCATTTTCATTCGTTTGCACTGCCCATTTTAAATTTGGTACCACATCATCTTGGGTCGGCTTTCTTTCATAAATGAAAGGAATATTAAAGTCAGCAAGTGCATAGTTATTCATGATAAAATTCAAAGATCTATTATTTGCGATCACTGTCCTGTGTGGAAATTTGTAGTCGTATCTATGCCCGATTTGTTCAGGTACAAATTCAAAATCAATAAGCATTCTTAAAGCACTGGCTCCGGATCCATAAAAGTCAGTTGTCGTGTCCGGATGGAATAATGTTGCAATCTGAATATCATTCGGTGTAATATCAAAAGGCTGTGTCGGCCCGCCATTTACCTGGTATTCAATATGAGTATTTGTGGTGCCAAAATCAACGGCAAAGCTAAATTGATTAACACCGGGTATATATGGTCTCCATAGTGGAATGATGATACCCGTAACCCCTGCATCAACACTATTGCTGACCTTAATATAATCAAACTCATGATTTAATATGTAATATTTCGAAGTGGCAGGATCTTGCCCAAGGGGAGCTTTTAGACTTCTTGTTTTAACACCTTCAATTCTAATTGGGTTATTATTACTGTTGCTGAAAAATTCCAGATCATAGGATGAATTTGCTAAATTGCCATCAACATTCCTGTCAATCTGTTGAACACGGTAGTATGCATTGATATTAGGATTGTTCGTTTTTATAAATGGGAAAAGCGTAATGCTGAACTGATGTTCAAATACCACTCCTCTATTGTTATCGGGATCAGCCGGTGCATATTTTCCTCCATCATGTTCATAATAAGTTCGTTCAAGGTTGATAAATTCGCCGCATACGACAGGTATCCTTAAACTAATCCTAACCGATCCGGCTGCACCCTGGCTCATTTCAATTTGTGGTGTACCGGGCAAGTTGCTTAACAGGTCATCGGTATTAAAATATTCAAAGAATTTTGTTTTAAGTGGCAACAGGTATCCGGAATTATTATTTCCATTATTGATAACTAAGTTTCCGGCAAAAAATTTCTGATCATTAACAGGAAATACAAGCCGTATCAGGTAAGGTTCAAGAAAATCGTTAACAGTGAGCCAGGGATATTGTATATTTGGATATCCCGGTAAATAGCGACCGTTAATATTATCAGCAGGGTTGTATGGAACAACCGGTGGGTAGGCATTATAATCTGTTACATCAAAATATTTCATGTTGTTTCCGTTGGTTTTACGGCCCAAATGGCCGTTCATCAATACCAACGGTTTGGGTGCAGCTATTTTGTTTGATGAAATTTCATAATCACTTTCCACTATCCCATCACGAATGAATTGTTTATATGGTAAATTATTAATAATATATAATCCACCCTGAATACTAGTAAATCTAATATTATCGTAATCATTTTGTGTAAAATTAATAATTTGATTATATAATATTGGGTTTATTGGGTTTACAGTGAGTAATGCATTAAGGCTCTGTTGTAAGTAATTACCTAAGTCACGAAATATTCCATTAAACGGGGTAGGATCATTAGGCGGGATATTGGTAATAGGAGTCATTGAAACACGCAGGGCATAAATGAATTTTTGAAAATTCTCATCCCTTTGGTAAAGAGGAAAAAGTGTGTTACCATCAAAAGCAATGTCCCCACAAGGAAATTGTATTTGAACATTTTGATTAAATTTATCAGCAGTGCTGAAAAAAAGTGTCAATGGGGATGTTCCTCCAATAATTTGATTTTTAAACTCAATTATATGAATTTCATTAGTCAAATTAAAATTAAAAGAGTCCTCGTCCTGGTTGAGATAAAGATTTAAAGTTTCAGCGAGTTTATTGTGCCCTAATGATCCGGATGCTTGTAAAACATTTATATCATTAACTTTATTCCATGAGTATATTCTTATATCATTTTGCCAATCCGAATATGAAAACATAATCTGTGCAATATCCAATATATCACTTACAATACGGTGATAGAATGTGTGTCCAGATAATCCATTCCGGCAAACAAAATTGAAGGCATTACGCGCCATATCCATGCGGGCAAATGGCGTAGGAATAGATGTGGGCGGTGCGCCCATCATGCCAGCCGGATCTGGAATATTATTAATTTCATCGGTATCATATTTAGCAGAATCGTTCCAGTGATCCAAATTAGCTAAAATTCCTGCAGGGTTTTGTAACCTGAATACTTTCATAAATAATATTGTTTTATTTATTAATTTTTATTTGTCTTCAATAATTTATCCGTTATTTTTTTTGTTGCCAGATAAAAGGTGCTGATAAATTTTTGCTCCTGTGGCATTCGGCTTGTGTGCCGCTCTGCAGCATTCAGATAATCGTCAAATAAGGCAAAATTTCTTTTATATCCTGAATTTCCTTTAATTGATTTGATAAGCATAAAAACATTTTCTTCTCCGGCGTCGGAATTAAAAGGCATAAATGCAGGCTTATTCTTTTCCATCTCTGTAAACCAATCACTAAAGTTTTTATTAAAACTTTTAATGTGATTTACGAAATCAGAATTTTTGAAATCTTCGTCAATCAAGATTCCTCTTTGGCACCACGGCTGCCTGATTTTAATTTTCTCGAATATTTTTTGCAGGTAAAAAAGGAATAATCTGTATTGGCATAAGGGGTTTTCAATCAAACTTTTTGTAACAGCACCCAGTTCATTAAATGTAATTGACTGGCCGTCTAAAAGGTCTACTGATAACCCGTATTCCTTATAAATTGTTGTCCTTTGGTCGTTACCATCCAATACAAAATTTATATTGGGAATACTCATAAAATCAATAATAGAAAGAGCTGATGCCAATTCGATAAAGTGCGCATCATTTCTCTGTTGGTTATCACCAGGGTTATTTTGATACAATCCCTGTCCTTGACCAATATAATAAACTGTTTCAAGGCTTGGTCCAACATTATTTTTGTAATATTCCAAAGCGGCTTTTGTCTTGGGAATAAATGTTGAGCCATCAATTTCACCCTGCTTAAGGTTAAAATAAGGTAATACGGTGATGGCCGCGATTTTTGAACTGGCAATAAGTGCACTATTAGGTACACCCCCGGCAATCGCAGGATTATTCAAATTCCTAAGGTATTTTAAAAGCAATGGAAATCCGGCAGCGCCTGTCCCTCCAAAAATAGAGCTGACAAACATGATTCGGTCATTATTTGTAAAAGAAGCAGCAAAATCATTATTAAATGAAAGTGTATTAAACTGATTCAAAATAACACTGCCTATCTGGGGGTTTCCTTTTACTCCAACAGCAGTGTTTAAATTAAAAAGATCCTGATCTTCGAGCGAACCTTTATTATTTGTTATTGTATGGTTGCCGGAAAATAAAAGGGAAACAAGCTTTCGATTATTTCCACCAATTGTGTTATAATCAATATAATTTCCAAATGTATTTCCCGCCAAACCAACACTAGGAGTTAAATTCAACCTGTATTTGAAAGGGAAACCCGGAAAAATATCTCTGATGGGTTTTTCAAAAAAACCGTTTACTTTTCTCTCAGGCGTGTTTAGTGTAAACGTTTGTTTAATCTTTTCCCTTATATTGTTATATAAATTCATGACATCTACCGTCCTGCTCAGATCACCGTTTGAACTGTCGGGATCAATAAGTATGGGTACAACTTCGTCAGCATTAATTTCGACACCCGATGCGAGGAGGAAGGTAAGGGCTTTGACAACGCGGGCGCCTGTGCCGCCAATTGCAAAAATGTATAATTTAGCCATAGTAAAATATTTTTAATTTGGAAACGGGGTGGTGGAGCAATTCCGGCTTCCCCACCTGATTATGAAAGAAACTACAGTACACCAAAGTAATGTGTATATAAAATTTATTAAAGAAAACGTGTAGAACTGACCGTAATAAGGCAGGGTGTTTCCCTCATTTTCATAAATAATCGTTAAATTATTCTTTGTAATAAAATAAGCCACCAGAAAATTGATGATACCAACTAATGCAATATAAAATAGCCAGTGATACCATCGGTTAAAACGCGGATGGTTCACCAGGTAGTAATATGCTGCCATAAACACCAGTCCAGATATAAAAAGAGTTAATCCCACCGGGAGATAAAGGTTGTTGTCGAACAGATCCTCTGAAAAATTGTCAATATAAAACAACCCGCCCAATTCATAGATAAGGCCAAAAAAATCATTCATATTTCTTGTCTTTTAATTTTTTAATCAAAATAAATATTGCAGCCGCAATAAGGGCAAGTACAATAAAAATAAAAATGGTTTTTATTGCAGAGCTTTGGGCCGCTTTTTTAATAGAAATATTAACTGTAAAATAAGTATCATTACTGCCGGAGATGATTTTATAAGCCTCATCAACACCTTCAATCAGATATTTGAATCCGAATGTTTTGTCAAGGCAATTCATAATATTTATATCATCATTGGTATCCGTAGTGTAAACCCATTGCGGGATTCGGTTTTTCAATGCCAGGGTCAGGTCGTCCAATGCATCCGTTTTGGCAGAAAATATAATAAGGTGAGTGGCCGAAGATGGGCCAATCATATTCCGGTCGTAGGGGCAAAGGTCTTTTTTCTTTAACTCGGCAATGTCTTTAATTTCATAATTGCCAGTAACAATATAATTGTTTTTATTTTTTTTATAAGCGCTATCAACGGGCACGCTGCTTAAATCTACAGCCATTGCAAATTGAAAATGTACCTGCCCGGCATTCCTGTTTTTTGGTAATTCAATATTTTCAATACCATGTATGTATTCTTTACATGAGCGGGAGCGGATGGGGCGAAATCTTCCTTTGGTATAACTGCATTTTAAAATGGTATGGTACGGACTCAGGGCAGTATCCGTTTTTACCATAGTTAAACTATTTTTGAACCCTTTAATTTTATCAAATTTAATTTTGGAATTTAAATCATCCATGCTTTTATGATCGCCTATAATCCACAGATAGTATGGTCTTGGTTTATTAGGGATAAATGTTGGCCTGTTGTTTTTATCCCAGTATTTTCCCGTGAAATCAGATTGGAGTTGAATAACTGTTGTTATCAGTTCCATTTGTCTGAATTTGGTCAGGTAGGCGTCTTTTGTCAGACTTTTTTCTTGAGATAGAAGGCCTTCAGTATAGTTTCCACTGATTGAATAAATACAATCTGAAATCAGAATTGAAATGTTGTTAGTGTGAGTATTATTCAATATTTTTTTAATAATTTCATTCAGGTTTGTTGAACCTGATGACTTATGCTGTTTCCATTCGGGAGTGTTTTTAGATAAATTTCTTACAAATTGCGATGTAAACTCATTATTGGCAGGAAAAATGTCATCGCAAATAAAATTAATTTTTATATTTTCTTCGTGATAAAAAAATTTTAATTGAACCAGCAAATCGGTCAGGGCATCTTTATAATAGGTCGTACCTGTAATATAACCATCCATACTGCCCGAGTTTTCAATAAAGATATTTACAGTAATAGGCGCCACAGGATTAGCCGTTGTGTCTTTTTTGTGTGCCGGTACCGAATCAATCCCGGAGGAATCGTGTTTTTTCCCTCTTTGCCTGTAGTCGCAAGACCATAAAAGAAAAAAACAACATAAAAAAATGAAAATGACTTTTGAATATATTTTGAACATTTTTTTGTATTCTTGAAGCAAACTTACAAAATGTTTTATTAAAAAATATTTTTTTTGTATTTTTTTTTGATAAATAATTTGCTATATTTGTGAATAAATCAGTTTATGTGATAAAAACAATTTCTAAATATACAGAAGGGATTAATTAGAGTTTGTCCATAATGTCCGATTTCTTCCCCGCCTGACTGACGCCAGTCGGGCAGGGTTACTCTTGTCTTGAAAACAGTCGTTTATCATAGTAAACTCCTTGATTTTCAAGACTACGAAAGTCCGCCCGCCTGTGCTCAGGCTACGGACGGGCAGGCCTCGAACTCGAACATTCTGGTTCAAACTCTGACTTTATGGACAGTCACTAATTATCGGTTTTCGCACCCTGATGGTAATTTATTCCGGACGATTTTTGGGAGGTATTACCGTTTCTTCTGAGTTTTCTGATTTCCCAGGGTGCGACAGGATTTTTTTCGCTCCACAAGCCCACAGCGGATTTTTTTGCTTCCTTTTCCAGGGCAGAAAGGTCTGCATCGGAGTTGTATTTCTTAAAATGCCATGCCAGTCCGGATTTTATCATCTCGTGGCTCAACTCTGTGCCATCGTCAAGATATGTAAACCCCAAAAACCTTTCGTGCTTATCCCTGCCCGTAATCTTTACCGTAGCCGTCTTTAAAAGACACAGCCGTGCCAGGTGATTTTTTGCTGCCCTGTAAAAAGACATTCCCTTTTCAGGAGCATCAATCCCCTCCATACGGACCCGTATTTTTCTTTTGTTTTTTAGTAAAATATCATAGGTGTCGCCGTCAACCACAGCAATTATTCTACCCTTTATTTTGTCGCCTTTTTCATAACTGTTATTTCGGTAATTACATGCAACAAACAATAAGCAAATGATAAGGAAATGCTTTGCTACATTGTGTTTGAGCGAAAACCCAGTGTCTGAAACGAAAAGTTCAGTTTCGAGGCTTGCGAAGCGACAAAAAGCGGAGTTTACTGGGGTAAATGAGCATTTTTGGAGCAAGCATAACGAAGAAAATGGAGTTTTCGTTTAGACACTACATAAAATGATTTTATCATAAGCTATCAGATAAGGCAGAAAAAACCGGGCAGCCGATTTATTTTTCCAGATAAACAACAAACTTTTTTCCTTTTACCTTGCGGAAAAGCGCTCTGTATTTTCCTAATGACGGTTCAAATAAAGAATATTCAAAATAATAAGGTTTATCAATTCCAAAAACGAAAACTTTTTTATTTGCATGTATATTATCCGACCAGATCCTTAATTCCTTGCTTTCATCAGAATATTCAAATTCAAAATCCTTTTTTATATTCCCTTTATTATAGGCGAGGTTTATTTCCCCTGCTTTTTTATTTTTACCTTTAGTAGCCATAAGAGGCAGCATCTGTTTTTCATTGAACCAGGCATCTCCATATGTTTGCAGCAATCTCAGGTTCTTTTCTATTTCTGTGGAGATTTTGTTTTTTAGCCCATCCAGCATTTCCTTTATTTGGCTAACAATTGAAACGGTTTTTCCGGTATCAGCCACATTCACAGCCGACATTATATCCACTTCTTTTTTTAACTGGAGATACTGTTTCGTTAGTTCAAGGCAGAGGTCGCATTCGGTCAGGTGAAGCGTGAATAAGGCCTCTTCTTCATCCGACATCTCGTTCTTAAGGAATTTCCATATTTCATCATCTTTTTTGCACTTTGAACCCTTAGCTTTTAACATTTTTTTTATTTTTTGATTTTTCTTTTCCATTTGAGTCTATAGTTAAATCATTGATACTATCTTGAAATCTATTTATCCACATTTCAATTGCATGTATGGGGTCTTTTAAACCATTATAAAATTCCGCCAATTGTTTGTCTCCAAACATTTTACCATCCTTGTACTGAAATAATTTATCATTGATGTTTTTTAAATCTTTTTCTTTAAGAACATAACCAAGACTATCCATATAATTCAGAAAAAAAGCTTGTATTTCAAATAAGGTTTTATTGCCGAAAAGTTCCATATAGGCTTTATTTACGTTTACTGTTACAAACTTTTCATTTTCATCTTCTACTATTTTATTACTTTCATCTAATATATAAATCTTTCCACCCTTTGGTGATAAATAAAGCTTTTCAACTAAAAAAGTGAGAGAAATGTGCGGATCACTTGCCCTTTCTATAATTTGTCTCATCACATCAATAAACTTCAATTTATCATCTGGACTAAATCTACTTGTTCCATAAAAAAAAGTCTCGTTTTTATTAGATAAGTGGCATAAAAAACCTTCAACATCAGTATCCTCTTTTTTATCCATGCCAGCATCAATTACGACAGTTTTAGGTTGCTTTGTTGATTTCTTTTTTTCATCTTTATGTTTGTTACTACAAATTTTTTCGAAATAAGGTAAAAATGGATCTTTATTAAAATCCTTTTTTTCTTTCTTAATCGTCTCAATAAATTTTATAAGGCAATCATGATATAAATCATCGGGCCATTCTGTTTGCTTAATGATATATTTAATAACTCCTTTTATGAATTTGTAATGTTTTATCCATCGCAAGTTCCATTCTATGTAATTATTCTTGTGCCTGAAAAGAACTTCATATAAATAAAAACTATCAAGCGCTTTTATGTAATAATTAATTGAAAATTTCTTTTCTGTTTTCGCTAAACAAAGTTTTTTTTTATAATATGAAATTGTTTTTCCGGTGATATCATCACCATCAGTTTGTTCCGGAACCGCAGGCCACTGCTTTACATGGATTTGTGAATAACATTTTAATTGCTCTTCAATTATTATCCACTTTTCTTCCCACATCTTACTTTTAGTATCGATTTTATATAAAGCCAACAATTCTTTATCAATGGATGATTTTAATGTACTCATAGATATTGTTCCCATAACTGATATATACTTGATTATTATTGATAATTCACAAAATAATGAAATGTTTTATAAAAAAGCTTGCCTGAGGGTAAACATTATAAATTGTTTTATACTCAATAAACTAGTGAAAAGTCTTACTAAATTACAAAAAAAACATTACAGAAAAAAATTTTGAAATTTCTGTGAAAAAAAGCAGGTGCTGTTGTATAAATATAACTGAAGTTTCGCATAAAAAAATTGATAAAGACCAATCATTTGTGGTTTTCAAAGAGATTAACATTATGGGAAACAACTTTTTTACATATAGTCAAAAAGAACAAAACCACGGTCAGTCAGAGCAGCTTCTCCTGAAACGAAAGTGGAAGGAGAAGATTGTCGAAGACGACCGTTGTATGTCACACTTCGACACGGACTCAATTCTCATTGCCACGCTGTGTCCGGCTACCAATGACATCTTTTTAAACTGATTGCAAATTAGCTAGTTGTAATTGAAGCTTTATCATTT
>DAOORA010000001.1:0-153806 GCA_035389045.1 Bacteroidales bacterium | reverse complement strand
TGCACATCCTTACGAATACTAGTCCCTGAAACTAGCGCGTCTACCAATTCCGCCATCCGGGCAGGATAGCTTTTTGTTGTGCCCAGGACAAGACTCGAACTTGCACACCCGTACGGGCACCAGCCCCTCAAGCTGGCGTGTCTACCAATTTCACCACCTGGGCAAAGGTGGGTGCAAAAGTAATCATTTTTAACTTGCGACAAAGAAAAATTTCAAATTTTCTGAAAAATGGGTTCTGTTATTAAAAAAACATTCAGTCCATACGGTTATGCAATGATGTTCATATCCAATTAAATATTATTTTTGCAGGAAATAGTTGAGATATGAAAAAGTTTGTTCTACTGATTTTGGCTACAGTTGCAATGATCAGTTCATGTGGCAATTCGAACAAGAATAAAAATCAGGCGGGGGAAAACAGTGACACACTGAAAGGCGAATTAGTCATCTTTCATGCCGGCAGCCTGTCGTATCCTGTAAAAGCGGTTTGTGATTCGTTTAAGATACGCCATCCCAAGGTGAAAGTACTTACCGAAGCTGCAGGCAGCAAGGATTGCGCCCGAAAAATAAGAGACCTGAACAGGAACTGTGATATTTTGCTTTCATCTGATTATAAGGTGATTGATGACTTGTTAATACCCGAATGGGCATCCTGGAATATTAAGTTTGCAACCAATGAAATGGCTATTGTTTATACGGCCCAATCCCGCTATGCCAGCGAGATCAATAAAGATAACTGGTTCAACATATTACTTAAAAAGGACGTGGTTTTCGGACGCAGCGACCCCGAGAGCGATCCCTGCGGTGTCAGGGCAGTGCTGACCATGAAACTTGCGCAGGAATACTATAAAGTACGCGGCCTTTCAAAAAAAATGCTCGCTAAAGACAATAATTATATCCGTCCCAAAGAAACCGACCTGATAGCCCTTCTGGAATCAAATGTTGCGGATTATATTTTTTTGTACCGCTCGGTGGCTGAGCAACATAAGCTGAAATATCTCATACTTCCGGATGAGATCAATTTGAAGTCCGAAGAGCTATCAGATGTATATGCAACAGTAAGCATAGAAACCGCGGGTAAAAAACCCGGAGAAAAAATAATTGAAAAAGGCGCTCCCATGGTCTATGGACTTACCATTCCACAAAATGCAAGAAATTATGATCTTGCTATAACTTTTTTAACGTATTTTCTCGATTCGGATGGGGGAATGGCCATTTTGGAAGCCAATGGCCAACACTCTGTTGTGCCCGCACCGACAAATACTTACGATAAGATACCCGGGGAACTTAAAAAATATGCCCTGCCTCAAAAACAAATCAACTGATTTTATTGTATGGGTAATGTTACATTTTTTTATAATTTCGCACCCGATATGCAGGAATTTGCATTTCCAAAAAGGTTTTATTCTGATGCTTGTAAAAAGGTATAAATAAACATTTACCGATATGATTATCAAAAACATTCGTAAATTTTCTTTTTCAGGATATAGGCTGAAAATCATCACTTTGTGTATTGTCGCCACGTTATGTTTTTATGGTTGCAAGAAAAAAACCGATCCGCTGCCACCAACTATAAGCCTGATTTTTGAATCAGGATGCAACCATGATGGGGATACCTTGGCCATCGGACAACCCATCCGTTTTAAGGTGCAAGCCAATGGGCCTGATGCCAACCTTACCAACTTTACGGTTAAGAAATACTATAATGGTAATATGAAAACAGTTCTGGATTCGGGGCTGAATTCCGCAGGTTTTGTCACCGGGCTGACTTATTATCAGAATGTGGAAGACCAGGTGGAATGGACTTTTGCGGTGATGGACCGGAACCGTAATGAAGCGACCGTATCTCTTACCATCATCAAAGATCCCAACTCACAGTTCGGGGGGATTTATGAATTTTCCAACATCAGAATGGGTTACCAGTTAAACAATTCCTATGGCCACTATTTTCTTCCCCTGCTGAACAAGGTTTATTTTGACGATTCAGCATCGTTGCATCAGGATAAAGTGGATTTTCTCACCTATTTCAACTGGAAAGACGACAATGGTGTTTTGTTGCCTTCACCGACATTTTCATCACCGGGTGAAGAAACTACCGCAACTGGGGATCTCTATGATATTTATTACCCCGGCCTGGTGAACTGGACAACACGAAATTATACCAAATACGACATTTCTGTGCATAGCGGATTGAATGCAACAGCGTTTAATAATGCCCACAACGACAGTTTGCTTATCGTTACGTATGACGATGTATGGGGAAAAAAGAAATATAAATGGGCAACCAGCGGAACGCTGATCCCGTTTATGACCGCAGCCGGGAAAAAAGGGATGATCTATGTTCATCAGGCCGACCTGGATACAACAGGAAGTGTTTTGTTCTCAATGAAAATTCAAATGTAATATTTAAATATATAAACACAGTGTTAATCAAAAACAAAAAATTATGAAAAAAAGATTACTTTTTATCGCGGTGTCTTTTGCTCTGACGTCATTTATAGCTCAGGCACAGGACACGATTGTAGCATGGACATTTCCGACGGGAGGACTGGCAGATACCGTTGCCGATGCAGGAATTGCCGACAATGTGGGTTCAAGAACGATCATGCATGAAGGTGGCACGGGAGCAACACAGATCGTACCCGGCAATGCAACCTATGCCGAAATGGTTACAAACTGGGATAATGGCAATGCCACAAAATTCTGGTCCATTAAATTCAAAGCCGAAGGTTATCATGACCTGGTATTATATTCCAAACAAAGATCTGATGCAACGGATTTTGGCCCTAAAGACTGGAAGGTACAGTATAAATGGGGGGCAATACCATGGACTGATATTACAGGTGGAACCGTAACATGTACCAATGACTGGGCAGGAGGTGTGGTATCAGGGCTTTCCATACCGGTAACCGTTCCGGGCGGCACTTCTATTTATATCCGCTGGATAATGACTTCCAACACGTCAACGAATAATGTTGATGTCCTTGCTGCAGGGAAATCACTCATAGATGATATTGTTATTTTAGGAACGGAAGATCTTCCTGTGGCTACCGGTGACACCATTATCGGGTTTAATTTTGCGGATACCAGCGGTTTGGAATTCAATGCCGATTTCGGGCTGGCTAACAACCTTACCTATGATATCAGGGCCGAAGATGATTCGGCAGTGGTAAGAACACTGGAATATACTAACGGGAGCACAAATTATTCTGCTACTGCTGCAGGCTGGAATGACGGAGCAAATTTTAAATTCTGGTCTATAAAATTCAAAGCTGATGATTATATAGATATGAAAGTATCATCGAAACAGCGGTCGGGAGGAACAAATCCCGGGCCGAAATACTGGAAATTACAGTACAAGCTCGGAGGATCAGGCACATGGACGGATGTTACCGGAGGAAATATCACCGTGGCCAACGACTGGTCGGGAGCGCTTAATGAACTGGCTCTGCCCGATGAAGTGGACGATCCGGGTACAACTTCAGTATATCTGCGCTGGGTCATGACTTCCAATGAAAGTACCGGGGGAGCAGATGTTGATTCTCTGGGAGTTTCAAAGATTGATGATATTGTCGTTACGGGTACAAACACAGCCGGAATATCAAATTTCATATATGAAAACAATGTAAATATATACCCCAACCCGTGTCAGGACATTCTTAATATTGAATCTTCCGAAACAATAACTAAAACTGAAATATATAATATGCTCGGTGCCAGAGTCTATTCTTCGGATAAACAGAAGGAATGGGTGAAAGTAAATGTAAATAGTTTTGATTCTGGTTTGTATATTGTTCTTCTGCATTTCAAAAATGAATCAAAAGTTGTCAGCAGAAAAATATTAATTGACTAATTTTACAGGAATATTTTGTTAATTGCGACTGTCGGCAGTGATCCTGCTGACAGTCTTTTTTTAGATGAGAAAAATCGCATCATATATTGTCCTTGTTTTTATGGCTATTGCCGTACCAGCTCAGTCTGTTGAGGGTTACATTATGGATAGTAACCATAAGCCAATTATGGATGTAAACGTGATTTTGAAAGGTACCCGGTTCGGAACTATTTCCAACGAATCGGGCTACTACATGATAAACTCAGTAAAAAAAGGTTCCTATCAAATGGAACTTACTCATGTGGGTTATGCACCTGTATCTCAAAATATCGTGCTTGACCATGATACGGTACTGAAACTTGATTTTGTACTGGCAAAAGCTTATGTAACTATTGACGGAGTCGTTATCCGGACTGAAAGCGGCAACAACTTTGATCAGATAGATATACCTGTAAGGACCAAACTAATGGATGAACAGGAAATTAAACGTATTCCATCTATATCAGCCAGTAAATTATTTGATGCCGTCTCGGGTGTCAACGTCAGCAATGAGTTTGGTATTTTTTCCTCCACCACCGTGGTGGCGTTGCGGGGCATTGGAGGCGGTTCGCAGACCGGTACGCTGATCGTGTATGATGGTGTGCCGCTCAACAAAACTGATGGAGGATCGGTAAACTGGAACATTATTGATAAAGACAACATTGGCAAAATTGAGATTATCAAAGGCCCCGGTTCAGCGCTTTACGGATCAAATGCTATGGGCGGCATCATCAATATGATGAGCAAACCTCCCGACGGTAAGCTAAGCGGTAAAATCAGCCTTTCTTCCGGAACCTTTAAAACGCTTGAATTAAAAACCGATCTGTCCGGGTCGTTTTACAAAGGATTGTTTTTCTGGAAGACTTTTTTTAATCATCATGTCAGCGATGGATACATCAATACGCCGGATGAGATCATTAAAGAAAATGATTCCATTGTGGTGCCGGTTTTTCTCAAAGAGTGGTTTGCCGGAGGTTCGCTGGGATATTATATCAACGAAAACAATACCATAGAGTTATCATTTCAGTATTTTAATGATATCCGGGGGCGTGGTGTAAAAATTTATGAAGACGTCGGGTCAAATACCGAACGCGATACGTACCGGGCTTTTATCAAATATAAGGGGCAGGTGAAAAACTGGCGGCTATATTCCAACGTTTACGGCCTATACGAAAAATTTTTCCGTATGAATGAGTATTACAGCGATGGCGCTTATACGTTGTATGAGGTGGATTCACGGAGAGAAGATTATGGCTTGCGTATATGGGCTGAATCTCCGGTCGGAAAGAAAAACGAAATAACGTTTGGCGGAGAGGCAAAAATCGGAAAGGTTAACGGAAAGGATATCTATTATACATCCACCGACCTTATCAGCAACAGCGGCACCATGAATACCTATGCCTTATTTGTTCAGGATAAACTTACCTTCGGAAAAGACAAATGGAACCTGTTGGCGGGGCTGCGTGCTGATGGTGCAATGTTCCATGATGCAACCTTCGCCATCGAACACCCTTCATACAGCGTGGAGTATCTCACCGGTTTTCAGTTTGATGGCATTGATCCCCGGTTCTGGATCTCCATCAATCCTAAATTGACCCTTCAGTATAGCCCGCTTCCCAGCATGAAAATGTATATTTCCATAGCCCGGGGTTTTCGTGCGCCGGTGCTCGACGACCTCTGCCGTTCAGAACAAAGCCGCTACGGATTCAGGGTGGCCAACCCGGCCATAAAACCTGAACACCTGTACAATATTGAGTTAGGCGCCGATAACACTTTTTTCAAAATCCTGAAAACTGAGGTTTCTGTTTATTTTTCCAAAGGCCTGGATTTTATGTCGTTGCTTTCCACCGCCGACTCGGTGAACCTGGGGTACACCATAGCCCCCATATACCAGGTAAGCAATATCAGCAGCGTGAATATTTATGGACTGGAAGCCGATGTGTCTGCTCCTATTGGAAAATATCTAAGGGCCTATATCAACTATACGTTTAACCATTCCACCGTTAGCCGGTTTGTGCCTAATACAGCGGCAGACCGCGACCTGACCGGAAAGTTCCTGCCCGACGTACCTATGCACCAGTTTTCATCCGGTATCAGTCTGCGAACGGATTATTTTAACCTTAGTGTATCCGGAAAATATACAGGTACCCGCTGGATAAAAGACGATAACACCGTGGACAACATTTTTATGATGACCGACAGGTATCCTGCCCGGTTTATCACCGATATCAAGGTCTGGCAGAATGTCGGGCCATTTGACTTCAGCATCGATATTGATAATTTATTCAACATCGTTTATATCAATAGCAAGGGCTATAAATCTCCGGGGAGGATGGTCCTTGGAAAGATAAGTTATACCTTTAGCGCAAATAATAGAGAAACACAATAAAATTAAATATATTGTAATTATTAATAATAACAAACGACTATGAAAAAGATTAAACTATTAGCATTACTATTTGCTGCAGCCATATTGGCTTCATGCCATCAAACACAAAAAGAAAACACAGCAGAAGGAGCTGCCATACCTGCCGATACGGCTGACAGAACCAATGACTTTTATGACAATGCCGAAACATTTGCCCTGAAAGGCGACCGCAAAATTGAGGTGGCTGGGGAAGTGGCAAATGCGGGTACCGTTGATTTTTCAAAGTTGACAAAGAGAAGTGTTATCGTAAAGGAAACCATTTACAAAGCCCCGGCAGATTCTTTTTATGGCGCTTACCGCTATGACGGATATTCCGTTTATGATATTCTGAACCAGATAATATTGAAAAAGAAAAATGAGGAAGATTTCCCTCCAATAATTGACCTGTTTGTCGAGATCGAGAATAATAAAGGTGAAAAAGTAGTGCTCTCCTGGGGTGAGATTTATTATCCTATACACCGTCATGAAATACTGATTGCTACAGATGTCATGAGGATAGTGCCCAGCAAAACCAAAGAGCTGTGGACCTTGCCTGAAAACACCCGGCTGGTGGTCGCCAGCGACCTGATCACCGCGAGAAATATTTCAAACCCGGTAAAAATTTCCGTCGTTTCTTATCCGCTGGATGATGTTCCCATTGAGAAAGGCATGAAACCCTTATACAGTCCGGAATTCAGAATTTCTGACGGTAAGATGGATTGTGAGATCATAAAAAATATGCCCGCAGACTTGCTGCAACAGAACTATCCTGCAATTTTTTATGGCCGGGGCAGGGGAATTCACAGCACTCAGCCTTTTAAAGGTGTTATGATGAAGGATATCCTCCAGAAGGATTTTTCGATGAGCCTGGAACGCCTGCAGAAGGGCTTGATTGTGGCCGTGGCCAAAGATGGTTATCGTTGTGTATATAGTTACAGCGAGGTGATGAACCGCAACGATCATGCCGAATTGCTGCTTATTGCCGCCGGCCCTGAAGAAAAAGACGACGCTGTTTTCCGGCTCTTTCCACCTATGGATTTTTTCAGCGACCGTGCAGTCAAGGCGCTGACTGAGATCCGCTGTGTTAACAGGTAATGCATTGAATTTGATGTAATGATTGAAAAAAACAGTATGATCTCTCCTTTCAGGCTTCTGCTTATATTACTGGGCGGGCTGCTATTGATATTTCTTATTGCGCCTGTAGCAGGTATGTTTTTTGCCACGCCGTTGTCGGCTATCTTTGAAACAGCGCAGGATACGGAAGTACGTGATTCCATCTGGCTGACCTTATTCACTGCCATGGCGGCGACACTTTTTGCTGCTTTCGGAGCTGTTCCTCTGGCTTATATTCTCGCACGTAAAGACTTTCATCTGAAAAGATTGGTACTCGGCATCATCGACCTGCCCATTGTTATCCCTCATTCGGCAGCCGGTATTGCAATATTGGGATTTATTTCTCGCGATACGGTTGTGGGAAAAACGGCTTCTGCTTTCGGTATCGACCTGGTGGGCCATCCGGCTGGTATCTCAATAGCTATGGCTTTTGTAAGTCTTCCCTTTCTGATCAATTCGGCCCGTGATGGTTTTATGAGTGTTCCCGTGAGACTTGAAAATGCTGCACTTGTTCTTGGCGCTTCGCCTTTCAGGGTGTTTTTCACCGTGTCGCTCCCTCTTGCATGGAAAAACATAGTGTCCGGCCTCATCATGATGTTTGCACGGGGCATGAGCGAGTTTGGGGCTATTGTCATTGTGGCTTACCATCCCATGGTAACTCCGGTATTGATTTATGAACGCTTTGGATCGTTTGGACTGGCTTATGCGCGTCCGGTAGCCGTGATTTTTATCCTCGTATCATTATTATTCTTTATTATTCTGAGATTACTGGCAAGGACAAAAAATGCTTGAGGTAACGAAAATATCGAAAAAAGCCGGCAATTTTGCTTTAAAGGACGTATCATTTGACGTACCCGACAGAGCATATTTTGTGATACTGGGGATGTCGGGAGCCGGTAAGACCATGTTGCTTGAGATCATTGCGGGACTGAGGAAGCCTGATAGCGGAAGTGTTTTTTTTAACGGAGAGGATATCACCCGTTTGAAGGCTAATAAACGTGGTGTGGGGCTGGTTTTTCAGGATAATGCAATTTTCCCCCATATGAGTGTGGAAAAAAATATTGCCTATGCCTGTTATGGAAGAGGATTTACAAAGAATGAAATTAGGGGCAGGGTTTTGAAATGGGCCGAAGCCATGAATATAAAGGATCTGCTCTGCCGTAAGCCATCCGGCCTCTCGGGCGGTGAACTGAGGAGGGTTGCGCTGGCAAGGACACTGGCGATGGAACCTTCGGTATTGTTGCTCGATGAACCACTATCCTCACTGGATGTGTTGATACAATACGATATGATCAGACTGCTGAAAAAATTAAAAGAATCCGGTCAGACGATCATACATGTGACACATGATTACTATGAGGCATACGCCCTGGCCGACTTACTGACGATAATTAACTCAGGCAGCATTGAGCAGACGGGGCCTCCGGCTGAAGTCTTCAGAAATCCTGCAAGCCGTTTTGTATGTGCTCTCACGGGAATAAGGAATTTTTTCACCGGTATCGAAATATCAAAGGCAGGCGAACTATACCGTCATAAGCTACCGGAAGATTTTGAGATTTATTCATCGTACCAATGTGCAACAGGCACTCCGGTTTTTATCAGGGAAGAGGATGTGAAAATCCTGCCATCCGCCAATTTTTCAGGGTTAAACATATTTGAGGGCAGGGTGACGGATATAATTCCTTCGCCGGATTTTTTCAGCGTTGTGGTGGATGCAGGAGTGAACTTTTTTGCCAGGGTGCCCGAAGAAGATATGCCGGGCATTAATATTCATACCGGAAATACTGTAAAGATTAAAATTTCCCCGGAAGCGGTGATGCCGGTGGGTCGGTAATATTCAATCATAACTCAGGGTTGAAGATGCAGGCTGGGATTTTGCAAAAACCTGAAAGCTTGTAGGCGTAGAAAAAGCCTGCGACAAATGATCCTTATGGCCCGCACAAAAACGCTACGATAAGTTCAAATGATACTAAAGTGAAAGAATAAATAGAATCTGTCCATAAAGTCAGAGTTTGAATCAGAATGTTTGAATTCGAGGCCTGCCCGACTGCGCCATTCAGGCGGGCTTTCGGAGCTTTGAAAGTCAAGGAGTCCGCCAGGTGGCGGATGGCTGTTTTCAAAACAAGAATAACGATGCAGTCGGACATTATGGACAAACTCTAAAAAGTCCTTTTGCCGGGTTTTTCAAAGCAAAGACATACTGCAGTTTCTTATTTTGTGTATACCGATAGTATCCAATTCCTCCCCGGCAGAATTACAAACATTTGGAAACAAAGTTTCTACTGTTATGTTTTTCAAATCGTATTATGATGTCATATAAAAGATTGAATAACCTGAGAAACGCAATTTGTTAAACAACTTATTTCCGATTTTATCTGAGCTACTGATGTTGCAGATTTTCTGATTGAGCCAAATTACCAATAAAAAAACAAAAAAAATATTGTTAAAATATTTTTAATTTGAGTTGATATTTATTATTTTTGAAATAATATATAATAGAAAAAATCATTGGTTACAAATACTTAAAATTGTATTGTATTGAAAACGAAAATCAATATGTTAATATACTGATATTTACAATTTAAAACGGATTGCATAAATGCCGGGGAATGGTAAAAGTAGCAATACGAATGCATGTAAATCGTTTATGAGCAAGGATGCACCGGCAAGCTGATTTGTAACTCTGATACAAGAAAAAAAAAGGAATGATACAATTAAAACCAATGAAAATTAAATAAGGAGGAATAAACGATGAAAAGATTATTTATCATTTTCGCATTCGTTTTCATGGTTGCAAATGTGTTTGCTCAGGCACCTGAAAAGTTTAACTACCAGGCAGCAGTCAGAGATCAGAATGGTGACATTCTTGACAATCAGCCGGTTTCGTTCCGTATCAGCCTCATTCAGGGTTCTGTTTCCGGCACCGCAGTTTATGTTGAAACACATCATGATACAACAAATCAGTACGGATTGAGTGCGTTAAATATTGGCGGGGGAACTCTTGTCAGCGGATCTATGGCGAGTATAGACTGGGCAAGCGGTCCGTATTTTATCCGGGTGGAGCTCGACCAGAATGGGGGAACAAATTATGCGATCATGGGTATTACTCAGCTTATCAGTGTGCCTTATGCATTACATGCAAAAACAGCAGCATCTCTTACAGGTTCCGTTACCGAGAGTGATCCTGTATTTATTTCTTCGGTAGCAGGCGGCATTTCAGCGACTGATACAATGAACTGGAACGAAAAACAAGACCAACTGACAGCCGGTGCCGGAATAGATATAACGAATAATGTAATCAGCACAACGGGCAGTGTAACCTCTTATTCTGCAGGCGACCTGGCCCAGGGTGGCCTGGTGTTTTGGGTGGATGAAACAGGGCAACACGGGCTTATTGTGAGTTTGGTTGACATTAGTACATTATATGTATGGAGCAATGTTACAAATAGTGCTGTTGGCACAACCAACGATTGGGATGGTGCCACCAACACAACTGCTATAACAGGGCAAAGCGGTCATACTGTGAGTTCAGCAAAGCTTTGTGCCGATTACACCAATACCGATTATGGCACTGGCATATACAGCGATTGGTATTTGCCGGGTGTTGCCGAATTAAACCACATCTGGAATAACTTTTACGAAGTGCAAAAAGCCCTCACCACTGATGGCAATCCATCAACTATTCCATTCGTGAGAGGTCATTACTGGACGTCGTCGGAGGGCGATGCAAGCAGCGCGTGGGTTTTCGACTTCGGTATTGGCGGCCCTGCGCTGAGCGGCAGTAAGCTATATGGAACCTATGTGAGGGCTGTCCGGGCTTTTTAATTATTTAGCAATTTATCCCGGGAAGGGTCCAAGTACCAAGGGTTTTTTTTTAGAAAAAATCAAAAATATTTCAGTATATAAAAACAACCCTGACAAAACTCCGGAAGGATTTGTTCTTTGCTTAACTAAAAGGTGAAAAGAATGAGGTGATCAAAATTTTTGATAAGCTCGAAAAAAAACCTTAATTCGATAATTGATATAAGATATTATATTAATTTTGATTTCAACAGTGATATTTAATGGTACTTATACATCAAAAAGCTGATAAACATTTATATTATTGGGTACTGATAAAGGAGTTATGCACGAGCAAAAATCATAGTAGACAATGACTGACAAACATGATGAAATAAGAGAATTTTTAGAAAATCTTCCTGACACATTCGACATCCTAAAAGAAGGAATTGACCTTCAAACACAAAAGGAATACCTTGACTACTCCCATTCATTTGATTTTGGCGAGTTGACCGAGACAGAGACCAATAAATTAGGCAACATCCTTTTTGACAAAAGGGCAACTATAGAAGTCAAGAAAAAAGGCCTGACACTTTTAGCACATCTTGGAACGATTTCTTCATTCCGACAGATTGAAAAATATTATAAGCAACCTGACAAAGAATTAAAACTTTGGGCTGTCTTAGCAATGCAAGAGTGTAAAATGTTGCTTGAAAGCTTCTTGACAGATGAAAGTATTGGCTTTATCTCAACTGGCCTCGGAGGACTTCAAGACAAATTACGATATTATTTATTCGTTCTGCCTTCATTAGACATGTCCTTCACTTCGATACAGATGAACCTGATAATAGGAGAATTCAACCTTTTGGCCAAAGATTTAAATTGTGTTATAGAAAAAGTAGATATGTCATACACTTTTGTCGGACTGACAGTTTTGGTTCCTATGGACGTTGCGGTAGGGTCATTCATTGAATCAGGTATAAAGAAATCTAATGAATTTGGAGACTTTGTGTTTGAACATTATTACGTGACAAATATGGAAATTCCTAATAAATCAGAGATTATGGACATCATAAAAAAAGTAAGAGAATGAAAATTGCCAGGCAGCAAAACGTAATACATCATGCTAAAACGACTTAATGCGAAACACGTAAATATATTGATCTTTGGATTGTTATTTATCCTTTGTTCCTGCACAAAAGAAAATGAGATTACCCCTTCAGATGAACCTGATCAAATTGTCGTATTATTTGAAACAAGTTTTGAAAATAATAACAACCCCGATATTACCGCCTGGAATTTGTTTTATGATTATTATAGTGGTGTGCCATATGATACTGTTGTTTCATCGGATTGCCCTGGCGGCGGACAATGGGCATTGAACTTAAAAGCCCAAAAACTTCACTTCAGTTATGCTGAAAAGTATCTGACAAATTTTTCCGGGAACAAATTTTTGTCACTTTCATGTTATGCAACGCTCAATTCAGGTCAAAATTCGGCAACCGTTTCCCTGTCTCAAATAAGAAATGGGTTGACAATAAAAAACAAAGAAATAAACCTCGGCGTGTGGAATAATTGGGAAAAATTCACAATCAGGGATACCTTAAATTTAGTGCCGGCAGATAGTATCAGAATAAAATTTAAAGGAAGCGGAAGTACCTATGAATCAAGTGATTTTATTATTGACCTTGTCAAACTCGAAGAGTTGTTGTGAATTACCTGACACATTGAGGGATAATCGAAAAAACCTCCACCACGGCGGGAAAAAAATGGCAAAAGGAACAAATACTATATATCCGGTTGGTAAAAAAGACTTTGAAAACTGCAGGCAAAACTGCATAAAAAATATCAGGGTTTCCCGTTTCTTTGATTTCTCCCCGGTTTTCTGCCAAAACGCGGTTTCGGCCTGTTTGCCTTAGGGTCGTATAAAGGACATGCGCCGAACATCTGCGGAACGACACCTTTATGGACTTCTTCGCCGAGTAGTTTTTCAATACCGGCAAATTTTTGCTGTTCTTCGGGGCTGATCAGGGTGATGGCGATGCCATCGGCTTCGGCGCGTGCCGTGCGGCCTATACGGTGTATATAATCTTCACCGTCGTTGGGAACATCGTAATTGATCACCATATCAATATCTTCTACGTCGATGCCGCGGGATAAAATATCCGTGGCAACAAGTATATTCAGCTTCCGGTTACGAAAATCCAGCAACACTTCCTCGCGCTTTTTCTGGTCGAGGTCTGAGTGTATCTCTTCCACTTTCAGGCCTTTGTGTTTAAGTTCCCGGCTCAGTTGTTTGGCACTGATTTTTGTGGAACAGAACACCAGTACAGAGCCGAGCTTTTTCGAATCAAGCAGCTGGGTTACCAGTGGTACTTTCTGGTTGCCGTAAACCACATATGCCAATTGCAGCACGTTTTCTGATGGCTTTGCTAGAGCAATACTGATCTCTTCCGGTTCAACCAGTATCTTGCGCGTCAGTTGGCGTATCTGTTCCGGCATGGTAGCCGAAAACATCAGGTTTTGCCGGTCTTTCGGCATATACGAAATGATCTGCATAATGTCATCATAGAAACCCATGTCGAGCATGCGGTCGGCTTCATCCAGAATCAGGTATTTTAAATGTGAAAGATCAACATAGCCCTGATTCAGGTGGGCAATCATGCGGCCGGGTGTGCAGATTACCATATCCACACCTTCGGTCAGTGATTGTTTTTCAATTCCGAAGGATGCCCCGTCGGTGCCACCATATATCGCAATAGAGCTCACCGGCGTGAAATACGAGAAACCTTCCATCTGCTGATCCACTTGAACAGCAAGTTCACGTGTGGGCTCAATGACCATAGCTTTTATATGATCATGATGTTCTGATGTGATGATATTATTAATAATGGGTAATAAAAATGCAGCTGTTTTGCCTGTGCCTGTCTGCGCCGAGCCAATCATATCCCTGCCCTGCATAATCAAAGGGATGGCTTTTTCCTGTATAGGAGTGGCGGACTGATAACCAATAGCATCTATTCCTTCGAGCAGTCGCGCGTCGAAACCAAATTCTTCAAATTTCAATGTAATATTATTTTATGCAAAGGTACGATTTTTCCGGATTAACTGAATAAGTCTACCGGGCGTTTTCGTGCCATAGGAGCATCAGCGCTCCACACATGTGCTTTACAGTTGCAAATTCTGAAAAGCCCTATGATCTCGTAGCCGGCAGCTTCTATCCATGGCTGCATAAACGGACGCGAAGCCACGATCTCCTTTTTCAGGGCAAGGTCTTCATCAGTCTCTGTGACAATCCCTGTTACACGCACCTGTATATGATTGCTGTAAAAGCATAATTCAACTTTTGGATTGGCTATAAGTTGCCTGTAAAAATCTTTATTTTTTCCCGTGTTGAAAACGATGCCTTGTTCATCGGTTTTGTACGTCATAATCCCGCGCACCCTGGGCTGGTCATGATCCATGGTGGCAACGAAAGCCAATGGATTTTTCCTGATGAAATCAAGTATTTCTTCTCTACTGCTTAGCATATTTTTTTAAATTCTTTAAATTATAAATGCTGAAATCCCCTTCGATGAATTTTCCCATCCTGTATAAACTATCGCCGGCGCCACATTCAATGAAAGTCCTCATCCCATTATTCAGAAAAAACGTAAAGGTACTGTACCAGTCAAAATGCTGGTAAATATTATTCGTGAGTTCAGCAATAATATCTTTCCGCTCCTGAACTATTATTTGGTTGATGGAAGAAACATATTTTAATGTGTTTTCTCCAATTTTCATATGCAGGAGGGCATTATTAAATTCAAGTGAAGCGGCTTTCAGCAAAGGCGAGTGATAGGGGTGTGCCACGGGTAACATGCGGGTTTGCATGGCGCCAATTGATATAGCCCTGTTCATTATATGTTCGAGATGTTCACGCCTGCCCGACAGCAGAAATGAAAATTCACTGTTCCGGTTAATGTTGAACACATCCGAAGGGTAGGGCAGGAGGAGTTCATTGATATCATCCAGGCTCAGACCTCCGATGGCACACATAGACATTGCCTTTTCAGGAAGGTTTTTTTCAATCAAATTAAACGCTGTTTTTATCATGTTCAGTCCCGTGATAAAGTCCACCGAACCGCTATGGTACATAGCCGCATAGATGCCCATGCTGTATGATGCTACATAATCAGGGCGTAGTTTTTTATCGTTTAAAATATCCGAAGCGCAGCAGCTTATGATATACGCAATATATTGCGACCTGAGCTGGTTGTCCAGGAAGTTGTTGCTTATGATGTTATAATCGGTAAGATCCTCGCCGGTGGCCTCGGAGGCCTTTGTAAGGTAGGTACGCAAGTCAACTCCGTAACTTTCAATGACCTGTGTTTCAAAGCCTGAATACTCCGGAACAAAAGCCGGAAAAAGGTGAACTGTACCGCTATTTTTAGTATGTGAAGTTTCAAACATATTTGAGATAACAATATTTAACCTGTTTTGTTGCAGAAAAAACCTCTTATGCTGATGGCCGGTTATCCGGGTATTCTGTATAACATCTTCAGGAATTGTTTGTGTGATAAACTTAATGTAACAGGTATTTCAGTCCCGAAATTTATTTTTACCCCATGAATTAGCAATAATCAATATCAGAAACAAAATTAAGAAATTTTTGTAAAGAATTTTTCTTGACCTGATCGAAAAGGTAATCTATATTGTTGCGGTAATAACTATCCAGATCAAAATGCTTACCGACCGCATCCTGGTATTTTTTCACCGCATCGTCTATATGATCGATTCCGAATTTCAGTACTGATGAGAAGTACCGGATTTGTGCGTTGGGCAAATCTTTTCTGCATATCCAGACAGCAAAAACAAAAGGCAGGTTCATGAATTTCTGCCATTCGGAAGCCAGATCTCTTTTATATTTGAATTGCCCGGATAGTCCGATGGCTTTATCGCCGATAACTACAAAAGCATCGATACCTGAATGATCTTTATAATCAGCTATATTTATGGGTTGCCATTCAGGGTTGATGTTCCAGTAATATCTGGCAAGAATTTTGACGAGGCGCACCGAAGTGGCGGATTCAAGGTCGAGTCCAATGGATTTTATTTCTGAATTGTTTTTATTACTGAGCAGGAGTACGGTTTTTACTTCGCTGACAGCTGCAATGCAATAATCCGTGATAATTTTGTGTTCCGGCAGTTCCGGCAACGAACCGGCAGGTACCAATGCAATATCTGCTTCTCCTGCAGCAAATCTGACGGCACATTGGGCGGGTGGTAACAAAATCAATTGATAACTTCCAGGTATTCCTGAATTCTCTATTCCATAAACAAAAGGAAACGTATTGGCGTAAGAAACTGCAGCGATGCGAATGGGGGATGACATAAGGATATTCAGGATTAAGTAATTAGGTTCAAGGACGTCATTTCCTTGACAAGGTGATCATGCCGGACTATTTCATCTGAATGATCTTTTTTACACAAATGAGCTTGTCGTTGGCGATGAACCTGATATAATATACGAACTGCCCGGAGCCTTTGAAAAAAACAGAATACGGGCCAGCGTCCTGTTCGGCTTCCGTCAGTTTTTCCACTATCCGGCCGGTATTGTCGAACGCCTCTATCCTGATCCTGGATAATTCCGGAACCCTATATTCAATTTGGGCTTTCTCGGTAAAAGGATTGGGCGATATTTTCACATCGTAAATACCTGCGTCGGGAGAGGTGTATTCACCTGAAATTTCAGAGGGGTTGATGTTTGCCTGGTTATTGGCGAGTTGGTATGCATTAGCGTAATAGGCCACAATGTGGGCTTTTGAACTTGTTCCTTTTTTGTGAAATGTTATGGTAAGTAGCGGATACCGGACCACGGGATCGGAATTTTGGGCATACCAGCGGTAGGTCACCGACTCTGTCGCGCTGTTATCGCGTTTGCGGACAAAACGGACTCTTAATACATTGTCAATCTTTATGTTCCCGGGTAGTATAAGCGATCCGAAACCGTCAGCAAGCGTGGAATAGGTTCCCGAAATGGGATATGAATTATTCTTTTTGAGCACCGTACCCGAGTATACTCCCGAACAGGAAGAACCATAGGTGAAAGGAAACGGAAATTTTACAATAGGTTTGTCATAAACTACGGAAAAATTTTCATTAGAGTTTCCGTATTCATCCATTCCTGAAGGGCTTACTTTAAAAAAATAATTCGTGTTTTTCTCACGCAGCACGATATTCGCCTCAGGAAATGAAACACAACCTTCGATATCTTTGGCCGAGTACATGTAGCTTGTCAACTCCCCTGATTGTTTAAGGGCGCTGAAATCCCATATCTGATCAGGCCCCGGGTTGCCTTCGTTGACCTGCTCTGCAATAATATAAGGTTGTTCATCTGCATTTAAATAAGCATTATTATCATATGTCAGACCGTTTTGTGCTGATATTCTGATAATTGTAAAAATAACAAAGCTTATGTATAATAGTAATTTTTTCATTTTTAATAAATTATCTGTTCACATGAATAATCATTTTGTATTTGTTTCATTATAAACCATTTCGGAAATATCTGCAATAATACTGACCAATTTATTAAAATCATCACCTTTTGTCATGACACACAGCAGGTATGGCGAATTTGGAATATACACGATACCGCAGTCATGCAGCTGTTTTAAATTGGAATAAGTAAAAGCCCTTTCACCGAATTTATGGGCAATTTTGATGTCTTTGGGAAGTTTGGCCGGCAATCCTTTATCAAATGTCACATTACTCAACAATTTCAGTGCTTTTTCAGACATTTCACGGTCGAGGTAAGAGGCATTGTATAAGATACGGAAAAAAGAAGAATATTCTTTGATTGAAATGAAATCAATGGTTAAATCTCTGTTTTTGAGGTTTACGCCGCAATCGATCATAACATCCATCAGATAATCACCTCCTATTAATCCCATAAGAATTTCTTTGGCGTTATTATCAGAATGGATTATCATGTATTCAATAAGTTCTTCAATAGTGTAAGTACTGCCGATTTGAAGACTTTTATTGTCAACCAGATTAGGGTTAGTAGAAACTTCGAGTATCTTATCGAACAGAATTTTCTGCTTCAGGAAATTGGTGTCTTTTTCGGCTTTTTTATAAACGGCGATCATTATGGGTACTTTGAGCAAACTGGCTGGAGTGTAATTATAATGTTCATTGATACCTACCCAGGGGCCATTGTTCAGTGATCGGTAATAAACAGAAATATGTTTTGCTTTGTCATCTTCCAGGGCATCCTGAATATATTCATCAAGGCTGTTTTTTAAATCAACAAGATTTCGTGAACTGGATGCACGATAATTGTCACAATCCAGTAATGGATTCGTAAATTCATAACCTCCGGCCCTCATTTCAGAATATTCCTCGGCATCCTGGACTTTTTCTTTTTGCGCTTTGTTTTTTGATAGATTACCGATAAAAAAACCCATGGTCAATCCGATCAAAAGAAATAATCCCCAAAACATTAATTTAGAAAAAAATGGATTTTTGGGTCTTTTTTCTTCACTTATGTTTATTGGCTTTTTATTAGAAATTGTTTTTTTATTTTCCATATTAATAAAAAAATGTTTAAAGTTGTATAGTTGGTTTTATTATGTTCGTTTTCAGGTAGATGCCATGGCTCTTATCGTAAAAAATGGTGCATGACTATTTGATTACTTTCATTTTCATATTTTGATGAATAGCAGCTTTTATTACAGGTTTGTTCATAAACCAATCAGGACTGGTATTGTACTATTTTATTAAAAACTTCTTAGTTACGGGTTTGCTTTTTCCATCAGTAACGGTCAGGAAATAAATCCCTTGTGTGAATGATCCGACCGGAATTTGATAATTGAAAAAAGACCCGTCAGATTCATATGAAGCTGCAAAAACTTTTTGACCGAGCAGGTTAATAATGCTGAATTCAAGTGTGGAAACAGTTCTGGTCATCAGGGACAACCGAAGATAGTCTGTCACCGGATTGGGGAAAAACACATCTATGTTGCCAGCCTGGAGTTCATCGGAGCCCACAGTCTGGTTTACTTTCAGGTTCATGACCACAGGGAGATGATCGGACATCTGATATAACGCATCAATAATGCTGTCCGGTGCACTGTTGTTTATTCCGTCGGTAACGGCATCATTAAAATGGTTCCCATCCTGGCCGATGGTTTTGTATGATCCGCTGAGATATTGAAAATGCTGTGTTCCGTTTTTTATGTATTCACTTTGCAGAATAAAATCAAACCGGTCGTCCAGACCGCCGGTAGAAAAACAGCCTGAAGAGCTGGAATGTGTTGACTGACTGTGGACATCACAATAAACATAATTGCCACTCCAGCTACCGACCATGTTCACAGGATCGTAAAACCTGATATTGGCATTGGAGTGGTTTATAATGTTCTGAAAACACGCTTCATCACTGGAATAAACATTGAAATCTCCCATCAGCAAATAGTTGGCTTTTTTGTTAAGCGAATTGAGATAAGTCATCAGCTTATTGGTCTGCACAGCTCTTTCTGTTTCATCGGCAGGGTAGCTGCCGGCTTTCAGGTGCATAACAATGCAGGTAAGATATGCGGTGTCGTTTGTCGACGCCAGATTATTTGCCTTATAATAGAAATTATAGATGTTGATATCCCTGACGCTCGTCATGATATTTTTCTGGCTCAACAAAGCAAGTTTGTCCGAATTATAAAACATACCGTTGGACAGATCAGAACCCGAAAGATTGGTTATGGAACCTTTTCTGAAGTGAGTAATACCATTGATATTCAAGATGTTATCGAGTATGTGCTGGTGAGTGCTTGTATTCGGGGCAATTTCATTGGCAGTAAATATGTCGGGTTTAACATATCTCACAATTTTCTTCAGGCTGACGTCTTTCGTTGCCATCGGATTATTAGCAACGGTGCAATAGGTAGTGGTTTGTCCGTAATACATCAGGTTATATTGCATAATCCGGATGGTATCCTGAGGGTATGCGATAAAAGAAACATTTAAAAACAAAAAAAATAGTGCCCGTTTTGTCATGCGCATAAAATTGCACAAAGATACTAAAATTGTCGCAAACTTGAGCGCGTTTTATGCAGTTTTATTAATAATTTTCACCCAAATACCCAAGTTGATACATATCAAAATCATAATATATCTTATGATGAACTATGAAGGGATGGATTGTCGAGAAATTCATCCTGTGCCAGGTGCTAAGAACGTAAAACGGAACAGGTTAATTTTATTTCTTCATGAATTTTTTAGTGACGGGTTTGTTAATCCCGTTGTACATCGTTAAAAAATAAATTCCCTGGTTTAAAAAACCAACGGGAAATTCGAAATTTGCAGATGTTTCTGAAGTGCTTAAGCTGCATGAGTAGACCTGTTGTCCCAGCACGTTTAATATTATAAAATCAAGCATGGCCGGGCTTTCGGGCTTTAGCGACAGATGAAGTACATCCGTCACAGGATTGGGAAAGAGCACGTCAAAAACTTCAGGGATATGCTGTTTGGCATTCTGATCAACGGAAATGTCCAAAGTGACCGGCAAGTGATCGGACATGAAATACAACGCATCAATAAGTTCTGCAGAGGCGCTGTTGTTTGTGCCATCATTGATAGCTTTGTTGAAATGATTGCCGTCCTGTCCCTGCACTTTATAGGAGCCGGGCAAATATTGAAAATGGCTGGCGCCGTTTTTTATGTATTCACTCTGTAAAATGAAATCAAACCTGTCGTCCATTCCGCCGCCGGAATGACAACCCGTAACGCCATCGTATGTAGACTGGGTGTGATAATTACTGTAAATAATGTCATCATGCCAGGCGCCGATCATATTCACCGGATCGTAGAACCGGGTGTCGCTGTTCGGATGACTGACCAGGTTCTGAAAACAGGGTTCCGCTCCGCTATATACATTGAAATCGCCCATGAGCAGATAATTTGCTTTTTTGTTCAGCGAATCGAGGTGATTCATCAATAGGTTTATCTGTGCAGTTCTTTCGGCTATGCTTGAATCACCTGAGCCCGGTTCAAGGTGTATAACAATGCACGTAAGGAATGCTGTGTCAAATGATGCAGATTCAATACCGAGAGCATTGTAACAGAAATCATAAACATTGATATCCCTGGTAGTGGTAGGAATATTGGTCTGATCCAGCAAAACAAATTTTTCGGAGTTATAAAATATCCCGTTCGATAATTTTGACCCTTCCGTCAGATTGGACATCTCACCTCTTTTATAATAAGTAATCCCTCCGGTGTTCATTATATTGTTAAGGATATGATCATGGGCTGCCACATCCGGTTTGATCTCGTTAGCTGTGAAGATATCAGGTTTTACGGATCTGATTATTTTTTTCAGGCAGCTGTCTTTCATCGTCAGCGAATTATTCGCTTCAAAACACCATCCGCTGCTTACACCGTAAAATAAAAGATTGTAATGCATTACACGAATTGTGTCCTGGGCGTACGATACGGAAGAAATCGCCAGGAATATTATTAAAAGATACTTTTTCATTATTTTTTTAAATCAGACAAAAATAATTAATTAATTCACTTCTAAGTGGTGAGGGCGGCAATTATTGAGAAGTTGACTGAAATTATTAACCTGAGTTCGGGTTAAGAACATATTATCTTAATCCGTTAGGATTTAAATATCAGAAGAAAACAAATAACAGAGACATTTATTCTCCGTCAGGAGATTAACATTTAATATGGTTTATGTTCTACGGACAAAATATTCTGCACATTTTTGATTTTCTATTGAAATTAATTGCCTACGGCAAATACTATCAATTTAAGAATCTGTGTTTTGACAAAACAAAAATGATTTATTGAATTAGGCGCTTAGATAATAACCGAAAAAGGAGTCATATTGTGGAAAGTATACAAAATATGTGGGGCAAAAGTTTAAGGGCTTTACGATATTAGAGTTTCAGCAAAATTTTCCAAACGTGTTCGTTAGCTCCGGAGGAGCTTAACATTGGTAAAATTAACACATGGCATTAACATCCCGCTCCTTAGGAGCGGAACTTTAAATGAATTATTTTTTCACCAACATTACATTCCTACGGAATGAAAAAATATTGTAAAAGCCCTGAAAACAAAACTATTCAGCATTTCACCACAAGCCTATAAAAATCTTATTGCTTAAGTGCCTAATTCAAATGATTTATTTATCCCGAACTCAGGTTATTACGTATTTTAAGAAGAATATTATTTCTTTTCAGTAATTAAAGTCATCACTTTGTCCTCTTCGATGATGTCCTTTACCTTAAATCCGGCCAATTTGAGAAAAAGCAATATTTCATCCCTGGTGAAGGCCCTTAACGTCGAATCGTCGGCAAATTCTGAAACCATGCCATCATGCTCAATGAAATATTTTGCATGCCAGTCATAGGTCCAGCCGGTTTTCAGATTCATTTTCAGTGTATTGATCCTTTTGATCTTTTTATTGTTTAATTCAAAAATTTGTTCTGAATCATTCATAGTATCAAAGATCGCATTTGCTTCAAAAATGCCAAAAACAAATATTCCGTTATTTTTCAATGAATGATGTATACCGGCCAGAGTATCAATAATTCCCTGATTTTCGGTTATATATGATACAGACCTGCCTGTAAGCAGAACAGCATCAAACCGGTCGTAAAACGGAAGTTTGCGCATATCACACTGTACAAAAACATCTGTCTTAATTTTAGCTCTCGCAATGTCTAACATTTGGTGGGATATATCGACACCCAGGTAATCATAACCATTGTCTAAGAATCTAACGGCAAGCATTCCGGTGCCACAAGCCACTTCAAGTATTTTTTTACAATGGAAACTTTGTAAAATGGAATCATAAAAACAGTATTCTTTTTCATAATCGAAAATGTGCCGGTACATTTCTTCGTATAAGCTGGCTAATGTTGAATATAATATTGTCATTGTTTTTATTTTTTGAAAAACCTTTGAAAATGTCCCTGCCGGCATAATTTACATAGAGTATTTTCATGGGTACCTTTCTGCCGCTCCAGTATCCGACCGGAGGCAATTTAGATACGACATTATCCTGTTACGTAAATCTAAATAAGATATCATTATATGTTTGTCGCTGCCCAGTGTCAGATAAACGGATAAGCCTTAGCTGACTTAAATTTATAAAGACCTGTATTTTTTTACAAAGTCAATTAGTAATCCTGCAGACAGATCAATTCCCATTTTGCCGGTATCGATACAAATATCGTATTGAGTGGCATCCGTCCATCTTTTTCCGGTAAATGTTTTTATGTATTGGGTTCTTTCTTTATCACTGCGGTTGATCAGTTTTAAAGCTTCTGCTTCAGAAATGCTGAAAAGTTTTTGGATCCGCTCACTTCGGAACTTAGCATCCGCATGGATAAAAATTTTTACGATACCGGGATGATCGCGCAGGACATGAAAACCACACCTTCCAATGATGACCGAAGGGCGTTCCCGGGCAATATGTTTGATGATCTCTGCCTCAGCATTAAAAACATCGAATGAGGTAGGTGGGAATTTTTTCGGGTAGGGAATGTAGGCATCAGGTGCGGTACCACTGTATTCCCAGAAAGTTTTCCAGAATGATTCAATTTTTTCATCCTGCGATGCCACCTCGTCTATTACGGCCGAAAGTTTTTCAGCTGCCATCGCAATGATTTCATGATCAACATAATACATGTCAAACGCCCGGGCTATTTGCTGCCCGATGTTCTCACCACCGCTGCCTGTTTCGCGGCTTATGGTAATGATCAAATCTGATTTTTGTGCCATTTTATACCTCCTTGTTTTTTTTATTTATTCGGTGAAGACCATAAAATGCCCTTGAGTAGTTTGTGATTGAAAAAACTACAGTTATGTGGCCTGTTTCAATATGTAATAATCGGAACATATTTATTTTTTATATGAACATTCAAATTCCTCTTTCTATATACAAATATACTAAAAATGAGTGAATAATTCAAGATTTTATTCATTCAACCCGCTTGCAGATTTGTATCGGTTAAAGGCAAGAACATATCTGAAGCGATGTATTAACGCTTGTGGCGGATAGCCAATCGGGCATTATTATTTACATGAGTTGTTCAAAAAAAACATACTTTTGATTATTAATATGCGCAAAGTTGTATTCAATGAAGAAATGTTTTTTTTCTTATTTCATGTTATGTGCTGCCATACTGGTTAATTATCAAATTCAGGCACAGAATTCCGGTAAAATCAGGTATGTTTTTTTATTCATTGGTGATGGCATGGGGATAAATCAGGTTTTTACCGCACAGAAATTTAATGAACTCACTTTGGCTCCACCGCTTATTTTTTTAGAAAACAAGTGGACTTTCGGGCTTTCAATGACGGAATGTGCCGACAGTAACAAGATCACCGATTCAGGCGCCGGCGGCACTGCCATTGCTTGTGGAAAACGGACTTCATACGGAAACATTGGCGAATACCAGGGAAAAGACCTGGAAAGTGTTGCTGAGTATTTACATAATAAAAAGAATTTCAAAGTCGGGATTATTACCAATGTTCCCCTGAACCATGCTACTCCGGCATGTTTTTACAGTCATGAATCCAGCCGGAAAAATTATGATAATATGACCAGCGACCTTATAGAGAGCGGGTTTGATTTTTTTGCCGGAGGCGGATTCCAGTTGGGAAATTCAGATACATCTAAAAAGATTTTTAAGGATTTTGATGCCATCATCAGTAGATTTCGGGAAAATAACTTCAGTGTGGTATTTGAGGGGTCCCCATTGAAATCGTTTGCATGCCTCACAGATAGCCGTGTGTTGGTCATTGATACAGCAATCCGTAACAGGCAGTTACAGCTAACAAATGTTTACAGTGACGAAAAGAATTCGCTTCCCTGTGCCCTCGACGAACCTCAGTATGCCATGAAACTGGCTGATTACACGGAGTTGGCCCAGCTGGTATTGATGAACCGTAAAGGATTTTTTATCATGATTGAAGGCGGAAAGATCGACTGGGCCTGTCACGATAATGACGCCCTTACGGCAATTTATGAAATCAATGCCTTTAATGCTGCGATAATAAAAGCTTATGATTTTTACCTGAAACATCCCGGGCAAACCCTGATCATTGTAACGGCAGATCATGAAACCGGGGGTATGACACAAGGTTCTTATCTTGATGCGGGTACTTCCGTGAAAAAAGACGGTTATGGATTGTACCTGAAAAAACTCTTGCAGCAGGAGAAATCTTATATCTATACCGGCAAAGAATCACTCGGGAAAATCCAGGATGAAGCACGGATAGGATGGGCTACATATGAACATACTTCTGCTCCGGTGGGTATTTGGGCCATAGGTAAAGGCAGCAGAACTTTTTCGGGTATCATGAAAAACGAGGATATAAAGGATAAAATCCTGAAATTGGTCCGGTGAGCTATTCCTCCCCTAAGAAATGATCTTTGACAGGCAGGTATACTATATGCAAATTGTTTATAATTGATTTGATAATAACGTTGTTTGCACACTCTTGTTTCTTACTTTGCTTACTGCAATAGTAGCAGCAATGACCGAGTAGGCGGGGGCAAAGATAAACCCGACCACCGGTACAAAGAAAAAGAACAGATAAAATACCATGCCGTTTGAGATGGCCATTCCCCGGTTTTTACGGACAAACCTTACACTTTCACGTAGTTTAAGTTTAAAACGTTCATTTGAATAATCAATCATGGAGAATCCGTAAAAATACCATGTAATGAACAACATGACCACCGGTAAAAACCATCCGACCACAGGGATGTAGCTCAGAAAAAAGAACAGGATCATAAAGGCCGTTTCGATCATAAAGTTTCTGATTACAATCCTGATGCCTCTGAATACATCTTTCACGAACTGTCCGAAATGAAAAGGATAATTGTGACCGGTAAGGATCTTATCAGTTTTTTCTGATAACAGGGTAAGTGCCGGTGAGAGGATGGCAAGGACAAGGTACCGGTAAACAGACGAGTATAGCAGGAACAGCAAAACATATAGGGTGATCCTGAATGCCCATTTCAGGAATATAATGATGTGCCTGAAAAAACCTTGCGGCGGCGATGATAATCCGGTAATATCAAGCAACCAGTCCGTAAAAAGGCTGATGTAATGCCAGCCAAAGAAAACTATTGCTAAAAGGATGATGATGTTGATAATGGCAGGTAAAAAAACATAACCCCACAGCCGGTGTTTTACAATCAATTGGTGTGCATCAGCATATGACTTATAGCCTATCTTGAAATTCGGGAATAGTGCCATGGGTCAGAATTTTCTTTTTATGACTTGTCTGATGATCTTATTGATTTTTGAGAGACGTTCGATATTTTCTTTGATGGGGGAAGTGTGAAGGCCGTCGATACTCAGATTTACATTTTGGTATTGAACGGAGTGTTGTTCGGGATAAATGATCACAAAACTATTTCTCATAAAGTTTTTCGACAGGTGTCTGGGCAGTGTGGCGAGAAAACCGTTGTGCGAGATGGTCTTTTCTCGGGCGCTGATCCAGAACAGAAGGTCGGTATGGCTCAGGTGATCCTGCAAAGCTGTGAGGTTGTCATAATCATCAAATTTAACATAGTGAACCGAAGTGGCTTTGGATACATCGAAGTTTTTAATCAAATGTGCTGTGCTTTCGGCATTGGCAAAAATAAGTACTTTGGCAGTAAGTTCTTTGGCGATGGCAGAAACCTGATAAACCCATTTTTTATATCCGGGTTCAAATTCGGCATTGGGTGGAACGATGAGGATGATTCTTCTGAAATAACCGAGAGGATGAAGCACTTTCACCACAAACATCATCTGGTTGTTTTTCGGAAGGATATTATCAACAATACCTCCGAAAAGATTAAGTATGGAGGTGTTTTGTCCATTCCATCCCAGTATTACTTTGGTGATCATCAGTTCTTTGATGGCCCGGTTGATGCCATTAGCCACATTAACATCAATCCTCGAAACCATGCGTGCCGTTCTGTCGTCGGGAACAGCATGACTTAATATTTTTCCGATTTGCCTGTTTTTTACCATGATCTCATATCGTGCTTCATCGGTATCCGGATTGCCGGTATATACATTCAGCACATATAGCGGATCTTTGGCATGGCTGTCTTTAATCAGTAAAGCAAAATTGATCAGCATCTGCATGGTCTCAGGGTTTGATACGGAAACCAGTATCCTTTGCTGAATGCTGTCTTCTTCTGTGGGTTTGTTTATTTCGATACGGGCCAGTTTTTTTCCGGCATTTTCTGTTACAAAGGAGCTTATCAGGCAACTGGCAAATATGACTACGACGGTACTGTTGAGCACATCAATATTCAGTATGTTGAGGTTGTACCCGACAAGTATGATGGCAATTGTAGCGGCCGCATGTGAGCTGCTCAACCCGAAAAGAAAATTGCGCTCAATTGCTGAAAATCCATAAAGTTTTTGAGTGGCAAAAGCTGCGAGGTATTTGCTGATTTCGGCTATGGCAACCAGAATCGCTGCAACTATAAGCGTGTCAGTGCCATTCAGCAATACTTTCAGATCAACGATCATCCCGACACTAATAAGGAAGAAGGGAATGAAGATCGTATTGCCGATGAATACAGTTCTGTTCATCAGAACCGAAGAAGAAGGAATGAGCGAATTCAGCGCCAGCCCTGCCATAAAGGCTCCGATCAGTGGTTCTATGCCTGCAACTTTTGCAAGAAATGCCGAAGCAAACAAAACACATAAAACATAAAGAAATTGAGAGCTGCCGTCCCCTTCAATTCTTTTAAAGAACCAGCGGCTGATTGATGGCAGTACCCAAAGCATGATCAGCATAAATACCGAGATTATCGTAAACAAGATCAGCCAGAACGTAAAATTGATATTCCCGACATATATTCTTTCAATAACAGCAAGGATCAGCAAGGCTATCATGTTGGCAATGATAGTTCCTCCGATTAAAGTATTAACCACACGGTTTTTGGTGATTCCGAGTTTACTGGCTATGGGGTAAGATACCAGCGTATGAGACGAAAGCATAGCTGAAATCAGAAAAGAAGCGAAAACCCCGAGCTTTAATACATAAATTGAAACAAAAAAGCCAAGTATAAAAGGTATTATGAACGTCAAGCCACCGAAAACAATACTTCGGGAGCGATTTTTTTTTAAATCTACCAGATCAATCTCAATGCCCACAAGAAACATGATGTAGAGCAAACCGAACTCAGAAAACATGTTAACGCCATTGGCAAGAGTTATTATATTAAATCCGTTCGGGCCAATGCAAACTCCTGCAAGAATAAAACCCACGATACCCGGTATGCGCAGTTTTTTTAACAGGGGCGGGGCAAGAAAAATAATAATAAAGATTATTAGGAAAACAAGTACGGAGTCAGTGATCGGCAATTGAAATTTCGCTAAGAAATCCACGGGGAATTTTTTGCAAAAATATAAAAAAATACCTTTATTGTTTTCAGTAATTCTAAAGAATATTTACTTCGGGTTCAAGATATACTCCGAATTTTTCAAAAACGCTGTTCTGTATCTGCCGGGCAAGGTCAACGATTTCGGAACCGCTGGCAGTACCGTAATTCACGAGTATCAATGGCTGAAGTTTATTAACACCGGCATCGCCCTTACGGTATCCCTTCCATCCGCAACGGTCGATAAGCCAGGCAGCTGCTAGTTTATGCCTGTCGTCTGCAGCAGTAAAGTGCGGAATATCGGGATATTGTTCTTTCAGGTTGAAAAATAAATCATTATCAATCAGCGGATTTTTAAAAAAACTTCCTGCCGAACCGGTTTCTTTTGGGTTGGGTATTTTTTTATCCCTGATGTTACAGATAGCTTTGCTCACCGATGCAAGATCGGGCACCTGGCTGATCTGCTGCACTTCTTCGGCAACACCGCCATAACCGAGGTTGAAATGTCGTATCTTTGAAAGCCTGAAAACTACATCAGTGATGATAACCCTGCCTTTCATTTCCCGTTTAAAAATGCTGTCGCGGTAACCAAACTGACATTCCCGGTCAGAAAATTTTGACCGGCTTCCGTCGTCAATGTTTATTGCATAAACCTCAGATATACAGTTTTTTACTTCGACGCCATAGGCGCCGATGTTTTGTATCGGACTGCTGCCCACCTGGCCGGGTATGCCCGAAAGGTTTTCCAGGCCGTACAACTCATTAGTGATACAGAACGCTATAAGATGCTCCCAGGGCTCACCAGCTGCCGCATCAACTATCGTGCTTCGGTCATCTTCTGAAATTATGGTTATTCCTCTGGTGCTTATTTTAGCTATGATCCCATCGAAGTTTTCAGTGAAAAGCAGGTTACTGCCTCCTCCTAAAGGCAGTAGGGGAATCTTTTGTTCATGATAGAAACGGAGCAGTTCGTCGTAATCATTTTGAAGTGAAATTTCCGCAAACCATCGGGTATATGCATCAATGCCAAAAGTATTGAACTTTTTCAGGCAGAAATTTTCATGTACCTGCATATCCGGTTTGCTTTAATGACAGCTTATATTTTTGAGCAGCTTCGACAAAAGCCACAAAAAGAGGGTGAGGGCTTTGCACGGTGCTCTGGTATTCGGGATGGAACTGTACTCCGATAAACCAGGTATGGTTTTTATTTTCAATGATTTCCACAAGATTTAATCCGGTATTGGTTCCGGATGCTATAATGCCTGCCGTTTCATATTCTTCCAGATAGTCGTTGTTGAATTCATAACGATGGCGGTGTCTTTCCAGGATATCCTCATGGCGGTAAATGCTATAAACTCTGGAGTCTTTTTTTAGTTTGCACGGATAGGCGCCAAGTCTCATAGTCCCGCCCTTGTCGGTGATTTTCTTCTGATCTTCCATGAGATCTATCACCGGATGTAAGGTTTGCGGGTTTATCTCCGCAGAATGTGCATCAGCGTATCCCAGCACGTTACGGGCAAATTCTATAATGGCGCATTGCATGCCGAGACAAATACCGAAGAAGGGAATGTTATTTTCTCTTACATAATGTATGGCCGTAATTTTTCCTTCGATGCCCCGTGCCCCGAAACCGGGGGCTACGAGCAGGCCGTCAATACCGCTTAGTTTTTCGGCGACATTTTCTTCGGTGATACCGTCAGATTGTATGGTTTTGACGTGCACCCTGCTTTGTAGTTCGGAGCCGGCATGGATGAAAGATTCCAATATTGATTTGTAAGCGTCTTTCAGTTCCACATATTTGCCTGCCAGGGCAATAGTGATTTCATCTTTGGGATTTTTCAGGTTATACAGGAACTTTTTCCAGCCTTCCAGGTCAGGTTCTCCCGTGACGGGCATATTTGTTTTTTCGAGTACGACCACATCAAGCAGTTCCTGTTGCATCAGCAGCGGGACATTATATATGGTTTCGGTATCTATGGATTCGATAACCGAACGGGGAGACACGTTGCAGAAGAGGGCAATTTTATGTTTGATGCTGTCGTTCAGGGGCTTTTCTGTCCGGCATACCAGAATGTCGGGCTGGACGCCAAGTTCCAGCAGGTTTTTTACCGAATGCTGGGTGGGCTTCGTCTTCAGCTCTCCGGCAGCGGAAAGATAAGGTATCAGGGTAAGGTGTACCACTACACAGTTGGTCTCTCCGAGTTCCCATTTCATCTGGCGGACAGCTTCTATATAAGGCAGCGATTCGATGTCACCCACAGTGCCGCCGATCTCTGTAATCAGAAAGTCCAGGTTATGATCTTTGGCTAATAGTTTTATACGGTATTTGATCTCGTCAGTGATATGCGGAATAACCTGAACGGTCTGACCCAGATAGTCGCCGTGGCGTTCCCTGTTGATCACGGCCTGGTAAATACGTCCGGTAGTGATGTTGTTGGCTTGCGATGTGGGAACATTAAGAAAACGTTCATAATGCCCCAGGTCGAGGTCGGTCTCAGCTCCATCATTGGTGACATAACACTCGCCGTGTTCATATGGGTTAAGTGTTCCGGGATCGATGTTGATGTAAGGATCGAACTTCTGAATGGTGACGGAAAAACCGCGTGCCTGCAATAGTTTAGCCAGCGATGCAGAAATGATCCCTTTGCCTAATGATGAAGTTACTCCGCCTGTAACGAAGATATATTTGGTTTGCGGCATAGTTGGATATTAAAAAGCAAAATAAATCATAATATAAACATACCCGTACCGAAAAAAATTTTTTTTTGAACACCCGGGCTATTCAAAACTTCCAATGTCTGCATGATACAAATGCAAAAACTGTTCATATTTTTTTCGTTGAGAGATATAACCTGAACATAAAATTTGACTAATATTGCCTGCAACAATAAAACATCACGCAGATCCGATGAAAGAACATAGTAAAACAGGTTTTGACAATGAAAAATACCTCCGGGAGCAGACCACCGCTATTCTTGAGAGGGTGAGCCGGTTCAATGATAAACTATATTTGGAATTTGGAGGTAAGATACTGTATGATTATCATGCCGCAAGGGTTTTGCCCGGTTTTGATCCTAATGTGAAGATACGGTTATTGCAACTGCTGAAAGAGAAGATTGATGTAATCATGTGCATACATGCGGGTGATATCGAAAGAGATAAGATCCGTGCTGATTTTGGGATCACGTACGATGTAGATACTTTTAAAACGATCGATGATCTGAAGTGGTGGGGGATCAATGTAACAGCCGTGGTCATAACCCGCTATCGTAATCAGCCTGCCGCAAAAACGTTCAAACGCAAGCTCGAGTCTAAGGGCATCAATGTATATGTTCATTACCCCACGAAAGGTTATCCTACCGATGTAGACCTAATTGTAAGCGACCAGGGATATGGAGCCAATGAATATATCAAAACGACAAAACCTATAGTGATTGTTACGGGGCCCGGGCCGGGCAGCGGCAAACTTGCAACCTGCCTGTCCAATCTGTATCATGAATATAAATTGGGTATTAAAGCAGGGTATGCGAAATTCGAAACCTTTCCTATCTGGGACCTGCCGCTCGACCATATGGTCAATATTGCCTATGAGGCAGCTACGGCTGACCTGGGAGATGAAAATCTTATTGATATTCACCATCTTAAAGCCTATAATATAGAGGTCGTAAACTACAACCGTGATATTGAAGCATTCAACCTGCTTAAAAGGATGCTTGAAAAAATAACCGGCGGTAGATCCCTGTATAATTCACCTACCGATATGGGAGTCAACCGTGCAAGCGCAGGCATTGTTGATGATGGTATCATCCGGGAAGCGGCTTTTCAGGAGATCATACGGAGGTATTTCAGATGTGCCGTGGAATATGCTATGGGCCTGACCGAAAAGGACACCCTTAACCGCTCTGTGGAGCTCATGAATAAAGTTGGCGCAAAGGAAAAAGACCGTAAGGTGGTACTGCCGGCCCGCAAAGCAGCAAAAGATGCCGAAAAAAGCGGCAAGGGCAATGCGGGGATCTTTTGCGGATCGGCCATTGAATTGCACGATGGAATCATTATTACAGGCAAAAACTCCCCGTTGCTGCATGCATCCTCAAGCCTGATTCTTAATGCCACAAAATACCTGGCCGGCCTCCCTGATAATATGCATCTGCTGCCTAAGAGTATCATCGACTCAGTAACTTATATGAAAAAAGACCTGCTGAATGGCAAAATGGTCAGCCTGGATGTGGAGGAAACCCTGATCGTTATGGCTATCTGTGCCTTATATAACCCTGCCGCCCAGATGGCTTTGGAAAGTCTTAAAGAATTGCAGGGGTGTGAGGTACATTCTACTCATATTCCTACTCCGGGCGATGAGGCAGGGTTTCGTAAGCTGAAAGTAAACCTGACCTGTGATCCCGAATTTTCCAGCAAGAGGCTTTATATCAGCGAATAAGGATGTGCTTTTTTGGTTCAGGCACATCTTTGGCTCCGTTTCTGGCAGAACCAACGGCTGAGAATCTGTTCATTAGTAAAAACAACTATGAATTATTACCTGTCGTTGCGATGGGCCTTGTTTTCCCTGCTTTTCTCATCTTTCAGGCTTCCCTGAAACACTTCAAACTTCACAAAGCGACATTCCAGGGGGCCATTGAACAGGGTGACCTTTTTACCCGGTTTCAGGCCGATGAATTTCAGTGCATCAAAATGCGAACTGATGACCCATGCCTCATAACCTGCACAATGACGTTTCAGTGTGTCGCCGATATCTTTGTAAAGGCGAATGATGTCTTCGGGTTTTATACGTTCACCGTAGGGGGGATTGGTAATGATCATGCCTTTCTCAGGGGGAAACCTGAAATCACGGAAATCACATTCCGTCAGGTGAATGTCTTTATGCAACCGGGCAGATCTCAGGTTTTTTGAAGCAGCATCAATGGCGGATTCCGAAATGTCAGCACCCGTAATTTCACATTCAGATTCAATGATTTTTGCATCGGCATTTTCTTTGACCTGCTGCCACAGGTTTTCATCAAAATTATTCCATTTTTCGAATCCAAACGACTTACGGTAATATCCTGCAGGGATATTTCCCGCTATCATGGCAGCTTCGGTAAGTATAGTAGCCGAGCCGCACATCGGATCGAAGAGGTTGGTTTTTTTATCCCAGCCGCTGAGCAACACCATGCCGGCTGCCAACACCTCGCTCATAGGCGCAAGTCCCTGCATTAGCCGGTATCCCCTGCGGTGGAGCGAACCTCCGGAACTGTCGAACGACACCGAACACTCGTGCCCGCGGATATGCACATGAATTCTTATATCCGGATTTTCCAGTTCTACAGAAGGGCGGCGGTTGTATCTATCACGAAAATGATCCGCAATGGCATCTTTACACAACAGTGATACATAATGTGAATTGGTGAAAAAAGAGTCCGACATCACAGTGTCAATAGAAAAAGTCTTATCCGCCAGAAAATACTGTGCCCAGTCGAATTTTTTTATCAGTTCAAAGAATTGTTCCTTGTCGCGGAATTTAAAATCGAGTACCGGCATCAGGATGTGTAAGGCGGTCCGGCATGTATAGTTTGCCGTATACATGACCTCCAGGCTGCCCCGGAACGACACCGCCCGGGTCAGTAACTGTATATCACTTGCCCCGGCCTGCTGCAGTTCTCCGGCAAGAAGTTCTTCAAAACCATACTGGGTTTTAGCAATAAAAAGTTGGTTCCCGTTCAATTTTTTTTTTGCAAAGATAGACAAATATTAAGTTTTCTGGAATACCCCCTTTTTTTACAACCGGTAATAATTCATAGTCATAAATATAAAAGCAGCCGGAGAAATAACGATAAATTTAAATAATACAATTACTAATGGTCTGCTGTTTTTTAAGCTCCCCCCCCCCCTTGAACGAACATATTCGTGGAGCGCACAGAGAATTGACGCGCGGCGTTTAAAATAAATTTAAAAATACAAAATATGCCAGGATGTTGACAGACCGGTTTTGCTGAGTTAAAACAAGTTTATCCGTCAAAAACCAACTTATATTAATTCAAATTGGGTATAAGCCGGTTTGAAAGTTAATCCTGAAAAGATTATCCGTACACTTCGACTGGAAATTATGCCGGATCATTAGCAGTTGAAAATACTTACAGCAGAGTGGAAAAACAGTAAGTGATTGATTGAAATTAAAAAAAATGCACGCTTTTTAACGCGCTTATGGTGTTTAAAAGAACCCTCTCTATACAAAATTTGTGTTACCTAAAAATCAATATTGACAAATATATATCGCTGCATATCTATAACTTAAAAATTTATTGCTCATGTCGGGTTAATATATTTGAATTTTTTTTATTTTAATGTGATTAATTATGTAATTTTGTTTAACGTCCAAAATCTTAAAGCAACTCGGTCTTAATACCTATCAAAAGATTAAAAGCTATGAATTACAAGAAATTTTTGCTGTTAAGTATTATGTCAATGAGTGTTTATGTGGGGCAAGGCCAGATTATACATAAAATTTTAAGTTCGGTGAATCCATTTCTTGTAATTAATCCATTACCGGATATTTGTTCAGGAAGCGATACTTCTTATGTATCGATTGGGTATGATCTGTCATCAACAGTGGTGCTCAATGATTTTAATGCTGTTCATAATCCAGTATTCAGGTATGACAGTATGAGTATAATTCCCGATGGTCCCCTTTGCGCCAGCCAATGTTACAGCTCTTCTGTGGATGTCATGGCGTTTGGTCCGGAAACAACCGTAACAAGCACCGATGATATATTGTCAATTTGCGTTAATATGGAACATTCCCATTCTGTTGACCTTACTTTTCGTATCATATGTCCTAATGGACAATCTGTTACTCTTGCCCCGCACTCATATGGTTGCGGAACATATATGGGTGAACCATATGGAGGAGGGGGCCACAATCTTTATGACAATGGGTGCGACCCTGTAAATAATCCTTTTGGAACAGGCTGGACTTATTGCTGGTCTGAGTTTTATCCGCAGCAGGGTGCACTGGATACTGTTTCCGCTATATGTTATAATCAGGGGATCCCAGTGGATTCAACCAATACAATTAATGATACAGATTATCTGACACCGAACAATTCGTTGTCCGGGCTGTTTGGTTGCCCGCTTAACGGAGTCTGGACACTTGATATATGTGATTATTTTGCCTTCGATAATGGATATGTTTTCTGGTGGGAAATCAATTTAAATCCGTCGTTATTTACTGCAGCACCTCCTATAGATACTGTGATCCTGAACGGTCCATTTATTAATGTAGTGAATGACAGCCTGTTTACTTTAGTACCCGACTCCGGTGGAAATTATCAATATGTTGTCACTGTGATAGACTCTGCAGGTAACAGTTATGATACTTCTTTTTCATTAATTGTTATACAAACTCCAATCGTTGACTTTGGCCCTGATAATAATGAAGTATGTTTGAATTATTTAATTGATGCAGGCCCCGCTGATGCCTATTATTGGTCAACAGGCAATACCGGTCAAACACAAATAGTAACACAAACAGGTTACTATTGGGTCAATGCAGAAAACTATAATACCGACAGTACATTAACATGCTGGGCAAAGGATACAGTTTATCTTAATATCATTGACACATGTTATTATGGCATTAATGATATTCCGTTAAAAGGTTATATCCGGTTCTATCCTGCTTTGGTCAAAGATTTGATAACTATTGAATTTTTGCAATCAAATGAAGAAATAAATGTGATGATCACCATATGTGATATTCAGGGGAAATCCATTGTTAAAAAGAATATGAGGGAAGCAAAAACAGAGTTCAATATTTCTCGATTAACCACTGGTATTTATTATTTAATAATTCAAGACAAGTATGGAATTGTTGTTAATAAGATCGTAAAAGAATAATGAGATAATTACTCAGGATAGTCAGGATGATCACAGACACAGACAATATTTAATTACAATGCACCTGTAAGCCGTGTTTATTTTTTTCCGGAAGTCTTCAATATGAATTAACTGATTGTTAATTCATATACGTTGAGATCCTTTGTGAACCTTAATGGTTAATAGTTATTACCACAAAGACGCTCAAGGTGCACCACAAAGGAACTCATTGATAAATAATTAGTCATAACAATTTAGGAATCAATCAGGTTTGTACCTGATTTTTAATTGATAATGAAATTTTTACAAAAGAATGAATTACTAAATCAAAACAGTTTTTTTATTTTTATACTTTTGTTATGCCTATTTGGATGGTAAAACTCTGTTATGAAGTTATTGATCGTAGAAAACATCAGGATATCGCTGGTTGCCATACGCACACATCTTCTGCGTACCATACTCACGGTATTGATCATTGCCGTTGGCATCATGGCGCTGGTTGGGATACTCACCGCCATAGAATCCATCAAAGATTCCATCAGCAGTAATTTTGCCCGTATGGGTTCCAACACGTTCAGTATTAGGAACCATGGGATGCGCATGCATGGCGGCGAAAGACGGATAGATTACCGGAACATTACCTATAATGAAGCGCTTGCCTTTAAAGAAAGATTCTCATTTCCTGCTGTAACCTCCATTTCGACCTTTGGTACAGGCGGTGCAACTGCAAAATATGCTTCAAAAAAAACAAATCCCAATATCAATGTCCAGGGCGTAGATGAAAATTACCTGATCACATCAGGTTATGAACTGGACTATGGAAGAAACTTTTCGGCCAGGGAACTGACCAATGGCGATAATGTGGTGTTGGTCGGCAGTGAGATCGTAAAAAAACTATTTCCTCAGAATGAAAATCCTGTCGATAAACAAATCTCACTCGGACCTAAAAAGTACAAAATTATTGGTGTGATGAAAGAAAAAGGCTCCAGTATGGGTTTTAGCGGCGATAAAAGCTGCATGGTTCCTGTGTCGAACCTGCGTCAGTTTGTGGCCGGTAAAGAGCTCTCGTATACCATCAATGTGATGGTCACTAATGCACTGATGATGGATGTAGCAATAGGAGAAGCTACAGGAACGTTCCGGGTGATCAGAAATGTCCAGCCCGGTGAAAAGAACAACTTCGAGGTGGAAAAAAGCGATAATCTGGCCCAGATGCTTCTCGAGAATATACAATACGTCACGCTTGCGGCAACCATAATAGGATTTATTACCTTGCTCGGGGCTGCCATAGGGCTGATGAACATTATGCTTGTATCCGTTACGGAACGAACACGCGAGATCGGCATACGAAAAGCAACCGGCGCCACATCACGAATGATCCGTAACCAGTTTCTCGTCGAAGCTATCGTCATCGGTATACTGGGCGGGCTGCTGGGAATATTGTTTGGTATCCTTATTGGTAATGTTATGTCCATTATTCTCGGCAGCCGGTTTGTAGTTCCCTGGTTATGGATATTTTTCGGAATATGTTTATGTATTGCTGTTGGTCTTGTTTCCGGTATTTTTCCTGCCATGAAAGCTGCCCGTCTCGACCCGATCGAAGCATTGAGATATGAATAAAAAAGGATATTTGTTAGTCCGCATTGGCTGTATCACGCTGTTATGCCTTGCAGTTTTTGCACTGGCCATATCATGCAGCCCCATACGGAAATATCCCAAAGACAAATACTTGCTGGTCAGTAACAAGCTCATCATGAACAAAAATGCTATTGATGCTTCAGAGCTGAAAGATCTTTTTAAACAAAAACCCAATCGCCGCAACTTCGGCCTGTACCTGAACATAAGGTTCTGGAATTATTCAACAAAAGGGAAAGAAACCGGGTTTAAAAAATGGATAAAAAACACTTTTGCCGCAGAACCTGTGCTTTTAGATACTACATTGTCCGAAAGTACATTAAAGCAGATCGAATACTATCTGAACAATCACGGGTATTTTAATTCGGATATCAGTTATAGTATCAAATACCCCAAAAAGAATAAGCGTAATGCCAAAGCAGAATATAAAGTAACAACATATGCTCCATACAAAATCAACACGCTAAGCTATGCTATCAGCGACGCCACATTGAAAGCTTTTGTTTACAGCAAAAAATCGGAATGTGCCCTTATTCCCGGGGAGATTTTCAATGTTGATAAAATTGATGCCGAAAGAGACCGAATCACGCGCATACTGAGAGAAAACGGATATTATTATTTCAGTAAGGATTATATTAACTTCATCGTCGACAGTTCCTTAAATTCACATCAGGCGGATATCAAGATAAAGATTTCTGATGCGCTGGCCCCGTCGGAGGTTAGGCCTGATTCGCTGGTAACCATACGTCACAAGCGATACACACTGAACCGTATCATCATCAACACCGATTTTGAAACGGATAAAAACATTCCGATAACCTATGACACTTTAAGGATCACCATACCGGCACGGCTTAAAAACCATCCTCAGAAAGTGTATTATTATGTATTCAGCAATAAATTGAAAATCAACAGGAAAACCATATCTCAATCGGTATTTGTCGACAGCGGTGATTACTTTAATATCTCTGATGTCGAAAAGACATACAAGAGCCTGCTCGATCTGAAAATTTACCGTTTTGTAAATATAACCTTCAATGAACTGAAAAACGATACAAATACCACCGGAAAACTGGATTGCTGCATAAAACTAAAAAAAGCTGCCGTGCAGGCGCTGGCCATCAGCACCGAAACAACCAACAAAGGCGGAGAACTGGGACTTACAGCAGGGGTGGTTTATGAAAATAAAAATTTGTTCCGCGGAGCCGACCTGTTCAACATCAAACTGAACGGAGCCATTGAGTTTCAATCACTTAAAAAAGACGCCATCAAAGAAACGCCTGTTATTAAAAGCCTTCCTTTTATTAATACGGTTGAAACGGGCATAGAGTTTAACCTGAAAATCCCACGTTTTGTGATCCCTGTGAAACAGGAACGCTTCCCGAAATATTTTAAACCTAAAACCAACCTCAGCGCGCTGTTCAATTATCAGATACGGCCGGATTATGAACGTTATTATCTTTCAGGGTCATTCGGCTACCAGTGGAAAGAAAGCGAATACAAGACGCATATACTGACGCCTTTTCAGGTAAACATGATCAAAATATTACCCGATTCGGCCTTTAAAGCACAGATAGATGCTTTGCATAATACCACCCTGCAAAATGCCTACCGCGACCACATCACTACCTCCCTGACATACAGCTTTATATATAACACTCAGAAAATAAACAAAACTTCAGATTTTATTTACCTGCGTACCAATATAGAACTTGCCGGATTCATCTTTTGGGTTTCCAACCAGATACGGAAAGAACAGGGAGCCTATTCATTGCTGGGAATACCCTATTCGCAATACTACCGTCTTGATGCCGATTTCCGGTATTACATGGTATTTAATGAATATAACAGGATTGTTTACAGGGCTTATGCGGGCTACGGTTCGCCTTTTGATAATAAGAACGTGCTTCCTTTTGAAAAAAGTTTTTATCTGGGCGGCGCTAACAGTATGCGCGGATGGAGGTTAAAAACTTTGGGCCCGGGAGCCTATAAACAGCCCGATTCACTTTCGCTGGAAAAAACCGGCGATATCTCCCTGGAGATGAACATTGAATACCGTTTCCCGATCTATAAGATTTTGCGCGGGGCCGTTTTTGTGGATGCGGGAAATATCTGGCTGCGCAAACCATCAAACCAGCTTCCCCTTGCTGTATTTAATTTCAGAACCTTTCTTAGCGAGCTTGCCTTTGATGCCGGGCTGGGGTTAAGAGCCGATTTCGGTTATTTTGTCATCCGCCTCGACGGTGCGGTGGTGCTCAAAGATCCTTCGATGCCTGTTCATACACGCTGGATCGGACAAAACAGCAGCAAGTTCAATGTGATTGGTAATATCGGTATCGGATACCCGTTCTGATAAAAAAAATCCGGCCAAAGCCGGATTTAATGAACTTATAAATATTGAGTAGTTTATTAACTTCTGGCAAGAACCGGAAAACGCAGGCGTGCCAGGTAAAAGACGCCAAAGAAAAGTCCGTTGTAGAACAAATCGCCTAAAAGACTATTCATAAAAAATGAAATTCCCAATGAACCATTATTAAAAAATGCCAGCCCGGCTATATAGGATTCGGCAAGCCCTGTTATATTTTGCGGATACAGTGGACTGCCAAGCCATGCTGCAAAATTGGTTATAATAAAGAACAATACCGTGGATATAAGTGATGCACCAATAATATTAAGAATTTTGGGATTACGCAACATATATATACCCAGAACAACAGTAATAACAAAACTGATATACACCGCAGGCATGGTGCTGTGAAAGCCGAGCAGCAGGTCGCTTAATAACAAGGCTGCCAGGGGAATAATAAAGGCCAGGTATTTTCTGCCCATATAAGCGCCGCCCAACAAAGCCATGGCTGCAATCGGGGTGAAATTAGGCCAGTGAGGAATCAGTCGCATAGCAGCGCCTGCAAGGATGATTGATAGTACAAACCAAAAACGTGTAGTGAAAACTTTTGAATTCATAGTTATTTGTTTTTATTTCTTTATTTATTTCTTTGTGCAAAAATAAAAAACATTTTCAATTATTTATTTTTTTTCTTCCACTTGTTAACATAAAAAGTGTTTATAAAACTTTAATGCCGGATATTTTGATGCACAACATCTATGAATTAAACTTTTTGTTTCTTTATTCGTTTTTTTTACAGATTTTTGTAACAAATTTATAAAATTGCATTCTTAATAATTATTGATCTTTTATTAATTCTGAAATCCTAATTCTCAAATCTGAAATCACATGAGTATTTACGCTATTCTCACGATAATATTTTTTGTGGCGGCTATGGCCGGCTTATGGGGGTTGTTTGCAAAAGCCGGACAAAAAGGCTGGATCGCACTGGTGCCCTTCTATAATTTTTATGTGTGGCTGAAAATCATCAAAAAGCCCCTCTGGTGGTTCATTTTTATTCTGCTGCCCTTCATCAATGTCTTTACCATTATGCTCATGATCGTGGAACTGGTGAAATGCTTTAATAAAAACGGCCTCGGAGCACAGGCGCTCAGCATATTGGTACCCTTCGCGTATCTTCCTTATCTGGCTTTTGTTTCAAAAGAAAAATATATACATCCCGACAAACGTAAACCAATAAAAAAATCAGCGTTGCGTGAGTGGCTCGAAGCCATAATTTTTGCCGTGATCGCAGCCACCGTGATCCGTACTTTTTTTATCGAAGCCTATACGATACCCACCTCTTCCATGGAGAAATCCCTGCTGATCGGCGATTACCTGTTTGTGGACAAAATCAGCTACGGGCCGCGCATCCCGATGACCCCGCTGTCGTTTCCGTTTGCTCATCACACGTTGCCGATGACCAAATTCACAAAATCATACCTCGAATGGATAAAACTCCCTTACTATCGATTCCCGGGGCTGGTAAAAATAAAGAATAACGATGTGGTCGTTTTCAATTATCCCGACGGCGACACGGTGGCCCTGAATATGCAAAACCGCAGTTATTATTCCATTGTCAGAGAAGCAGGGCATAAGGAGGTATGGAACAACAAGCGTAAGTTCGGGGATATTGTAGCCAGGCCGGTGGATAAGCGCGAAAACTATATCAAAAGGTGTATCGGTATTCCCGGAGATACACTCGAGATCAAAGAACAGGTGGTTTATATCAACGGAAAGGCGCTGCCCGATATGGGTATCAAAGAATACAAATATATGGTGCAAACCGATTCTTCGCTTGTACCGGCACGTATGTATGACAAACTGGACATCACCGAGGACGTTACACAGATAGATTACGACAAGTTCGTCATGACACTTACTGCAGAATCTGCTGAAAGTATAAAAAAACTCAATTATGTAAAAAAAGCTGAAAAAATTATTTATCCCAAAGGCGACTGGGCTTTTTATACCTTCCCCTTTGACTCAAACTACAAATGGAACGAAGACAATTATGGCCCGTTATACATTCCAAAGGCCGGAACCACTATTCCGATAAATAGTAAGAACATCTCTCTCTATCAGCGCTGCATCGAAATTTATGAGCATAACGACGTGAAAATCAATGGGGATAAGATTCTTATCAATGGCAAAGAAGCCGGCACCTACACCTTTAAACTCGATTATTACTGGATGATGGGCGATAACCGGCATAATTCGGCTGATTCTCGGTTCTGGGGCTTTGTACCCATAGATCATATTGTCGGAAGGGCCGTATTTGTCTGGCTGTCTCTCGAAGGAAAAAATTGCGACAATCAAATCCTGAATGATATCAGACAGCGGAAAAGCTTTTTTGAACGCCTGCGCCTGAAAAAAATGTTCAGGTTGATCAGGTAACCCAAGCCTGCGCAGGCCATGATTTTGATCTTTCTTGCAAGGAACTGACAAATGACCGAAAATTCTGGTTCTCTGGCGGATTTTTTCACCTCCTTGCTTAAAGAGGTGTTACAAACTGTGCTGGTACTGTTCCGCATCATGATACCGGTCTCCATAATAGTAAAAATCCTTCAAATGCTCGGCTTCATCCAGGTCATCGGTGATGTGCTTTATCCGGTGATGAAATTTGTCGGACTGCCCGGTGAAATGGGGCTGGTTTGGGCAACAGGCATGGTCACCAACCTTTTCGGAGGCATCATCGCCTTTCTGAATATTTCCGGCAGCATGGATATGTCTGTTGCCCAGGTTACTACTATAAGCATCATGATGTTAGTGGCCCATACCTTTCCTATTGAACTTACGATAGCCCGCAAAACCGGTGTGCGGCTTGCTGCCATGTTTTTCATTCGGTTGTTTTTTGCCTATCTTTTTGGTTTTTTTATTTTTCATTTGTATAGCTTGCTGGGCCTGGGCACGGAAACAACTCATATAGCCTGGCGCCCCGAAACACAGGCCGATACGTCACTTGCCTCCTGGGCTCTCGCTGAATTAAAAAACTATGGAGTGATCGTGATCTTCATCTTTTGCCTGATGCTGTTGCTGAAGATCTTAAAAAAAATCGGCTTTATTGATGTCATTACCCGTGCATTGAATCCTTTTCTGAAGTTTATTGGCATAGGCAGGGAGGTAAGCGCCATTGCCCTGGTGGGCCTTACACTCGGGGTTGTCTATGGCGGGGCGCTTATCATTAGCGAAGTGAAATCCAGACATGACATTCCTAAAAAAGACATACTTTATGCCATGGTGCTGATGGGCTTATGTCATAGTGTGATTGAAGACACCATACTGATGGTTTCCCTGGGCGCCTCATTTACCGGTGTTTTTGTCATTCGCCTGCTCCTGACTACCCTGGTTTTATTCATACTGGTCCGCCTGACACGTAATGCGCCGGATCGGTTTATGTACAGGATATTTCTGAGGCCGGAAAAGAAACTGAAAGTTTAATCCCCAATCCCGGCAAATCCTTCTGCTGAACTTTACAACCTGAGTTCGGGTTAAGAACATATTGTCATAATCCGTTAGGATTTAAATATCAATAGAAATCAAATAACGGAAACATTTATTCTCCGTCAGGAGATTAACATTGAATATGGTTTATGTCCTACGGACAAAATATGCCGCACATTGTTGATTTTCTATTGATCCTCAAATTTGCAAGTCACGGGGTGACTAATTGATTATCTGGCATTTCATATAATTACAGTTTTAAGTCACCCCGTGACTATCAATAGATTAACAAATTCTTGCGGATTTAAGGTTGATATTAATTGCCTACGGCAAATACTATCAATTTAATAGCCTGTGTTTTGACATAACAAAATGATTTATTTATCCCGAACTCAGGTTTACAGATTTACAGATTTACAAATTCAAAGTCACCGTTTTTAAGCCGTAATTCCACCTGGCTGTCTTTTACCACAGTGCCGGCAATGATCTGTTTGGCCAGCTTATTCATCACTTCCTGCTGAATTACACGTTTTACAGGGCGTGCTCCATAATTGGGATCATAACCCAATGCTGCAATTCTATCAATGGCTATATCGGTTACTTTCAGGATTATACCGTTCTGTTCTAGCATTTTTTGAACATTCCCAAGCTGCATGATGACGATCTGCCTGATTTCATCCTGTGTCAGCGGGTTGAACATGATGACCTCATCTATACGGTTCAGGAATTCTGGACGTATGGTCTGTTTCAGCAGTCCCAGGACTTCTGTGCGGGTGTCACTGAGGATTTTATCCCTGTTTTTATCGGTCAGGACGGAGAATTTTTCCTGTATGATATGTGAACCGATATTAGAGGTCATTATGATAATGGTATTTCTGAAATCGGCAGTTCTTCCCTTATTGTCGGTAAGCCGGCCATCATCGAGCACCTGCAGCAGTATGTTGAACACATCGGGATGAGCTTTTTCTATTTCATCCAGTAAAACCACCGAAAACGGTTTGCGGCGGACAGCCTCGGTAAGTTGTCCGCTCTCTTCGTAACCCACATATCCCGGAGGGGCGCCTACCAGCCTCGAAACCGTGTGGCGTTCCTGGTATTCCGACATGTCAATACGTACCATCGAGTTTTCATCGTTAAAAAGAAATTCAGCCAGGGCTTTAGCCAGTTCTGTTTTTCCCACACCGGTGGTGCCCAAAAATAAAAACGACCCTATGGGTTTTCTGGAATCCTGTAATCCGGCACGGCTGCGGCGTATGGCATCCGAAACGGCGGTAATGGCATCCTCCTGCCCGACAACCCTGTTATGCAGCTCTAGTTCCAGATGCAGCAATTTTTCTTTTTCACTTTCCAGCATCTTATTCACCGGGATTCCTGTCCATTTGGAAACCACCACGGCTATCTGTTCCGCATCAACTTCTTCGTTGATCATTACCGCGCCAGTTTTTTGCTCCATCAGTTTTTCCAGTTCCTTTTCTGCCTCCTTGATCTTACCATACCTCAGCTCTGCTACAAGCCCATAATTGCCTTCACGTTCGGCGGCATCGGCTTCAAACTTATAATTCTCTATTTCTTTCTTACGTTGCTGAATGTTTTCCACAATTTCCTTCTCCTGTTGCCATTTGGCTTTCAAACGGCTGTGTTCATCCTTCATAGCAGCGATTTCATTGTTCAGCGATTCGAGTTTTTCTTTGTCGTTTTCGCGTTTGATAGCTTCACGTTCAATTTCCATCTGACGTATATGACGGTCTACTTCATCCAATTCTTCGGGCACGGAATTGATCTCAATACGCAGTCTTGCTGCCGCTTCATCAATCAGGTCTATGGCTTTGTCGGGCAGGAAACGTTCGCTGATGTACCGCTGCGAAAGTTCCACCGCGGCGATGATGGCTTCATCTTTGATACGCACCTGGTGATACGTTTCATACCTCGATTTGAGCCCTCGGAGAATAGAAATGGAATCTGCAGCCGATGGCTCGTCAACCATCACCATCTGGAAACGTCGTTCGAGCGCTTTATCTTTTTCAAAATATTTCTGATATTCTTTAAGTGTTGTAGCGCCAATCGCCCGTAATTCCCCGCGGGCCAGCGCCGGCTTCAGTATGTTGGCGGCATCCATGGCGCCTTCGCTGGCGCCTGCACCTACCAGTGTGTGTATCTCATCAATGAACAGAATTAGTTCACCTTCCGATGATATCACCTCCCTGATCACACTTTTCAATCTTTCCTCAAATTCCCCTTTGTATTTTGCACCGGCGATCAGCGCCCCCATATCCAGTGAATACAGTTGTTTCGATTTAAGGTTTTCAGGTATGTCGCCCTGTATAATGCGGTGCGCTATACCTTCGGCAATAGCTGTTTTTCCGACACCTGGCTCACCGATCAGGATAGGGTTGTTTTTGGTACGGCGCGACAAAATCTGCAGTACACGCCGTATCTCATCATCACGCCCGATAACGGGGTCGAGTTTGCCGGAACGGGCAAGGTCGTTGAGGTTGCGGGCATATTTATTCAACGCGTTATAGGTGTCTTCTGCCGACTGACTGTTAACCTTTGATCCCCTTCGCAGTTCAGTAATGGCGGAACGCAGGTCCTTTACATTAACGCCATTGTCTTTCAGCAGGTGTGCCGCAGTGTCGTCACAGGACAACATCGCAAGAAGTAAATGTTCGATGGCGACAAACTCATCCCCCATTTCTTTTGCGATATCCGTGGCCTTTGATACGGCCTTGTTTGCATCACGCGAAAGATATTGTTCTCCTCCTGATACCTTTGGAAAAGAAGCCATGATCTGGTCCAGCGCTTTTTTGAAGACCGGCACGTTAACATTAATTTTTTGTAAGAGATAAGGTACCACATTTTCATCCACATGAAGCATCCCTTTGAGCAAATGGGCGTTTTCAATTTGCTGGTGCTGAAAAGCGGTGGCTATTTCCTGAGCTTTTTGAACAGCTTCCTGCGTTTTTATTGTAAAATTGTTGAAGTTCATTTTTATTTTCCTTATTAATTCCTGTCACGACCTATCAAAAGCAATGCCGGCAAAGGGAAGGAGGGTTTTATACTGTCATTTTTACATGTATAACGACAAATTTACAGAAGCACCACAATAAAAATATAATAAATAAAAATGTAATTTATGCGATATTGGTTTAGAATAGAAGCATTGATTCCCCTGTTTCTTGTTTATTACTACCGGTAACTTATTTTTTTTCACCGGTAACAACTTGCCTATGTGTTTGAATATGTTTTGGTTATAACTTCGTACTACACTTAAAACTAATATTATGAAAAAAAGAAACCGATCAGGACATTCGCTGTCGTTTACAAAGTTGTTTTTATCATTAATGGCTGGTTTGTTGTTTATGACATTTTCGTGCAGCAACAGCGCTGACAAAGTGAATTCACCGGGCACCTCCGATGCTCAGGAAACTGTCAAACGGGACACCGTGATTGACAAAATGCCTGAATTTCCCGGTGGCGAAGCTGCTATGACAAAATTCATCATCGACAATGTAAGATATCCGGAAGCAGCCAAAAAAAGCGGAACACAGGGCAAAGTTTTAGTAGATTTCCTGGTCACAAAAACAGGTAAGCTCGATAGTGTAAGGGTTAAGGAAAATGGAAATGAATTGCTTGATAAAGAAGCATTACGCGTGATATCTTTAATGCCCGACTGGATCCCCGGCGAGAACAAAGGCGATGCCGTGGATGTTGAGATGACGTTACCCATCTCTTTTAAATTGCAGTAATAATATCACAGAATGTGACGTTAAGCCAGTCAGTCCATAAATTATGTTTGTCAAGCAATAGGGAGAGATTACACACAACCCTGACTTTGTAGTTGTTTCTGCAGGTAATTTTTGAAATTTCGGGCCGGCATTGCCCATCATGAATTTATCCTTTGTACAACTTGATATTCAGCATTGAAAAATAACAAAGAAAAGAACCGTTAATAAAGTTGTAGTATTTTTTTTTATTTTATGATCATATTAAACTGTTAAACTGTATTTTTGCTAATAAAGATCAACAGCAAAAATCATGAGAAGAAAAATTATTGCAGGCAACTGGAAAATGAACAACACCCTGCCGGAGGCCACATCGTTGGTTGAAGGGATATTGAACGGGCTTGAACAAAGCACAAACATCACGAACCGCGATTTACTTGATATTGTCCTTGCGCCGCCCTATCCATACCTTAATCTCTGCAAGGATCTTATCAAAGGCAAACAGGGTATATACATTGCAGCCCAAAACTGTTATTCGGAAGAAAAAGGAGCTTATACGGGTGAAGTATCGGCAGCCATGATATCTTCCATTGGCGCAAAATATGTGATCATCGGCCATTCGGAACGAAGGAACTATTTCCGTGAAAACAGCCAGATGCTGATGAAAAAAGTTGATTTAGCATTAAAGAATAACCTCAGGCCCATATTCTGTATCGGTGAGCTCATCCATGAAAGGCAGTCGGAAAGACATTTCAAAGTGGTAAGGCAACAACTCGCCGATACAGTTTTTCTGATGAAAGAAAATGATTTCCGCAGGATCATAATTGCCTATGAACCTGTTTGGGCTATCGGGACAGGGCTTACTGCAACACCCGAACAGGCGCAGGAAATGCATTCTTTTATCAGACAGCTTATCGGTGTCAAATTTGGAAGAAAAACCATAAATAATATTTCCATACTTTACGGCGGAAGTTGTAATGCCGCCAATGCAGCATCGCTTTTTGCCATGCCCGATGTGGATGGCGGGCTTATCGGCGGCGCATCGCTTAAAGCAGGAGATTTTGTTTCTATGATTGAGACTCTTTCAAATACCAATAAATGAACTATCTTGAACTGAACTGTATCGTATTTCCCCCCAGGTTTTCTGAAATAGTTATTGCCCTGTTGTCGGATTATGGATTTGAAAGTTTTGCTGATACAGAAAAGGGATTTTCGGCTTATATTCCTGAAAAAAATTTTGATATAGCAACCTTTGAAGCGCTGGAAATATTCAGCAATAAAGAAATAAGAATTACCTATGCCCTGAACAAAATCCCTGAACAAAACTGGAATGCCATATGGGAAACCAATTTTGAACCGGTACTGATCGGCAGTGAATGTTATATCCGGGCGCCTTTTCATCCTGTCCTGGCCGGAATCCGTTACGAGATCATCATTGAACCTAAAATGTCGTTTGGCACCGGCCATCACGAAACAACCCACATGATGTCGGTGTTGCTGATGGAACAGAATGTCTGCGGGAAAGATGTGCTCGACATGGGCTGCGGGACAGCTGTGCTGGCTATCCTGGCCAAAAAAATGGGCGCATCTGAAGTTATGGCTGTTGACAATGATGAATGGGCTTTCAGCAATGCAATCGAAAATATCGAAAGAAACCATGTGTCTGAAATCAGGGTAATGCACGGCGACGCAGCCCTGATCGGAGCACAACAGTTTGACCTGATACTGGCTAACATAAACCGCAACGTGCTGCTCAGCGATATTCCGGCCTATGCCTCTGCCTTAAAAAAAGGAGGGACTTTACTTTTGAGCGGTTTTTATGAATCCGATGTTTTACAGATAAACCAAAAAACTGAACAATGCGGACTGCATCATGAACGTTATATTACCATGAATTCGTGGTGTGCCTCTGTATATTCCAACCGGTAAAATTGTGCTATGAAAAAAATATTTTTTCCTCTCATTTTTGTTATAACCCTTTCCTTATCCTTGTCTGCACAGCCGCTCAAACAATTTTCAAACGATTCCGAAACCTTTTTGAAGGAGTTGACCGATATGTTTCAGGCCGTATCTTCTTCGGAGCTGAAAGATCGTGGCAAAATCCTTATGACTGAGTTTTCGGCCATGTGGCTGAATAAATTCGATGCCGAAGAAAAAGACTCCATCTATGCGATGTGCAACATCATGCTGAAACGCAAGATGAAAGCTTATCCCAACTTTGAACAGTATTTACGGGGTGCCATAAATTTTCATAATTCTAAACTTCCTGTTGAGAGTTTTGAGGCCTGGCAGTTTAGTTTGCGGAAATTATCAAAAATGACCAACACCATACGTTTTATGGCGCTGCTCGAAGGTACGAACCTGTTGCTCACAAAAAACTATCTTTATGAAAATCAGCTGATTGTGTGGAAATCAAATTCGGGTGATTATATTTTCAAATACGACTCAGTACCCTATTTCGAATTCGCCTCTTTAGACCTGACCTGTGTCAAGAAAAACGACAGTACCTGTATCTATGGCACTCAGGGTAAATATTTTCCGACAATGGACAAATGGGAAGGCAAAGACGGTAAAGTATACTGGGACAGGGTAGGGCTTCCCTGGGAAGAAGTCCATGCTGAAATTCATAAGAAATATGCTATACAGCTCACCAAATCTGAGTTTGAGATCGATACGGTTACTTTTTATAACACTAATTTTTTTCAGCGTCCTTTAATGGGAAGTCTTACCGAAAAAGTTCTTGCCGATGTAGCCGAAGAACGTGTTTCGTATCCCCGGTTTACCTCTTTCGACAACAACCTCGAAATAAAAGATATCTTCAAAGACATTGATTTTGAGGGGGGATTCGCCATGTACGGCAACAAACTCATTGGCAAAGGCAGCCAGAATGATAATGCTTATATCTATATTAAAAAAGACAATAAACGTTTTGTAAAACTTTCTTCAAAAGAATTCATCATCAAAAAAAACCTGATCGGTTCAGACCGGTCCGCCGCAGTCATATACCTCGAGAGTGATTCCATTTTTCACCCGGGGCTTAACATGAAATACAATAATGAAAACCGTGAATTAAGCCTGATCCGTGATGATAACGGTATTTCGAAAAGCCCTTATTTTGATACCTATCACAAAGTCGACATGTATTTCCAGGCGCTGTACTGGAAGCTGGACCAACCCAAGATGGATTTTACGTTTATCAGAGGCCTGGGCAACGAAAGCACGGCCACCTTCGAATCAGACAATTATTACAATGAGTTCCGCTGGGAAAAACTGAGAGGACTCGACGAAGTCCATCCGCTGGTGGTTTTAAAACATATTGCCGATAAAAAAGGTACTAAAGTCATTACGGAACAGGATGTGATCAGCACCATGAAAGTTGCCCGCTCGCAGGTACAGGCACTGCTGCTGAACTTTGCCGAAAAAGGCTTCATCATCTATAATATTGATGATGGCGTGGTCGTGCTGAAAGATCGTATCTATAATTATATCAACGCCAAATCCGGCAAAACGGATTATGATGTGATACAGTTCAACTCCGTAATTTCAGCACAGAACAATGGTACACTTAACCTGCTGAACAATGAACTTAAACTGCGTGGTGTGGCACGCGTTCATCTCAGTGATTCGCAATATGTTTATGTGGACCCCTACGAACAGGAACTCATTCTGAAAAAAAACCGTGATTTTGAATTCGATGGCAGGATACATGCCGGTTTGTTTGATTTTTACGGAAAGAAAATTGAATTCAAATACGACATGTTCAAATTTGAAATGCCTATGACCGATTCCATGAGTTTTAAAGTCCAGGACCGGACCAAACCCACAGATATATACGGTCATCATCCGTTGGTAAAAGTCCGTACGGTTATTGAAAACCTTAATGGAGAACTCCTCATCGACCATCCCAATAATAAATCCGGGCTGAAATCTTTTCCGGGATTTCCTTCCTTTATTAGCAAAAAGGATGCGTATGTGTATTATGACAAACCATTCATTTTCAATAAGGTATATACCCGTGACCGCTTTTATTACCGTTTGCAGCCCTTCCGTATCGATACGCTGGACAGTTACAACAGTGAAAGAAAGCAGTTCAACGGTTACCTGGTATCTGCCGGTATCTTCCCGGATATCATCGAGCCGCTTTCCGTTCAGCCCGACTATTCGCTGGGATTTGTTTTACAGACTCCGGCAGGAGGATATAAGGCCTATGGAGGAAAGGGAATATACGATTCTATCATAGACTTGAGCTACAAAGGTTTTCTCGGCAAGGGCACCTTGAAATACCTGAATTCGGTGTGCCGGTCCAAAGATTTTATTTTCTTCCCGGATTCGATGTATGCAAAAGCGTATCAGTATACCATCAAAGAAAAGAACACTCCGGTTGAAACCCCTCCGGTATATGCCGAGGATGTTGATATCAAATGGTATCCTTATCAGGATATCATGAATGTGAACCAGATATCCAAGCCTTTCGACCTTTATGCTTCCAAAGCCCTGCTTAAAGGAGGTTTAACCTTTTCGACCAAAGCGCTTACCGCCCACGGAGCATTGGTGTTCGGAAAAGTAGAAATGACTTCGGACAAATACCTGCTGAAACATCATTCTTTCTCATCTGATACCACCAATGTGAGATTTAAAACACCGGATCTCAGCGAACTGGTCTTAAAAACCGATAATTTCAATGTCAACATTGATTTTGAGAAACAACTGGGCAAATTCAAATCCAACGACGAAAACTCAAAAATTACTTTTCCGTTCAACAATTATGCTTGTTATATGTATAATTTCGATTGGTACATGGACAAAGACATGCTTGAATTTCACAGCAGTCTGAAAGATGATTATGCGTATCTGAAAACCAAAACTTTAAAAGAACTGGCTGATGAGGAATTCACAGAATCCTTTTTTGTCTCTGAACATCCTGCGCAGGATTCGTTGAGTTTTTATGCCCCTGATGCCTTTTATCACCTTACCGAAAATATCATCTACACCCGTGATGTACCGGTGATCCTTGTGGCTGATGCGGCTATTTATCCCGATTCGGGAAAGATCAGCATACTGAAAAAAGCAGAGATCCTGCCTTTGAAAAATGCCAGAATCATCGCCAACACCGACTCTAAATTCCATTACATCTATGATGCCTCAGCAGAGATTTTCTCAAAAAAATTATATAAAGGGTCAGGAACCTACGACTATGTGGATGAAATGGATAACAGGCAAAAGATAGTACTCGACCGGATAGAGGTTGATAAAACCGGGCAGACCAACGGGTTCGGCGAAATAAAGGAAGATACCGCCTTTATGCTAAGCCCGTATTTCGGTTTTACAGGCAAAGTATCCTTATATGCCGATAATCCCCTGCTGAATTTCGATGGCGGCGCTCGCATAAAGCATGATTGCGATACGATGAAAGCACGATGGTTGCGTTTTGTTTCGGATATAGACCCGCTGAATGTGGCCATACCTGTTACGGAAAAGCCCAGGGAATATGTGGCCGGCGCATCGGGTAATGCGTTGGGCATGGGCTTATACATTGGCGAGGACTCTACGCTGGTATACCCCGCTTTTGTACAGTACAAGAAACAGGGCAGCGATTCGGCCGTGATCACGGCTGCAGGAAAGCTGACTTATGACAAAGCATCCCAGCGGTATTTTGTCGGACCCGTCATAGATTCATCAGCCAAATATATCAATCCTGAAAACTATATCTACCTTGATAAAAAAAGCTGTGTGATCTTTGGCGAAGGCAGGGTGAATATGGGTGCAAATCTGGGCAGGCTGAAACTTGAATCATTCGGAACGGTCACCAATAATATGATCGATAACCATACGTTTTTCGATATCGCCTTTAACCTTGATTTTTTCTTTGAAAAAGATGCTTACCAGTTGTTTGCCCAGGATATTATCAATGAAGGCATGCTCGAACCTGCCGATCCTTCCGCAGACAAGTTTTACAATGCCATGCGTTTTATGGTAGGCCCGAAAAAAGCCGACGATCTTATCAGCCAGCTCAGCCTTTCAGGAAAATTCAAAAGCATACCGGAGGAAATGAATCACACCCTCGTAGTGTCCGACATCAAATTTACCTGGAACAAACAGTCCCGCTCATTGGTGTCCGAAAGCCCAATCGGTATTGCCATGATGAACGAAAATCAATTGTATAAATATGTTGATGGATATATTGAAATCTCACGAAAAAGAAGCGGAAGCGTAATCAATATGTATTTCGAAGTGGGCAATTCCTGGTATTTCTTTAATTATGCGCAAAACAAACTACAGTCCATTTCTTCCCGTAAAGACTATAATGACCTCATTAAAAAAGCGATGGAGTCGGATAAAAACATACAGAAGGCAGAAGACAAACTTCCGCAGTATGCCTTCATCATCTCGACCGAAAAGCGTAAAAATGACTTCTTGAAAAAAATCGGCAAATCGGAAGAACAAAACAACGAATAATCAGCGTACCTGAGCATTAATAAGGCATATGACATCATTGGAAAAATACTTTGCTACATTCAGGAAAAATATCATAGGAAACGACCTTTCCTTTGAGGGACCATACGGTAATGTAAAAATGATATACGCCGACTGGATTGCCAGCGGCCGTCTTTACCGGCCTATAGAGAAAATCATCTCGGAGCAGATTGGCCCTTATGTCGGCAATACACACACGGAAACCAGCGAAACAGGTACTTTGATGACTCTTTCGTACCATCAGGCGCATAACAAAATAAAAGAACATGTAAATGCCTCCCAAAACGATGTGATCATTACGGCAGGCTTCGGAATGACTTCCGTGGTCAACAAGTTGCAGAGGATGTTGGGCTTGCGTACCTGCGGCATGATAAACCAGAGCGACTGTCTTCAGAAACGCGAGAAACCTGTGGTGTTCATCACTCACATGGAGCATCATTCAAACCACACTTCCTGGTACGAAACCAACGCCGACGTGGTGCTCGTAAAACCCGGAAAAGATCTGCTCTTTGATTTAAATCATCTGGAACAGGAACTTAAAAAATATGAAAACCGCAAGTTTAAAATCGGTTCTTTTACGGCTTGTTCAAACGTCACCGGTATCACAACGCCTTACCACCAGATGGCAAAAATGATGCACCGCTATGGCGGCGTCTGTTTTGTTGATTTTGCTGCTTCTGCACCTTATTGTGAAATGAATATGCACCCGGCAGACCCGATGGAAAAACTGGATGCAATATTTTTTTCCCCGCATAAATTTTTAGGCGGGCCGGGTAGTTCAGGAGTGCTGATCTTTGACTCCACGTTGTATCCGCACCATGCACCCGATCAGCCGGGCGGAGGCACCGTAGACTGGACCAATCCCTGGGGTGAATATAAATATATTGATAATATAGAAGCCCGCGAGGATGGAGGTACCCCCGGTTTTTTGCAGGCCATACGCAGCGCCCTGTGCATCGAACTGAAAAATAAAATGGGCATAAACAACATTCAGGAACGCGAGAAAGAACTGCTGGAAATAGCTTTTGAAGGACTTCCCAAAGTTCCCGGTATTCATATTCTTGCCGATAATATGCGTCAGCGGCTCGGCGTTATTTCTTTTTATATTGACGGCCTGCATTATAATCTTGCCGTAAAACTTCTTAACGACCGCTTTGGCATACAGGTGCGCGGCGGCTGTGCCTGTGCCGGCACCTACGGACATTTTTTACTGGATGTGAGCTACCCGAAATCAAGGCATATTACCTCAAAAATCACGCACGGCGACCTCTCCGAGAAACCTGGATGGGTCAGGCTTTCGCTGCATCCCACCATGACCGGCGATGAACTTTGTTTTATTACGGACGCAATAAGCCAGGTCGCCAGAAACCATAAGAAATGGGTTAAAGACTATCAGTATAATCCAAAAACCAACGAATTTAAAATACGGAAGATAGTTCCTGATGCGAACGAGAAAATCAGCAGGTGGTTCACTATGGGTTGAAAAACATTAAAATCCTGAATAAAAGTATTTTCCTGCGGACCTGAATTTTTGTGTAATTATTTCGGCTTTATCATAACCACCCCGAGCATTTTAATTTTTACATTTGCCGCCGTTTATAATTTGCCTATGCTATGAATGCTATTCCTTTAATAATTGGTGCATTAGCTGTTTTCGCCCTTGCCTACCGGTTTTACTTCAGTTTCATTGCAGCAAAAGTTGCAACGATCAATGATACACGCATCACCCCGTCGGGAAGAATGCAGGATAGTCAGAATTACGTACCCACCAGTAAATGGGTGTTATTTGGACATCATTTTGCCGCCATTGCCGGTGCGGGGCCCTTGGTTGGGCCGGTTCTGGCAGCACAATTCGGGTATTTCCCCGGATTTTTATGGATGGTTCTGGGCAGCGTTCTGGCGGGCGCCGTTCATGATTTCATTATACTCACTGCTTCGGTACGGCACGATGGGAAATCACTTGCTGAAATTGCAAAACGGGAAATAGGACGGCTGAGCGGAGGCATCACCTCAGTTGCTGTAATCGTCATTATTATCATAGCCCTGGCCGGATTAGGCCTGGTGGTGGTCAATGCATTGGCAGAAAGCTCCTGGGGAACGTTTACCATTGCCTCCACCATTCCGATAGCCATATTCATGGGTTTCTGGATGTTCAGGATAAGAAAAGGCAAGACAATCGAAGCCACGGTCATGGGGGTGGTTTTACTGTCACTTGCAGTGATCTACGGACGTTATATTCCGCAGTCGCCTTTGGCATCGTGGTTTACCTTCGACAGGCCCAGCCTGACGTTTTTGCTTGCCGGCTATGGGTTCATTGCATCGGTGCTTCCGGTGTGGGTGCTGTTATCACCCAGAGATTATCTGAGCTCCATCATGAAACTCTCGGTGGTGGCCATGCTGGCGATCGGTGTAATCATTGTGGCCCCGGATATGCAAATGCCTGCGTTTACTATTTTCGATAATGGCGGAGGCCCTATCATCCCCGGAACCTTATTTCCTTATTTGTTTATCACCATCGCCTGTGGGGCTGTTTCAGGATTTCACTCCCTGATCGGTTCCGGTACCACTCCTAAAATGATCATGAAAGAATCTCACATAAAGCCGATTGCGGTGGGCGCCATGCTGTCGGAAGGCATGGTGAGTATTTTAGCTTTGATTGCCGCATGCAGCCTTTTCCCCTTGGACTATTTTCAGATTAATCTATCTCCGGAAAAATTTGCTGCCTTAGAACCTATGTTACATTCTATGGGATTTACGGATACCAACCTTGCCACCTTGTCGGCAGAAGTTGGTGAAAAGGTCGCCGGCAGGCCGGGCGGCGCCGTATCATTAGCTGTAGGAATGGCACAAATATTTTCTTCCATCCCCGGATTACAGAGTTTAATGTCGTACTGGTATCATTTCGCTATCATGTTTGAAGCGTTGTTTATCCTCACCACCATCGATGCCGGAACACGTATCGGCCGGTTTATTCTGCAGGAGACGTTAGGGAAGGTCTATAAGCCGTTTTCGCGCGCCGACTGGCTGCCGGGCAACCTGCTTACCAGCGGCATGATCGTTTTCTGCTGGGGATATTTTATTTATACCGGCTCTGTAAGCACCATCTGGCCCATGTTTGGAACTGCCAATCAATTGCTTGCCACTATTGCGCTGGTCATCGGGACATCTTTCATCATAAACCGGGGTAAGGCCAGATATGCCTGGGTTACTATTGTTCCCATGGTCTTGGTGGGAATTACCACCCTGGTTGCCGGTATTTCCAATATCATCAATATCTATTATGCCCAGTTGTTTGTGAGCGCCACCATGGTGCAGGGCTTGATCAATATGGGTCTGACCATCCTGATCATTGTCAGCCTGATCATCATTGTCATCAAAGCCGTTCCGCAGTGGATAAAAGGTTTCAGGGGGACGCTGGAATTAGTGAAAGAATAGTTTGAACGGTTAATGATTCTTTTGATGACTATATATTCTGATAGCCATAATTTTGCAAAATTAGAAAGGGCACAACTCTTTTTGATTATCGGTTCGTTATAAAAAATTAAAAATTCCCTTGCTTTTTATTTTTCACCCGCATTGTGCTAATTGTGCAATTTAGTACCCAAATTTACAAAATGTTAAAAATTTTTTTTTCATTTATTTATTTACATATTAGTATATTTGCCAGTTGCATTTTATTTACTTTTTAAACCATCGTAGACTATTACAAATGCTTACCAATGTGTTTGATAAAATTTAATCACTTGGTAATAGCTCATAAAAATAAGACAATGATAGAGCAAGCACTACAAATTGAGATTACAGACTGGGGAATAATTTTCAATCCTGTCCCTGGATTTGAATTGAATGATAAAAACATTTTTTCGGTAATAGATTTCACATTAGACAAGTGCCAGGCGAGGGACAAGTCGAGGTTACTGTTCGACGAGACAAATGTTAAAAGAAATGTATCATTTTTTAAAGGGATAGAAGTTGTCGAACATTTTAGAAGCAATGCTGACAATCCGGGGATTTACAGGATTGCGTTTATTTTGCAAGACACCTGCGACAGAACAAATCTAAGGTTTTTAGAAAATGTTGGTTACAATAGAGGAATCCGGATTGAGTATTTTTTTGATAGACATGAAGCCATAGAATGGTTGAAATGCAAAGACATTTCCTTTGTTGACAAGGCAATGTAACCTCTTCATATCCCGCATGTGTAAAATTTACAACATCGCACCGAAAACCTTTTAAAGTTTTCGTTAAAATATTTTTTTTACAATTATTTATTTATATATTTGTGCGAAATATTAAATAAACTTTTCATCCGTTGCAAAGGTTTACAAATGCTTACAGTTGACTTTAATAAAACTAAAACTATAATTTTCAACCATTTACAGGCATAAAAAAGGATAAGCCAATTCCATCACTATATTAAAAATAAACATAATACGTTAGCACAAGCGTTATAGCCAATGCTTAAAACCCTGATAATGAAAAATAATAAATACACCTTAACAGTTTTATTACTCTTTTTTTCTTGTCTTGCAATCGGACAAGGAACTTGGACACAGAAAGCAGATTTCTACATCCCGAAACATTTAGCAGCATCATTTTCAATTGGAACAAAAGGATTTGTGGTAACGGGAGCAACTTTATCAAATTCTTATACAAATGATACTTGGGAATATGATTCCTTTTCTGACACTTGGACTCAAAAGGCAGATTTCATTGGACAAGGTAGGTATGGTGCAATTGGTTTTGCTTTAAATGGTAAAGGTTATATATTTGGTGGATATGATGGAAATAGTCAATTTGATAACGACTTATACGAATATAACCCTTCATTAGATACTTGGCAACAGAAAGCAAGTTGTCCTTGTGTAGAAAGATACTTGGCAACTGCATTTACTATTGGAAATACTGCTTATATTGGGACAGGTGAATTTGGTATGGCTGATTGGAAGGACATATGGGCATACAATGCTTCAACAGACACTTGGACACAAAAAGCTGACTTTTCTGGTACGGCAAGAAGAAATGCGGTGTCTTTTTGTATTGGCAATAAATGTTATCTAGGTACTGGTGATAATATTTGGAATGGCTGCACAATGGATTTTTGGGAGTATGATCCAAGTAATGATAGCTGGATACAGAAAGCAAACTTTGGAGGTGGTTTAAAGACAAACGCTGTAGGTTTTGCAATCGGGAATAGAGGATATATATGTACTGGCAGTAATTATTCTTATAGCTCAAAGGATTTATGGGAATATAACCCATCAAATGACACTTGGACACAATTAGCGAATTTTGGAGGTATTCCAAGACATGAAGCAATTTGTTTCGTCATTAATAATAGAGCATATGTAGGTATTGGTATTACCAATCCCGCCATGCCTGATTTATGGGAATATACTCCCGATTCATCAGACGCAATTATTGAATATGAAAGAAATACCTTTATTTCTGTTTTTCCAAATCCATTTTCATATCAAACGATATTGAAAACAAATGGCAATCTTAATAACGCAACCTTGACACTATATAATTCATACGGACAACAAGTAAAACAAATAAAAAATATTACAGGCCAAGAAATTAAATTGCGCCGGGACAATTTACCAATTGGTATTTATTTTATTCGTTTTACCCAGAATAACAAAACCATTGCTACAGACAAATTAATAATTACAGACAATTAACCTATGACATAATGCACATGTGGCTAACTTGTGTCTGCTTTAATGCCGCAGCCGGGACAAATTTGAAAGCTATGGGGATTTTGACAGGAACGATTAATAAAATTCGGCTCAAAAGCAGCCACACGGCGTTGTAGCCAATGCTCAAAAGATAACACCGATGAAAAAAACTCTTATCATATTGACAATTTGCCTTTTGACAGTAAACTCAATGGCACAAATCACATTCATTAAACATTACGGGGAGTATTCAGGACAAGGGAATAGCTTAATATTAAATTCCTGTAACAATTATATTATTGCAGGCAGAAAATACAAATCTTCTGATCTTGACCAATTCTGCATCTATGAATTAAATGCATACGGAGACACTCTTTGGCTAAATCATTATGGAACAGATTCACTTGAATATGCAAATCAAATAATCCAGACAGTTGACGGTGGTTACGCCACCGTTGGTTATTCTTCAGGCTGTTACAGTAACTATAGAAACATTTATCTTGTTAAAACGACAAACACAGGTGTTGTTTCCTGGACAAAACAGATTGGCGGGCAAGGGCGAGAAAACGGAACTGCAATTGTTCAAAATGTTTCGGGGGAATATTTTATTGGTGGAACATCAAGTTATAATAGTAACGGTTTATTGGACTTCTATCTTGTTAAAACTAATGTAAACGGTGATACCCTCTGGACTAAAAAATATGGAGGAAGCCAGAGTGAAGAAGCAAACTCAATGCGACAAACCTCAGACGGAGGATTTATTTTAAGTGGGTATTCAGAAAGTTTCAGTTTCGGTTCGAAAGATTTCTATGTGGTAAAAACGAATAGTGCCGGAGACACTCTTTGGACAAAACACTATGGTGGTAGTTTAGCTGAAATTTCTAAATCAGTGAGACAATCATCTGATGGAGGATACATCATGACCGGCTATTCTCAATCATTCGGAATATCAACTGAAAATATGTATGTAGTTAAGACGAATTCTCTGGGCGACACGTTGTGGACAAAAACATACGGACAAGCCGGCAGATATTCCTGGGGCAATGACATAATACAAACTACTGACGGAGGATATGCCGTAACGGGTTTTATAGAAACGGCAAGCACTTATGGAGGCTTCGATCTGTACCTTGTTAAAATTGATGCGTCCGGAAATGTTCAGTGGGAAAAAGAGTTTAAAATTGAGCCTGCCAATACAGCATCTACAGTTTCTGCCGGACGATCCATTCTTCAAACTTCAGATGGCGGTTTTGCAATCGCAGGTTCTTGGTTTAGCGGTAGCACAAACGAACTTTTATTTATTAAAACAGACAACAACGGAACTGTCGGATTAAGTGAACTGCAAACTAATCCCGGTTTTACAGTTTTTCCAAATCCTTTTCACCAATCTGCAACATTACAATTTGAAAATTCACAAAATGAAAATTTCACGTTGATAATATTTGACAGTGAAGGACGAACTTTGCGAACAATTGTAAATACATCACCAGGCAAAATTGAAATCGAAAGAAATAATTTATCCGGTGGTATATATTTTTTCCAACTGCGGACAGACAAAGAAATATGCGGAACCGGAAAATTTATAATTGAATAAAAGCACTGGCTATAATATCGGATTTGGTAAGAATTGCAAGTTAATACCCGGGCGTATTAATTTAAATTCTTTATCAGATCGATGGGCATGGCTACAAATATATTATCATCACCCTTGTCAAAATCCGGCCTGAATGAAAGTATTAATTCGTTATCCTTGATATCATTATCTCTCACCAGAAATATTTCCTCATCTTCTCTGTTCCTGATACCGCTGCCTAACGCATATACCGTTTTTTGCTGTGAAACCTCATCCATCCTGAGATTGACTTCCAGGATATTTCCGTTGGTGATGTTTTCCATCCCGTATATTTCATCATCATCGCCCATGAAACAAGAACGCAACAACGAAAACGTATTTTGATTTGCATACAGAAAATTTGCATACAAAGGTTTGAATTCTGATGCAAAATCATATTCACAACGATAAATGAATTCAATGAACAGATCGTTGTTATTTCGTAAATCAAAACCGTCCGAATTGTAATTTCGTCTGTTAAAATAATATGTTTTCTTTATCATTATACTGGTATATTTTGAATTCAAATTTAATACTATTTCAAATAAAAAGCAAATAATTTCTTTAAAAATTTTTCTTTGAATATCGGTGGTGTTTGGTCAATAAGTACCGGGGTGGCTCATCCGGATCGCCTTTGATGCGCACATGATATCCGGGTTGGCTAAATCTTTTGTAGAGGCCTTGGCAGAATTTGGCGTGCGGGCATTTCCTGGCGTGCCTGCCCGACGGTCAGGCGGGCGAGCCTTCCCGGGCGTGAATCAGAAAACATTATAAAATCTGCAAAGGTCCCGCCAAGGACGGGGTTTCCCGACCAGCTATGCTGCGTCAGGACTACTTTGCTTAAATTTTCAATGTTTTATTAGAGCGGGCTGAAGCATACGCCAGGATGTCTTTTCCTGCCTGCCGAAGTGTTCGTCACGCAGGCAGGTTTGATTACTTTTTTGCTTGCCCCGCCAAAGGCGTGGGGACACGCAAAAAAGTAATACGGAAATTAATGTTGTTCAAGAATCAGTTCGGTTTTTATATCTCAGCACCTCAAAAAAGAAATAGCCACCATTTTTACATTTTAATCAAATAAATTATATTTTTGCAAAACAGGGTTTAATTGTTTATAATAAATGTTGATGTGATGAAATGTCGTAGAACAGTGGTTTTGCTTTTTTTTCTGTTATCTGTGAATAGTACATTTGGTAGTACTTTTATTGATATAAAGATATTTACGGGTTATCAGATCAGTTCTTTTAATTTTACACCGGTATCGGGTAAATATACGGTTTTCGATGCCGATAAAAAGCTTGTCGAAATACTCAGAGATGAGGTGATATCGTTTAAAATAAAAAATGATACGATACTCGTACAAAAGGGTACAAAGGTCTTGGGCAGAAGTACATCGCTGAATATCAGTGGCAGCGGCCTTTTAAATAATTTCAGGATCAAACCCGCCAACCAGGAGGTGAAAGAACGGAATTACGATGATAATTTGCAGGTGACCGTGCTCGATGGATATTTTTTAATCATCAACCAGGTGGAGATAGAAAATTACGTGGCCGGAGTCGTCCAGTCGGAAGGCGCGGGAAGTGTGAAAGACAATGATTTTTACCTGGTGCAGGCGATCACCTGCCGGACTTATGCGCTCAACAATATAAAAAAACATGCTAAAGAAGGCTTCAACCTTTGCGACAGCGTTCATTGCCAGCAATACTTAGGCCGTTGTAAAAATAATGAGATACTGGCATCGACCTTTAAAACAGCCGGAGATGTTATTGTGGATAAAAACAACAAGATGATCTCGGCTGCTTTTCATGCCAACTCCGGTGGGCAGACCATCAATTCCGAAGATATCTGGAAGATACCTACCAGTTACCTGAAATCGGTCAACGACACTTTTTCGCTGAATATGCCTAATTCAAAATGGGAATATAAGATTTTGCAGACCAACTGGTTTGATTATTTGTCCAGCAGGTTTAACTATCCCATTAACGATCCCGATAAGAAGAATTATGCACTTACTTTTAAGCAGGATACCCGGAAAGTATATTTTTCTGACAGCATTCTTCTGTCGGCCATACGCTATGATCTTGGACTTAAATCCACATGGTTCTCTATAGAGCAGCAGGGCGCCTACCTGATCTTCAAAGGCAGGGGATACGGGCATGGCGTCGGTATCAGTCAGCAGGGGGCCATACGAATGGCTCAGCTGGGGTACAACTACCTCGATATCATTAAATTTTACTACAAAGATGTGGAGGTGGTTAATTACGATGAGCTTATTATCAAATGATCCATGTTCTGGAACCGTTATCCATTTGCACGTATTCTTTTCCCCTTCCTGACGGGAATTATTATTGCCCTGTATTTTGACCTTAACTTTCAGCTGCCTTTCCTGGCGCTTGCCTTTCCGGCACTGGCGCTTTTCATCATCGTAGTGTTCTTTCAGAAAAAACTGACTTACAGGATGCGATGGCTCACCGGCTTTATCTTTACCTTGTTTTTTCTGCTTGCCGGTTACCAGCTAACCGCAATGAAAAATAATAAAAACAACAACTTTTTTTTCGGACCGTATCTCGCTGACGAAAACTATGTGCTGGCCCGGATGAATGAGCCGGTACAGGTGCGGGAAAAGGTTTGCAAATGTGTGGTGGAGGTCATCTCAGTAAGAGATTCCATACGATGGACACCGGCTTTGGGAAAGGCCATACTGTATATTGAAAAAGATTCCTTTTCCGAAAACCTGAACTATGGTGATGAAATAATCTTTAAAGGCAAGCTGTCGGAGGTTGCTCCACCTATGAATCCGGGAGAATACAACTATAAAAATTACCTGAAATACCGCTCGGTTGAATATAACGGATATGTGAAGAAAAATGCCTGGAGATTGCTTTCCTCATGTAACGGAAATATCCTTATGGATTTTGCATATAAGCTGCGCGGGAAATTATTAAGGATACTTAATGATAACGGGTTGCAGGGCGATGAATATGCCGTTGTTTCTGCATTACTGATCGGATATACCGATAATTTGGATCCTGAGCTGATAAAGAATTATCAGGGGACAGGGGCAGTCCATATCCTGAGTGTGTCTGGTTTGCACGTCGGGGTTATTTTTGTTGTGCTGAATTTTCTCTTGCAGTTTTTTGATCGTAACAAGTATGGCCGCCTGCCCAAAGCTTTTTTATTACTGGGTTTCATATGGTTTTATGCGGTGCTCACCGGCATGTCGCCATCGGTGATGCGGGCCACGGCTATGTTTAGCCTTATAATAATAGGAAAGGCGTTCCGGTATCCTCCCAATATTTATAATACGGTTGCAGCTTCGGCATTTGTGTTGCTGATGGCCGATCCCTATATGATTACGGCTGTGGGGTTCCAGTTGTCTTATCTGGCTGTGCTGGGTATAGTTGCTATTTATCCTCACATCAACAAAGCCTGGATACCGAAATACTGGTTGTTAAGGCAGTTATGGTCGCTGATCGCGGTATCTATATCGGCACAGCTGATAACATTTCCGTTATGCCTGTATTATTTTCACCAGTTTCCCAATTATTTTCTCCTGACCAATATTATTGCGGTTCCTTTGTCCGGGTTGGTTATCTACCTTGGTATCGCTGTACTGGTATTATCTTTTTTGCCGTGGTTTTCACTGTTGCTTGCCAAAGCACTTTCGTTTTCATTGATGTTGCTTAATGGTTCCGTTTCTTTTATTGAAAACCTTCCTTATTCGGTCACCAGAGCCATACCGTTGAGTTTTACGGAGTTGTTGCTTGTTTATGCCGTCAGTATTGGTTTGTGTATATATATTCTGAAACGAAACCACAAGGTTTTTATCGGTGTCGCGGCATTTGCACTAATCTTGCTTATCCCGTTGACAGCTTCAAATTATAATGCTTTGTCACAAAAGAAGATTGTTGTATACAATGTGAACAAGCATACGGTGGTTGATTTTATTTATGGTAAGTCAGTCTGGTTTTTATGCGATCCGGCTTTTATTGCAGATACCAGGAAACAGGATTTTCATATCATGAACAACCGTTGTGAACATAAAATCCGCCATGTAACCCCTGTAATCACGGGTAGTGAAAAGGATGCCTACCGGAGCGATTGTTTTTTTAGGAATGGAAATTTCATTGGATTTGCCGGTAAAAAGCTCGCGTTGATAGACAAAGCGACATACAATACGAGGCGGCTTGCCCTGGATTTTCTGCTGATCTCACAAAATCCAGATATTTCTATGGGGGAAATACTTCAACAATATAAGCCGACATTAATCATTTTTGATGCATCCAATTCTGTGAAAAACATTAAAAAATGGACGGCACAATGCAACCTGAGCAGGGTGTCGTATTATTCAACAAGAACCTCCGGGGCATGGGTATACAACTTAAATGAACAATAATCCATGACACCAATTCAGATAGCTGCCTTAGTAATCTTTATCATAACCTATATCGGCATTATTTTTACACGTCTGCCCTGGATCAACATCGACCGTCCTTCGGCAGCATTTTTTGGCGCTGTGGCCATGATACTGTTTAATGTGCTGGGATTTCAGGAGGCTGTGTTATCCATTGATTTCAACACTATCGCCTTGTTGCTGGGTATGATGATCATCATCACCACCTTACAGCTTGACGGTTTTTTTGCGTTGATCGCCCGCAGGACTATGGCCTATTCACGCACCCGTTTCCGTCTGCTTGTCATTATTGTTTTCGTTACCGGCATTTCCAGCGCTTTTATGGTGAATGATGCGGTGGTGCTGCTATTCACTCCCGTGATCATCGCCTTATGTGCGACCTACCGTATCAGCCCGGTTCCGTATTTGATAGCCGAAATACTTACTTCGAATGCCGGCAGTGCCATGACCATAACCGGAAACCCCCAGAATATGCTTATCGGCATCAGCTCAGGTATTTCATACGGGGTTTTTCTGTTACATCTGTTGCCGGTTTCACTGATCAGCATGATTATTATCGTATATGTGATCCGTCTGCTCTATCCCCGGACATTCAGGGATAAGACCTTGTTGGAGATGCATGGCAATGATTTTGACTATAATTTCAAATCCATGCGGATTTCGGTACCGGTATTTCTGCTGGTCGTGGTGCTTTTCTTTTTCAGTAATCTGTTTCATATTGGCATACCGGTGATAGCCTTGCTGGGCGGATCGCTGATATTGATCTTCGGAAAAATCAAGCCATCGAAAGTGATAAAAGAAATCGACTGGGTGCTGCTGTTGTTTTTTGCTTCATTGTTTATTGTTGTTCGTGGAATTGAAAAAACAGGATTGATGCAATATTTGATTAGTTCTGAACCACTTAACGCTGATCTTGGCGGCATTGCTGTACTGCACGGCATCAGTCTTATTGCATCTCAAATCGTGAGTAATGTACCCTTTACGGTCGCCATCCTGCCGCTGATGAAAACCATGTCGTCAGATCTGTTGTGGATTACGCTGGCTTCTGCTTCTACCCTGGCAGGTAATGCTACCATCATCGGTGCCATGGCCAATCTTATCGTGATAGAGTCAGCGAAGCATCATAACATAAAAATTGGTTTTACCGAATTTTTTAAAGCAGGGATAATTACCACGATGCTCACTTTTATTCTGTCGATTGGGATTATTTGGCTCGAGATGAGAGCCGGTTTGCTGTGATAAATCAGGGAAACTCCCGGCAGGAAATTTATTTACAGAGTTTTACAATCAGCTTAGCAATTTTGGAGGCCGATTCGCCGTAAGCATTGGCAATCCGTGTCTGCTGATCTTTCATTTCAGCAGTGGTTTGTCCAAGCCCTACAACTCTTTCGGATTTGATGGTGGCCACAATGTTTTCGGGGTTTGCGGTTTCAGCAATAACCACGGTGAGGTTTACATAGGTATCCCTGTTTATGCCGCCCGAAGTCGCATAAAAACCGGGTTCCAGTTTGTTGGTGGTAACAATCATGGTGTACCTGGCTTCACCGTCTTTCACAGCGGTTAATTTGAGTTTTCTCATGCCGAGGTTGAACTGATCCACAAATTTTGGTTCATGTTTGTCTTTGAAGTCTGATTTCCATTTGGCAATGAATTTATCGGCATCAGCAGGTTTTCTGAATTCTGTTTTTTTCTGCTTCAGATAATACTCTTCGGTAAGGCCGGCAACGTCCATGCCTTCATAAACAAAAGTGATCAGCACAGAGGACTGTCCTTTCAGCACCGTAATGTCTCCACTAACCAGGTCGATATCCTGTGAGCGGGCCGCGCTGAACGTACATGAAATAAGCGCCAGAAATAAAGACAATTTTAAGTATTTCATAATCATGATTTTTGATGAATGGATCGATAGAAAAATTTTAATACAAAGCTACATTTTTTTATAAAAATCTTTATATTTGTGAAAGAAAAATTACAAACCAAAAAACATACCATTATGTGCGGATACGAAAATTGCTGCGGACCATACCCTTGGTTCATACCATTGATGATTTGTCTTGCTGTCTGGGAAATGATCTGGAAACTTATTGCATTCTGGAGGTCAGCGCGGAATGGCCATCTGGCCTGGTTTATTTGTATAGCCCTGTTCAATACTGTGGGAATTTTGCCGATTATTTACATACTGACTCACAAAAGCAGAAAAGACACTGAAAAATCAAAATCAGAGCCTGCCGAGGCGTGAAGACAAGATTATTAGAAGTGTGAGGATGATGGAATAGATTTCTCCGGGATTATCTGAGAGGAACATTTTTTTATATAGAATTATGGTTTTTTATATTTATGATTTTTAAATGCCTTTATTCTCAAATATCCACTTTTCTGAATTATTCACTTTAACAAAAAATAACAAACATGAAAAAAATTACATTGCTTTTTCTGCTCTTTTGTGGAGCAGGATGCTTTCTTCTGAATGCTCAAACCCAGATTCCCAACCCCGGTTTTGAAAGTTGGTCGGTTACTTATCCTAATAACAGGCCATTGAACTACAGAACCATTGATACCATCGGTCTGCACAGCTGCTATAAGACCACTGATGTTCATGGCGGCTCCTATGCAATGAAGCTGCGTTCGCTCGATACCACCATCATTATTTATAATGTGAAGTTGCCAGGAGTAGCTACCCTGGGAAGGATAAACCCCAACTATACGATAGATAAAGGAATTGCGTTTACCGACAAACCAAATAATTTCAGGGGATATTTTAAATACCTGCCGGTAAATACCGACACGATGAGTGTTATTGTTTATTTCTGGAGGTATAATTCTGTACTTCAGGCGAAAGATACCATGGGAGGCGCTTTTTTCGATACCTCTGCAACCATAAACACTTATACCATGTTTGACATGCCGATACAGTGGGACAGTAATTACACGGGAATGCCGGATTCTATGAATATTATACTGCTTGCGTCGAATACGGTGCAAAATCATACGTATGCTTTTTTCGATGATTTTAGTTTTTATTACCTTCCTACGGGAATGATACAACCATTGGATGACGTGCTGGCCGGAGTCTATCCCAATCCGGCAAAGGACATACTCTTTATGAATAACGACGATGTTGCGGATATCAACCTGTATTCAGCCACCGGTGCACTGATCAGGCAGATTATTGCTGCCCCCGGTGATCACCAACTGGATGTTTCGGACTTGCCGCGAGGTATTTATATACTCAGGATGAAGAATGAAGCAGGAGTGAGAACAACAAAGATCATTCTCGATTAAATCTTGTAATTTATTTCGGTCATCATTACACAATCAGATTCATTTATGGCCTGATGTTTCTGAGATATTATTCAGCGTAAGTTTATCAGCGTAGCATCGTGGCATCATGTTTTATATTTGCCATCGTTTTAGGTTGTAATGGAAAAGCGGTTTTGGTCATGACGATTTATCCCAAATTACGCATTAAAGATTTTCTAACGCGTAGCATTAGAACACTTTCTTCATAATGTATTGATTAATTGGTATATTAGCTAAACATTTTTAATGCGTAAACGACAAAGAAAATGTAATCCTGACAAAAAAAATGCCAGGAAACATTTTCTAAGTCGGGATAAACCCAACTAAAGCAATAGCTTATATGACCGTATGGACAAGTTCATACATTTCTATTGCTTAAATTGGGTCTATGCTAGCGGTTATTGTTTGTCTTTCGAATAATCATATACCTGCTCACCCCGGATATATGTTTTCAGCACTTTTGTGTTTAACACCTGAGCTTCCGGAATATTCAATATGTCTTTATCTAATATCACGAAATCGGCATATTTTCCGGCTTCCAGGCTGCCTTTTTCGTTTTCTTCAAAACATGATTTTGCTGCACAGATGGTCATGCCTTTCAATGCATCTTCCCTGCTGACGGCATTTTCAGTTTGAAAACCATTTTCAGGTATTCCGTTCTGATCCTTACGAAATACGGCCGCATAAAACGTCAGCAGGGGACTGACCTTTTCAATCGGGAAGTCCGTTCCGAAAGGGATCCATCCGTTTTGCGACATCAGGTTTTTGTATGCATAAGCAGTTTTTATCCTGTCTTTTCCAAGGCGGTTGCCGGCCCACAGCATATCGGAAGTGGCATGGGTGGGCTGTACAGATGGTATGATACCATGTTTGCCGAATAATGCCATATCATCGGGACTGACCACCTGTGCATGTTCTATACGCCATCGCCGGTCGTTTTTGCCTTTGAGAAATTCCGCATAGATATTCAGCATCACCCGGACTGCCGAATCACCGATGGCATGGGTGCATACCTGGTAATGGTGTTTAAAGGCGATGTTGCAAAAATACTTAAGCGTATCCAACGCTTCGACCATCAAACCATTGTTGGTTTCATCATCATTATATGGCTTTAGAAGGCATGCACCGCGTGAACCGAGAGCACCGTCGGCATATAATTTTATTGAACATATATGCAAACTGTTTTTTCGGTATATCCCTTTTTTTACAAAGAATTCAATGTTCTCAACAGAAGGATCAAGCATTCCGTAGATATTTATTTTAAGGATATTCTCTGAAAATAGTTTTTCGAAAAACAACATAATCTTTTTTGACAATCCGGCATCTGCCACGGTGGTAAGTCCGCAGGAAAAGCATTGTTGCTGGGCTTTTTTCAGGAGGGCAATTAATTCCTCTCCTTCGGGTTGGGGAATAATATCTTTTAATTTGTCCGCGGCCTTGTCTATAAGTACGCCGGTTAGTTGCCCGTTTTTTTGCAGTATTATTCCCCCTGCGATTTTAGTTCCTGTATTGATGCCGGCTGCCTGAAGGGCTTTGCTGTTGGCTATAACGGCGTGTCCGTCCACACGGGTAAGCACCACAGGGATGTCGGGAAAATTCTTGTCGAGCAGTTCGTTGTCCGGAAAATCTTTACGCTCCCAGAGATTTTGGTCCCAGCCTCTTCCTAAAAGCCATTGAGGATGGTAATGCTGCTGATGGATTTTTAACCGCTCTATCACCTGTTCAAAAGAAGCAGCATCATGCAGATCGGCCTGTTGCATGAACAGGGCCAGGCCATAAAAATGGCAATGGGCGTCAATAAAACCGGGATAGACCGTGTTACCACCCAGATCTACCAGGCTATCTGAAGCATACCTGCTTTTAATTTCTTTGGCGGTACCTGTGGCAATAATTACTCCACCCTTTACTGCCATGGCTTCCGCTATGGAAAAACTGCTGTCAACGGTATATATTTTCCCGTTAAGCAGCAAAAGGTCGGCATTAGTTTTGGTTTGGCATGAGTACATAAGCGTTATACAGGCTAGGTTCAAAAGCGTGATGGACTTTTTCATAGTACTAACTTATTTCTTCCACACATTAACGATCTCTCCTACATACATGGTATGAAAGTCTCCGTTGGGGTATATTTTTTGTGCCAGGTCTTTGTCGGTAAAATACTCCTGTTGCAGGTTGGCGGCATAGATTTTCCTGCATTCCACAATGATTTTAGCTTCTTTAAAAGCTACGCTGCCATGCGTTGTGGCGAGCGGTGTCAATCCCGAATCTTTCATTTTATTGAAGTCACGGCCCGAAACACTTCCCATTTTTAATAAAATTTTTCGGAAGTTTTCTTCATAAAACGTCAGTGTGAAGTAACTTTCTCGTTCGGTAAACTCATGAGTATAGCGTTGCGGCCTGACAAAGATAAAGGCTACCGGCTTTTCCCACAGCCATCCCAGGCCCCCCCAGCTGGCTGTCATCATATTGAAATTGCTGATGTTGCCCGCTGTTATCAGCATCCAGCCGGTGCCAACCATTTTGATGACGTTCTCATTAAGCGACTCCCATCCAGTATTGGTATATCCATCTATTTTGTCCGAAGGTACGGTATCGGAAAGCGATTGGGCAGAGCAGCCCTGCATAATTATTATCGACAGTATCACCATTAGTAACTTTTTCATTGGCTTGTTTTTAAGTGTTTATGCAAAAATATAAACTAAATGAAACTGTGAGGCAGAATATTTTTAATCAAAAACGTCTTCCCATCAAGTTCTTGGTTTTGAAATCAGTTCGGGAAATCGGTTTTACATATTTTTATAAAATAACTTATTATAAAAACTGTGAATTATCTGCTTTTTTTTGTATTTTTGTTAATTATTGTCTTTTTGTCTTGATTATTTTTTTATTTATATACAGACATATGAAGAAAATCCTGTTTTTTCTTTCCACTGCAATTATTTCAATTATTGCTCATGCTCAGCATGAAACGCTTGATAATCAAGTTGTACGCAACGTTTATGACCGGGGGGTAAAGGGTCTGGATGTTTCTTATTTTTTTTCTGAAATACAAGATTATGCTGTATACGGGCAGCAAACAAAATTTGTAAGACTTCATGTTAAGGATTTTACTTTTTTGAAGGAGGTTGGGAAACCTGCATTACCGGCTCATTACGATATTGTTCTTATTCCTGATGGTGCTTTAGCAGGTGTTGTGTTGAAGAATGCTCCTTATGTATGGCGGGATAGCTTTCTTATTTACCCTGCTCTGCGTCCGGCCACCGACCGTTATGGTGATCCGGAACCTGCATTTGAGATTGATTCCGCTTTTTATCAGACAAACCAATGGTATCCGGAGAACCCCGTCAGCATAGTCAATATTCTGAAAGTCAAAGGTATTTCTCTGGCAATAGTTCAGGTGTGTCCGATACAATATAATCCTCAGCTCAGGCAGGTCAAGGTGTATAGCACTCTTGACTATGAAATATCTTTTACAAAAAGCACTTCCTTAATAGCCTATAAGGAACAATATTCTTCTACATTTCTAAAGAATCTGCAAAACATTGTGCTGAATAGTTTCTCGCTTAACGAAGAGATTTCAACTTATTCTGCCATACAGAAATCCCATGTAACGGAAAAAGTTGCCGGTGCAAAAAACTATATCATTATTACGCATAGTGATTACCGGGTTGCTGCCGATAGTCTGGCAAAGTGGAAAAGCCAGTTGGGGTATGCAGTAGAAATAATATCACGGTCGAATTGGACCAGCACTTTAGTCAAATCAGAGGTGCATAACCGTTACCAATTGTGGGTGCCTAATCCGGATTATTTTGTCATACTTGGCGATCATGATAAAGTACCCGGTGAGATACATCAGGATCCGAGTTATGGTGACAACTTTGCCACCGATTTGTATTATGCCTGTATGGATGGCGCTTATGATTATGTGGCTGATATGGCTTTCGGAAGAATTAGTGTTGCTTCGGCTGCAGAAGCAATGACCGTGGTGAATAAAATAATTACCTACGAAAAAAATCCTCCTGTTCAGCCAAACTTCTATACCAAAGGCAGCGTTTGCGGATATTTTCAGGATGATGATACTAATACCTACGAAGACCGGCGTTTTTTGCTTACCAGTGAGGAAATCCGTAATTACATGATGGCACATGGGTTTGCAGTCAATAGAATTTATGATGCCGATGCATCCGTTAATCCCCGTTACTACAACGATGGCTATTATGCCAATTCTGAACCCCTTCCTTCTGTGCTGCTGAGGACCAATGGTTTTGGCTGGAACGGTACAAAAGATACGATAGCAGCCTCCATCAATTCTGCTGATGGAAGGTTGTTTGTTACGCACCGCGATCATGGCTATTCAGGAGGCACCGGATGGGCTTCACCGCAGTTTACCACCACCAATATCAATTTGCTCAACAATGGAAACAGGCTGCCGGTGGTGTTCAGCATTAATTGCCATACCGGGGAATTTCAGTTACAGGAATGTTTTGCAGAAAAATTCCTTCGCAAAACTAATGGTGGGGCAGTAGGCGTGTTTGGGGCGGCGTATTTCAGCTGGAGCGGATACAACGATGGATTGATAGAGGGAATGATAGATGCTATCTGGGCAACACCCGGCCTTATCCCACCCTTCACGGGTAATGGCGATTCACCTGTTGGCTCACCGGTAGCACATCAGCCGATCTATACCATGGGCGATGTGCTGAATCAGGGTCTCATGCGTATGATACAGACATGGGGCGATGACGATTACACGCATGAATTGTTTCACTATTTTGGTGATCCTGCCATGAAAATCTGGACTGCTTTCCCCGGTAATATCACGGCAACGCACCAGACTGCCCTGGACTGTCATGATACCACCTTCACTATTAATACCAGCAGCTGTAACCATTGCCTGGCAACCCTCGTAGTGGATGGCGAACTTATTGCCAGTGATAGTCTTAATTCCACACCGTTGACACTGCATTTTAGTCCGGTGTTGGGAAGTTCTGCTGTTCTGACGCTTTCGAGACACAACTACAAGCCCTATATCGCCAGTATCCCGTTTACAGCGGCCTGCCTGCGTCCGGACTTCTTTCTGACGTACAGCAATGCTTGCGCTGGTCATCCTATTACAGTTACAGATGCTTCGTCGGGAGATATACTCTCGTACAACTGGGATTTCGGGGCAGGCGCCACACCCCAGACGGCAAACATCGCCGGGCCTTTTCAGGTGACTTATTCATCACCTGGTATGAAATTAATTACATTGACCATAACCAGTGCAGCGGCCTCCGAAACCTTCATCGATTCTGTGTTTATTGAGCAACCCTGTATTTATAGCACGGTTCAGAATCAGCATATACAGATCGGAGTGTGCCAGGGAACGCTTTTTGATAATGGCGGAATGGGAAATTATCTGGCTAATTCTAATGATACCGTCACGATTTTAGTTCCGGGCGCTACGTCTGTGATACTGAATTTTATTGACTTTGATGTGGAGCAGGGCGATAACGGAACCTGTAACTATGACCATCTGGAGATCTTTGACGGCCCGAATACTTCGGCGCCTCTTATCGGAAGTTACTGCAGTCTGCCGGGACATACACCACCGGCCAGTATAGCTTCAAGCGGAAATTCCATAACGCTGCATTTGTTTTCAGATGCATATGTTGAGGGACGTGGTTATGAGCTTGATTTCAACTGCTCAGCAGCCGGGCAGCCGCCATCAGTGTCCTTTACTGCGGCTCCCCTGATATCCTGTGACGGGCTGATTAACTTTACCGATCATTCTACAAATTCACCTGTATCATTTCACTGGGATTTTGGTGACGGAGATACTTCTAACCTGCAGCACCCTGTGCATACGTATTTGGCAAACGGAAGTTATACGGTCTCACTGACTGCCACTAATGCTTATGGAAGTAATATATATACAAGGATTGATTATATTACTGTACAGCGCCCCGTTGCGCCGGTTGCACTGCATGATACGTTATGCGGACCGGCCGGGGCTCAGCTTTCAGCCATAGCAAATGGTGCCGTCCGTTGGTATGATGATGAATTTGCCGGTAATCTGCTTCACTCGGGCGCTACATTCAACACTCCAATCCTCGACACAATTACGACCTATTATGCTGAATCGTCTGAGAATGAGATTCATACGCAGGGCGCTCCTGATACCCTTATTGGCAGCGGAGGTTATTATACCAGTACTTCTGCGCATTATCTGATCTTTGATTGTCTGGATGATGTGCTGCTGGTCTCGGCTGATATATTCTCAAACTGGTCAGGAAACCGTACACTCAGCCTGCAGACAGCAGGGGGCGTTATTTATGATACGTTGATAAACCTGCCGGTTGGAAAAACCACCGTTTATTTCAACTGGAATATTCCCTCCGGTACAAACTACAGGCTTGTGGCCCCTGCGAACTGCAGGTTGTACCGAAATACTACGGGAGCAGCCTATCCATATTCCGATGGGAATCTGGTAAAAATAACAGGCAGCAGTTATAACACCTCCACCTATTATTATTTTTACAACTGGAAAGTGAAGGGCGGTGAGTGCAGAAGCCCCAGGACACCGGTGACCGCCTTTGTGTATACCATTGAGCCCGACGCCTCTTTTACCTTTAACAATTCCGACAATACAACAACATTTGCCAATACTTCTTCGGGTGCGTATTCTTATTTATGGGATTTCGGGGATGGCAGCCAGTCCGGTGACACAAGCCCTGTACATACATTTGCAGGAACCGGTTCGTATACGGTTACACTTACTGCTGTTAACGCATGCGGAAATGATGTTTATAACGATAATGTTAATATTTTAAGTATCGGAGTCAGCAAAAATGAAAATTTACGGAATCTGTGCATTAACCCGAATCCTGCTGATGAAAGTATCTGGATAAAATGGGATAGTGATAGGATCACTCAGGCGGAAATAGTGCTGACAGACATCTGCGGGCAACAGATGCTAAATAAAAAGATTAGCGTCTGTGCAGGCGGCAATTCGGAATATATCGACCTGAGTCGTTTTGCACAGGGCGTATATTTTGTTGAATTGATCACCGGCAAACAAAAGGCTGTGGTAAAACTGGTAGTTTTATAATGGACTGTATGCTTTATTATCCATACAGAACGATTTGAGTAGGTTTCTTTATCTGTAACTATCAATCGCATCCGCACTGACCAGAAAATCGTACAGCCCCGATACAGGTAGTATTTTAAACCACATAGAATTCTATATTTTGTGAAACGGGGCATTATCGATATCACTTTTTTTAGAAAAATTGTAACTTGTTGAAATTTTATAACGTAATAACCAAATAATAACTTTACTTTGCAAACGCATTTAAATATTTAATTAAATTAATAATTCATATGAAAAAATCTACGAAGTCTGAATCAGGAAGGAACTTAAGTGTTCTTTTGTTTGCATTTCTTTTTTTGCCGGGAGTATTTGGTTATTTCCCGGCTGCTTATGCCACAACAGTGGAAAGTTCTTCTCAGGATGGCGATATATCCTGGGCTATAAGTTCAGCTGATGGCTTGTCTTCGGTGACCGAATATCTTACATGTACAACCCCAGGGACGCCTGTTGCTACCCCTGCCACTGTTACTATTTGCTCAGGCAGCAGCACGAGTATTCTTGCAAATTCAACAAGCGCCACCCATATTTATTGGTACACGGGTAGCTGTGGAGGAACTTTTATTACCTCATCGGTCAATAATACCAGTAAAACTATTGCGCCAACCACCACAACCACATATTATCTGCGAGGTTATAATGCCAGTGGCGGTTGTTTTTCTACCACTTGTGCTACTGTTACTGTTACTGTAGCCCCTAAACCTTTAACACCATTTATTTCACTCGGGTCTGCTACCGTTTGCTCCGGAAATAGTGTTAGCTTATCAGCCAGTTCGACGAACGCGACATATATTTATTGGTATACAGGAAGTTGTGGAGGCAGCTTTGTCGGATCTTCCAATAACAATGTAGCCCAGACATTTAATCCTTCCACCATGACCACTTATTATGCCAGGGGTTATAGTGGCAGTGGTTGCTATTCAACCAGTTGCGAAAGCGTGACTATCACGATAGTTTCGGCACCGACTGCAGTGACAGTCAGTGGCGGCGGGTCGTTCTGCAGCAGTGCGACACTTTCCGCCAGCGGGACGATGGGAGACACCATATACTGGCAGGGTACAACCAGCAGCGGAACTTCAGTTTCGTCAGCATCAACCAGCCAGGTAGTCACGGCATCGGGAACTTATTATTTCAGGGCGCATAATACCTGCGGTTGGGGCGCGCAGGGAAGCGCCACCGTGACAATTAATCCTTCACCCAATCAGCCCGGAGCAATTACAGGAGATATTGATGTTGCCTCCGGAGTTACTAAGACTTATTCAATATCTCCGGTTACCGGTGCAACATCTTATACGTGGACAGTCCCGGTGGGGCTGGGATGGGTGATAAATTCAGGACAGGGTACAACAAGCATCAATGTGACCACAGGAAATTATTCGGGACAGGTTTGTGTAAGCGCTCATAATGATTGCGGCGATAGTCCGCAAACATGTCTGGATATTGCTTGTGCTATCCCTGAAAATATCGGAATTGAACGATTAAATATTTTCCCCAACCCGAGTGATGGCGAGTTTTTACTGGAAATGAACATTTCAAGGTCGCAGGATATTACGATAAAAGTTTTTGATGCGATTGGTAATATGGTTTATGAGAATAATAAAAATGATATTTCAGGAAAATACCATGAATTCATCGATCTGAGCAAAAATGCAAGAGGTTCCTATTACCTCCAGATAACAGGTGAAGAGGGTGTTATAAACAGTAAAGTAGTTTTGCAATAAAGCTGTAAAATATTTTCTTGTAGAGCTTGGATTTTTTGCCAGGTTATAGAAAAAAGGTGAACAAAAGATGCCCGATTGTATGATGCAATCGGGCGTTTTTTTTGTTTTGGGTTTATTCAGTTCGGGAGATTTACTGATTATACACATACCCTGAGCGGATTTCAGCAGAATCGTACCGGCGAACTTTTAGTATGATACTTTAGCATAAATCCTGAAAAAAATTATACCATCAGACAGAACCGGATTTTATATCCACCAGGCAGGGTTGATTTTTTCCATATTCAAAATCCTGAAATTTTTAGACAGGTTTTTGTAATTATTATAAAAGATTTTATAACTTTGTTAGACAGTATTATTCACTTTTAAATTTACTATTATGAATATCCAACCATTGCATTGTGCCGGAAGAACTTGTTTTCGCAGGAAATTAAAGCCTCTTTCAAGAATTTTTTTACTTTTCATTTTTTTACATTGTTTCACAGTTGTTCTATCCGGCGAAACAGTGACTTATAGTTTGGATGATGGACATGGCTGGAAGTTGAGTTCACCTGAGAGTGCTCCCGGCCAGACAGCCTATCTGGCATGTGTGACACCGGGTACACCGGTCACCACTCCCAGTTCTGCCACCTTGTGTTCGGGGAGTACCAATATTTCAGCTGTTTCGGCTGATGCGACATCCATTTACTGGTATACGGGTTCTTGCGGCGGTACATTTATCGGATCTTCAAATCCGGGAGCCAATTTTGCTGTTTCGCCTGCCGTTACCACGACTTTTTATGCCAGAGGATACAGTTGCAGCGGGTTTTCGGCTTCTTGTGCCACTGTCCTAATATCCGTAGGTACGCTCCCTGCAACAGTTTCCGTGAGCGGTGGGGGAGTGTTTTGCAATAGCGCCACACTGGCTGCCTCGGGTGGCACAGGGGGTACAATATACTGGCAGGGAACCACAAGCGGAGGAACTTCCACGGCAACACCGTCGGCTAATCAAACAGTGACTTCCTCGGGAACTTATTATTTCAGATCATACAACAACATTTGCGGATGGGGCGCTGAAGATAATGAATCCGTGATCATAAATGTCACACCGGCAGCATTGAATACTCCTGCCGGGCCTGATACGGTTTGTATTGGCACAACACTGACATATACAGTTCCGGCAGTCACCGGAGTGACTTCGTATAACTGGACTGTTCCCGCCAGCGGCGGGTGGTCAATAGTTTCAGGGCAGGGTACCACTTCGTTGACCATCACAAGTGGAAATATATCCGGTGATATATGTGTATCGGGCCATAATAATTGCGGCGACAGCCCATTGAGTTGCAAAACAGTGACTATAAGCCCTTCAGGAACGCTACCCGCTCAGCCGGGCAGTATTACCGGGGATAATGATGTTCCGTCGGGATCAATTCAGAATTATTCCATAACTCCTGTGACCAACGCTACATCGTATAACTGGACAGTACCGACAGGCCTGGGGTGGGTGATTAATTCCGGGCAGGGTACTACAAGCATTAACGTGACCACAGGTAGCTATTCCGGTCAGGTATGTGTAACGGCTGCCAATTATTGCGGAAGCAGTTCCCAGAGGTGTCTGGATGTTGCCTGTGCTGTAGCTGAACCTATTGGCATCAGTAACTTTAATATCTTTCCCAATCCCAATGATGGCGAGTTTTTACTTGAAATGGAAATGGACCGTATGCAGGATGTCGTCATCAAAGTATATGATGTGACCGGTAAAGTGATTTATCAGGATTTATTAAAGCAGTTCTCCGGATTATATAATCATATTATTGATATCAGCCATGCTGCTCAAGGTACCTATCAGCTGCAGATTACTAATGAAAAGGGAGTGATAAACAGGAAAATAGTCATACAATAGCAGTTTTACAGCTGTTATTATTCTGAAAGGTTTTTATGGAATTCTACCAGTCCTTCCATGGGCTCTTTCAGGATTTTTGAGATACTAGTTCCAAATTCTTCAGCCACTTCCGACAATATATCTTTAAGGTTGAATGATATGGAACCCGTACATACCAGAGGCATTTTTTTATATCCGGGATAAACAGTTACATGGTTTAGGAAAAATTCTTTGAAACAGCGGTAGACCATGTCATGGATAAACGGATCGCTGTGATGTGCCCTGATGAATTTTGAGAAGGTGGCAAGATAGGCATTTGGCGACGACTGGTGATAAACCCTTTCCAGTACTTCCTCACGCGTGATGCCGTAGTTTCCGGTAAAATCACGATGCAGATGTTCAGGGAGTTTATTGTAGAAATATAATCTCAATAATTCCTTCCCCAACGCTGCTCCGCCTCCTTCATCACCTAAGATATAGCCCAAAGAAGGAACATTGGCGGTAATTGCACTGCCGTTGTATACACAGGAAACCGATCCCGTGCCTAAAATACAGGCAATACCGCTGTTATTTCCCAGCAAAGCCCTGGCTGCGCCAAAAAGATCACTGTAAACAAAAATATCTGATGAAGCGAAAAAGGTTTTCAGGTGGTTCTTTACAAACAACACCATTTTTTTTGTGCCACAGCCTGAACCGTAAAAATACAATGCCGTCACGGCTTCTTTGGGGATATTCAGGTCATGGGTCAATACCTTTGAAAAGGCACTTTCATCAGTAAAATGAGGATTTAGCCCCTTGGTATAATAAGTTTCGGTGGTGTGGTCTTTTTTCAGCAGTTTCCAGTGTGTTTTGGTAGAGCCGCTGTCGGCGATGAGTATCATATTATTTATGATTTTGAAAAATTATGATAATGAAATTTAAAATGCAGAACAATTTCTGCCGGCTAAGTTATATATTTGCTGGTGATTATTTGACGGTTCTAATATTTTATATGACAGTATTTATACACGGGATACTTTTGGGTATTGGCTTTTCTTTGGTTTTTATTTTTGTTTTCCGGTATTTTATTTTAATGAAAATCCGTAAGAACATAGCTTTACTGACCGGAGCAAAGGAGAAGGCGGGGTCAATAAAAAAACTTATTTCCGATTATAAACAGCGCTGCGATCAGACAGCAGAACGCGAGGAAAGACTCCGGCATTTTTATGATGCAACCATTGACGGCATCATATTGCATGACAATGGTTTGATTTTATTGGTAAATCAGGCCATTTCCAAGTTGACCGGGTACTTGGAAAAAGAACTGGAAAACATGCCTGTGAAAGAATTATTTCAGGAAAGGCAAACGGGAAGCGGTTTTAAAATTCCCCTGAAGCCATTTACCTACGAAACACTAATTATCAAAAAAGACGGAAAAAAAATACCCATAGAAGTGCAGGAAAGCGCTATTGAATATAAAAGTAAAATGATCATTGCTTCTGTGATCCGCGATATTTCAAAGCGGGTGGCGGTAGAGAAACAGTTAAAGGAGGAACGATTAAAGCGTCTTTCGTGGGTGATCGACGGGCAGGAAATTGAACGGCAACGCCTGGCACGGGAACTGCATGATGGTCTGGGGCAATCGCTGATTGCGCTGAAGCTGAAACTTGAAAGTATTGAAGTAACCGACGAAAAGAACACCAAGAGGCATAATGACCTTCGCATATTACTTAATAAAACCATTGATGATGTCCGGTCTATCTCAAACAACCTGATGCCATCCGGGCTGAAAGAATTCGGTATTGTCAATGCTCTCAGAAAATTATCCAACGAAACATCTGAACATACAGGCATCATGATAAACTTTGAAGCAGAGCAAAAAATAAATCCCAAACAGCTTACCAATAAATGCAGCATGTACCTGTACCGTATCGCACAGGAGGCCATCACCAATTCGGTAAAACATGCTCAGGCTTCAGCGATTGCAGTGAAACTGGATATGAAGCAAAATTATTATATTCTTTCAATTGCTGATGACGGAAAAGGTTTTAAATTTGACGCTACACATAAATATGTCGGAAACGGGATTTACAATATGCGCGAACGGGCCAATATGCTTGAAGGTACTTTCAATGTTCATTCTGAGTTGGGGAAAGGCACTGAAGTGAAGGTTAAAATTCCTGTGAATCATTCATAATAAATATGCATGGAAAAAATAAAAATCATATTGGTTGACGATCATCAGATTGTTCGCGACGGGATCAAATCATTGCTCACGGATGTTGAGGATATAGATGTAATAAGCGAAGCATCAGATTTTCATGTGCTCAGGGAAAAGCTTAAATTACAGGATCCGGATATTATCATCATGGATATCTCGCTACCTGAGATTTCTGGTCTTGAAATAACAAAGAGACTGTCGGAAACACATCCGAAGATCAAGGTTCTTATCTTGTCGATGTATACCGGCGAAGACTTTATTTTCAATGCAATCAAGTCTGGCGCCAAGGGATATTTGCCCAAAAACACTACCCGGAAAGAGCTTATTGATGCCATCAGGGCTATATATACCGGTGAAGAATATTTCAGCGAATCCGTCTCGAACGTCATCCTGAAAAGTTATATCCAGAAAGCTAAGACCGGGGATGTGGTATCCGAACGTTCAGAGGATAAACTCACTTCAAGGGAGATAGAAATACTGAAACATTTTGCAGAAGGGTCCAGTAACCAGGAAATTGCCGACAGACTATTTATCAGCATCCGTACCGTTGAGTCGCATAAAAATCATATTATGCAAAAACTTAAACTAAAAAGCACTGTCGATCTGATCAAATTCGCTATCAAGAATAAAATCGTAGATGTTTAACAATACTATGGCCGGATATTTTCCGGTTTAAGCCTTTTAATACTTTGATTTTTACTGATGTGCGGCGTCTTCTGTGGAATGTAAAGTGTTTTTATTTTGATGCCCGTTTATTTCATTGGTGAAAACATATGTTAACATGATCTTAAACAAGTAATTAACTGAAATGGGAAAGATTTATATTGAGAACAGAACCTTTGATAAAGAGAATTATACCTCGTCGCCACTGGAAAAAGCTGAGTATGAAAATTGCGTTTTTAAAAACTGTGATTTTTCAGGATCTGACCTTTCGGATGTCAAATTCACTGCCTGTGATTTTATTTGTTGTAATCTTAGCCTGGCGAAACTTGTAAATACAGCTTTCCGTGATGTAAAATTCCGTGAATGCAAAATGATGGGGCTAAGGTTCGAAGACTGTAATGAATTTGGTTTTGCTTTCGATCTGAATAATTGCAACCTGAACCATTCTTCATTCTATAAAACCAAACTTAAAAAAAGGGTTTTCAGGAAATCGATGTTTCTGGAGGCAGACTTCTCCGAATGTGATCTTACGGATACTGTATTTGATGACTGCGACATGATGAGAGCCACATTTTATCATACGATCATCGAGAAGACCGATCTGAGGCAATCCCGCCATTATTCAATAGACCCGGAAAATAACCGGATTAAAAAAGCTAAGTTTTCTTTGTACGGTGTGACGGGCTTATTAGAAAAATATGATATTGAAATAGATCATAATATTTAAAAAGTGTACAGCAATGCGGCATTATTGATAGTAATACGGATCAATTGTTATAAATTTGAATTTTCAACAAATAAATACTTCTGGCTATGAAAAAATCATGTGTTTTATTATGTATTTTTCTGCTCATATGTTCAACTGTTTCGGCTCAGTGGCAGCAGACCATGGGGCCATACTCCGGCGCCATAAGCTGCTTTACTTTTGATGGAACCGATATTTATATCGGTACGATTGATGGTGTGTATAAATCAGTGAACCATGGGAGCAGCTGGACGCCTATTAACAACGGGATGCAAAATATCAAAGTCCGGACCATTGAGGTAAACGGTTTAACTATTTTGGCAGGGACCTCAGACGGAGTATATCGTTCCACCAACAGCGGTGCCGGCTGGGTACCGTCAAACACAGGCCTGCCATCAGGAACTGATGTGCTTCATATTCAATATAAATCTTCTTTATTGTTTCTTTCTTCCAATAATCATGGTCTTTTTACTTCAACTGACCATGGCAGCAGCTGGAGCCCGGTTACGGGATTAGCAGAAACAGAGACACGGGCATTGCTGATAAAGGGAGACAGTCTGTGGGTGGGTACACCTAATGGCGCATTTTTATCGGTCAATAATGGTTTGAGCTGGGTGCCAATGAATACCGGTCTTACTTTGCCGGTGCCGCCACCTATGAATATAGTGGCAGGCGTTTTTACATTTTATACATCCGGTTCGACCATATACGCTGGAACCGGAGCAGGAGTTTATAAATCTCTGAACAGCGGCTTTAGCTGGGTACGGTGCTCCAATGGCTTGCCTGATTCTTATACCGGAACGTATCCGATAGTAACCGCTCTTACCCAGAATGGCACACGGCTTTATGCCGGTGTCTGGAACCAGGGTATGTTTACATCCGACAATGGCGGAACAAGCTGGGATGATCGTAATCCTAACCTGAAACGCCGTTGTGATAAAAATTTTGTTTCAATGGAAACAATTGGTGCCAGGGTATTTGCCGGAAGTGAACAAAACGGAGGTGTTCAGGTTACCGACGATAACGGTGTGACCTGGGCTTCTTCCAATACCGGACTTCCCAATACCACGCCTGTTGCTCTTATTGCCAATGGTGTGAATATTTATGCCGGAACTGCGAATGCCGGACTGTTTTCATCTCCTGATGAGGGCTATACATGGCGCTGGGATACTGCAGGAATTACAAACATGCAGGTTCAGGATTTTACCGTGGCAGGTTCTTATGTTTTTGCCGGCACTAATGGCGGGGGTGTTTTTAGGTCAGCAGACAGTGGCAATACATGGAACAGTGCCAATTCCGGGCTTGTCAATGGGGCGATCTATGCTTTGTGTAGTTACGGAAATAACATATACGCCGGTACCACTAACGGGGGTGTCTTTGTTTCATCTGATTTTGGTGTTTCATGGAATAGTGTAAGTATCCCGACGACATCTCAGATTGTGGCTGCCCTTGCTGTTTCCGGGAGTACTATTTATGCAGGAACAGCGGAAGGCGTTTACGTTTCGTTAAACAACGGGACTACCTGGCAGACCCCGGGAACCGGCATACAGGGCGTTGCTGTCGGATCGCTGGTGATTTCCGGAAGTAATGTGTTTGCAGGATCTACCAATGCGGGCGTTTTTATTTCTTCCAATTCAGGAAGTTCATGGACTGCTGTAAACGGTGGGCTGGGTGTGCCTATGATTCTGTCCATGTCGGCCTCCGGAAATCACATTTTTGCAGGAACGGTAGCTGGAATCTATACCAGCTCAAATAATGGAGCATCCTGGTCTGATGTTACGTTAAATTTGCCGCATATGCCTGTCGGATCTCTGGCTGTTTCGGGAACGAAGCTGTTTGCCGGCGTCGACATCAAAGGAGTGTGGCATAGTCAACTATCAGGAATTATCGGAATATCAGAAGATTTTTCATCAGGTTATCCGGCTGAGATTTCTTTATGGCCTAACCCGGTCAAAGAGATCGCAAACATTGATTTACAGTTGAATGAAAGCAGCAAAGTACAGATTTTATTGCTGGATGCCAACGGAAAACAGCTTGAAATGCCCGTTAATGAGGAACTGAAACCCGGGAATCACAGTGTAAAGCTGGATATGTCAAAATATGCAGGCGGAACGTATTTTGTTTATGCTTCTATAAATGATAAAAGCAGAAGTCTGATTCTGGTGAAGAAATAAAGAACAGCAATCACTCTTGTTTTTGTTCAATCCGATGCTAATAAGGTTTATAATACAATTATTTTTGTGTCGGTCAAAACGGTTTTAATAACCAGAAAAACTTTTTTGATGATATTATGTTATCTTTGTTGTTGTAAAAAATCACATTAAACCAAAAAGAAATATTTATGAAAACAAAAAGGTTTTTTTTATGGATCATTGCCATGGTATTTGTTTCTGGCATCAGCTATGCCCAGCCGGGATTCATAAACGGTTCTGTAAAATTGACCAGTGGCAGCGTAAAAGACCTAAAAGGGCAGACAGCCCTGAGTGTTATATTTTCCTATGATAGCATGTTGGTAGGTGATATGACGGAAGAAAACTACATTATCAAGAAAACCCAGGAACAGAATAAGATGAAAGCGGGTTCGGGCGATGAATGGGCTGTAAAATGGAAAGAAGACAGGACAGCGCGTTTCGAACCTGAATTTATGAAGTGGTTTAACGTTTCCATAAAAAAGCTGGGCATTGTTGCTACTTCCGTGACAGGGGAGGCTTCTACCCCTTATACACTGAAAATTCAAACCATCAAAACAGAACCGGGCGTTTATACCGGGGTTTCCGTTATGGGGAAGTCAGTAGGGGAAGATACGTACATCGACCTTCAGGCAACCCTGATCGAAACGGCTAATCCTTCAAATGAACTGGCCGTTATTATGGTAAACAAAGTAATTGGTTCATCTGTTTCTTTTGCCAATTATGATGGTGGCCTGAGAATTATGGGCTCGTATCAGGTTGCGGGAAAAAACCTCGGAAGTTTTATTGTGAAAAACTGCAAATAGCATATCCTGTTTTTTTTAACCTTGACGGTTGGAAGCCGGCAGCAGTGCATTTGTTAAAAATAAAAGCTCTCGGCTCATATACTCTGTATGTTTTTATTTTATGTCATAGAATAATTTATCGGAGATGATAATAGTGAAATCTGGAAAATTTGACAAACTGGATTCAATGTGCCTTTTTCATTATACCGGTCTGCTCTTGTCAAGGTATAACAATTATTTCAAAGAAATATAGATAAAATAATATATGAAAGTAATAGCAATAAACGGCAGTCCCAAAAAAGAAGGCAACACGTTCCATGCGCTGAACATGGCAGGCGAGGAGCTTAAAGCCGCGGGAATTGAGTTTGAGATACTCCATATCGGGCATAAAATGATACATGGCTGTCTTGGTTGCGGACGGTGTGCCATCAACCGTAATGAAAAGTGCGCCGTAGATACCGACGGCCTGAATCAGTGGATACCGGAGATAAAAGAGGCCGATGGCATTATCCTTGGCTCCCCGGTTTATTATTCAGGCATAGCAGGTACGATGAAAAGCTTTCTTGACCGCTTGTTCTTTGTTTCCGGAGCCAATGGAAATTTCTTCCGTTATAAGGTGGCAGCAGCTGTTGTAGCAGTGCGGAGAACAGGTGGTTCGGCTGCCCTTGATTGTCTAAACCATTATCTTTCTTATTCAGAGATGATCCTGGCCACCTCCAACTACTGGAACGTGATACACGGTGCAGCGCCCGGTGAGGCTGAACAAGATGTTGAAGGCAGACAGATCATGCGTGTGCTGGGAAAAAATATGGCATGGCTGTTAAAGATGAAAGAAGCCGCGTCGGAAACTATCGAACCGCCTGAAAAAGAGAAGAAAGCGTATTTTAATTTTATCAGGTAACTGTTTGTAATAAAATGAGTTGCAAGGAATTGGTTTGTTGTGGTTTATATGTTTATATTTGCAAAATAAATTTTTGATTATGAAGAAAGCGTTTGCTATTTTTCTTGTTTTTATTTCCTGCATGTCCTTTAGCCAAAATTACAAACTGTTTACACCTTCTTCGAAAAAACTTTTTATAGATTTCCCCGCACCAATACGTACTTACAGCATGTCGTTCGACATGGTGGATGTAGTGAACAGTGACACTGTTTATTATAATTTTATGCTGTTGAATGATATACCTTTTGGTGGCGATTCCTGCCATTTCATCAGCTATTTTTGTCATCAGCAAAAAACTCCATCCTGGGCCGGTGCAAAAATGCTGCATGATAACAATTCTGCCTATAAGTTCTTCAATCTTTCCGGTGATACCCTACATTTTGATTTCAATACAAATCCTGCTGACACTCAGGTCTTTTTTCAGGATGCATCACAAAAATTTCTTTTCGTTTATCAAAATTCCGACACGCTTGGGGTATTCGGAAACGCTGATTCGGCAAGATATTACACAATCATGCATGCCGATCCGGGTGGAAACACGATCAGTTCACCCTTAAATCAACAGAACATCATCATTTCAAAAAACTTTGGACTAATGAGGTTTTTCCAGATCGACTCTTTCCCCCAGGTACTTAAACCCCTTACATTGATCGGAAATGTTTCCCCGGCCGGAGGCCTTACTGAAGTTACTGATGAAATGATTTATGATTATCAGCCCGGGGATGAATTTCAATATCATGAAGCATATTATCAGCAGGGCGGACCGCCTTTTTATAATTACAGCAGATATGTTAAATATTTTATTCTAAGCAGGACTGAGACTACGGATTCGGTTATTTACAGCGCTGTGAAAGAATATTTTTATGCGGATTCATTGATCCTGCATGTTGATACTGTTCAACTGAAATATTATCGTCATATTGTATTAGCACAGATCCCTTTCGAAAAACCTGTTGGGAACAGTATCAAGCGCCTTGGCTTAGTTGATTACTGTGGTATGAAATTGTGGACACTATACAATAACAGTGATAGCTATTTTCATGAGTATTGCGCGCTGGATACCAGTTGGTGTGTCAATAGTGAGCCGGGACCTCCTGTCATTTCACATACGGTGCTTGTTGCCGGTCTGGGAATGTATTATTCCTCGTCAAGCGTTACATATATGCCTCCTTATGGGTGGGGGCGTCATTCGGACATGGTCTATTTCAAAAAGAACGCAATAAGTTGTGGTTCAATGGTAACTGCCGGCATCAATGATTCTCTGGATATATGCAAGTTATTGTCCATCCATCCAAATCCTGCTAAAGACATGTTGAATATTACGTCATTGGTTCCTCTGAAGAACATGAACCTGTTCAATCCCGAAGGACAGATGGTGCTCACAAAAACGCTTTCCGGAACTAATGAAACGATCGACATCAGGCAATTAAATGCCGGGGTTTATTTTGCCTTATTTTCATTCTGCGATAACAGGATAGTAACCAGAAAAATAATTATTCTTGATTGATTTCAATGGATTTACTGCTCATCTAAGCCAATGTTAGTCTATGACTAATGAAAGAATATCGTTTTTGTAGTTACAAACTACATTTTAAAAAGTGCGAAGTTCGGAAACTTCGCACCACTGTTTAGTCTGAGACAAAAGAAGAACAAATCATTTTCTGTTTATCGGCAAACTATATCTTCCAGTTGTTCGAAGTCAGTTGTTCGAAGTCTGTGACTTCGAACTTCCTATAAATGTTAGTCTGTGACTAACAAATAATCAATCATTTCCTGTTTATCGGTAGACTATACCTTCTAACTTTATCATACTGGTAATAGGCATTGGTAACAGCCGCAGCTGTCGGCACCAGCCCAATTTCGCCTATACCCTTGGCGCCGTATGGTCCGAAACTGTCTTCCACTTCTACGCCGATAACAACTATTTCAGGAATGTCTTTGGCTTTTAATAATCTGCAGTCTTTTAGTTTACTACTTTTAAGGTAGCCGTTCTCCATGGGCAGGTCTTCGGTCAGCGCATAACCCAGGCCCATCACCACGGCGCCTTCAATCTGTCCCTCAAACATGGCTTTGTTCATTATTTTTCCGGCATCATGGGCGGCAACTACTTTTTTTATTTTTCCCTTTTCGTCAATAATCACTAGCTGTGTGGCATAGCCGTATGCAAAATGGGTGACAATTTTTTCCACGTCAGCCCCCGGTTTGGTCGTCCAGTTGCACTCTGAGTAGCCGGTATATTTCTTTCCGGTGAGTTCCGCAAGAGCTTGAGCATCCAAGTCATTTTTCAGTTTGCGGGCAGCGTCAATTACGGCATTTCCAAGCAAAACCGTGGCTCGTGAGGAGGTCGTCATCCCCGTCACCAGTCCGGCTTCGGTATCCATTTCCACCTGAATGATCTCCGGATTGATGCCTGTTTCAGAAGATAATATCTGGATCACTACATTGCTGATGCCTTGTCCCATGTCGGTCCAGCCATGTTTGACGATGATGCGGCTTTCTGATTGTATCTCTATCCGTGCATGGCTGAAGTCAATCATGCCGTTTCCGACACCACAGTTTTTTATTCCGCAGGCCAGCCCGGCATTCTCCGATCTGTAAAATTCATCTTTTACAGCGAGGAGTGTCGCTCTTACCCCAACTCCCTGTTCTAGAACCTGGCCGGTGGCAGTCATTTTTCCCTCGGTAAGGGCATTGTCGTACCTGAATTGCCAGCGGTCGAAATTTCCTTTTTCACAAAGATCGTCCACACAATTTTCCATTGCAAAAGCTGCCTGGTTGGCCCCAAAGCCTCGCATGGCGCCGCACGGGATATTGTTGGTATAAACTGTCTTTGCTTCGAGATCAACTACCGGGACATGATAAGCACCGCTGGCATGGCCTGCCACGCGTTCCATCACTTTTGTACCGACCGAAGCATAGGCGCCGCTGTCACCAACAGCACGGAGCTTAAGAGCTGTGAGCATACCCTTTTCATCGCAGGCGAGGGTGATATCCATAAAAACCGGATGACGCTTGGGGTGCATACGGATGGATTCATCCCGGGTCAACGTAACTTTTACAGGTTTGCCTGTCAGGTGGGTATACAAGGCTGCATGCCCCTGTACGGTGAGGTCTTCTTTTCCGCCAAATCCACCGCCGCAGGGCACCATGGTCACACGGAGTTTGTCAACCGGGATGTCCAGTAATTTTATGATCTGCTTGTGGTCAACATAAATGCCTTGTCCCTCGCTGTACAGGTGAATAATCCCATTTTCGGGCACGGCAACGGCCGATTCCGGTTCGAGAAAAGCATGTTCGATTCGCTGGGTAGTATAAAAACCCGACGAAACAAATGCTGAATTTCTGATGGCTTCCTGGATATCTCCGCCTCTGCGGACGATGCAGTTATCCATCAGGTTGGGGCGGTCGGGATGAACCTGTGCAGCGCCTGCTTTGATGGCTTCGTAAGGATCAGTAACCGGATAAAGTATCTCGTATTCCACATGGACAAGTTCCACAGCTTTACGGGCTGTTTCCTCGTCAACGGCAATAATTCCGCACAGCACATCACCAATAAACCTTGTTGTTTCACCTTCGGCAATCATCAGGGGCCAGTCGGCGATGATAGATCCCGTGAAGCGCTGGCCCGGGATATCTTTGGTAGTGACAACCCTGATGACACCCGGGAATTTTTCTGCTGCGGAAACATCGATACTGAGGATCTTTGCTTTCGGGTGGTCGCTGAATTTCAGTGCGCCGAACAGCATCCCTTCAAACCTCAGGTCGTTGACGAATTTTCGTGTGGCGATAGCTGTTTCATACGCCTGGTATTTTGGGTACGAAGTGCCTATGGCTGCTACTTTTTCAGAGAATTCCACCGGTTTTTTTTCGGAGAGTTTCCTGACGGCAAAATCGATGGCATCAATGATCTTTACATAGCCGGTGCAACGGCAAAGATTAATATTCAGTGCGTTTATGATTTCATCCTTTGCCGGATTCGGGTTTTTCTGAAAAAGCACTTTGGTGCGCATGATGAATCCGGGGGTGCAGAATCCGCATTGTACAGCTCCTTTTTCAACGAAAGCTTTGGCAATAATGTCTTTTACGTCATCGGGAATGCCTTCCAGGGTGATGATTTCGGCGCCGTTGAGTTTTTCCATCAGTGTCACACACGATAATTTGGCTTCTCCGTTGATCTCCACCATGCATGCTCCGCAGTATGCCTGTCCTGAACAGCCATCTTTACATGAGGTGATGTCTTTGTCGTTGCGCAGATATTTCAGCAGCGGTCTTTTAGGATCACCGTTGTAGCTGATGTTTTCTCCGTTTAGTGTGAATGAGATCATAACATAAATTTTTATTTGTTGGTTCAGTGACAGATCATCGGGCCCTTAGATTTTGTGACACAGCATCAATGATATATCCGTTGAATTTAAAGGAGACTTATGGACTTCAGAGGCATTACGATACATAGACATTTCAGAAAACCGGATTTTATTGACCTGATGTAACCACTTTTTTAAAATTTTCCGGATCGGTATCTCCTTCGGAATTGATAAGCAATACCGAAGTTTTTGAATTTATTCCCAGTTCATTTCTTTGTGCTGAAAATTTATCTTCTCCGAAAAGAGCCAGTAGTCCCGCCATGCCCGATGCGCCGGATTCTCCAGCAATTATTCTCGGGTCGTTTTCCATCGGGTAATAATATTGTTTCATGGCTTTTTCGGCATAATCATCGCTGACCGTCATCAGGTAATTCACTCCCTCGCTTATGTAATCCCAGGCTAGTAGCGACACGCCACAGTTCAGCCCGGCCATGATGGAATTATAATCTCCTTTTGAATGTACCGGTTTCCCGTTTTTGACGGATTCCATAAAGGCATCGGCACGGGTAGGCTCCAGACAGATGATCTTTGGGCGGGTTTTCCCGTATTTATTTGTCAGGTACCATGTTCCGGCAGCAGCAAGCCCACCAACGCCAGCCTGCAAAAAGACAATATCTGCCTTGCATTCGTTCTGCATGTTCACGATGCTATCCATCTCACGAAAAATGGTTGAATAACCGGCCATGATAAACTGTGGGAAATACATATATCCCGGATAGGCCGTGTCGGAAATGATGATCCAGCCGTTAGTTTTTGCATCGGCATCCACGTGGCTTACACATTCGTCAAAAGTGCCGTCGATCAGAACAACTTTTGCGCCTTCGCTTTCAATGTTTTTAATCCGTGAGGTCACGGTGTTGGCCGGCATATAAATCACAGCTTTCTGCTTTAATATCCTTGCCGTCCAAGCCACGGCGCGTCCGTGGTTGCCATCGGTGGCCGCACAAAATGTGAAGGCCCCGAGATCATGCATTTTTTCCGGGTTTTTAAAATCAAGAACAGAGAAATCAGTTTTGAATTTATTTTCCCACATTGATTTCAGAAAACGATATATGGTGTAAGAAGCGCCGAGAGGTTTAAATGCTTTGACGCCGAAACGGTACGATTCATCCTTTATATAGATGGAACTTATCCCTATTTTTTTTGCAAGGCCGTTAAGGGTGTGCAGCGGCGTCGGCTCATAACCATCCAGCAAACGGTGAAACTTAAAAATATCATCGTTCATAAAAGCCGTTTTCTGGTTTGCCCAGCCGGGAACGTCTTTATACAAGGGATTGCTGATAAATTCACACATGTTTACAGGTTTTTAATCAAACCGCTCCGTTCGTTGAATTCATTGATTTTTTCGTCCCACATGGGTACCTGGTCAAAAGTATCCTGCCAGAAATTTTTGTCATACCACAACTGGTTAATTTCTTCATAGGTCTTTCCCTGTTGTTCCACCCATGTATAATATTTGAGGTTATGTATGGACTTTCTGTCATAGTAAGTTAGTTCTCTCATGTTGTCCGTTCCAGCTCCGAGTATGCATTTTTCAAAATCACGTGCAGCCTGCATTGGAGTGTATTCGCCGCGCTGGTCGCGGAGTTCTGTGACGCGTGATTGGTACATGTCGGCAGAGTCTGTTGCTAAGGTCACGATGACATCGTCAGCGGTCATTTCGAAATACCGGGCTGTTTTAATTGCAGATAATAAATTCCCTATTCCGGAAATACCGATCAGGTTAAGCTGGCTGGCAATTTCGGACGGGATCCCCGAATCCGTGAGGTGTTTTGTTCCTTCGGACTCGTTAAAAAGTCGCAAAAGTCTCATGCAATCTTCATCATCAATAGCGGTGACCACATCGGTATTTTTCACGTTATGAACCCAGGGCACATGTTTGTCGCCTATACCTTCAATACGATGTCCGCCGAAGCCGTTTAACAGCAGGGTCGGACATTGCAAAGCTTCCGAAGCGACCACTTTCAGGTGGGGATAATGGTGGCGCAGATAATCACCCGCGCCAATGGTTCCTGCCGAACCGGTAGCGCTGACATATGCTGCAAGGTTTCCTCCGGTAGCTTTTACCACTTCTTCGATGGCTTTTCCTGTGATATGGTAATGCCAGCAAGGGTTGCCGAATTCGTCAAACTGGTTGAAAATTACGCAATCTTTGCGGTTTTTGCGAATATCCCAGCAGGCATCGTATATTTCTTTTACGTTCGACTCACAGCCCGGTGTGGCTATTACTTCAGCGCCGATATCCCTGAGCCAGTTAAAACGTTCGCGGCTCATTTCTTCCGGAAGAATGGCTACTGCAGTAACTCCCAGCAGATATGAATCGAAAGCCCCTCCGCGGCAATAATTACCGGTAGACGGCCATACGGCTTTATGAAAAGCGGGGTCGAACTGGCCGGTGACAATGCGCGGGACCAGGCATCCGTATGCAGCGCCTACTTTATGAGCGCCGGTGGGAAACCATTTTCCTAATAATAATATGATACGTGCATCCACACCTGTGATCTCTTTTGGCAGTTCCAGATAGTTCACATCCCCGAACAAACCACCTGAGGTTTTGGGTTCGTTTTTCCAGGTTATACGGAACAGGTTCAGCGGATGAAGATCCCATAAACCGATATTTTTAAGTTTATCTTTAATTTTTTCCGGTATCAGTTCCGGGTTTTGCATCTGCCTGAAAGTAGGGAGGATGACCCCTTTTTCTTTTGCCCTGTTAATAGCGCTTTCAAGATATTTTTCGTTCATGATTTTTTCTGTCATAGATCAGATTTTTACACAGTTATTACTAGTTAATTTGACAGGCCAAAATTATAAAAATATACAATAAGAAAAAGAAAGGCTTTCATATAGGTAATAAAATATTACATATTTTTGCACCATAAAAACCAAAAAACATGAAAAAAATATTTGTAATTGCGGCATGTGTTTGCATGCTTGCCGCCTGCGGAGGCGGCGGAGAATCCGATGCTACGAATGATACCATCGTATCGCCGGAATTGAAAGAAATTCAAAAGACTGCCGATGATGTCAATGCGCAGGCAGATCAGTTAAATGAAAAAGCGGACAGTTTGTTGAACAATATTTAAAATTCCAGATATGAAAAAAGTATTAATAACATTGTTAATTGTTGGTTTGGTCTTTAGTTCACAGGTATATGCCCAGCAGGGACACGGCAAGGGAGTTCCCAAGCCTCCGGTCCCGGGACAGGGGATGCCCAAACCCAAGAATGTTCCGAACCCTCCCAAACCTAAAGAAATCTCCGGTCAACCTCCGAAACCACAGCCCATTCCGGAAAAACTTCCCAAACCAGGAGAAAAACCCGGACAAATAAAGGAAAAAGAAAATCAGGGCAAGGGACATGCCTACGGAAAAAATAAAGAAGGCCTTGAAGGCAAAGAATTCGGACAGCACCGTGCTGCCGAAGCCAAAACAAAACAGGAGGCTATCACGAATTCTAAAACAGCTGTAGACAATACAGCCAAAACTAACGAAGATACCCGTTCAAAGATCAAAGAGGCTAAGGGTAAACTCGAACAGAAGAAAAAAGATAAAAAGATAAGCGACGAAGAATACGATAGAACGAAAAAAGAGCTGGATGACCTGGAAAAGCAGGTTGATGAGCTCGATAAACAAAATAACGAAGTGAAAACCAAACTCAATAACGAGTCGAAATAAATTGGTTTTTTATTCTTTGTAATACTGAAGGCTTTCCCCGTGGAAGGCCTTTTTTTATTGCAGAGCAATAAGAACTATGGCGATCATTGCCAGCGTTATCCCAAAGATATTCACTTTGGTCAGTTTTTCTTTAAAGAAAAAATATCCGTTAAGCGCTGCAATGCATACTACCCCGGCATTATACACAGGAACAAAAACGCTCACATCATAATGGCCCAGTCCTGCAAGGAAAAAATAGGTGGCGTACCAGTTCAGCAAGCCGAGGATTACACCTGCTATAATGTTTTTATAGTGCAGTTTTTCTTTTTTAATGGTTAACAGTATGGTTAAAAGTATAATGCCAATCATCAGGGAAATAAAAAATGCAGTGATCAGAAATGTCTGGTAGTCGTTGCGTATAAAATTTTCCTGTGAAATTTTAAAAAGGCTGTCATTAAATCCGTTTCCCAGAAACAGCAATACTGGTAATATCAGATATTTGGCCTGTGCCTTTTGCAGTGATGGACGTTTCAGCGTCAGGTAAAAAGCCGCCATGGCAAGGATGATCCCTGTGATGCGCAACCAGGTGATTTTTTCCTGGAACATGAAAAAACCAAGAAGCACCGGAATGATGACCGACATTTTTCCCGAGACGCCGGTGATAGCAATACCTGCCTTTTGCACCGAAAAAGCATAGATCAGAAAGGTGAGCATAAGCAGCACTCCTGAAAACACAGAAATACTGAACCAGGGTTTATCAGGAATTGTCGCAAACAAAACGGTTTCATTTGTGGTGAAATAACCTGCTGTAACAGCGGTGAGGTAATTTACCGTTATCGCCTGGATATTGCTGATCTTATACCTGTCAAAAAATTTGAACAGAATAAAAATAATGCTGGAGGTTACTATGGCAAAAATGAGGTACAGCATATCGCGTTATCGTGCTGCAAAAGTAGGGTATTTTCTGACAGGCTGTTTGTAGCTTTAATGGCAGTACCTGATAAAATAAATACCGGGTGCCGGATTAATTCTGAATTTTTGTATCTTTGCACTCCGTTTTGCGGATGTGGCGTAATTGGTAGCCGCGCCAGACTTAGGATCTGGTGTCGAAAGACGTGGGGGTTCGAGTCCCTTCATCCGCACAAAGTAAGGATGAATTGGATTTGTTTTATGTTCTTTGAGGAATATCGGGACGAGAAGCCTGCCTGTCGGCAGACAGGTTTATCCGCCTTCCGGCGGAAGTCCCTTCATCCGCACAATGTAAGGATGGTAAGGAAAATTCGTTGGATGTTGACGAAATCTGACCAGGAAGTTTTTTGCCGGATGGCCGAAGTTCCTTCATCGACAAATTTTAGTTCTGAAAAATTTTGGTTAATCAATAAACAATAATATCTTAATACTAAATTCAAATGAACATAGAACAGGAAAAAACCGGGGAATTGACCGCGACAATAAAAGTTGAACTCGAACCTGCTGATTATCAGGATAAAGTTGACAAACAGTTGAAAGAATACCAGCGGAAAGCCAATCTGCCGGGATTCAGGCCGGGGCATGTACCTTTCGGATTAGTGAAAAAAATGTATGGAAAATCGCTGCTTTACGACGTAGTGAACAAAACATACAGCGAAGCACTTTATAAATATATTTCTGATAATAAGATCAATGTGCTGGGTACGCCTCTGGCCAATGAAGAAAAAAACAAACCCCTTGATCTCGATAATGAGACAAATTTCAGCTTTTGGTTTGATATTGCTATTACTCCAGAATTTACGCCCGGTATTTCTGAAAATGTCAGGGTAGATCATTACAGGATTATGGTCACTGATGAAACTGTCGACAAATACCTGAACGATATGCGTAAGCGCTATGGAACTTATGAAGATACTGATACCATTGAAGATGGAGATATGGTCTCCGGTGATTTTGCCGAACTGGATGAAACAGGAGCGATTAAAACAAGTGGTATATTTAAACAGGATACATATATATACTTAGAGTATGTTAAGAATAACGAAATAAAAGATAAATTTCTTGGATTAAAAGTCGGTGATTTTGTGGATGCCGATCCCCGCAAAATTGCCCGGAGTAATTTTGAAGCCGCCTATTTTATCGGAAAGAAGCCAGACGAACTCGATAGCATAAACTCATTGTTCCGGTTTACCATCAAAAAGATCACGCGCAATAAGGCTGCGGAACTTAATGAGGAATTCTACAAAAAAGTTTATCCCCAGGAAACTATCGAAAACATGGATCAGCTTCGTGAGCAAATCCGTAAGGATGCCACCGCAAACTATGCCAAAGAATGTGATCGTAAATTTATACAGGACGCTTCGGATGCCATTCGGACCAGTACCCCATTTGAACTTCCCGAAGCTTTTCTGAAAAGATTACTTCTGGAAACATCCACTGATGAAAATCTGACCAAAGAGAAGATAGAAGAAGATTTTGAACACCACATAAATGTGGTTAAATGGCAGCTCATCGAGAATAAACTGATAAGTGAACATAATCTGAATGTAACGGAAGATGAAATGAAGGAGTTTGTGAAAAGCTATTTCCGGAATACGCACACGCACGACCATGACCATGAAGGCGAAAATGAAAGCGACCACGAGCATGACCACGGCATGGATGAAAAACAACTCGACCAGATAGCTGCACAAATTCTGAAGAATGAAGAAGAAGCAAAACGTATCAGCGACAAGCTATTCGACGACAAACTTCTGAGTTTTATGAAAAATAAACTCAACGTGAATTACGTTGATATTACTTATGATGAATTTATTAAAATAATATCCACTCAAAAACAATAATCATGGATACCTCCAAAGAATTTCGCAAATATGCCGTCAGGCATCTTGGTATTTCAAGTTCGCGCCTCGACAAGTTCAATGCCGCTCATGACATGACGCGTACCATCATCGAAGAACGTCAGGTAAATTTTCGTGAAGTTGATGTTTTTTCACGCCTGATGATGGACCGGATCATTTTTCTCGGTACACCTATTGATGATTATATTGCCAATATCATACAGGCACAGCTATTGTTTCTCGAATCTGTTGATGCCAAGAAAGATATCCAGATTTATCTCAACACTCCCGGCGGCTCGGTTTATGCCGGACTTGGAATATATGATACCATGCAATATATTTCTTCGGATGTGGCAACGATATGCACCGGGATGGCAGCCTCTATGGGCGCTATCATCTTATGTGCAGGGCAAAAAGGCAAGCGTACCGCACTGAAACATTCGCGCATCCTTATTCATCAGCCGATGGGCAGTGCTGAAGGCCAGGCCTCCGATATTGAAATTACCGCCCGCGAGATACAGAAGCTGAAAAAAGAACTTTATGATATCATTGCCGAACATTCAGGACAGAACTACCAGAAAATCCTGAAAGATGCTGACCGCGATTACTGGATGACTGCCGAAGAAGCACAAAAATACGGCATGATCGATGAAGTGCTTTATAATAAATCGAATAAAAACAACAAATAATGGCCAAGGATTTCGAAAGATGTTCTTTTTGCGGAAAAAAAAGGGCTGAAGTAAGGCTGCTCATCGCCGGACTTGATGCCCATATCTGTGATGGCTGTGTGGAACAGGCGCAGATGATACTCAACGAAGAGTTTGATGTCCGCAAGAAAAGCAAGACTACGCATAAATTTGAACTTCCAAAGCCCGCTGAGATAAAACATCACCTCGATCAATATGTTATTGGGCAGGATCATGCAAAAAAAGTGCTTTCAGTGGCTGTATATAATCATTACAAGCGTATCAGCCGGCTGAACAACAAAAAGTCGGCTGACGAAGTGGAAATTGAAAAATCCAACATCATTCTTGTGGGCGAGACCGGCACAGGGAAGACCTTGCTGGCGCGTACCATCGCAAAGATGCTGCATGTGCCATTCTGCATTGCCGATGCCACCGTGCTTACCGAAGCCGGATATGTCGGCGAGGATGTGGAAAGTGTGCTTACGCGTCTGCTGCAGGTGTCCGACTATAATGTGGAAGAAGCAGAAAAAGGCATTGTTTTTATTGATGAAATAGATAAGATTGCACGTAAAAGCGATAACCCCTCCATCACCCGCGATGTGTCGGGCGAAGGTGTGCAGCAGGCCATGCTGAAGCTTCTGGAAGGCGCCGTGGTTAATGTGGCGCCACAGGGAGGCCGTAAACACCCCGAACAGCGCATGATACAGGTAAACACCGAAAACATCCTGTTCATCTGCGGAGGCGCTTTCGATGGGATAGAACATAAAATCGGTTCGCGGCTTATGACCAGTATGATAGGCTATAATTCGGGCGCCAAACGACAGAAAATTGATAAAGAAAACCTGATGCAGTATGTTGCTCCGCAGGACCTGAAAAGTTATGGCCTCATACCCGAACTTGTCGGGCGTTTGCCTATCATCAGCCACCTGAATCCGCTGGACAAAGACACTCTGAAACGGATACTTACCGAGCCGAAAAACGCTCTTACCAAGCAATATATAAAACTGTTCGAAATGGATGGCATCAAACTAACATATGATGATGCCGCCCTTGACCTGGTCGTTGAAAAATCAATAGAATTCAAACTCGGCGCCAGGGGACTTCGCTCTATATTTGAAATTATCATGACCGACGCCATGTTCGAAATGCCGTCGAGGAATGATACCAGCGACCTCTATATCACAAGGCAGTTTGCCGAAGAAAAGATCAACAAGATCGACAGGTCATTGTTAATGGTTGCCTGATGTTAATTTTAGTGAATATATGAGGTTTTTTTTTCATATCTCTTCCGCACTTCTTTTATTAAGCTTTCCTTTTTTGTTTCTTTCATGTGATAATACAAAAAAAGAGTATTATCCCAATGGCATTCTTAAGTCTGAGCTTACCTATCGGGGTGATAAACTTGATGGATTGCAGACCTGGTACTATTTGAATTCTAATAAACAAATGGAATGTACCTATGTGAACGGACTGATTGAGGGTAAAATGACACGCTGGAACATTAATGGTTTGCTCGAAAGGGTTGAATATTATACGAATAATTTACGTAATGGCAGGAGCAACGTGTATTTTGAAAACGGAGTGGTTTTTACAGAAGAAGATTATGTGAACGACACACTGAATGGGAATTACACCGAACGTCATCCCAACGGGATCATAAAAGTTTCGGGGAAATTCAGGAAAGGCCTGTACGACGGCAACTGGAAGTACTATGATGATAAAGGTATAATAGTAGGTGAAGGTAAATTCAGTATGGGTGAGGGTGTACTTTACGGGTATTATTGGAATGGAAAAATGAAACGCGAAGTGCCTTATGTGAAAAATGAAAAAGACGGGAAAGAGATCTGGTACTGCGAAGACGGAACGGTGGAGAAGGAGGTTTTATACGAAAACGGCAGAGTGGTGGGTACTGATAATAAGGAGATAAGAGATTAGTGATTGGGGGGATTGGAGGTAAATTGCAATAGGGACATTTCATGAAATGTCCGTACTAAATAAGTTGAATGGGTGCAGGATTAATGAAGGTGAATGAGGGGTTGGGAGTTCGATAGTTCCGATGGTACCGATTGAAATCGGTATCGGAATCGGATGGGAGATTGGATGTTAGAGCATGTTGATTGGATGAAATAAAAAATATGCTTATAGCTTGTATTAAATATAAATTGATTTAGGGAGTTCGGAAAAAATGATTACGGAAAACGAAATAAGCAGGCAGACGGTGAGGAATATTGCTGAAAAAATGCTCGTTGCTGCGCGCACGGCCCCTAAGGCGAGGGGGGTGGATAACCTGATTTTAGCTATTGCTGAGAAAGATGATATTCTTGAGATTTCAAAAAAAATGAAAGAGATCGGCAACAGGGCTAATGCAGCTTTTTTTCTCCGTGATGCAGAGAATATGTTGCTGGCTCCTTATATGTTGCTGCTTGCTGCAAAAATAAACACTTTGGGTTTGCCGGTTTGCAGCCTATGCGGATTTGATAATTGTGAAGAAAAAAAGAAACGCCCCGCTATTCCCTGTGTTTTCAATACAGGTGACCTGGGCATAGCCATCGGCTCGGCGGTTAGTGTGGCTGCCGCACACCATATTGACAACCGTGTGATGTACACTGTGGGAATGGCCGTGAAAGAACTCGGACTGCTGGGTGAGGAAGCGGCTGTTATATACGGTATACCCTTATCCGCCACATCTAAAAACCCATTCTTCGACAGAAAGTAAACACACAGATTAGAAATTTTTGTATTTTGCACCCTTATTATTTTAAACCTAAGACTATGAAAAAGAAAAACCCGATGCCCATTTTTTTCCTGATGATGATTGCTATAATTATAGTTATTGCAAGTGGATGTAAGAAAAATGACACCGAAGAGGATCCTACCGTGCCGGTGTTAACGACTTCTGCTGTGAGCAACATAACTACCACAACAGCAAAGTGTGGCGGCAGTATCACCAGTGACGGGGGCGCATCCTTAACCGCACGTGGAGTGTGCTGGAGTACATCGCAGTTACCAAGTATAGCCAATAACAAAACAACAGATGGCACAGATGTGGGATCTTTTACCAGTAGTGTCACAGGGTTGACACCGGGCACTACCTATTATGTGCGTGCATATGCCACCAATAGTGCCGGCACTGCTTATGGAAACCAGGTGAGTTTTACAACACTGAGCGGCGGACTGCAGGTCGGCGATAATTACCAGGGAGGGATCATTGCTTATATTTTGCAGGCAGGTGATCCGGGCTACGTAGCCGGCGAAACACACGGGTTGATTGCCACTCCTGCCGATCAGAGCGCCGGTGTGGTATGGAATAACGGAAGTTATACCGTTACCGGCGCTACCAGCGATTATGACGGAAAAACAAATACCAATACCATCGTCGGTGCTCAGGGAGCCGGAAACTATGCTGCCCGGATATGTTATGATCTGGTTCTTGGTGGATACGATGATTGGTACCTGCCCAGCAAACTGGAACTGACAACGCTTTATCTAAACAGGGCAGCTATAGGTGGCATGACAGCAAATTACTACTGGTCGAGCACCGAATATGCTCCTTCAGGAGCCGGCAACGCATGGTTCTATGCTACTTTCAGCGGAGGATATTCCCACTATGGCAACAAAGAAAATACCTATAGTGTCCGTGCCATCCGGTCGTTTTAACCAACACTGAGGACTTTTTCTTTACCTGTTGAAATCTTTGTGTATGCGAAATAAAATCTGCTACGATGGCATGTTATTTCTCACACAAATCTTTGATCATAAAACAGATGTTACTGATATTTTGTTCAAATAAAACTTTTAACTATGAAAAAATTAAGCAAAAAATTATTTCTCCCTGTACTCATCATGGGAATTGTCTTTATTATATTTACGGGGTGCAAGAAGGAGGAAGAAGAGGATGACAACACCCCTCAGAATACCGTTACAGATATCGACGGCAATGTGTATCATTTTGTCACCATAGGTAGCCAGGTATGGATGGTGGAAAACCTGAAGACGACCAAATACCGAGATGGCACAGCGATACCTAATGTCACTGATAATGCTGCATGGATCAACCTCGGAACCGGAGCTTACTGTAATTATAGTAATACTGCTGCCCAATCGGACACCTACGGGCGGCTTTACAACTGGTATGCCATTACCGACAGCCGGAATCTTGCCCCTGAAGGATGGCATATTCCCAGCAGCGCTGAATGGCAGACACTGGTGGACTACCTGGGTGGTACCGGTGTCGCAGGTGGTAAACTCAAGGAAACAGGTACGACACACTGGCTCAGCCCTAATACAGGTGCGTCAGACACACATGGTTTTGCAGCTTTCCCGGGTGGCCTCCGCAATTCTTTTGATGGCGCTTTCCAGGAAATGACGGTATATGGATTATGGTGGTGTTCCACGTCATTTGACAGCAGCAAGGCCTGGTACTGGGAAATGGGCTTTGATTACAGTGATATCCATAAACTGAACTTTTTGAAGAAGTATGGATGTTCTGTCCGTTGTATAAAGAATTGAGTGCAATGAATATGGTCGATATTCCCTACCCAAAAGTACCTTACTGTATTACAATCTTTTCAAGATATGTTTTAGTGCCGTTAGAGATTCTTGCCAAATAAACGCCGCCGGGCTGTCCCATGAGATCAATTTCAGATGTTATACCTGTAAGTTGGGTTTGGTAAACCTTTGCGCCAAGTAAATTAAACACTTCCAGTGTATTAATGATATTTGAGGATACTTTCATGTCCACCACGAATCTTCCTGCGGAAGGATTGGGGTAAATCAATGGTTTATCATCATAGCCATATTCATTAACCGAAAAGTAACCGCCGCTGAATAACAGCCCCCAGCTGTTCAGAACCCCCGTGTTGCCGTTGGCCAGATCGGTGATTTTGAGTTTCCATACTCCCTGGCTGTTCTTACCGTTGAAAACACCAAAGTTGTCATAAGGGCCTGTTATGGGCGCGTTATCAAAAAAAGAACTGCTCAACAGTTCACCGGCCTGACCGGAGAATATGCAGGTAATTTCTTTCGTTGGCAGGGAAACCTGATCTGTCAAAACAACCGAATCGTTTTCGGGGCCAATGAGTTCAATTTTCAGGTCGTGGATGTTACCGTGGTTAAGTGAAACAAAAACTTTCATTTTATCCGGTTCGATAGCAATACTTTGGTTGATCAGCAGAGTGTCGTACGTATATCCAGCAGTGCCTGTAGAAGGTATGGTTAAAAACGGGTGTTTAACACTGAGACTGTCGAGTAGTGATTCATGTGGGTAGCCGATATGAAACATAGGGGAATAGGGATCATTGGCATAAGAAAAACGACAGCCATAATTTTTTAGCAGGCTGCCATCCCTGGTTCCTGAGTATATATTTCCGTCAAAATTGTAGGCTACAGTGATGTTGGGAGGGTCTGGTTTGTTTATATAAAGGATTGGGGTATGCAGATACCGTATAATTTCAGTCAGAGTCTTTGAATAATTTGATATGCGAACTTCATCAATATAACCGCTAAAGAAATTGGTGGCGGTGCTGTTGGTTCCGACTCTTAGTTTTCCTGTATTAATAACCAGTTGATTATAATTATAGCCGGCATCCTGTGTTCCGTTAATGTAAATGTATGCTGTTTGTGTTCCGCCGGATGGTGTGCCGCAGACTACAGCAACATGGTACCATTTATTTGCTGTAAGCACAGTGTTTCCGGTACCCTGATTGCCTCCCATTGCCCAGGAAATTTTACCTGAACTTTCCAGTGTCATTTTATAGCCGCCGCCACCCTGTGTCAGATCCAGTATGGGCTGTGTTGTACCAATTGTTGAAGGATAAATCCATGCCTCCACGGTCATAGGGCCGGTCAACGAAATATCCGGGTCGTTGGAAGTAGTAGCTTCCAGGTATGAGGAGCCGGTGAAAAAAATACTGTTGTTATGTAATACGGTTTTGGAAGGCTTTTTGCCCAGTATGTCACTCCCAAAGGTTCCGGTCGCCCCCCCGTAAGGTAAATAAAAACCAGGGCTGTATACATCAAAATCAAACGTCCTGCAATAGATCAAATTGTTATCATAGTAAGTATTTCCATACCAGCCCAGATGTATTTTGAAGTTGTTCTGAATTTCGGAAGCTGTGCGCACCGTTTTCCATATCCTGACTTCATCCAGTCCGCCTTCCAGGTTGTCGCCATAGACGCTTTTACCAATAACCAGCGTATCTGTTGTTGCAGCGAAAGAACCGCTGAATGTTGATAGCGTATTGTCTAAACTCCCGTTGAGGTATATTTTAATGGCATTGTTGGTGTTGCTGAAGGTAACCGCCACATGGGTCCATTGGCCGGTATCGATCTCGGCAGTTGAATTAAGCAGCGTTGTTCCGCTAACCTGAACCCGGATTTTGCCGGAGCTTGTCAAAATCCTGAATTGATTTTTCCCTATGATCGAATAACTCGAATTATCAGCGGCAGGTTTCATCCAGAATTCTACGGTCATTTCCCCCGAAGCATTGTTAAGAGCGCCGACCATTTCTTTAATATAACAGTTGCCATCAAAAACAGCAGCTGTGTTCCAGCTGTTCTGCGCCCTGGCCTGGTTGCTTTCTATCAAAATAAAAAATCCTGTCAGCAATAAAAATGGTATTAGTAATTTTTTCATGATATATTTTTTTAAGGTGTTGTATTGTTATGGCGAAGATACAAAATTGAGAGGCAAAAATCAAGAAATTGTTAATAATATTGATTTTAAAATCTTATAATAAGCGGTTTAATATCTGTTGTCTTATAAGACTGAGGTGTTTGCGGCATATATAATCTATGCGCAGATTATGAGGATTCCGCTATTTAATAAGGGCATCTCTAATAACCTTGATCGGGCGCCTCTAAAACAAAAAAGTTCGAGGCCGTCGAAGTTCTGAAAACCGCAGTGTGATTTGCGTACATGCCTGTGCTGAGCCTGCCGAACGCAAGGAATTGAAGAACGAAGACGAACGAAGAAATTTGAAGTTTTTAGAGGTGGCCATAAGTTAAAAGCCGCAGAAAATCAATTTAAAAGTTATCAGCCTTAGTGTTTTCAGCATGGATATCCAGCAAAACTTTCCCCGACTCTTTCAACAGCCCGGTGGACCATTTAATGATAACGAAGGAACCGATAAAAGCGCCTGCTGCATCCAGCCAGAAAATTTGCCAGATCATGGCTCCCAATAATGCGATGATGGCTGTTATGCTGGTGAGTGCGTCTGCAAGCACATGTAAGTAGGCTGCTTTGATATTGTGGTCTGAGTGGGCATGATCGTGTCGTAAAATCAGAGCGCTGATGAGATTAATCAGTAATCCTGCTATGGCAACAATAATCGCTTCTTTAAACTGAATCTCTACGGGGTTAAAAAATCGTTTTAGGGCCTCAATCAGGATAAAAACTGCAAAGATCAGCAGCATTAATCCGCTGCTATACCCTGAAAGCGAAAGAATTTTTTTTGAATTACCCGCAAACGTATTTTTCCTTTCCAGCCGCCTGACCACAATATAGGCTGCCCAGCTTAAGCCAATAGCCAGCACATGCGACCCCATATGGATGCCGTCGGCCAGCAGCGCCATCGACTTTGTGATCAGGCCAAAGCTTATTTCAACAATCATGGCAGCCGCTGTGAGCAAAACCACCCACATGGTTTTTCTTTCTTTAGAATGGTTACTGTTGCTCATATGCAGGTAAATATATATGTTTTCAGTTTTATGGGTTTGCTTTGTGATCTGCACCTGTTGATTTCGCATGACTAAAGTAATGTTATTTACGTTTACAGAACTGGTTTTTTTAAAAGTACAAGCTGCAAAGAAAAGAGACTGCAAACCCACTACCCCGCTTCATCACCTTTTATAATGATGCTATCGATGCGCCGAACTTTGCAATGTTCCTATATATGCTTTGCAAACGTGCAAACGTAAAAGCAGCGGTTTTCTACTTTTTACTTGTTCCATCATAAATTTTTCTCTAAAGACAAACACAATTTAAAAAAATCAAACCGCATGTCCTTTGCGTTTTGCTATGTTTATTTTGCATCATAAAACATTCCAATTTTATTAAATAATGAATGTATCACAAAAAAAATGTACTTCTTGTAGCAAATGGAAACCCTCTGAGGACTTCTATAACAACAGGAAGATGAAAGATGGTTTGTCGGCAATGTGTAAACTTTGCTTTGGTGAAAAATTCAGAAAAGCCAAGCCGTCCCCAAATCCTATAGCCAATTTTAATGATATTGTTCCTGAACTAAATTTATTCGAAAAAGAAACAGTAATAAACCCAAATAATAACAAATTAAAATTTAAAACTATGGCAAAAACAAATCCTGAGGACATGAACACTGAAAACGGTTTCTCCTCAAATCCCTTAACAGATTCTGAATTGTTAAATCAGAAAATTGAACCTTCAGGTTTTACCGAAACCCCCGAAGAAAGAAAAGAAAGAACTAAACTTGAAGGCATAAAAACAGGTATCCTTATTGCTGATGCCTTAATCAGGTCTCAGTTTGAGCAAAAAAATGTAATTACTGCCGAGCATGCCATCTTTGAAAAATGCGCTGAGTCTGATTCTAACCTGAAAATGCCTCCAAAATTTTTGAATGGCATGTTTGCCCACCGGCTCGGCCAGTATGCAACGCAACAATCACAGATTTCTGCTCTCTTTTTCGGAATATGCAGAGAGCTGGCATTAAATTATATTAAGGAACAGGAAATTGATGAAAGTGTCAGGGAACGTTGGGAAAAAGAGATTGACAAATCCAGTATCTCACAGGAAATAATGAATTTCGTTAAAAAACAATTGAATACGGAGCAATAATAAATCATTTTTATGAAACCATATTCCGAACACCTGGCACTTGACTTTTCAGAATTTATCAGGTCATTAAAACATATCAGAATCGCTGGAGGTATTCGCTTTGAGAATTTTCTGTTCAATTTTCAGAATAAAATTGGTGACACACACGATTATCTTATTGATACTTTGCCCTATGTCATATCTCCTGTAACAAAAAACAAATCGAAGCAAATGCTTGTTGACCTTGGCCGGATTTATAGCCAGTCTTCATCTGCGCTTGATATTCTATATAAAATTAATTACGACAGTAAAAACATGGACCGTATCATTAACATGCTTGAAATATTGAAAGATGAATCGGATAAATTCATTAAGTACATTAATAATACCTTGGAAAAACGACAAGCTCTTAATGATGATTAATGAACAACAAAAATTACATAACTGGTTCCGCTGAAAGAATCCTTTGCAATTTCCTCACCGGCTATCACAACCCCAGTGTGGATGCTTTTATGGATTTGAATACAGGCAAATATTTGCACTTACACCGTTTTGCAGATAACAACCTTGCCAAAATCAAATCCGTAGAATTATTATTCGATGATCCTCAGGCGGTAACCCAGGCATGGTTGCATCTTTTGTGCGACTATGAGCTTTTTCCTAAACCAACATTTGAACTCATAAGGAAACTTAATAAAATGAATAAACCTAAAAGGGATAATAAAAAACTATGATAACCTATACTTTAGTAAAACACATTAAATCAAAAGATTTTGATGCCTTCCTTGCTGATTGGGAAAAATTCATTGTTAATGCATCAAGGCGTAGGATACAAAACTTTCTTATTAACATTATTGACGGTCATTATAACGATTTTGATTTTGATTTCTATGTTAAAATATTCGATGTCATTATTGATAAGGATTTACCCCTTGATTGTAATATCAAGCATTATGCGCCTACTTTTCTTTCTCTCGCTGTTGATAAATCTTCCCGTAAACTTTTTGATTATTTTTTACAGAAAGGTGCCGGTATTGATTTTATTGGTGATCGTTATTCATTTGAAACTAAAAAATTCATTAAAAAAGAAGTTGGTGATGATCTTATGATACGGGACTATACTTGTCTCGATTTTGCCGAGTTAAAATATGCAGACGCAACTTCAGTCGATTTTGATTTTAAGCTTCCGGAAGAAGCGGTAAGGCACAGATGTGGCGATGACTGCCGGAGTGAGAAAATGAAAACAATTGAAATTACAGTAAAAAAATGCCACTATTGCGACCTTCTCGAACAGGTGGAATACCTGCACGGCCTTATTAATACGGGCTATCTTATTGATTATATCAAATCCCTGGGTGGTAAAACCTATATAGAACTTGAATCTGGATAATTTTTTAAAAAGCAAATACATTGCGTTTTGCTATAATAAATTTGCTGGTGTCGTTTTGTTACTTAGCCGGGCAGGAGGTCGTTAACAATGTTATTGGGATGATTTTACCTGCCTGGTATTTTTTCAATACAGATTTGAATTGACTTCTAAGAATTATTTACACATGAATACTATCATTGAACCCACTCCGAAAAGCTTCGTTTATCTTATCCTGCGACTTTTTGTCCTTAATCCCAATGGGAAGTCGCAGAAAATCATACTTTTCGGAGTGGACTCATCATTGATTAATGAAACTTTAAGATAACAAAATAATCACGATATAAAATGGATACAAACTCAGATTTCTTTAAAAAAAACGAATGTCAGTTGTCAAAAGATGCAGAGCATACGCCTCCGCTATACTATCAATCATTGGATGATGCGTTCATTAATTATTTTCAAACTGTAAAAAACATAAAAAACTCGTATCATTTGCTTCTTGATTTTAAAATGTGGAAGCACGATACACTTTCATTTGATTTTTATAATTCAGACTGCATTGTTCAAACCATATTGAGTTTTCACAGGTTTTTTGAACTTCTGTTAAAAGATATTTTAAATCGCATTAACCCTTTTCTTGCAGTAAAATTTCCTCGCAAAGAAAAGGATGCTATAAAATATTGCAACAATGAGGCAGAGGCAGAAAGAATGGAATCTGTAGAGTTTAACAGTGCTTATGAACGTTTTAAAGAAGCCGTAAGGTATTATGATAAGAATCTTCACAAAACTCAATATGCTGTCGCAAATCAATTCAGGTTTTTAATTGATGATTCATTGGATTATCTTGCCCGATGGCGCAACAGGATAATGCATAATGGGAAAACCATTCCTAATATTTTACTCTTCGATTATCTGGTTTCACAAAAACTTATTCCTTTGGTTGTAAAAGTATTCGAAAACGATAAAACAATTCTTAATGGCTTCAAACCGCATTACTTTGAGACATTTACCGGTATTAAAATAATTGACGGGATCAATACTATTAAATTTGACACCGATGATTTTTATGATGATGCCAAAATTGATGAACTCCGCGTGAAACTTCTTAAATTGGCGCACCTTAAAGAATTGGGTCGTGCGGCTTATGGGCTGGACTTAACTTTAAAAAATAACATATTATATCATGAGCCGTATTATGAAAATCCAATTGGAAGATTCATCAGATATGCTGAATGTGAAACAAAATACAAATATTATCACGCAATAAAGAAATGTCCCTGCTGCGGGCATGAAACCCTTGTAATTTATAAAAAAGAGTATGATGATATCATTTTCAAAAAGAAAGAATCTTTCAGTTGGTTCAGATGTACAACATGTTCATATTCCTTGAAAGACAACCTAGGCGATCCTGCACTTTTCGGATTTTGCAAAGAGAGACTTTTTGATTGTCCGCCTCAATAAATAAATCCCGTTAACATCTATTTTAACTTACGGCTCAGCAATTTAATAAGTTCGGGGATATCATCTTCAATACCTCCTAATACTTCTGTTGCCCTGTCCATGTATTTGCTCTCATAATCCATATCACACAAAATGTCCATCAGTGGTGTTACCTGCTTATTAAGTTCATTCAAATCTTCTATCATTTTTGACGCTTGGTCTTTTGAAATATTCTCTATGTTGTCCGGTAATTCTATTACATACTCATACGTGTCATAAGCATAGTTTGCAAGGTCTGATAGTAAATTATCAAATTTATTAATCTTTGTTAAGGGCAGCGCTTTTATTTTCTTTTTGTATTCGCTTAAATCTAACTTTAAAAGATTTTTTTTTTGCATTATAAATTAATTTTATGTATTAATTTTCCCCCGGCAATATTGACCAATAACCCCCTTTGGCAGCGCCTTCTCTTTTCAATTTGTTATCCGACTGCAATTTTTGGATATTTCGTTCAATTGAACACTCAGATACTTCAATAATTGCAGTCATTTCGGGTATAGTGATCCATTTATTTGCTGTAATCAATTTTAATATTTTCCCTGACATTTTCCCCGACACTCATATCTTATTCAATTATTACAACATCCATTTCAACAAATCTAACAAATAAAATTTTAAATAATTTTTTTTCTTATAAAATTTTATATATTTGTCCAATATTAGACAAGTATAAAATTAGTCAATTATGCTCGGTGAAAAAATTAAACTGATACGTGAAGAAATGGGAATGTCACAACGGGAATTGGGGGGATTCATTGAAGTAGATGCAGCATTTATTAGTAAAGTAGAAAAGGGTGAAAAACCTATTAACAGAAATCATCTAAAAAAAATAAGTCAGATTCTTAAAGTTAAGCAATCATATCTACAGACACTTTGGCTTGCCGATAAGGTATATAAATTAGTAGCTGAAGAAGATTTTGGAACCGATGCATTACACTTGGCCGAACAAAAAATTGAATACCAAAAAAAGAAGAGACCATGAAAAAAAACAAAAAAGCCACCTTAGAACTTTTTGAAAAGGGAAAAAAGTTAGGCGACTTCTATTGGGCTTATGCTGATATTATAAGAGGTATTGGTGTTCCTGCAGCAACATATGACCAACGCATTATGGCATTTATGGCACTAAAACTCCTTATTGATAATAAAAAACTCAAGTTTAATTTTGAACATAAAAAACAATTTGGGCTGCCTGATAGTTTGTATGCAAAATATAAAGCCACCGACACCAAACAAACATTCAAAAATATCATTGCAGATATTAAAAACCTGGGGTGCAATTTGAAATATTTCAAACAGGATGCAAAATACAATCCCGGCGAAAGTGAAAACATTCTAGCGTATATTAACCATCCAAAAGTTTTCCCTTTGGATTCCTATATTGAGGAACTACCCAATAATTATCTTGAAATGGTTCTTGATATATATACGTACAAAGCAAATTTCATTGGTTTTCCAAAGGAAGAATACAAGGATCTCTATGAGAAAACCGTTGCTCGCATGAAAAATAAACTTACAGGTGACCATACCGGGCAGCATTTTACTCAGAAGTCTATAATTCATTTGATATGCGAAATGGCTTTCAAACATATTAAAGTAAATGACACTATTGCAATTTACGATCCTACATCCGGCACAGGTAGCATGATAATGGAATCGGCTCATTATTTTCATAAAAAAATAAAAGATGCTAAAATTGAAGTATATGGCCAGGAATGCAATGGTCAAATATGGATGCTGTCAAAGATATTTCTTGAAATAACTTCACTTGATGGTAATGTACAAGGAATAAAAAACATCATCGCATATGGGAACACGCTAACAGCACCGGCCTTTTACAATGGTATAAACGGTGAGGATAGTTTCGATTTTATAATTTCAAATCCTCCTTTTGGGGTTGACTGGAAACAGGATTATGATAAAGTGTTGGCAAACTTGCAATCGAAAGATTCACATTTTTTTGTTGTAAAAAATGGAAAGAATATCGTAACACCTAAGAAAAGTGATGGACAGTTCTTGTTTATGCAGCATATTATAAACATGATGTTGAACGAAAAAAAGAGAAAAAAGAGAGCTTTGGCCGCTATCATAAGCTCCAGCACTCTTTCATCAACAGGGAACAGCACTTCCTCTGAATCTAAAATTCGAAATAAAATATTTGAACTGAAAATCGTAAAAGCCATTCTGGAACAACCTAGCGCTATGTTTACCAATACAGATATTAGCACACACATTTGGTTTTTCGATTCTCAACAATCAGATTATATTAAAATTCTTAAAGCAGATAATTCGGTTGAGCCTATGTTTGGCCCACACCCTGCGTCAAAGGATAAAATGAAAAATGCCTACTCAGATGCTGAAATTAAAAAGATCGTGAAATATTTTAACGAAAAGAAAGAACATCCCTATATTTGTAAAAATATTAATCCTGCAAATTGCTTTGGAATAAATATCAATAAGGAAGTGGGTAATAAAGAAAGTGTTACAGTGCATGATATTGAGGCAATTGAATCGGAAATGAAAAAAATTCTAGATGAGTTAAATTTAGTTGATTTAGCATGGTAAATAAGCAAATAATTGATCGCTTTAAACTGTTTCAGCAAAGAACTGGTAAGTATCCAGACTTCGATATTACTCATTTAAAATTTTCACAAGTTCAATTAAAGGACATTGCCAAAACGCCTTTAAAAAGTGGTGGAACTCCGAAGACAGAGGTTCCTGAATATTGGGCGTCCGATTTTTCTTTAGTTGATAATAAAAACTATTTTGGATGGCGGGATATAAATAAAGAAATATTTGAAAAAGGAATAATTACTGAATATTCCAAGATTATTACTAAAAAGGGATACGATTCAAGTTCGACTTGGCTTGTTCCATCAAATAGTATTTTAATAGCAATGGCATCTGCCAGTAAAGGATTACTCGCAATTAATAGTTTGCCAATGTGTACTAATCAAAATATTTTAGCTCTTGTTATTAAAGATGCTTTTGATGTTAAATATATTTACTATAGCTTAAAAGAGATATATCGCACTCTTGAAGGGAAAAAGGAATTTGGCAATTTGACAAAAGGTTCAGAAGAACAAAGATACATTACCATTCCTAAATCTATTGATGATATTTATACTTCTTTTAAAATTCAGAAAATCTTGGTTGACTTTTTTGAATATTTCAATAATTTAAATAAGAAAAATATTGAAAGGGTTGATTTCATTCTGTCGTGTATTGAAAATATTGATAAAATAATCATCCCGCATGTTTTTTCCAAACAATCTTCTGCATGCAAAAGATTTAATTCTTTCTGTGAGAAATCAGGTATTGAATTAAAATTGGAAGACATTAATTTCGAAGAAAAGCTAATAGATAATTTTACTAATATATCTGGTGGTAGTTCTGATTACTCAAAATCATATTTCAATAATTCAAAAAACAGAGGTGAATATAATGTTTACACAGGGTCACTTGAATCAGTTCCAAATATAAAACCAGCCAAAGAAAGTGACATCATAAAAGAGGAAAGTGTATCATTTAACAAAGATAATGATGCGGGTTCTAAAGCATTTTATCACAACAAACCCTTTGTTGTAGGCGGTCATCATTATGCTGCGTTAATTAAAGAAGCTAATAAAACAGATGTTTTTATTAAATACTTTTATTATACAATGAAGGATTTATTTAACAGAAATATGTTCTTTCAATCAAAAGACCCAAGAGCAAATTCAGGTGTAATAAAGATGTACAAAGTGAATTTTCCAATTTCTAATAGCAAGTATAACTCAATAGAAATTCAAAAAATAATCTCTCAATTTTTCGAACAATACTTTGAAAGGCTTACAAAGATGAATCAACTATGTTTGCATTTAAAAGTATTATATTTAAATCACGCGCAGTTTATTATTCAAAACACTTTAAAAGGCTAAGGTATGGCGACAGATAAAAACAAGGTTTTTCAACAAATAAATAACTTTAATAATAAACCGTCAAATCCAAATAAACAAAACAGTAATCCTGTTTGCAAGGAATATTATTATGTGCCCGAAGATATTGCTAAAGATAGGGCGCTTTTCTTTGGATATTTATTAAAAAAAATAGATTTTTTCAGTAAAATTGATTTCAGCAAATACACATTTCTTGACATCGCTTTTGGAAGCGGTAATTTGACATCACATATAGTGTTGGACAATATTGATTCATTTAAAAAAATCATCTTTAATGACATCAACATTGAATCGAATAAGGATGTTCTTACAGAATTCACAAAGGGTAAAGCGGAATTATCGAATTTAAATTTCCTTAATGTGTCTGAATGGGGTAAATCACAAAAAGCCGATGTTGTAATTTTTAATCCTCAGATAGGAGGTTCCTATACAAAAGGTGACTCCAAAATCGAAAAACAAAAATCTATTATTTTCGATGGTTCTTTTGATGATTATTTGAAAGGAATTAGAGTTGATACCGCTAAAATAAAAGTAAAATATTCGGGCCATAAAATATTAGTTCATTCTGATGAATTGTCGCAATCAGACTTGGCTGCTATTTTAAAAAATATTAAAATATTCAATTACCATGACGTTTTTTATAAATCAAAACAATCGAAGGAAAAAGGAACCGAGACACATATTGTTAAAGTAAGGGCAACAATTGATAAGGTTTTAAATACCGACGGATTTATTGTTTTTTATGGTGACGCTGAAAATTTCAATAATCTATTTTCCGATTTCAAAACAGTATTTGAATATTTTCCAAAATCCGGACCAATGTTATATATTGCTTATAAGTCCGGTGAGGGTTCAAAAAAAACTTATCAAAAAGAAGGCGATTCATTTATTGAATCATATGAATTTGTAGACGATTCTGTTTCCACAAAACATTCCGCTGACATTGATAGTATAGAATCCCAAATTGGAGAAGCCCTTACCAAATTGTCAGATGTCAAAATCATTGATAACAGCATCCCTTCAGTTGACACACATCAAGAAATCAAAGAAAAAACAATGACCCAAGAATTTGAGAAACCCAAAGAACCATTTAAAATTGATATTACTCCTTATGGTAAACCTGGTCTTCCTTATAAAAATATTTTACTCAAAGGAGTACCAGGTACCGGAAAATCACGGCTAATTAATGTGAGCCTATTAAAAAAATTGGGGTTTGACTCAATAACGCATCCAAACATTTTACGAATAAATATTCATTCAGCATCATCAAATGCAGATTTAATGCAAGGTATTGGCATATCATCACCCCGGGGCCAGGTTGAATATCATGAAAAACAAGGTTTGATATTACACCACCTGAAAGAAGCTATATCCAAACCCTACCAACCTTTTGCTATTGTTCTTGAAGAAATTCAGGAGAACAGTTTGAATGAATTAATTGGAGACTTGATTTATCTTATAGAAGATGAAAAAAGAACAAATATTACAAAGCTTATTGATGAAAAACTTATTGACACAACCAAGGAATATAAGGACATTGATGAATTTTTCGAGTTGCTTACATCACTTAAAAAGAAAGAAATATTTTATGTGAAAATTCCTTACTTGGTTGCCACAGAAACGAAATATCGAAAACTCATAGTTCCAGACAATCTGTATTTCTTCTGTACCTCCAATTATCGTGACGATAAAAAGATAATTGAAGACAATCTGCTGAGACGTTTTGATTTGATTGAGATGTATCCTGACTATAAAGGTGTAATAAAGGAAAAGGATGTTGCGACTTTTCTTGATAAGTTCAATACTAGTATTTTAAAGCATTTTGCATCGAAGGAAATACATCCTGATCGTTTTATAATAGGTCATGCAAATTGGATTAATGTTAAGGATGAATCTTCATTTTGCAGAGCTCTGTTAAAGGCTATAACTGAATTTAAAGATATAAGAGAAATTGAAATAGCAGAAATTCAGCCGGTACTTAATGAGATAAAATCATTGCCATTTAGTATATCACTTGATATTCTAAAAGGCACTTATAAAGAAATAATTGATCGTTTACAGAAAAAAGCATTTGGAGACCTTCTGAAAAATGCCTGAAACTTCTTCTACATATTACATTAATGAGAATGAAGATGTGCTGGATTTTCTGGAAAGGGAAAATATCACCCTGTCCGATTCCGCAATTAAAAAATTGTATTTTATTTCAAAAAAAACAGCCAACAATTATATTGGGTATTATCAATTTAAAACAGATGAATCATTTATAAAGTTTTTTATCATCCCCAAAATCCACAAAGACATTGAAGAAAATAAAAAGGAAGAAAACTTTTTCAAATTCTTTTCAAAGTATTATGAGTTATCAGATAAGTACAGTGAAATTGATAAAAAAAGCATCAATGGTAATATTGTTGATTTGATTTTTAATGATTTTAAAGAAAGAAATAGTAATACAATTGAAGAATTTATCCGCTACAAATACGAACATGCTTTAAATATTCTAGATAAGTTTTTTCGCAAACACAATAAAACCCGAATCAGGCACATTTCTTATTCTTCTCAGTCAATAGAAAACAGAATTGATCTTAAACGCAATGTACTGAGTATTGACAAATCTAATGTTTTCCAAATTAAAAAAGAAATCGAATCTTACTCAAAAATTGCTTTGATTGCAGAACAAGCATTACAGCGGTTTAAAAAAGATAAAATCTGCAATTTCACCACGGGATCAGAATTGTTGCATCAAAAATCAAATTCCATTTTAAACTGTATTCATAAAAAATACAAAGTCAAACAAGGCTTTATTTTTAGGGATAGGGATATTATTACCAATAAAATTGTAAAACTTTTCAGAAAAAATCAAGAACTTAAAGAAGTGCTTGAAGCACTGCTAATCATTATTGGTTTGGAACATTACAAAAGCGAAGATTATTCTTCCGAGGTTCAGAAATTGCCAAACATGATTGCCTTATTCTTCAATCCTTCTGACTTATATGAATGGGTAGTTTATGATCATCTTAAAATTAACACTATAAATGGCGCAGTTTTTAACGTAAAAGAAATATCTGAAGAATACCAACTCATTACAAAAAAAGGAAATTATCCTCGTTTTTCAGAACCTGATTTTATTGTTCTTGAAAATGATTTGATAACAATTGTAGATGCAAAATGGAAGATTCTTGAAAATGTCACCGACATACTTTTTGCTGACATTGCAAAACTTGAAAGGGATTGTCTCATAAGAAAACCCAAGAACAAGGAAAAAATGAAAGCACAGCTAATCTATCCCAAAGTCCAGTTTGTTCCCGATGAATACAATCCTATCTCCCAAAGTTATTCTCCTAATTTTAAATTTGAAATAAAACAAGTCGAAGTAAAATGATTTTATCTATTTGGAAGAGACTGTTTCACTGCCATTTTAATCTGATAATCCTTGGCAGATAATTTCTATTTTATAATCATAGACCCTGCTATTGTAATATTTTATTCTGTTTCATTTACCAATTCACTTGTTCTTCTTCTTTGTTTTGTTAATTTGCTTCTTCCTGTAATTCCCGTTTTTCGTAATTTTTCCTTACAATTATTTCCAATAATTTTAAACCGCAAATGCATTGCGTTTTGCTATAATGACTATTCCGGAGCAAATTATACCACCATCCGGAGTAAACTATGCCAGTGATTCCGAAACGGCAGTGCAGGCAGGCGGTCAGGCCCGATTGGCATCGGTCAGGTTAACTTTGTGCGACTTTGTGGTGTACTTCGTGCGACTTTGTAGTGCGCTTTGTGACGTTGTGTTAAAAATAGTAACCACAAAACCTTGTATGAGAATTCTTAAAGTTGTGAAATTTTCTTATCAGTTCTTTATTAATGTACTCGACCGTTACGACCTTTCCCCCGGTGCGAAAGACGTACCTCTATCCGACAAAACAAACAGAGGTATTGTTAATTCTCAAATTGTATTAACCCAATGCTTCAGTTAAAGATGGAAAAAACCAATAAAATTAATGCAGTCGGAACAGAGATAGCGATTCTTAAAACACCCGAAGCTGAGTTTATTTCAGTAACTGATATTGCAAGGCATAAAGATGCTGAACATATGGATTCTATTATTCAAAACTGGATGAGAAACCGAAATACTATTGAACTATCTGGATTCTGGAAATTAATTTACAACACTAATTTTAAACCCCTCTAATTCGAGGGGTTTAGAAAACAAGCAGGGTTAAACAGTTTTGTAATGACTCCCAAAAAATTGACTATTCCGGAACAAAGTATGCCACCATTCCGGAGTAAACCATGCCAGTGATTCCGAAACGGCAGTGCAGGCAGGCGTTCAGGCCCGATTGGCATCGGTCAGGTATACTTTGTGCGACTTTGTGTTGTACTTTGTGTCCGCCGCGTCGAACTTTGTGTTAAAAAAAGCAACCATAAAACCTTGCATAAGGGTTCTTAATTTAATTTCCCAATAAATGCTGACCATTTGTACAAAGTTTCCGAACTTCGCACTGAACAGAAATAGAAAAAGGATAACAATATGACAAAAAAGAAATTTCCTGCCGAAATTATACTTTTCAAAACGAACGATGATAAAATACAATTAAACGTTACGATTGAAGACGAAACCGTATGGTTAACACAGGAACAAATGGCAAGCCTTTTTGAGAAAGGCAGATCAACCATTACAGAGCATATTCTAAACATTTTTAAAGAAAACGAACTGGACGAAAAAGTGGTGTGTCGGAATTTCCGACATACCACTCAACATGGCGCTGTTGAAGGAAAGACACAAAATGTTACTGTGAAATATTATAATCTGGATGTAATAATTTCCGTTGGTTATAGAGTAAAATCAATGCGGGGTACGCAATTCCGGCAATGGGCAACACAACGTTTGAGAGAATACATCATCAAAGGATTTACTATGGATGATGAGCGGTTAAAGGAACTTGGAGGTGGTAATTACTGGCACGAATTATTAGACCGCATTCGTGATATTCGCAGCAGCGAAAAGGTTATATACAGGCAAGTTCTCGATTTATATGCGACCAGCATAGACTATGACCCCCAAAGCAGAAAGTCATTGGCTTTTTTCAAAACCGTTCAAAACAAACTGCATTATGCTGTAAATGAGCAGACAGCCGCAGAGCTAATTTACCGGCGCGCCAATGCTGATAAAGAATTTATGGGGTTAACGAATTTTTCAGGAGCATTACCGGTAAAAAAAGATATTTCAATAGCGAAAAATTACCTGGAAAAAGATGAACTGGCAAGGCTCAACAGGATGGTGTCGGCCTTCTTTGATCTGGCTGAAATGAGAGCCATGGAGCATACCGCCATGACGATGAGCGACTGGGTAACCGAGCTTGATAAATTTACATCCATGTATGGCAAGGGAACCTTGCAAAATGCAGGAAAAATAAGCCATGAAGAAGCAATAGAAAAAGCAGAGACCGAGTATCGTAAATATCAGGTAAAAACGATTTCGCCTGTTGAGGAAGCCTATCTCAACACCATTAAAAAGATTCAGAAAGAAGTGAAACAGAAATCAAAGAAAAAATGAAGGGATTTAATAAAAACTTTTTCTTCCTAATCTACTAATCTCCCATTCGACAGCTATCGGATCTCCCAATCTCCTAATGACTAATGACTCCGCCGCGGCGGATGACTAATGACTAATGACTAATGACTTATTCTCCCATTCTCCCGATCTCCTAATCTCCTAATCTCCCAATCTCCCAATCTCCCAATCCCTTATTTAATCCTAATTATACCTCTGATTCAACTTATGCCTTTCCATTTCTGCGTTAATCTGCGCTATCTGCGGGCAATTTTCTCCTTTTCTTCTCCCGCTGATTACGCTGATTTACGCTGATTTTTTGTACCTCTCCCCTTAATCAACGCTGCACTTAATTAACTAAATCGCTCAACTACCCAACCGATTGCTAACGGATCTCCTAATCTCCTAATGACTCCGCCGCGGCGGATGACTATTGACTGATGACCTATTGACCTAATCTACTAATCTCCCAATCTCCTAATCTCTCATCCGATAGCTATCGGATCTCCCTATCCTCCCCATTTGACTATTTAACTCTGCACTTATTTAACTTAATCAACTCTGCACTCATTTAACTTAATTACAAACCACACTTCCTTTGCGTTTTGCTATCCTAATTTTGTCTCATAAAAAGATAAGATTATGAAAAAAACAAGCAAATACGATCCCGATTTTCTCAAAATTGCGTTGGATATACTGGAAATAAACGATTATTTCACCAACGACCTCCCAAAAGAAATAAGGTCTGCATCCGTTTCGGAAATAACAACCCTGCAACATGATTTGCTGGCAATCAGGAAAAACCTTGTCATTCTGCTGGAGGTGATGGAAAAAATGAAGGTCAGTTGCAAAGACAAATATATGTTATTAAACATGGTTCAGGTTATGAGCAGTGATGCCGGGAAATATATAGCTGTGTTGAAAGAAAAAGCAGAGAGAACATCAGTTATTAAAACAAAACCTGCTGATGATGACAGGAAGGTCAAGCTAAAAACGGGAATTAACATTAAAACATCCATTGAGGACATGCATTACACCACACTAAACTGCCGCTATACTGCATCACCAAAATATAAATTCGGTTGGTGGGTAAATATATACAAGCCATCGTACCTGGTTGATCTGATCAGCGGCCAACGCCTTGAAATGATCTCTGCTTTCAACATTCCTCTTGCTCCGGAAAGGCATTACCTGAAAAGTTTCGGTAATTCCTTGTGTTTTACCCTTGTATTCCCTCAGATTCCGAAAGACTGGTTCATCTTTAAGTTTGTCGAAGGCGGGACGCCGGAAAATGCGTTATCATCCGGTCTTATTACCCGTAATGAAAGCGGCATGTATAATGCCATAGTTTCATAAAACCAAAATGAAGAAATTAACCCAAAAACAGCTCAAAACAGTGTATCCCCTTGCAGAGAATATATGGGTTTTGTATCCATCGCAAAGAAAAGGCCAGGCATTTTTCAATGCATTGTATTTCTTGCATCCGGTAATCGCAGATAATATACGCGCAACACAGATTGATCCTTTTCATGATGATGAAAAACTGGATGAATGTATAAATCAAATCAGCGCAAGATTATAAATATCGAATCAAGACAAATACTATCCTCATATCTGCTTAAAATATATTAATTTTAACCAAACCATTTTTTATGAACCTTGTTAATGATTTTTCGCTATTAACAGCCACACTATACAATGGTGGCCTCGATGGGCTTTTTTTTCATAATTTGGAAGAGACGTTGAAAGAAAAAAATGAAACGTATATTATTGACTAATTAGCCCGGCTGATTGACAGCTCCGGCATTAAATTCCCTTTTGATTCCCCTGTGCGGGAAGTATTATGGTGCATAGATAATAAGCTTCTGCAATTCCCGGATGATGATCATCATGGCCTGGAAAATAATTCTTCTTATTGCAAATTAAGGGATACGTTACTTTCAAAAATCATTGAATATGAAGTTACCGTTGAATGTAATAAGCATGTTTATAATTTTCTGAAAAAACATTCAACTGATCATCAGTTATGGTTACTTGCATTTCCTTATTCACAGCAGGGAATAGAATATCTTGTCCAACTGGTTCCCGAACTAAAAAAAATGTCATATAAGATACTTTCCATTCCGGATTTAAGGCCATTAACAAAGGCGTATGTTGAATCTGCCTACAAGGACAGGATAAGTTCTTTGCCCGGTGCTTCTGTTTATATAGGTTCAAAATTTCATCTTCCGCTTGATGCTATGGAGCCTATATTAAATGGTTTTGATAAAACTATTTTTATTGACGGGAATGATTTTTTCACTAAATCTCCAGAAGGCGGGCAGTACTTTGACAATAATAAACTGGAAAAGTTCCTTGCGGAAATAAAATTGTAATTTTGATTTAACAACAGCCAAAAACCAGATTCAAACAATTATGGCAGCACAGCAGGAATGGTATGTTTACAGGGCTATTAATAATAGCAGGAAAGAAGTGTATCATGGTGTAACCATTGAACCGCTTTACAGAATTATCGACCATTGCCTTGGTAAAACTAAGGCCTTAAAACATTGGAATTGTGAAAAGGATGATCTGCTTGTGAAAATTATTTCTGTCCATAAATCACATCAGGACGCATCAGCGATTGCTCATGATCTTGAGAAAAAATACAGAAGTAATAAAGGGTATAAAAACATTCGTACTGCAGGGAAATAAAAATTTAAGTGTTATAAAATTAAAAAGGGGAAACAAGATTTTTTCTTATTTCCCCTTGTAGTACCGCTTTCGCCGAGCACACCCGAAAGTGAAAGTCATACTGGCGAAACCAAATCTGATACTATTGACTTCTATATTGTATAGATGGTTTTATTGATTTTGTGTAACCACTATTATGCTCCTTAATCCTTTTATCAAGGTTTTGTGCAAGTCCTGTATAATTCTTGCCAAACTTTTCGCTTCGTATGACATAAACGTAATACAAAAAAAAGAGGGTTTTGCCCTCTATTTAGTGACCCCGACAGGATTCAAACCTGTAACCTTCTGATCCGTAGTCAGATACTCTATTCAGTTGAGCTACGGGGCCTTTTGAAGGTGCAAAAGTAATACTTTTTTAAAAGAAACTTCAAAAAATTCGCTTCATTTTTCCGAAAATAATTACGAGACTGCCCAGACTTGAACCGATTCGAGTATTTTTGCAGCAGATAACGATTGCAGAAAAAGGTACAAATGAGTATCAAACCGTTCATACAACTGTGGATAGGATTACGGGGACTGATTTCCTTCCTCATTTTTATGATTACCAGCCAGTTCTTTTCATTGTTGGTGCCTTTGCCTTTTTCAAATATGAAAAAATCGGCACAGACCGTTTATACCCGCCTGCTAACGTTTTATGCCCGCTTCATCCTCAAAACACATTTTAACATAAAAGTTAGATATGTAAATAAATCAAATGACCTTTTTTCACATCCTTCTCTGCTTGTATGCAACCACCAGTCGTTTATTGATGTGCCGCTTACCTTGTCGCTGACCCCTGCTGTCAGGGTGCTGAATAATAACTGGCACAATAATGTATGGGCTAAGTTTTTTATCACAAAATATATCGGTTTTTATTCCATATATGAAGATCGTGGCAAACTGGCAAAGCAATTGAAACCTGTTGTGGATATGGGGTGTTCCCTGCTCGTTTTCCCTGAGGGAGTTCTTTATCGCGATCAGAAGATCGGTAGATTTCATAAAGGAGGTTTTTATCTCGCAGAAAAACTTCATCTCGATATTCAGCCGGTGGTGATCTATTATTCCGAAAATATCCTGAAAAAGAAATGGTTTTTTTTCAAAAACGGCATCGCTGTTGTGAAATTTCTGGATCCTGTAAAAGTCAATACCCCCCTGTATGGCAATACCTACCAGGAACTCACCCATAATGTGATGACCGAAATGCGAAAAGAATATGGCGTGATAAAAGCTTCCGTCGAGCCGCACAGCGTTTAATTTTATTCCTGACCATATAATAATACCGCCTTTGCAGTTCTTCAGGATGCCGGTAATCGGTAACACAGTTTCGTTTATTTCTCTTTTGATTGCGCTGCTGTCGGCTATGCAGATATCTGTTTTAAATGCTTTATGGCTATTATGATTTTATCAATACAAAAATTGGGTTAATTTTGCGGTAAAATTTGGCATCTTGACAGGACTATATATTATACTGGGATCTATACTTATCGTTGGTTTTATTGTTGCGTTGTTTGCAGTAATGGTGATAAAGGTTCCGCCTGATGTCCCGGATACGGATATGATGAGCCGCACGGTCACAAGTTCCGGCTCTGTTGTGCATCTTGGTAAAAACTGGCTGAACAGGAACAAACACGGCTTATACGAAATGTATGTGGCCGGCGCCCCTTTTGAACGTGGGGTGGTCAACGGCAGGCTGACCGAAAAACTGATCTATACCCAGGAAAAGATCTTTATTTCCGAAATCAAAGCCATCGTCAAAAACAGTTTTTACCTTGGCTTTCTGAAGTATGTGGTGGCATGGATCAACAGAAAACTGAAAAAATACATCGGCAATGAATACGACCAGGAGATCTACGGAGTGTCGCTTTCGGCTTCAAAAGATTTCAGGCTGATCGGCCCTAATTATATGAGAGTGCTTAACTATCATGCAGCCCACGATATTGGGCATATGCTTCAGGATATGAACCTGGTGGGGTGTACCTCTTTTGTTGCGCGGGGTGGTCGCACTGAAAACGAACAGATCATACATGCTCGTAATTTCGATTTCTATGTCGGCGATGAATTCTGTAAAGAGAAAATAATAACTTTTTATGCCCCTGATAAAGGTCATAGATTTGTGATGATAACATGGGGCGCTTTGATCGGCACGGTTTCCGGCATGAACGTCAAAGGACTGGCCATAACGGTGAATGCGGCAAAATCAAAGCTTATGGCCAAAACAGCCACGCCGGTTACCATACTCATCAGGGAGATGCTCCAGTATGCGTCTACTATTGATGAAGTTATTGAAATCGCAAAAAAACGTAAGATATTTGTTTCCGAATCTTTTCTCGTGAGTTCCGGTAGGGAAAACCGGGCGCTGATCATTGAAAAAACGCCCTACCAGACCGAATTGTTTGATCCCGGGACGGAGCAGATCATTTGCACGAACCATTTCCAGTCCGGGGCCTTAAAAAACGATCCCATAAATCTGAAACATATTGAAGGAAGCGCATCCATGTATCGTTACAAAAGAACGGCAGAACTTCTGGCAAGCCACCCGAAATTATCGGTGAAGGCTGCGGTGGAAATACTGCGCGACAGGAAGGGCCTGGGCGATGTATCCATTGGTAACGGGAACGAAAAAACCGTCAACCAGTTGTTGGCTCATCATTCGGTGGTATTTAATCCAGTGGAGCTGAAGATGTGGATATCGGCCGGTGAATTCGGATTGGGCGAGTTCATTTGTTATGATCTTCACGAGGTTTTCAGCAGGGCAGAGGATTTTCAGGATGGCGACACCATCATTAAGGAGGATTTGGCTATCGTACATGATAATTTCCTGGACAACGGCGGATTTGAGGATTTTGAACGGTTCAAGGAACTAAAAAAGAAAATTTCGGATACACCCGGAAACTTTGATGTTTCTCAGGAGGAGATCGACGGATTTACCGGCCTGAATCCCGATTATTACCTGTCATACAGCGTTGCCGGAAATTTTTTTTATAACAAAAAGGATTATGTAAAAGCAGCCGGATACTATCGTACAGCCCTTCGGAAAGAAATTCCCACCGTACAAGAAAGGGAGGAGATAAAAAAGAAAATGAAATTTTGCGAAAACAGAACACCAAACTAATGCCCGGAAATACCGAATACATAGAAATGTTTGATAAATTAAGGTGTTGTGTGATCATACCGGCATACAACAATGCCGGTACTTTAGGGAAGGTGATCTCTGAAACCCTTGCGTTTACACGGAATATTATTGTGGTCAATGACGGCTCTACGGATGGGACAAAAAAAATACTCGAAGGTTTCACGGGAATACATAGTATTCATTTTGAGAAAAACCAGGGTAAGGGCTACGCATTGCGAAAAGCTATAAAGTATGCTTACGGGCATGATTTTGATTACGGAATTTCAATGGATGCCGATGGACAGCATCTGCCTTCAGACCTGCCTTTGTTTCTTGAAAAAATTACGGAAAACCCGGAAGCGGTCATTGTCGGCTCACGCAACATGAAGCAGGAAGGTATCCCCGGGGCAAGCAGCTTCGGTAACAGTTTTTCAAATTTCTGGTTTTACATCGATACGGGCGTCAAACTCCCGGATACGCAGTCGGGTTTTCGTTCCTATCCTTTGTTTTTGCTGCATAACAAGCGTTTTTTCGGGCGCAAATATGAGTTCGAGGTCGAGGTGCTGGTACGTTCAGCATGGAAAAGGATTGCTGTCATCCCCATGCCTGTCAGCGTTTATTATCCTCCTAAAAATGAACGGGTAAGTCATTTCAGGCCGTTTGCCGATTTTTTGAGGATCACGCTGCTGAACATCGTGCTGTTCATTCTGGCGGTGCTTATTTTCCGGCCTTTTGGATTTATCAGTTTACTCAACAAAAAAAATGTAAAAGAGTTTTTTCAGAAAAACATCATTCAGAATACCGACTCGGATGCCAAAATCACATTTTCGGTGATGCTTGGCGTTTTTATCGGTGTGGCTCCTATTTGGGGCTGGCAGATGGTGGTGGCGGTGTTGCTGGCCATGTTATTCCGGCTTAACAAACTGATCACCCTGGTGGCAAGTAATATCAGCCTCACCCCGAATATCCCGTTGATCATTTATCTGAGTTATGTATTCGGCGGTTGGGTAATTCCTCATAATGCAGTTGATATACCCTATTCATCCCAGATATCGCTGGCTACGATCAAAATCAATATTATTCAATACCTCCTCGGTAGTGTGACTTTTGGAGTATTTATTGCGCTGGTAGCAGGCTTAGTCACACTGATAATCCTTAAAATAGCACGAAGAAAAAAGAGAAGAAATAATAATGTGGTGGCAAACAGTGAGCAATAATAGCCACTACCGGCAGTAAAACAATCGGAATGAGTTTTTTGTTTTTAAAAATATATGATTTCTTCAGTAAACGGAGGTGGTTGCTTTTTACTTTCTTATTCCTGCTGGTCGCTGTTTTTGTTTTTTTGGCCGGACGCGTCAGATTCAGCGAAGATATCCTTGATTTTTTGCCCAGGACTAAAGAACTGGAAAATGTCACGGATATTTTCAGGTTGATAAAAGCTAACGACAAGCTTATTGTTATTATTAGTGATAAAGATTCGGCTCATGCTGATCCTGCAAAACTTATTTCATGTGCTGAAGATCTCGAAGGCGATATAAAAACTTCGTTATATCCTGCCCTGGTCAGGGATGTCACCAATAAGATCAATGAAGAACAAATGTCCGGAACCTATGAAGTGATCTGGAATAACCTGCCATTCTTTCTGGATGATGAGGATTATTTGCAGATAGAAAAAATGATAGATCCGGACTATATAGATTCCACGCTGTCCGGTAGTTATAAAATGCTGGTGTCCCCTGCAGGTATGTTCTTGAAAAAGTTCATCATTCGTGATCCGCTCAGCCTCAGCAGATTTGCACTTCAGAAACTGAACCTTTCGGGTGTCGGAAGCAATTATAATATTGTGAACGGGCATATATTTTCGAAAGATAATAGAACCCTGCTGATGTTCATTACGTCGGCCAATGAGACGAGCGAGAGCTATCAGAACACCTTGCTGATAAAAGGGCTGGATAAGATTATTGAAGAAAACTCAAAAAAGGCCGGCAGTCAATCCGTCAGCATACAATACTTCGGCGCTGTTGCCGCTTCGGTGGCCAATGCCTCTCAAATGAAAAAGGATTTCATGCTGACCATGGGTATTGCAGTGCTGATACTGCTGATCTTTTTCGGAATGTATTTCAGGAGTAGGTCATCCCTGTTTGTTATGCTGCTTTCCGTGCTTTTCGGAGGCTTGTTTTCGCTGGCGCTGGTTTTCCTGTTACATCCGGATATTTCGCTCATTGCGCTGGGAGCAGGGTCGCTGGTGCTGGGCATTGCTTTAAATTATTCCATACATTTTTATACGCATTACCTGCATGTTGGCTCGGTGCGGCTGGTGATAAAGGACCTTTCCACGCCGCTGACCATAGGGAGTATCACCACTATAGGTGCCTTTCTGGGGCTGTTGTTTGTCAGGTCGCAGGTGCTGAGAGATTTTGGAATGGTCGCTGCTTTGTGCCTGGTAGGTTCCGTATTGTTTACGTTGATATTCCTGCCTTTTATCATCAGGATCAAAAAGCAAACCAGTGATTCACCGGATAATCACTTGCTGAAAATCATTGAAAAAATTTCATCCTATAATTTCGACCGGAACCGTTATATCGTCATAAGCATTGTGGTGCTGACGGTTTTTTTTCTTTTCATGGCCCGAAAAGCCAGTTTTGACACCGATTTGAGCAAACTCGGCTATGTTTCGGAAAAATTGAAGCAGGCGGAGCAGACCATGAACCGGATATCCGGCAATTCGCAGCGGATAATGTATATTGTCAGCAAAGGAAATACGCTGGACGAATCCCTCAGAAAGAATGAAAACTTAAACCGTAAAATAGCTGATTTGAGGCACAAACAGCTTATCGGGCAGGTGTCGGGTGTATCCTCCGTTCTGCTTTCGGATTCCATGCAAAAGGCAAAAATCCAAAAATGGGAATCCTTCTGGAATGACGACCGTAAGGAAAAAATTAGAACCTGCCTGACACTCGGCAGTCAAAAACTTGGTTTCACCGATGATGCGTTTGAAGATTTTCTTGTCGTTATTGACCGGAAATACACAGCCATCAGCAAAAGGGATTTCGATTATCTGAAAACTAATTTTGCCGGACAGTTTGTCAATCAGGCCGGCAACGATAATTTCGTAATCACTCAGTTAAAAATTAATCCCCGTAATCATGATGCAGTGATTGCTGCCATTCCTGAGACCGAAAATACGGTGATCGTTGAGACCGGCAGCCTGTTGTCTCATTTTATGGATTCCATCAATAAAGATTTTAATACCGTTCTCCTGATCTCGTCACTGCTGGTATTTTTCTTCCTGTTGTTTTCGTACGGCCGCATCGAACTGGCTGCTATTGCCTTTGTCCCGATGCTGATAAGCTGGGTGTGGATAATGGGCATCATGGGTTTGCTGAATGTGCAATTCAATATTTTCAGTATCATTATCTCGGCGTTTATTTTTGGCCTGGGCGACGATTACAGTATCTTTATCATGGATGGATTGTTGCAGGAATACAAAAAAGGTGTCAGGATACTGGATTCATACAAAACAGCCGTATTTTTATCCGCGTTCACCATGTTTGTGGGTATCGGAGTGCTGATCCTGGCACGGCATCCTGCTTTGCGTTCCATTGCCCTGCTGACCATTATCGGTATGTTGTCTGTGGTGTTCATGTCGTATACCCTGGTGCCGGTGCTGTTCCGCTGGCTCATCATTAAAAAAAATAAATTCAGAAAATTTCCGGTAACTTTTTTTGGCTTGTTCTATGCCATTGTATGTTATTCATACTATTTAGCAGGGTGTGTTCTGACCGTGGTGCTTGGATTGACCGTCCTGAAGATACTGCCTGTAACCCGGAAAAAAAGAAAATATATTTTTCATTACATGATGATGCTGGTAAGCCGCAGCACCATGTATGTGATGTTCTTTACCAAGAAACGTTTTATCGGTTTATCACCCGGGACATTCAGAAAACCTGCCCTTATCATATGTAACCACCAGTCGAGCATAGATATTCCCCTGCTGCTGATGTTCACCCCAAAAATAATCATGCTCACCAACGATAAAATGTACTATTCAAAGATCAGGGGGATTCTCATTCGCATGTCCGGCTACCTGCCCTCATCATCGGGTTACGATATGATAAAGGAAAAGTTGACGGAATACTTCCGCGATGGATATTCTGTGGTCATCTTTCCCGAAGGATCACGTTCGCCGGATCAACAGATACATCGTTTTCACAAAGGCGCCTTTTACCTTGCCGAGAGTATGAACCTTGATATATTGCCCGTTGTTATTCATGGAACAGCCAATTATGTGGCTAAGGGTGAACTGTTTGGCAAGAGAAGCACGATAACTGTTAAATTTTTGGACCGTATTATACCCGCTAACACAGCATACGGTGCGGACTACCTGGAACGTGCCAAAGGCCTTACCCGGCTTTACAGGAAGGAATTCGGAGAAATCCTTGACTTTTATAAACAGCCTGTCCATTACAAAGATATTCTCATAAAGAACTTTATTTACAAAGGCCCTGTGATCGAATGGTATACCAGGATCAAACTAAAAATTGAAAAGAATTATCAGCTGTACAATAACCTGATCCCAATGAAAGCTAAGATTCTGGATATCGGATGTGGTTACGGTTACATATCATTGATGCTGGGCATGATCTCAAAAGACAGGACCATTAAGGGTATTGATTTTGATGAAGATAAAATCGCCCTGGCGTCGCATTGTTTGTCAAAACCCGCCAATGTATCCTTTGCCCATGAAGATATCCTGAGTTATAAAATGGAGCATCAGGACGTCATTATCCTGAGCGATGTGCTGCATTATCTGGAACATTATGACCAGAGAAAAACGTTGGAACAATGCATCGCGAACCTGAACGAAGGTGGGTTGATTTTGATCAGAGACGGCAACCGGGATCTGGTTAAAAGGCATGGGATGACCAGGTTGACAGAAATTTTTTCTACAAACTTTGGCTTTAACAAAACGGGTAAAAACAAATTGCAATTCCTGTCTGCCGGTATGATCCGTGAGGTCGTTGCCAAATCCGGGCTTGAGATGGCTATAATTGATGATAATAAGGTTACCTCCAATGTGTTGTTTGTATTAAACAAAAAAAAGCTTTATGAGTAGTTACGATGTGGTGATCATCGGCAGTGGCCTGGGTGGTTTAGAGTGCGGGTATATTTTAAGTTCCGAAGGATATAACGTATGTATTGTCGAACAACATTCGCAGATTGGCGGCTGCCTGCAGAATTTCAAACGCGACAACTGTGTTTTTGATACGGGCATTCATTATATCGGCGGCCTTGACAAAGGACAGATTCTGAACCAGTATTTTACCTATTTCGGCCTGATGGATAAACTCAGGTTGCAAAGAATGGATCAGGAGGCGTTTGATGTCATTGGTTTTGCAAATGATCCCATGGAGTATCACCTGGCGATGGGTCATGAAAATTTTATCCGCAGACTGATGGAGTATTTTCCGGATGAGAAAGATGCTTTGGTGCACTATATCAGAAAATTAAATGAAATATGTGAGCATTTCCCCTTATATAACCTGAGTTATAAGAACCTGCACCTCAATGAACTGCAATTTTTCCGGGAAAATGCTTACGACTATTTTACCTCCATCACAGACAATAAAAAACTTCAGCGTGTGCTGGCCGGAACCAATTCATTATATGCCGGTGTTCCTGAAAAAACGCCCCTTTATGTTCATGCACTCGTCAATAATTCTTTTATTGAAAGCTCCTGGAAGGTGGTGGACGGAAGTTCCCAAATAGCCGATATTTTAGCTGCTAAGATCATTCTAAACGGCGGGAAAATAATTACCTCGGCAAGGGCTGAGAAATTTGTTTTTAATAATAATAGACTCACTTCTGTAGCACTTGCCAATGATGAAGTGATTGATGCACGATATTTTATTTCAGCCATCCATCCGGCCCAAACCATCGGTATGGTGGATGAAAAATTCTTACGCAGTGTATATCGCCAGCGAATCAAAACCCTCGAAAATACCACATCTAATTTTACGCTTTATATCGTTTTTAAACCGGATTCCTTTGAATATCTCAACCATAACCTGTATTTCTACAGAAATGAAAATGTATGGTTGTCAAATGAAAAAGCTGATCAGAACTGGCCGGGAAATATTCTTCTGATAACACCGGCCTCTTCTTCCGGGAGCAAATATGCCTGTAATGCTACTGTTATGTCATATATGAATATTGATGATGTGAAAAAGTGGGAAAACACGGTGGTAGGAAAGCGCAGTAATGATTACCTGGATTTCAAACAGCAAAAAGCCGGACAGATGCTCGATCTTGTTGAACTCCGTTATCCGGGATTCCGGAAATGTATCCATAAGTATTACACCTCTTCACCGCTCACCTACCGTGATTATACCGGTACGGTGGATGGCTCGTTATACGGCGTCCTCAGAGACTGCAACGACCCGTTGAAAACATTGATATCGCCACGGACCAAAATACCCAACCTTTTTCTTACAGGACAAAATATCATTCTGCACGGCGTGCTTGGCGTGACCATAGGTTCCGTGACCACCTGTTCAGAGTTGTTAGGACTGGAATACCTTGTCGGGAAAATAAAAAGTTGTAACCCGTAATGAAAAAATTACTGATCACAGTTTTTTTTTCTGTCGCTTTGATCTCGGTCATAGCCATAATACTGATCAATTCTAGTAAAACCATTGACCCTCCACAGGTGCCGTATACAGATACCAGCAGCTTTAAAACAGTATCTTCCGGCGATTCCCTGGTGTATTGCGGAAAATCGTGGTTCCATAAAAGCAGGACAGGACTGTATGAATTGTATACCGAAGGTGATGCGTATTACAGAGGTCTGGCCGCAGGCAAACTTACCCGTGACTTATCACGAAAGCAGGAAAAGATCTTTGTCCGGCAGATCAACAAATTTGTGCCATCAAAAAGTTACCGGCGTTTTCTGAATTTTATTATCGATATTTTTAACAGAAAGATCGACACCTATATCAAGCCGGAATTCCTGCAGGAAATATTTGGTGTTTCTAAATATGCGGATGACCAATATAAATATATTGGAAGCAACTATCAGCGGATGCTGAATTATCATGCTGCCCATGACATAGGCCACATGATGCAGAATTATCACCTGGTGGGCTGCACATCTTTTGCCGTCTGGGACGAACGATCAAAAGACTCATCCCTGCTGGTAGGCAGAAACTTTGATTTTTTTATCAACGATGATTTTGCTGAAGATAAAATAATCTCATTCGTAAAACCTGATTCGGGTTATAACTACATGATGATCTCCTGGGGCGGGATGACCGGCGTTGTTTCCGGCATGAACGACCAGGGGCTGACCGTGACAATCAACGCGGCCAAATCGCAGGTACCTTTACATTCGGCATGTCCGGTGTCGCTGGTGGCCAAACATATATTACAATATGCCCGGAATATCCGTGAGGCCTTCGGGATTGCCGGGCGTTACCAGGTTTTTGTTTCTGAATCTTTTATGATAGGTTCAGCCAAAGATAAAAAAGCCTGCATCATCGAAAAAAGCCCTGAAAAGACGGTCCTGTTTGAGAATGATTCAAATTATATTATCTGTACCAATCATTTTCAGAGTACTGAATATGCATCCGATAAGTTGAATATAATGCAAATGAATGAAACACCTACCGTATATCGTTTTAAAAGGGTGGAGCAGTTGATCAGGAATAGCAGCCCGATGGATGAAAACAGCGCTGCTGCATTGTTGCGCAATCCCGACGGAATGGATGATAAAAAAATAGGATATACCAATGAACTTGCAGTGAATCAGTTTATTGCCCACCATTCTGTGATCTTTAAACCGGAACAACTCCTCGTTTGGGTTTCCACAACACCGTATCAGGCAGGAACCTATGTTTGTTATGATTTAAATAAGATATTTCAGAAAAAAGAATGTCTCATGCAAAATACCGAGATGTATGAATTTGAATTATCTTTGCTGCCCGATTCAGTAATGTTGTCTGATTATTCCGGCAAGATAGCGGAATATAAAAAAATCAGGGATGCGTTTGTTGATCATCTGAATTCAGATATAACACAGGCAAACGCAGGTGATGCGGAAAAAATGACAGGGCTCAATCCTGAATTTTATCAACCTTATTATCTTGCCGGTGAATATTATTATAAAAATAAAAGTTATGGCAGAGCGCTTGAATACTATCGGAAAGCATTGGAAAAATCAATACCATACCTGGCTGACAGGGAACTTCTGAAAAAAAGAATGGAGGCCTGTAAATCGAAAACTATTAAATACGAATAAACGACCATATGAAATTCAAACTTATTTATCCTAAATGGGAAAAACTCGAAGGGCAGACCACGTTCAACCTTCCGCCCCACGGGCCGGTTGTGATGGCTGCAGCGCTGCCTGCTTATGTTCATATTGAATTTGTTGATGAGAACGTGGATGAACTTACTTTTGATGATGATGCCGATTTTATTGGCATTTCGATGATGCTTACCGGCCAGATAAAACGCGGCTGGCAGATAGCATCGGAATACCACAAACGCGGAAAAAAAGTGATCTTCGGAGGTATCTCTACTATGCTCCATGCGGAAGAAACACTGGAATATGCCGACTCCATATTTCTGGGAGAAGCAGAAGGCCGCCTCGAAAAAGTTTTCGATGATTTCAGGAATGATAAACTTCAGAAAGTATATAATTATCTTGCTGTTCATCCCGATATTAATACTATAGGCCCTGCCCGGCGCGATATTCTCAATAAGGAGAAATATTATCACAAAGGGGTGCGCATGGTCGACCTGTTTCATGCCTCACGCGGGTGTAAGTATAATTGTTATCCCTGTGCAGTGGCATACCTCGGCGGAAAATGTTTCCGTCCCAGGCCTGTTGACCGCGTCGTTGAAGAATTGGCAACCATTGATAACAACAGGCTTTTTATCGTCGATAATTCTCTTGCTCAGGACAAACAATGGGAACTGGACCTTTTCCGTGAGATGATTCCGTTTAAGAAAAACTGGTGTTCACATCCCATAGAAAATGACGACGAGGTGCTCGACCTGGCAGCACAGGCCGGTGCATGGTTTGTTTATCAGGCCGTATTTGACACTTCCGATTATATACGCGACAGGATAAAACGCTACCACGATCATGGTATTGCCGTCGAAGGCACCATACTGCTCGGAACCGATGACCATACCGAAGATGATATCAAACGCCTTATCGATTTCCTGCTGGAGATAAACCTCGACCTGGCCGAATTCACAGTTCTTACACCTTTTCCTCATACGAAAGCTTATGACGACCTGCTCAGGCAGAACAGGATCATTGATCACGACTGGAACAATTTCAATGCAGGAAAAGTGGTTATCCAACCAAAGCATATGACGCCTGAACGCCTGCAGGAATTGTATCACTATGCATGGGATACTTTTTACAAAGATGAATCACAATCTGAAAAAATGTTCAAACTTTTCAGGACAGTGATCATGAAAGAAATTGCCAATGGCACGTATAAGCCTGTTCGCGAAGAATTGGCCAACAGATCTTTCGGTAAAAAAGTTAACAGGTAAAACATATTCTACTTAATAACTATGATCAAACATTTCAACAAGGATATCAATTCGGATTATTTCGATGAGGTTTATGATTTTAAAGGACAGTGGGATGTACCCTCACGTTGCGGGTTGAAGATTGTAAAGAATGAACAGCACACCGTGGTTATTGCTACTGAATTATATGCCGAAAACCCGGGAACCTCAGTGACCAACTTCTGCGCACCTCTTGCAACATTGATCGGTTTCGCCTTTACAATTGACCCTGGCAAAATGATGTTTATTGTCCATACACCGGATGCAAAATCAAAACTGACTTTTATGAATGAAAATTTTTACCGTGTGGACTTTTCCTGGGATGGAAACAGATTCATTGACCCGAAATGGTCGCAGATAGCGAAATCCAGGGTGGATGAGCTCATCGGATTGGCCCCCAAACTCTAAAATAATATCTTACCAGAAAAAATGTTCGAATATCGCTTATCCGTCAGAGGTTATGAGTTGGACTCCTACGACCATGTGAACAATGCTGTTTATCTGAATTATTATGAGCAGGCAAGATGGGAAATCATGCGTGAAACAGGTCTGCTCGAAAAATTAAAGTCAGAAAAAATTTTATTGGTAGTAACAGAAATCAATATCCGTTATTCTAAAGAAGCCCGCTTGTTTGATAACATCCTGATAAAAAGCAAAGTGGAGTTCTCAGGCCCCTATATTGTCTTTAAGCAATATATGTTCAATGCTGACAACGGACAGAAACTCTCCCACACTACCGTAAAAACAATACCGTTAAACAGTGAAAGGATACCTTGCGGAATATCCCCCGAATATGAAGTTTTACTCACCAAAAACAGCATGAATTGAAAGAAACTGCAAATGTCGTTGTCGAAAAGAATGGGTGTATTGCTGTCATCAGAATAAACAATCCTCCGCAGAATTATCTGCCATCACCAGCATTTATTAGTGTGGACAAATTGAATAGTATTGCAGAAGATGAAGACATAAAAGGTGTTATCATTACGGGTACGGGCAGGCATTTTTCTGCCGGGGCCGACCTGGAAAAACTTTTTGAAACCGCCTGCGATGCTGATATTTTGACAAAAGAGATGACAGCCGGATCACAACTGCTGGATCATATCTTTGGACTGAAAATACCAGTCGTAGCTGCCATTACCGGCGCCTGCCTGGGTGGCGGCCTCGAAATTGCCATGGCGTGTCACATACGCTTTGCATCCGCCAAATCGCTTTTTGCCTTCCCGGAGATAAACCACGGCCTGATGCCCGGACTTGGCGGTATTGCACGCATGGTGAAGCAGTCAGGAGATCATCATGCGATTTCACTTTTATTGTCAGGCGATATCATTGATGCGGAAAAAGCATTAAAATATAACATTGTACATTATGTTTCAGATGATGATGTGTTGGGAGCTTCATTGAAATATCTGAAGAATATGGTCAGCACCAAGCCCAAAAATGTGATCTGTTCGATCATGCAGGCCATACACAATGCCAATAAACTTCCCCTGCATGAAGCCCTGCATGAAGAAACAAGAATGTTCTGCAAACTCGCACTTGAGGAAGCGCAAAGGAGAAAATCCGAAATATGGTAAAGTATCAGACTATCAACTGGCGTTTCGAAGATCATATCGGGTTTATTGAACTGAACAGCCCACCGGCCAACAGTATGAATAAACTTTTTTTCTATGAGATCCACGAGTTGTCTGATATGGCCTTCCATGATGAACGTCTGAAAGCCCTCATAATCAGCGGAACAGGCAGGCATTTCTCCTCAGGGGCGGACATCCGCGACCTGCTGTCGTTTGACGGAGAAAACACGCATCAGGCCAGAGATTTTTATATTGCCAACAGCCGCACATTCAAAAGGTTTTACATGGCCGGAATACCTGTAATAGCCGCTATTAAAGGAGTATGCCTGGGCTCTGCCATGGAACTGGCCATGTCGTGCCATTTTCGGATTGCTGCCGAAAATATTATCATGGGATTTCCCGAAGCAGGATATAACCTGATGACGGGCTGCGGAGGTTCTGTATATCTTTCGGATTATACGGATAAAAAAACTGCAATCGAGCTGATGCTTACGGGAAAAAACCTGAACGCACAGGATGCCCGGCAAACAGGGCTTGTGGATAAGATTGTAAGGAGAAAGGAAGTTATGGCAAAAGCCGTTGATTTCGCTGAAAAAATATATAAAAACTATAATCCAAAACTGAGAAATTATTATATCGGAAAATATATGTGAGGACATGAATCAGGAATCGTCATTCTGTGATGAATAATGTATAAGTTCAGGGAACAGAAATGTGTAAAAGAACGGTCAGTTATTGTAAGTTGTTGCTGATCTTTGGTAAATTTGTCCCGGCAATAAAAATAAGTATAGAGTAAAATAAGTTTTTATACGTTATGTTCGTTATTTCTTAGTAAAACTCCAATACAAATAAAGGCAAAATATATATAAACGATGTCGTTCAACAGGGTTAAAATAACCGGAACAGGGAGGTTTTTGCCGGGCAGGCCGGTTTCTTTTGAAGAAACCGACAGCTACCTCGGGGAAATAACAGATGCCCCTGCACCGGTGGCAAAATGGCTTTCCCGCATCAGGCCGCTGATGAAAGAAATGCTCGATATCGGCTATTATCATTATGCCATTGACCCTGATACCCGGAAATTTACCGAAGACAATGTCTCCATGGCGGTCAAAGCGGCTCATGAAGCTCTTGACATGGCCGGGCTGAAACCACAGGAGATCAGCTTTATTGCCTATGGCAGCGCACATCAGCATCAGATGCCTACAGCCAGCGTGCGGATACAGGAGGCGCTTGGCATTGAGGAGTGTTCCGAGATTTCAATTCATGCTAATTGCACCTCGGCCTATAAAGCGCTGCTGGTGGCATACGAGTTTATACGCTGCGGCAGGTATGATAATGCTTTGGTCGTATCATCGGGAATTTCTTCTTCCGAACTTATTGCAGAATATTACAACCAGCCCTTACTTACCAAAGAAGAGTTGTTTTTAAGGTATTTTTTGTGTGACGGGGCAGGGGCATTGATTTTACAGAAAGCTGAAGTCCAAAAAGGGCTGTTCGTCGAAAATGTATACATGGAATCTGTAGGAGGTAATAAACCGGCAGCCATGCTCAACAGGCGCCCTGCCTACTGGCAGAATCCCAGACTGGAGTTTGAACACGGCGATCACCACCTGGCACAGATGTTCAACGAGCAGTTACGCCTGCATTTTCATGATGCAGACGGTTCGGTTTTTTTTAAAGGATTGAAGCGCATGATCGAAACTTACCACATTGATCTCTCCGCATTAAAATATTTTCAGGTGAATTTTCCTTCAAAGCATATTGCTGAAATGATCATAGAGGAGTGCGGGCAGTTGGGGATTAAAAAAGAAACGCTCTATACCAGGATGAATGACATGGGCTATGTTGGCCCGCCTATGGTGTTCATTTGCCTCGATAAAATTATGAGAGAGGAGAAATTATATGAAAACGATATGATCCTGAGCTTTGTCACCGAGGTCAGTAAATTTATGCAGGCCGGTTTTACACTTCGTTATTTTTAAGTTATGACGGGCGGAATATCCTACAGCAGAAAACGTATCTTTCTGGTCTTACCCGGACAGAAGTTTGTGAATTATTACGGGCAGACAGAACTCTGTAAAATGATGGGTAAAAAGAAGTTCATGCTTTCACTGGCCATGCCTATGATTGCGGCTATTACACCGCCGGAATATGATGTTCGTATCATTGATGAAGACCTGGAGTCACTGCCAGACGAGATTCCCGAAATAGTCGGCATATCAGCCCTGGCAACCACGGCTAAAAGAGCCTACGAAATAGGCGATTGGTACAGATCCCGGGGAGCAAAAGTTATTATCGGAGGCCCCTACGTTTCGTTTATGACCGATGAAGCAGTTCTTCATGCCGATGCTATTGTGATAGGAGAAGCAGAAGGTTCGTGGCGGAAATGCCTGGCGGATTATGAACAGGGATGCCTTCAGAAAATTTACGACACACACGAGTATTGCGACTTTAAAGAGACACCACTTCCCCGTTGGGATTTGGTGGATATGAAAAAAGTTTTCCAGGTGGGGATACAGGTATCGCGTGGCTGCCCTTATAAGTGTGAGTTTTGCCTTGTCACCAATTTGTTCGGGAACAAAATGCGTTACCGTGAAATTTCTAATGTGGTGCAGGAGATCAAATCTCTTCCGGTGAGGAAGATGCTGTTTGTGGATGATAACCTGACGGCTAATAAACGTTATGCCCACGAACTTATGAAAGAACTGATGCCCCTCAACATATCATGGGGCTGCATGTCGAGCATCGAAATTGCAAAAGAAGACGATTTGCTGACGGAAATGAATAATGCCGGCTGTTTCAATATTCTCATCGGCTTTGAATCATTGAATGCCGGCAGCCTGTTTGAAACAAAGAAAAAACAAAACCGTGAGGCGCTGATCTATGAAGATGCGATCAAAAAGATCCATGCCCACGGGATACATATCACCGCATCATTTGTTATAGGTTTTGATAATGATACACCGGAAGAATTCGACCGCTTGTACGAGTTTACGCAGCGGACGGGATTGTCGTACATCAATTTTAATATTCTTGGCGCTCCTTTTGGTTCTGAATTGCAGAAGCGACTTACTGCCGAAGGCAGGATGTATGATATAGATACGGATATGATGGGCGGGTTATTTCCATGCATCCATTATTATAAGATGTCGCAGATAGCGTTGTTCGATAAATACCTTGAAACACTCTCTAAAATGTATGCTTACGAATCCCTCTATTATAAAGCAAAAATACTTTTTGGCGACGGATATTTTATAAAGCCTTACAATGATGGCAGGCCAGGCACCGGCTTTATCATTAAGTTGCTTCTCAAACTGTTGAATGAGTTCGTTTTCCGTCCGGAACCATACAAACGCAGATTCTTTATGTATATGATTGCCCTGATCAGGCAAAAAAAAGTAGCCGTAGACATGGGATTCTCGCATTTGCTCTCTATGGTCAGCTATCACAAACATATCAAAAAGCTGAATAAGGATGCAGAGTTGTACCGGCAGATGATACGCAAATATGATCTGGGCCCGTGGGAAAAGCTGAAGGATCTTCACAACGTGAACCAATAGATTTTCGGTACCTTCAGAAAAAAAGCGGCTGTCTCAAAAATAGCCTTTACTGGAAATCATCATTACCCCGTCCCTGAATGGTGTTGATTTTCAGCGACTTCCACCCTTTATGGAAGGGGTAAGAAGGCGGTGAAAATCATTTAAATAATATTTTGGGACACCCTCTTTCCTGACTTCGCCACTGGGACACCAATTATAATTTCAGAAAATTAAGAAGAGATAAAATCCAAGAGACACCAAATAAGTTTATTTTTACTGTCAGCAACTTTTGTTTCGCTTCTTTATTGCTCAAAAACAGAAACGTATGTTTTGTTTACCTTCATTTTTTTCCAAAATGGAAGGAGTGTTATTTGTCATAGTAATGAATTTCTGAGAAACAATCCGGCTTTTTTCGGGATAGCTTAGCCGATAATAGGCGCGCGGGCATTTCCTGGCGTGCGGGCCGGCGGTGGCGTGAATCAGAAAACATTTGAAAATCTGCAAAGGCCCCGCCACAGGCGGGGTTTCCTGACCAGCTATGCTGCGTCAGGACTACTTTGCATAGATTTTCAATGTTTTCTGAGAGCGGGCTGAAGCATTCGCCAGGAGGTCCTTTTTTGCTTACTTTTTTGGACACGCAAAAAAGTAAGAGAAAAATCTCATGTTTATAACAGAAACAAAAGCGTAATATTAAGTTATAAACGATTTTCTAATTTCTAAACTACTGGCAATCGGTATAACTCGCTTTAAAATCTCATAATCAAATAATTAAGAATTTGTTTTCTGCGAAACAATCTGGCTTTTTTCGGGATAGCTTAGCCGATATTTGGCGCGCGGGCATTTCCTGGCGTGCGAGCCGGCGGTGGCGTGAATCAGAAAACATTTGAAAATCTGCAAAGGCCCCGCCACAGGCGGGGTTTCCTGACCAGCTATGCTGCGTCAGGACTACTTTGCATAGATTTTCAATGTTTTCTGAGAGCGGGCTGAAGCATTCGCCAGGAGGTCCTTTTTTGCTTACTTTTTTGGACACGCAAAAAAGTAAGAGAAAAATCTCATGTTTACAACAGAAACAAAAGCGCAATATTAAGTTATAAACGCTTTTCTAATTTTTAAACTATTGCAATCGGTAATACACGTAATAGTACGACAACATTTCAAGTTGTACGGTACATTAAATTCTCAGTGAACAAGCTTCAATACCAGGCATTTGGAAATGTTCTGCCCTTCAAATTCCAGTTTAAACGTGTACATGCCGGCCGGCATCGACTTTGGTGAAAACTCAACAGCGTGTTTTCCGCTCATCTGACTTTCATTTACAAGCTCATTCACCAGTTCGCCGATGGCATTATATAAGGTAAGTTTTACGTTCCCGTTTTCCGGGATGTTGTAATTCAGTGTGGCTTCACCGTAGAACGGGTTAGGATAACCCGAGAATTCAAATCCTGTTTCAGCCCCCTGAATAAAGACTTTGGGCATGATCAGGTATGCGTCTTCATTTTCATTACCATACTGGTCTCCGAGAACACCCGTACCGCTGAGTGAAAATTCAACTTCTCCGAGGTCGGGTGTATTGGCCGGAGCAAAACCCAAAATGATCATCTTGTCATTAGCAGCTACATCATAATGGTTTGTGGTGGCATATACGACCCGGATCACGCCATCTTCATCCGTCACCAGCAGGTCATTGTCATCAGCAATGATCTCTTCGAGGGTGGGGTTGATCTTCACTATCCCGTTTTTGTCAGTGGTGTTGGGCATAACAGCGCTTACCAGCCTGAAATCTTTAGAGGGGTAGTTTAGTTCAAGGCTCATGGCGGAGAACTCATTGATTTTGGTACTGATCCTCAGGGGTACTTCAAAATATGAGGGATCACTGGTCGTGACATATTCGTCAGATGTAACAATGATCTCCGAAGACAATGATTTTGCACCGCCCCAGTTAACCAGCGAATCGCGGTATTTGACACATGAAGCATTATAATCGCCGTAACAAATGGTTTTCAGGATAATGTTCAGGTCGGAACCGGCCACGATAACAGCGGTATCAAGAGCTATCCAGTTACCTTGCGGGAAATTCTTGACCGTGTTGTAAGGCGAGCCTATTTTAGCTTTGATCCTGGAAATATCAATGGAATTTATCGAAGCGTTGTTGTCAACATTGGCAGCTTTTTTATATTTGGATGAAAAATTTCTGGAAGGATCTATAAGAGTGTCACAACCGATGAGATGTTTTATTAATGCCACATCTATGGCATTTACATCATTACCCCACTGCATGGTATCCTGGGTGTATTTATCATAAAACAGCGCATAGTTCCCATCCGCAATATTTATGAACTGAAAATTCCCGAGCGCATCGCTGGTGTCTCTGGCCAGTTCTGCACCCATATAGTCTTTCAGTATCACAATAACCTTATCGATATTATATAGTACAGAATTATACGTCGGGGGAACGCCCACAATACCCGGAATTGCCATATTTAAATAACGTGTTTTGCCGGAGATGGTATATACTGCTCCGCCGGCAATGATTTTAACCGTATCGGAATTTACACAGCCGTTGTGGTCAACAGTTAACGTATAGGTTGTCGTAATGGACGGTGAAGCTGCAGGCTGGGCCAGTGTCGGATTATTTAATCCTGTGGCCGGCGACCAGCTGATGGTTCCCGGGCCGTTTGATGGATTGCCGATCAGGATTGGCGTTCCGGAATAGGTTGTATCCGTTCCGGCATCAGCTATTGGTGTCTGATTGATCACCATGTGAACTGTATTCGAAAAGACAGGGTTGTTCATCACACAAGCCTCATTTGAATGGAGTACACAACTGATCGTATCCCCGTTTGCCAGGGAATCACATGAATACGCGCTGCTTCCGTTACCAGTCGCTACATGGTTCAGATACCATTGATAAACCGGATTGGTGCCGCCATGAACAGGGGAAGCCGAAAAAGTAACGTTTGAATTTTCACAGGCAGGGTTGTCGGGTGTTGAAATGCTCAGTGAAGCATTAATGCCAGGGTTTACAGTCATTACAATGGAGTTTGATGAGGCAGGGTTTCCTGTCACACAGAATGCATCGGAAATCAGTCTGCAAAATATGGTATCGTGTATATTCAGCGTTGAACTTGTAAATGAAGGAATATTACTGCCGGTTTCATCTCCATTGAGGTACCATTGATAAAACGGATTGATTATCCCGCTTGCCGGAACGGCCGTAAAAGTGACAGTTTCGCCGGAACAAATTGTATCTGAGGGGAATACCAAGACAGATACCCCTACCTGGACGTTGGCAATGGTCATGACGGTATGGCTTACCGTTTGGGGGCCGCCGCAACCATAGGCTGTTGCCGTGATGACAGAAATTCCGCTCCATCCGGCAGTGAAGTTCACAAAACCTGTAGCAGTGTCTATGGTGTTACCTGCCGCAAGACTGGTTGCATCCAGGCTGTATGCAATGTAGGTACTGTTGGCAGACGATGCCGTATAACTGACGGTACCGGCGCCCTGACAGCGTGAGGTGTCCGGACCGGGAATAAATACCGGGGAGCCTATTGCCGGCTCAATGGTTACCGTGGCGCTTCCTTCACTGCCCCAGCATCCCTGGTTATAAGAACGAAAATAGTATGTTCCTGATGTGTCGACCGTTTGTGAGGAGGAAGCTGTAGCAGTGGACATGCCCCCGCTGGTCATTCCCTGCCAGTAAAGAGTTCCTCCCAGCCCGCCTGAAGCCTGTAAGGTAACAGTGCCACCGCATTGTACCGTATCGCCGCTCACAGACACCACACCGGGAACAGCATTAATGGTCACCGTGGCGCTGCCTTCGGGTCCCCAGCATCCCTGGTTAAAAGAACGGAAATAGTATGTCCCTGATGTGCCTGTCGTTTGCGAGGTCGATGCTGTAGCCGTGGATATTCCCCCACTGGTCATTCCCTGCCAGTATATGGTACCTCCCGATCCGCCTGAAGCGTGCAGAGTAACAGTGCCACCGCATTGTACCGTATCGCCGCTCACGGAAACCGCCCCGGGAACAGCATTAATGCTCACAGCAGCGCTGCCTTCGGTTCCCCAGCAGTTGCCGTCGAAAGTCCTGAAATAATAGATGCCTGAGCTGGTGATGGTTTCCGAGGTGGAAGGGTTGCTCTGGGAAGTTCCTCCGGAAGTCGTGCCCTGGAAATAAACAGTGAATCCGGACAGGCCGCTGGCTGTAATCACGGTGCTGCCGCAGTATGTCCCGCCTCCGCTTACCGTCACCGGGCCGGGGCCGTCGGAAACCCACAGGTGTGCAGCATCAGAGGTGTCGTTGGGCAAACACGTTGAACCGGCAATGCAGCGGTACACATAATTGTTTGCCGGACTGATATTGTTAATGCCAAGTGTGGCGCTTGTCCAGCCGGTATAAACCGGATTGGATCCTGCAGCCGTGATGTTGCTGTAACTGACTCCGCCATTGGTGGACACCTGCCACTGATAGCTGACCGGGCTGCCCGTTGCTGTGACGCTGAAAGAAACACTAATCCCCGGACAGGCATCATAAATGTCAGTGGGCTGTGTTGTTATAACAGGGGAGGGTACCAGGGTGAGCATGGCAATACCTGAAGTGGCATTGCCGCATGAATTGGTGATGTACACCGTATATGAACCGGTATCACCGGCTGTTACAGGATTTATACTAAAGGTCGAACTCGTTGCTCCGCCGATATCGGAGCCGTTTTTTCTCCATTGATAGGATAGGGCAGGTGTGCCGGAAGCGGTGACAGTGAATGTAACAGAACCTCCCGTACAGACCGCTTGCGAAACGGGATGCGAAGTTACCTGCGGCGCTGAACAGGCTGAAACAGTTTGTGTGGCCGTGTAGGAACTTTAAACTCCGCACCAGAGGTCGCCGTTGCTGCTTTCCTCATGATATGATTGTGCTAAAACTTTCCAGTAATAGGTTACACCGGGGGTAAGCCCGGTAACATTATATGTAACAGGCGTACTAGGGTTTGTGCATCCTGCAATTGCAGAAGAAGCGTCGCTGCATGCGGTGATTAATTTTGCACAGGCTGGGTTGAACCCCTGCCCTGTAGGTGCAGTGTTTGCCTGAAAATCAGAGGTGGTGGAACAAAACAGGTAATGACGGATATCCATAGTGCTTGGACCATGTGGTGTGCCGGAGGTGGTCCAGTTGGCAGTGAACTGGGTGCCTGTATAATTGGTGGTTGATACTGCTGAGGGCAGGGACACATAGCTGGGACCGAAAAATACCCGTACCCAGGGCGTCTCACTGCCCGAAAGAACCACCAATCCTGTACTTATCTGGACGCAACGGTAATAACGGGAAATGGTCGCATGAGTGGCATAACCTGAACCACCAGAACTCGTAGTAAACCAGGTATTTCCGTCAGAACTGTACTGCCACTTCCGGTAATAGGTGGTGGAACCAACGGTTGTGGAAGCAGTAACATCCGTATAAAGCGTCAGCCCGGAGTTATAGCATGTGTATATATTAGAATTGCTTGAATAATTCAATGTCCCCGACCAGCCTGAGCCACTGATACTTGTAATACCATAAGGATAGGCTTTAGTTTGGCAAATCAGTAATATGGTTAAACCAAAAAATACCAGTGATAGTTTTTTGAGTAATGAGTTTTTATATTTCATAAATGAATGGTATATATGTTGAAAATTCGATGCAAAATTAGTATATTTTACTGTTTTTCTGCTCTATTTACAGCAAATATTAGTTTATTATAATATATAATTATAAATTATTATTTCAATATCTGGAATAATGTTACTAATAAAAAAATCGCTTTTGATTTCCCGATAGCGTCAGCGTTTTCTGTTTCACTTATGAATAACTTTGAAAATGAGAATATTGAATAAAAAAGCGGGGCATATGCCCCGCTTTTTATGTATTACATGGAATGGTGCGACAACATTTCATTTGTCAGGTACTTATAGCTCTCAGTGAACCAGCTTCAATACCAGGCATTTGGAAATGTTCTGTCCTTCAAATTCCAGTTTAAACGTGTACATACCGGCCGGCAGAGACTTTGGTGAAAATTCAACAGCGTGTTTTCCGCTCATCTGACTTTCATTTACAAGCTCATTCACCAGTTCGCCGATGGCATTATATACGGTAAGTTTTACGTTCCCGTTTTCCGGGATGTTGTAATTCAGTGTGGCTTGACCGCTGAACGGGTTGGGATAACCCGAAAACTCAAATCCTGCTTCGGTGCCCTGAACATAGACCTTGGGCATGATAAGGTATGCGTCCTCATTTTCAATACCATACTGATCTCCGAGAACACCTGTGCCGCTGAGCGAAAATTCAACTTCTCCGTGGGCAAGTGTATGGACAGGAACAAAACCCAGAATGATCATCTGGTCGTTGGTTGCCACATCATAATGATTGGTAGTGGCGTATACCACCCGGATCACGCCGTCTTCATCCGTCACCAGCAGGTCGTTGTCTTCAGCAATGACTTCTTCCAGGGTGGGGTTGATCTTCACTACCCCGTTTTTGTTGCTGGTGTTGGGCATAGAAACGCTTATCAGCCTGAAATCTTTATCGGGATAATTCAGTTCGAGTCCCATCGCCGAAAACTCATTGATTTTGGTACTGATCCTCAGGGGTACCTCAAAATAGGAGGGGTCACTGGTAGTGATATATTCATCAGATGTAACAATGATTTCCGAAGGCATTGATTTTACGCCGCTCCAGTTGACCAGCGAGTCACGATATTTTGTACTTGATGCGTTGTAATCACCGTAGCAGATTGTTTTGAGGGTAATGTTGAGGTTAGCGCCGGCAACGGTAACAGCGGTATCAAGAGCTACCCAGTTTCCTTTGGGGAAGTTTTTGGAAGCATTTAACGGTGAACCGATCTTGGTCTTGATTCTTGATAAGTCAATGGAATTGATGGAAGTGTTATTGTCCACGTTTGCAGCTTTCTTATATTTAGCCGAGAAATTCCTGGAAGGATCGGAAAGGGTATCCGTGCCTACATAGTACTTGATTATCGCCAGGTCAATGGCATTTACATCATTAGCCCATTGCATGGTGTCCACGGTATATTTATCGTATGATAAAATATAGCTGCCGTCGGCCACATTGGTGAACTGGTAATTTCCGAGCGCATCACTGGTGTCTCTTGCTAATTCGGCGCCTAATGCGTTTTTAAGGATAACAATGACGTTATCAATGTTATAAATCGCAGCATTATAAGTCGGAGGATTAGGTGCCGGGCTACCGTTATTAGCTTTTGGCGCATATTTGGTTTTGCCGGTGATGGCATATCCTCCGCAGGTGTTTACAACTACCGTGACACTTGCTGTATCCGAGCAACCATAAGAATTTTCCACACTGACAATATACCTTGTTGTAACATCAGGTGTCACACCGGCTGGATTTTGTACGGATGATATAAATCCTGACGGTATGGAGGTCCAGGAGTAGTTCGAAGGAATGGGCGGATCTTTTATTGAAATTTCATCAATATATAAATTGTACATGTCGGCATCCGAATAACAATTGAACCCGAAATAATAATTACCGGAAGTTGCCGGTGTGTATATTGCTGTTCCAAAAGCCCATGTCGTATTCAGCAGTGCCGTATCTCCGTTGTTATCCCATAAGGTAGTTGTTTGTGCGGCTACCAGGGTGTCTGTTCCGACCGTGACTTTTAATTTTTCAGGATACATGGAGGAGGCTATCCTGTACCAGAATGAAACGGTATAGGTAGTTCCCGCAACCAGCGATTGAGCGGGTGTGATCGCCCAGGCGTCGGCGGCAGAAGCCGCGGTATACGGATAGTACATCCCGAAACTGCCGGAATAGTAAGTTACCGATGGTTCCCAGCTATTTCCTGTTCCGTTATTGTTAATGAATGTAAACCCTGCAGGGGGCCATGTTTCAAAACCTTCATTATAAGTGAAAAGTGAGCCTGAATTTGTGAGCGCAGAAACATTCAGGTCGATGGATGTTCCCTGGCAGATGGTATCATCGGATGCTGTAGCGGTGATCGAATCAGGTTTCGGATTTACTGAAACTATGGCCGATCCTGACATTACTGATGTACAACCTGTAAGCGGGTTTTCTGCCGTTATGGTATATACTCCGGGTGCAAATGGTTCAGGGCCGAAGGTAACGGCTCCGCCATTGCCCGTCAGGGTGGTGACCGGAGTGGTTGAAAGACTGTATTCCGTCCCGTTTTCAGAGCTTTCAAGAGTAATGACTACGCCTGAGCCGTCTTCACAGTAGCTTCCGCCTCCGATAACTGAAAATGCCTGTGGCAGGGTATTTACGGTAAAGGTTTCCGTACTGGTTGCTGTACCTCCGAATGCTGTAACTTCAACGATACCTGTTGTACCCGAACCTACGGTCACAGTTACGGAGGCAGGTGTGTTTGCAGTAATGGTAGCAGGCGTTCCGCCGATAGTGACCAAGGAAACCCCGATAAGGTTGGTGCCATTGATCACCAGTGAGGAACCCGGACAGCCGCTGGTGGAGCCAAGGCTGGTAATGGCCGGAGCAGGAATTTCATTAACAACGATGTTGTCGATAGCTGCCTGGGCCCCGTCATCACCTATATATTGCCAGGCAATCTTGACATTGGACTCCCCTGCATAAGCCAGCAGGTCGATAGGTTTGGTGTACCACTGCCAGCTGTTGAACATCCCTTCAGCCGCTTCCGACCATGCCGAATCCCAGGTAATACCGCCGTCAGTGCTTATTTTGCATATCAGGTCATAGTTGTTGTAGGGATCAACACCCCAGTAATAACTCATCATCCAGTCGAAACTCAAATAGGGATGTGTCAGCGAACTCAGATCCAGAACAGGTGTCATGAGCCACTCATTCTGTGAATAATCATAAAGGACATTGGCAAAGCCCGTGGTAGTAAAACCATATTCCCAGTTTGCTATGGTGTTGTTGACAATTTCGGACCAGCATACCGGTGGTACCAATCCGGCTTCAAAATCTTCAGTGAACGGAAAGGTAGTAACCGTGGGGCAAAGGGTAGTAAATGAATGGGGGCCGGTCCAAAGGCTGACCACATCAACATCGCATGAATCCTGAACATACCAGTCGTACATGGTTGCACTCGAAAGGCCTGAAAGTACGTAGGGATTGGTGACATTATGGATAAGGGTTCCCGTACCGGGAGTGAAACCATAAGGCCCGTATTCAATATTCCACATCGTTGCACCGCCGGTTGTCCATGCGAGTTCAGCGGAGTCAAGAGCGATATTGTTCACCGTTTGTGCTGTGGGTGCCGGACATAACGGGGGCTGGCAATTTCCGGTGCCTGTATACAGGGTGGTTCCCACAAAAGTACTTCCGACAGGATTCTGGTTATATAATTCTATACCAAAGGGATCCAGTATCTGCAAGCCACATTCTCCGGGGTAACTTCCGCCGATATTCCATAATACCTCCAGGTTTATACCTTCGCAAACGGGGACCATCATTGTGCCTGAATCTCCTGAAGCAAGGTTCAGGGCGGCAACCACTATGCCGTTCTGTAATACCTGCATTTCAGCTCCGTTCCATCCGTCACCATATGAATCAAACATATTGAATGTATACTCACATTGAGATGAAGAATCGCATAGTACCGTGTTAAAACTGTAGGGTCCATACCAGTAACTCTGGCCGGTTCCGCCCCCTGCTTCGCAATCGGCGCGTACCCACCAGAAATAAGTAGTGGCTGAGTTTCCGCCTGTCCAGGTATAGGAGTTGCCGGGGGCATTGTCCACGGTAGGAACCGTGGCAGCTCCCGGAGCCGGTGCGGCAGCGGTGCTGATATAAATATCAAAGAACGAATCAGCGCTGGTCCATCCAAGATCAGCCCCGACGGCTGTGGGGTTTGTAACCGTCTGCCCTGAAGGTGAATAACACGAAGGCGGGGTACAGTTTCCGTCCTCAGTAAACAGCGTCGTTCCCACGAGAGTATCGTTTAAAGGTGCCTGATAAAACAACTGTGAGCCAAACGGATCAAAAACACGCAGACCACATTCTCCCGGAAAGCTTCCGCCATTATTCCAGTATACCTCAAAGCTGTATCCATCGCAGATGCTGACATATTGTGTGGCAGAGTCACCGTTCAACAAACTTAACGTGGCGATGACATTTCCGCCCTGTAAAACCTGCATGGTTCCGCCGTTCCACCCGTCACCATAAATGTCTGACAAGGTGAATTCGTAGGTACATTGATTCGATGCATTGCATAACAGTGTTGAAAAGGTATACGGTCCCGACCAATAGCTGGTGTCCGGATCACACAGGGCACGCACATAAAAATCATATTCGGTGTTTGGAATCAAGCCTGTTATAGGCTGAGTGTTGGTGGCAGGATCAATAAAATGGCCTGTACCCTGAGCAAACCCGCTGGTATCCCATTCAACCTGCCACACGGTGGTTCCGTTGGCATTCCATCCCAGATCGGCAGATTGTGTGGTAACATTGGTAACGGTCAGATCAGAAGGAGCCGCACAGGTAGTGTATTCCTGGATAGTGATCTTATAATCTTCAGTTTCGCCCCAGCTGCTTACAAGGCAAGGTCCATTGGTGGAACTTTCCTTGCAGACAATTCTCATCAGCGTACTTCCGAGCGATGCTGTAGCCGGTATTGCAATATTAGCGGTTATGGTATGTGTGGATGTATCGTTATAGGGCCAGATGATAAACTCTTCTCCGGTATCGGTCAGCAGTCCGTTTTGATTGAAGTCAATATATACTCTTACATCATGGCCGTAGACTCCGTTTCCGCATTGTGTGATCTCCACATTTATAGGATAAGTGATACCCCGGGAAACAGAGGTAGGGGGATTAGAAACAAAGTTACTGTATAAACTGGCTGTGCCGGTTGCTGTGCCCTGCGATCCGGTTAAACTGGCACAGGCGCTGGTGTTATTCAGAATATTTCCGAACCCCACATGGGTGATGTCTTCGTCTGCGGTGTAGCTGGCTCCGGATAAACAATACGCAGTGAATACATCAGATGTGCCGCTGACCGTAACGGATGCCGAGGCGCCATTGCCATCATTGATGACAACATCACTGTAACTCGTAAGGGCCGCAGCAGGGGTAAACCTTACATAAATCGTTGTGTCTGAAAGAGTGGGTGGGGTAAAAGCCACATCGGCAGAGCCCGACCATGTGGAGCTGTCAAGCGATACTTCAAATCCTGCGGGAGCAGTTACCACTACTGGGCTGGAGGTTAAATTTATTCCCGAAAGGGTATAGGTTTGTCCGGCAGAACTTCCCGGATAGGGTATGTAGCCAAAAGCAAGTGCAGCGGGCGATACCGAAAGAACAGGTGTGCTGACCAGCATATCCAGTTGGATATTGGGCCTGTTGACACTCAGGCTCATGGCAGGAGGATTGGTGTAATCAGATTGTCCTAAACGGGACAGGTTTCCTGTAGTGGCGGTATAGCGCCAGTAGGAGTGAGGTGCTGTATAGGGGGCATCCTGGGTATGTACGGATACCAGGAGATTTTGTGTGCCCGAATATACAAAATCTGTAATATCTATTTCATACCACCCGTCTCCGCTTCCCAGGTCAATATTGGCAATCACGGCCACCAGTGTCCCCGGATTTTCCCAGTTGCCATCCGGCAAAACGTTATTGCTGGTTTCCGTCAACCATATTCTGGTGGAATCAATAGCATCGGGATCGGCGCCCGTGTCGCTGCGATACCATCTTAATTTGGTAATCGTCCCGCCTGCGCCTATTTCTGAGGCAAGATAGATGCATTGCGACCGCGAATAAACGAAGTAATCATCCAACGGATATCTGCCCGTCGTAGTTCCGCTGCCGATAGTCACTGTTACCGGAGCCTGCCCCCATGAGCTTATAGCCCATGCAAAGAGCAAAAGAAATAATGTAAATAGTTTTTTCATAGCTGTAGTTTTTGTTAATAAAAAGGTTTATTATAAGATTTTTCTAAATCACAAACTTAAATAAAATATCAACGTAACTTTGTATTTTGTGTTAAAAATAGTTAAAAAATGTTAAGAACTAAACGATATAGTAACTTTAATGATAGCATCAGCAAATAGTTTTACTGTGAAGTATATGAAAGCTAAATACATATATTAATGGTCCGATGAACAGAATAAATAAAACTCTGTTTCGACATTTTTTAAAAAGAAAAAAAACAGCGGAATGTTACCATTGTACGGACAAAAAACTGTGTTTCTGAATGATTGCTTTCATGGCAGCTTTAAAACAGGGAATTATAGAAAAACTAAATTCAAAGGATGGTAATACTGAGTTAGTTTTATGAATTTTCCAGACTAAGAAACAATTTCTAAGAATAAGGTATTATTTACTCTTTATTGTTCTCGGATTGATTTAAATTCAAAGTTCTTCCCAACTTCGAGATGGTTTTGTTATTGATAAAGTAGTTGGTATTTTTTCCGTTCTTTTTGGAAAGTATCAGTTCATGTGATTTGAGTGTTTTAAGATGATTTGATGCAGCCGCCTGCTGTATCGAAAGCTCTTCATAAATCTCCGTCACGGTCATCTTTTTTCTGTGGGTAAGCATTACTAATATGGCAAACCTGACCGGATGCGACATTACTCTCAACTTATCAATGTATTTCTCAAATTTTTTAAGATCAATCTTATGATTCTTTTGATAATGATTTAACATAATGGTTAGGGTTTATTTTATTAATGAATTGGTTAAACAGATATTCCGAATACAATTAAAATTTGTTCAACGATCAGGGAATATTTAGTTTTCATATTAAAAACTGGTTATCTTGTTGTTTTTCTATAAATCCCTTTAAAACTAATAGATACTGCAATAAAAGAATTTCACTTTTTTAAAACGGTAATGCGTTATATTATTTCAAATAACATTGTAATTTATATAGGATAATTAATATAAACACATTCAAAGGTATTTATAATTTGAAGCATGTGCATAAAAAATCGCAATCAGTTTATAACCGTAGCGATTTAGCAATAACCGTATAGATTTTGGCAACGAAAATATTTTTTTTTGTTTTTTAGGGGAATAAAAAATGATAATTCATTTTTTTCAGAACGAGATATTTTTTGTAAATCTGAACGATACAGGTATGTTTAAGGTAAAACCATTCTTTATAAGGGTGCAATATCTGTTTTTTTTATCATACGATGACAGGTACTGCATGTTTATCAGATAGCTTTTGTGCACCCTGAGGAATCCTTCGTTAACGAGTTGTTCTTCTATTTCTTTTAAGTTACGGGACACATGACAAAACTTGATGTCTGATTCAAAAACCTTTGAATAGCTTCCGTCGGCCTGAATATAAATAA